>CAIOHR010000445.1 GCA_903858115.1 uncultured Pirellula sp. | reverse complement strand
CGATGTTCTGAATCGTCTCGGCTGGGAGGCTTACAAGCATTTTGGTAGTTCATATGTCTATATGTTTCAGAGATTCGGGTTTACCGAGGAAACTCTGCGGGACTATTTGCAAAAGTGCGGTGGGTTCGCCGAGGGGTTTGGCTGGCCGCCACTTGGTGTCGCGTATCAAACGGTGCAATCGGAAGAAGGAAAAGGGTGAGTAAAAGCCAAGATCTACGAATTAAAGAAGCGGTTTCACTTATCGCTGGTCAACTTGGCGCCAACTTTGAAGATTTGCTTCGGCACTTGCATTCTCTTGAACCAGAGGTTGTGCCGAGAGCGTTGCACGAAAGTCAAATCGAAGAAGACATCTATATGAGTCAGACAGATATGTCGCCGCTAGAAATGGTCTTACTGAGCGCTAGTCCGCAAGTGGCGATCACTTTTGCACTTCCTGGATGTCGGGTATGGAAATACAAGTTTCGATGGACTGGTCCAGGAGGCGGGCATGGGGTACTTGTTGGTGAGCCGATTGATCTAGAGGGCTTTGACGATTACGGATCTACTTCTGCTGATGAAGTTTTGCGGGCGATCGCGAAGCAAAGGACCAAGCAACTTCGTAAAGCCTCATTCTGTAAATACTGTGGCGAGTTAGTGATGCCGGACCGCCGCGACGAAAAGTACTGCTGTATGAGCTGTTCGGAAAACATTCTTGGCGTTGTTCACTAGAACTTAAGTGTTGAACAGCCATCCCAGTCTGTAGGGATCGGCTCACGTTCGCGAGGATCGCTCAGCCCGAGGCGTTCGATCAAGTCATTGCCTCGACCGAACTGACATGGCCAGCAAGACGTCACGAGGTTCTCTATATCGTTAGTGCCACCGAACGAATGCGGAAGAACATGATCGAGGCTGACGCGTGAACTCAGCATGAGCCCATGCATCGAATCGTTGGTTGTGCCTTTATAGAAAGTCGCCGGGAACAGTTTGTGCATTGCCTTAATTGGTTTGTCTGCGATCACAGGTGTGCCGCACCAACGACATGCCCAGAAATCTCGTTCATATACCTCTCGAACAATCGCAGCAGAAGGCATTCGCTTACCAACCTTTTTGATCTTTGGGTAATCTTTGAGTGGCCTGAGCGCCAGAGCATTTAGCCGGTCGTATTCTTTCCACGTTGCGTAAAACTGAAGGCGAAGTTTCGCAGAGTCAAGGTCAACGAGAAGCTTTTTTGCTTCATCCAAGATTCCGGCTTCAACAAGCTTGCAAGCCTTTCTAAATTCGCTTGTGGCAAATCCTGCATATTTCGACTGTCCAACTAGGGAATTGATTCTGTCTGGCATGAAGCCTCCAAAATGTCGGGTAAGTCAACGGTGTTAGCACTGCAACTGGAACAGAGCATTATCGATTTTTTAATGGATTATCAGCCGTCGATTAGTCTTCAGAATGCTGGCTATGCAGATGTTGACTTATGGCGAACCCATTGGAATCCATGTTCCCGAGAAATTGTGGCAACGTCGATTGGTCCTCCAACTGTTCCCATTTCGCCGGTAATTGTCTGGCTTAGAGACTGGACTTCAATGAGTGAACGAGCGACGGTAGCGAGAGAAGCGACAGGGAGGGAAGCGATTGCACTACGAAGCCCGCGAACGTACTTGTCTTCTGACCATTCTTCAAATGAACGTTCGATAGCTGCGTGGATCTTTTGCGAAAACTCGGGATCGG
>CAIOHR010000444.1 GCA_903858115.1 uncultured Pirellula sp. | reverse complement strand
TGGAAATTAATTAATTATAATGTGGATAATTAGGATATTATTGTTAATTATGCGCATGAATGAATCTGAATTCAGGTTGCTCGATATTTTGTCACAGGCATCGTGATCGAGAATATCTACGTTGAGTTCGCCTTGCTTGGACAGTCCTGCAAAGGTCAAATTGCTGCTGCCGAGGTAAGCAATCTTTGGATTTAGGGGGTCCTGACGAAAGTGCAAATAGAGTTTTGCATGAAGTGAGTGTCGCAAGAAAAGCTTGACTACAAGCTTTCCGGATTCCAATTGTGAGGCTAGTCTTCTCAGTCCTGCTTCATCTTCGTTGGTTGGAACGCCGATCGTGAGTTGATCACGGAACTCTTGTGCAAGTTTTTTCTTCAGAACGATCGCCGTCGACTGATCGATCGCATCTTCACTGTGCAACAGACTAAGGGCCGATCGGAGCTGGTCTTTGGGCATTTGCTGCATGCCCACCAATAGTCGGCAGCAGTTTCCTTCACCACCGCGCCATTGCTCAACAAGATTGTCTACTTGTTTCCATCCACGAAGGTTGAAGTAACCAACGCAGTAGTCCGCCCTCTGAGAAAGGACGAGTGTCTCCTTCAAAGCGGGAAGCAGTTGTCGATCGATGTTGTCGAAAATTCGCGGCATATAGCAGTCTCTTGTTACTTTGGTTTTGCCACGGTTGGTGCCGCAAGGTCGCTAAGAAATTTGTCTAGCTCCTCGCGACGAAACAGCCGGTAACCGTTTGCTGGGTTTCGGTGCATAGGGATTTTGCCATCCGCCGCCCAGGTTCTGATCGTTCCGGGCGAGACACCAAGGATTTCTGCTGCTTCCGCAACTTTCACGTATTCACTGACTTTGGGCACAATTCACCCCCCTGATCGATTGGAATTCGACGTGGGGCGTAAGTTTATCAAACTTTACAGCGAAATGACAGCATTGCGGATGCCGTAAATCCTTGGGTTCTGGACATTTACCGTCCGATTTCCACCGGTTGGTGGGGAAATCAGGCGTAAGCCATTTGGCCAGTATCGTGCTAGCGAGTGACACCTTTGGTCACTAGCTAGCATTATTGGAGAAATAGATACTGGTGCGCTTTGCCGCAGAGGCGGCGTGAAGAATGCGGAAAAACCAGTGTTTCGCGAAATCTAAATCATCCGATGCGCCACAAACATCCCTACCGAATGCGGATAATTCGAATCGATGTTGAAGATGTGCGTTTGGCCCAGGAGATTGGCCAGCAGCAAATTATCCTTGCGGCTGTGCCACTCTCCACGGATCCAGCCGATGCGGTCCATCAGCCCAAAAGCCGATAGTTCGGAAATGATTAGGTACTCGGCCCCTTCGCAATCAAGCTTGATCAAGTCGACCTCGTCGATCCCGAAGTCCGTTACTTGCGTCCAGAACTGCTCGACGGTCAGAGATGGAACTTCGATGCCGAAATCTCGGTACCGTGGCTCGAGCGATTCCCAAACGTCCGGAACATAGTCGGCGACGCGACTGTTTGACACCGGGAACGATAGTAGACAT
>CAIOHR010000443.1 GCA_903858115.1 uncultured Pirellula sp. | reverse complement strand
GGCGTCAAAAGAACTATGAAGCCATTCGCGAGATCCAGGCACTTTGTTCTGCCCAACATGGGCTTCTAGCCCGCGGCTAAATCGGTAGCTAAGGGGAAAGGCCCGGAACCCGATCGGGTTGTTGTTGACGGTGTTATAGTCGATGTTCAGCAGGTACGAGAGCTCTGGCAGAAGAGTTTTTCCGGAGAAGATTAACCTGCCGCGGGGAACCGCAAAGTTGGTGCTGTTAAAAATCGGATTGGTATT
This sequence comes from uncultured Pirellula sp., assembly GCA_903858115.1. Taxonomy (GTDB): domain Bacteria; phylum Planctomycetota; class Planctomycetia; order Pirellulales; family Pirellulaceae; genus JBKCUI01. The sequence goes on along the minus strand of CAIOHR010000443.1, from coordinate 1,497 downwards.
CCCTGAACTGTCGATCCAGGATGATTCGTCTCTAAGGAATCCCGTATAGCGGAACGTATTCTGATGATTGATCTTTAATGAGAAGGGAGACTTGTCAAAACTCTCGGGGCGAATCACGATTCCGTTGTCGTACATCGCCAGATACTCAGCGGACAATAGCTGTAACGAACCCGCTTGCAAGCCGGCAGAGGAATCGCTCCGGTCGGTTGCGTCTGGGTATTCCAAGAGCGAAAGGGGATCTTGCTCCTTGGCCGATTGCTCCTTGAGTGCTTGAACCTCAGCGGACAATCGATTGTTCTCCTCGATGACCGACTGAAGGGTTTGCTCCAGGTGATCAAAATCCGATGCGAACGGATTCTGGAGTGGTGCGAAAACAGGTGGCTCGGCTCTCGCGATACCGGGCATCCAAAATAGTCCGAGTGCTAGGATCGCGAGAGCTTTCCTAGCAGCCCAAAACTCAGCGATGTGGCGTCCATGCCGTCGCATATCGCAAAACCTCATCCTTATCGCTGAGCCATTGAGTTGCCATGTTGGGCTATGCTATGACTAAAACACCATGTCTCAAAATCACGGGGGCTTTGCAGACCTGGCATCGCAGGAACACGAACCCATGTGCACACTCACCCTTTGAGGTATCGGCAGTATTTTCCGGTTGGATGAATGGAAGTGGAAAGAGCGAATCGATGGACCAGCAAATTCTTCTTCAAGAACTACTCAAGACAGAATCTGGTCAGATCCAATGCCCTCGATTGCTAGCGATCATCTCCAAGCAGATCAAACTATTGGGGTAAGTTTGCGGAGGGAAACGCCCCCTTTCACGCCAGCTTTTTATTGCGACGATAAGGTAACAGGGTGATAAATTTGTACGACCGTGCATACACACGATTAAAGTTCTGAAGCTAGGTTCCTTGTGATGAGTAGGATGTTTAACAACACTTGTCTTGCTGGCTCATTCTTTGCAACCTTTTTTCTATTGCAAGCAGAATGTGTAGCGCAGTTGTCATTGGGTGGTTTATTTCGTCCGGCTTCGGCTGAGAACTCTTCGGAAAGCGATCCTGAGAACGACGAAATTGAAACGGACCGAGATTCTTTTACAGCGTCCACAACGGTCGTTGGCAGTGGACGATTAGCCGTCGAATCGAGCTATTCCTTTATCGATAATCGCGACGTGTCTGAAACCCATAGTTTACCGGAACTCCTTTTCCGTTACGGAATCGGCGAGAAACTCGAATTTCGATTCGGCTGCAACTATGAGGTAGGAGGTGCGAGCGGTACTGACTCAGGGAATGTCCCTTTTAGCTTCGAAGAAGAGCCGGAAATCGAAGAGGAGACGAAAGTCTTGTACGGAATGAAAGTGCGGATCAGCAAACAAGAGAATTGGATCCCGGAGAGTGCCATTATTTTGCAGGGGCACACACCCACCAGCGGTGAAGAGACGGCTACGAGTTTCTCCTCTGCGTATGTCTTCGGTTGGAAACTTCGTAATGATAATGTGTG
>CAIOHR010000442.1 GCA_903858115.1 uncultured Pirellula sp. | reverse complement strand
TTCCCCAGGGGTTTTCGCATTTCTGGCCAGTTCCTTTGGAGTTCTGTAGCGCCCATGCTGGCTCGGTGCATGGCGGAACGCGGCGTTGCATTTCCGTCGCGCACCCAAATTCGAGTCGTTTTTCGAGTCGCGCGAGTCGTCAAATCACTGGGGATTTGAATGTCTCAGTCTGGTACCGATCCACAGTCGTGGAGGCGGTAGGATTCGAACTAGTGGCGAAATGTTTTGAAGTGCAGGGACGGTGAGACGAGGAGCCCAAAAAAGCCTATCACACGCTCGTAGGCTCTTCGGAAGTCAAAGTCCTGGCCCGATTGGCGTTGGTTGCCATCTGCCTATCCCGGCATTTGTTCGGTCGAGAAACGATTCGTGGGTGGCACGCATTAGCCTTCGACAATTCGGGTTCCTCATCGATGGTGTTGTATCGGGGACCATGTCTCACGGTGAAGCTTGGAACTTTGGTCGGCTAGGAGCCATGCTCGAGCGAGCCGACAAAACCTCGCGAATCCTCGACGTTAAGTATTTCTTGCTCCTGCCAAACATCGCTGATGTCGGCACATCGATCGATATCAGCCAATGGGGGATGCTTCTCAAAAGCGCCAGCGCATTGGAGATGTACCGCCGCCGGTTTGGTCGGCTCTCGCCTAAACTCGTCGCTGCCTTCCTGCTTCTCGACAGAGACTTTCCTCGCGCTGTTCGATTTTGCGTGTCGCTCGCAGAACGCTCCTTGCTCTCGATTACTGGCGGCTCCTCCGGTAACTTCAGCAACCGACCAGAACAACTCCTAGGTCGGCTCCGGGCCGAGTTCGAGTTCCTGGATATCGAAGAGGTCATGAACGAAGGTCTTCACGGTTTCATAGACTCCTTCCAAGGAAAACTCAATGACATCGGGGACGCTGTCCATCAGATGTTCTTTCAGAATCAAGCCGCCTGAGAAACACTTTTCCTGGTAGCAATCTCTTTTCGCCGAGTCTCGGTCGAGCGAGCACAAGCCCCCACGCAACGATTTCTCGGATGATCAGTTTCCGCAGTTTCGCAGCGAGCCATTCATTCCGGCGGTCCTCATCGCCGCGTAGCGAACGGTGCAACCGGAATAATTGGAACTTCCAAATCCAATTGCACACTTTCTCGCGTCACAAAGCCCTGCGAATACCGCAACTCATGTAGTGAATCCTACGCTACTTTGCCCTTCGAGACTCTCGCGGGGGCGTGTCACACTTTTCTATGTTGACCGAGCCGATGCAAACCCAATCCCCCGTCTACGTTGAATACCGATGCCAGAAGTGTTGGAATAGCAGTATCGCTTCGAGCGAAGACGTTGGAAACGCGATCCTTTGTCCGTACTGCAGGCAAGCCAATACAGTCCCCGAAGCAACGGTGGAACGAGTCGAACGCGCTTTGCAACTGCTGGAGCGTCAACCCAAACTGCTGGAAAAATCTTCACAGGAAAACCCGAACGCATTTCTTTTCGATCGCGAATTAAGCGATAAAGAAATGTATGCCATCGCAAGACGAAGTACGAAAGTACCGTTGAGTGACCGAAATTTTAGCGGGCATTCCAACGCGTCGATATGGCAGCGAGCCGTTGCCTTTTTTATCGACCAGATCCTTTTTGCGGGAACGATTTTCCTCGGTTTTTGTGCGGTCCGCTGGGCATCAACGCACGGTTTTGCCGTCGAGAATCCATTCGAAACGATCCGTCGCGATCAATCCATCCAAGCAGCGACTTGGATCTTGATCGGAATCATACCTACCCTCGTTTCCGTGTTGCAGTGGGCACTCATTTCAACATCGGGACAATCGATCGGCAAGAAATTGATGCTCATACGCGTCGTGACCGACCAGGGTAAAGTTCCGGGGTTCCTTTGCGGAGTCGTGATGAGGTGTTGGATTCCGGGAATCCTTTGCATGATCCCGATCGTTGGCAATTATTGGTATGTACTGGACGCGATCTGTTACTTTTTCGGTGGTAGAAAGTTCGCGCACGATTACATCGCAAGCACCCGAGTGGTTTCGATATTTAGCTAGACGAGTGGCAAGCTTTCATGCGAGTTTCCTGGACGAACTAGATTTTCTGATTGCCTCGCAGTCTGCGACCAAGATACGCCGGTTATTGGATAGCCCGCAATCGATACATTATAAAAGCTATCGCCACCCCGTTGTCGGCGGAATGCTCTCTGTTTTCGCATTGAACGAGTATTGCCGTTTTGCCCCCCTTCGGCCATCTGATTGCGATTTACCCATCCTACGAGCTTCCAGCAGTGGCCATTAGTCCACTTCATTCCTTGGGTGTGATTCTCCTGAAGCAAAGTTGTCAGTAAGATAAAATTAGCACGTCGGTGCGAGCTACCGACGGTATACGTGCAGTCGGCAGTAGCCCTGTAAACGAATCAAGCGAGACCTGCGGAGTGGTTCCAAATGAAAGATATCGAGGCGGTGGAGGATTTCATCGAGAACCAAGTCTATCCCAAGCCGGGCCAAAAGTCGCAAAGCGATTACCGCAATTATGACAATCCAGGACGCGAAACCGTCCGCGCGTTCTATCGAGAAAACCATAAGCATCAAACGCTTGCTTTCGTTCGCGTGAAGCGTGCAGAGTTCCTCGATTTGAATCGGCAACGAATGAGCCCCTTTGAAGCCCTCGACTTTCTCAATACGCTGATCGACGACTCCGATCCAGATATCGAGTTGGATCAACTGCAACACCTTCTCCAATGTGCGGAAGCCATCCGCACCGATGGGCATGAAGACTGGTTCGTGCTCACCGGACTGCTGCATGACTTGGGCAAGGTGCTTTGCTTGTGGGGACAGCCTCAATGGGCGGTCGTCGGTGATACCTTTCCTGTAGGTTGCCGATTTAGCGAACGGATTGTGTACAGCGAGTTTTTCTCTGAGAACCCAGATATTCACGATCCAGTACTCAACAGCGAGCCTGGCATCTATCGACCAAGATGCGGATTGCGCAATATCTTGATGTCGTGGGGACACGACGAATACCTCTACCACGTGATGAAACCCTACCTGCCAGATCCAGCGTTGTACATGATCCGCTACCATTCGTTCTACGCGTGGCATCGCGAGGAGCAGTACGACTGGCTATGCGATGACCACGATAGAGCGATGCTACCCTGGGTTCGCAAATTCAATCCGTATGACTTGTATTCAAAATCCCCCACGCCGCCAGACTGGAAGCAATTGCGTCCATATTACGAGGATTTGATTGCCAAGTATCTGCCCGGAGAGTTGGCGTTCTAGGTCCCCTGGATCACGGTAGGGGGATTCCGCCGAGTATATACTCCACCGACTGTTGCATGATCGACTGCGGCGCCACAAAAACAAACCGGTAGCCATCCAACGTTTCCTCCCTCTCGAAGAGAAATGATAGACCGATATCTCGCCCGGTGAGTCGGGTCGTCGACCATCCAGCGTGCTCGATGCGATTCCCGTCGGAATCCTCAAGGTACGCGTCGATCATCGACGTCCAGCCTTGGATCGAGTCGGTGTTTTTGTCACCTTGGATCGAAATCCCTAACAGGACTTCGTGTAGATCGCGATTTTTTCGAGTTCGCTCGAGAGTGACTTTGAGATCCCCGTTGCTAGTGGTGTTATTGCGAGCATTCTCAAGATCCTTAAAGCTGATCGCTACCGGTTTGCCGGGGATCGCGCACACGAAACGTCCCTTCCACTCGACAATCTCTCTGGCCGAACGGGAGGGGCGATCGAACTCGATCGTAGAAAGGAGTTGCGATCCGCTGGGAGTAAAATCCATTCCCTGATTGGGCTTGGGCCGAAGGACTTCACCGTTGTCGCATTTGAGCTCCACTCCTTCCAATTCATAACGGACAAAGACCGGATTGAGACGCGGCTCCCAGGACAACGCCAACTCAATGCTGGTCGCATTCAACTCAGGTTCAAAAAGCGATTGTGTTTTCGTGATTGCGACCGGTTCGATTCGAAAGCTACCGGAATATCCCGCCATCGCGAACCGTTGTGGCATGAACTCGCTTCGAGGAATTATTTGTAAACTGTCACTCTCGTCAGGCTTGATCGTCAAGTTGAGCTTATCAAGCAGTTCATCCAAGGTCTCCCAGAACAACGACTCCTGAACGTCGACTTCGATTTGCTTGTTGATTCCAACGACGTTTTTGAGAGGAAGCTGGTTGCCGGATTGCTCCGCCAGTGACTCTAGGGCTTGGCGTCCAGACATGGGGCCACTCAACGTCACTCGCGACGGAGTGGAGAGCTTTTCCTCATCTTTGTCGAGCAGGGTGCCGCGAATGCGTTCTATTCGCATACGAAATTCCTCAGAATCATCTTCAGAACTTGCAGGCAAATAAGGAAGAGCAACCGACCCCAGCTTCATCAGATCCCCCTCCGCGTGATCTCGCTCTACCTCTCGGTCCGCGTCCAGCATTGTGGCCAACTCACCGATCCACTCCCTCATGATCTCCTTGCGATAGTTCTGGGCCATCGCATCTTCCGAGGTGTTGGATCGTCGCCAGCGCTTTCGCTTTGTCTCCCCAGGCGCGTCCTCCCCTCCTAGCAAGCCCATCGAGCGGACAATCTTTCGGGACGCTTGCAACTGTTTCTTTTCAAGCGGGCTTTGCGGCTGCTCCACCGTAATGGCATCGACCCAATCCACATGGGTTTCCTCGTAACCCATTTCGATCAATTTCGACTCGATGCCCGGCATATGCGCCGCGCCGTAAATGATACCGATGCTTCTGACGTTAGGCTCATTCTCGAGAATGACGGTCACATCGTCGATGACTACCTGATTACGATCGTCGAGGATGACATTGCTGAATGCATCAGGATTTTCAATTTGCGTTTGAATGGGGGATTCCGCAAGAACATCCACGAAAAACTGCTTCCCTCCGTTTTTCAGACCCGGCATCGCTTGAGATAACTCGGCAATGGTTTCCAAAACACGCAGCGGCATCCAAGCATTCGCGTTTTTCTTTTCGATGTTCGCCTCTCCCTGCTTCATCAAGCGTTCGCCGACTTGGTCATCGGAAAGATCGCAGCTTCGAAAATTCGACCGATCATGCTTCTCCACCTCTCCCTGGAAGACCAACCCCAACGTTCTGGCCATACGGAACATGCCGTTTTGCTCGCTCGTCCCAAAATAAACCGGTTCGAGCTCCGAAAGGAAAATGTCCGCCGACTCCCCCGTTCCACCTTCGGCGTTGTCTTTTCCCCAGGAAATAATCTCAAGGGTTCCAGTTTGATCACCACCGGGGGGGGCGACTACATCCTCATCCTCAACTCCAGACCCCTGGGTATCTCTCACGGCTAGATGGAAGTCGTTCCCCCAGCAATCTTTGAACAGTCGGTCTGCAATCGCCCGAAGGTTACCGTCCCATTCCTGGAGTTCCCGAAAACTCGTGGGCAGCTTGCCCTGAAGCCGCGCGTAGGAATTGCCTATCGCAGCCAATGATCGCATCCGTAACTTGGTGGTCGCGCTCCTCCATGCTGCGGAATCCGTATCTTGAAGCGCATACTCCGGACGGCCGACCCCGGGAGGAAGGACTTGTTCGAACAATACAACATCCAGTGGGTCGAGAAGCGCCTGATGTGTTTCATAAAATTGGCGATCCGCTACGTGCACCATGCCATGGGTCGTGATCACAGGACCGGGTTGCCCTGTGCGCTCGAACCGCCGAACGGGAAACTGTAAAACGATACGTCCCGAATCCTGATCCACCACAAGCCGCTCAAACGATCGCTCATTCGGCGTCTGACCGCGAGCTTGATGAATAGCGTTGAAGGGTGAAGCGATGAACACGAACACGCTCCCGAGCCAAAACAAATCACGAACGGAACGTTGCCAATTGGGGTTCATTTCGAGCTCCAGCGGGAGAATGTCAATGCGATCGCTCCAAGCGACGACAGATTCTATCGTTACAAAAAGAGGCCGCATCGAAACTCGTCCAGCGGCCTGACTCTAATATATCAGAAATCGATATCCCAACCAAAATGAACAACTCCAATACCAAAGTACGACAATGGATTATGGCAATAAAACTCGCAAGATCCGACGCATTCGCTTCGAGAGAACCACCGAGCCACGCATGTACGCAAGGGCAATACGACGCCGGCGATTCCGCAGAAATCGTCGCAACGCCTGATGTTCTACAGGGAGGTATCAGCGAAACAACAAAACGCTCGCGAGGGCTCGATGTGCATGAACATGCCCGGAATTTGTAGTTTGGCTTTGAGCGTACCAGTAGGTTCAATCCGAATGATGTTTACGGGCGGAACCACGGATGACATCGAGGGCACAGATAACCGTCGGGATCTTTGATCCGCTCGTCAAAAAATAGTCGCCAGTCAGTACCAAGCATCCGGGCTGGGGATCACGCCAAGACGCAAAGACGCAAAGGGGCAAAGGTTGGGTTGAGGCGTTAAGTCAAGCTTATACGATGGCGTGTGAATGAAGTAACGCGCCTTCGTTGTAAAGCTTATTGTTTTGGTCGTGAACATTGCGTTTCGATGCGGTGGTTGGTTTTTTCTATCCAAGGATTTGAGTCTTCACTTATTTGTCTGCGACTTTGTCTGCGACGACGGCGGAGCATCGTTCTACTTTGCTGTGAGGCATCGCTACACGCAACGGTTGGCCTGCTGCGATAATGGTTATCAAAGGTGAAACGGGTAGACGCGTCGGTTTTTAATTGAGCGTGTGAGGACAAGGGGAAATTCTTCGTTTTGGTGTAGCGCGCATCCGTGTTGACTCTTTCAATGGTCAAAGAAGGGGTGGGCTACTCGACTTTTTAACGAAATGTTGATAACATCGTTCTTATTAATTTCTAGAGATTCGTTTTGAATCTTCGAGACAAGAGTCTCGTCTCCGATCAGGTTGGGACGCTACGTCGGAGTGATGTACGGGCAAACTTACCAAGATGCCGAGGATTTAATATGCGTCGGCGGATCCACTTCAGTTTTCTTGCTGTAACAGCGGTTGCTGGTCTGTTCGGTTATCTAACCGCTATTGAGAATCTTTCGATGCGGTTGGGAGCACAGGAAGCAAAGGCCGTTCCTCAGGTCAAAGGCGAACCGCAAAATGGCGAACTTGGTTCTCCCGCCGCCACCACGGTGATTGACGGTAAGTATCTCCCGCCGCCACCACCGACGTTCGGTGGCGAGATCAATCTTAACGCTTACCAGTCGAAGCCGTACTGGCCACCGCGTGTTGTGCCACCCGAGGGTGCACCCAACGTGCTGTTGATCATGACCGACGATGTCGGCTTCGGAGCTCCCAGCACCTTCGGCGGCGTGGTACCGACACCGAACCTTGAACGCATCGCCAAGATGGGTCTGCGCTACACAAACTTCCACTCTACGGCCCTTTGCTCGCCGACTCGGGCGGCACTGATCACTGGGCGAAACCATCACAACGTCGGTTTCGGGGTGATCTCGGAAGCGGCGACGGGTTACCCCGGTTACAACAGCGTGATTAATAAAGATTCAGCGACCATAGGTACCATCCTGCGCGACAACGGCTACGGTACTTCTTGGTTTGGAAAGAATCACAACACGCCCGAGTTCGTGGCCAGCCAGGCTGGGCCGTTCGACCAGTGGCCCGTCGGTATGGGATTCGAGTACTTCTACGGCTTCGTTGGGGGCGACGCGAGCCAATGGCAGCCGAATCTGACACGCAACACGACCCCGATTTACCCATACATTGGTAAGCCGGGCTGGAACCTGACGACGGCGATGGCCGACGAGGCGATCGGTTGGATGAACCAACTGAACGAACTCGCACCGGACAAGCCTTTCTTCTGCTATTACGTTCCCGGCGGAACCCATGCCCCGCACCACGCTACGCCCGAGTGGATTAAGAAGATCGAGGACATGAAGCTCTTCGAGGATGGCTGGAACAAACTTCGTGAGAAAATCTTTGCCAATCAGAAAAAGCTGGGAGTCATTCCGCAAGATGCCAAGCTGACCCCTTGGCCGAAGGACCTTCTCAAGGATTGGGACCAACTGAACGACGACGAGAAGAAGCTCTTTATCAAGCAAGTTAACGTGTACGCCGCATACTTGGCATACACCGACCACGAGATCGGCCGCGTGATTGATGCCGTGGAGAAGATGGGCAAACTTGACAACACGTTGATCATCTATATCAGCGGTGACAATGGAAGTAGTGCCGAGGGTTCGCCTAACGGCACACCGAACGAGGTGGCCCAGTTCAACGGCATCGGATTCCCTGTAGAGCGTCAGTTGAAGGAGTTTTACGACGCCTGGGGCTCGGACCAGACTTACAACCACATGGCCGTAGGCTGGACTTGGGCGTTTGATACTCCATTCAAGTGGACTAAGCAGATGGCATCGCACTTCGGCGGAACCAAGCAGGGAGTGTGTATGGCGTGGCCTAACAGGATCAAGGATGCGGGTGGCATCCGAAACCAATTCCACCATGTAATAGATATCGTGCCGACGATTCTCGATGCCACCCGCCTTCCCGCTCCGATCGAGGTCAATGGGATTAGTCAAAAGCCCATGGACGGCGTAAGCATGGCTTACACGTGGGACAAAGCGAACGCCGAGGTAGCTTCGACGCGTAAGACCCAGTATTTTGAAATGATGGGCAACCGGGCACTCTATCACGACGGATGGGTTGCATGCACCACCCCCATATTCGCCCCTTGGAACCTGGCTGGAACTCCGCCACCGGATGTGGCCAACGGCTACAAATGGGAACTCTATAACGTTGCGGAGGATTGGACCCAAGACAACGACCTTGCCAAGACCAATCCGGAGAAACTTAGGGAACTACAAGATCTTTTCTGGATCGAGGCGACCAAGTTCCAGGTGCTGCCACTGGACAATGCTCTGGCGACCAGGTTCGCCAATCCGAAACCCAGCCTCACCGCAGGCCGGTCCACTTTTTCGTACACCACACAAGTGTCGGGAATCCCACGTGGCGATGCACCGAATATCCTGAATCGATCGTTCAACATCACGGCAGAGGTTGACATCAAGGCGGACGACGAAGGCATGTTAAATACGAATGGTGGCCGGTTCGCGGGCTACGGTCTGTACCTTGTTAAGGGCAAGCCGGTATTCACTTATAACATTGCCGATTTCGCTCGATTCAAATGGGAATCCAAGAATCCTCTGACGCCCGGCAAGCATACCGTTGAATTCGAGTTCACGTATGACGGGCCTGGGATGGGCAAAGGTGGTACCGGTACCTTGAAGGTTGACGGGAAAACCGTGGATAGCAAGAAGCTCCCTGCAACCTTAGCGATTACCACACAATGGGACGAAACGTTCGACGTCGGAAGCGATACCGGAACTCCGGTTGACGACGAGGGGTATTCGTGTCCATTCAATTTCACTGGCAAGCTTGAGAAGTTGACGATTAAGATTGGTCCGAGCCAAATGCTGCCGGAAGAGAAAAAGGCAGTTGAGAAGAAGGTGGGCGAGCGGGACTGAGTCTGGTGAATGTGGAATGGACGGAAGACGGATGCCCTATTTCAAAGCGGATTGAAGAATACGAATGCTTCACCGCTTGAACTAGTCGGTGTCGACCCGCGATCTGTCGTATGCGAATTGCAACTAGGGCATGCTAGTGCTCGGTTGCTCGACGTCGGCCGTATTGTAAAAATACACACGTATTGGTTGTAATGGCTATGCCATTCTAGTTGTGTCAGTTGGCTTCTGAATGTCGCGGTACGGATTATCCGTCTTGCTGAGTGCAAATGCACTCGTTTCGATTCGTCGAGAATTCGTTGTGGAAGTTCGTCGAACAGCGGTGAAAAACGTGGCACGGCGCTCCGCCGTCGTGAAATGCTATTTCGTCATGTTCTCTTTGTTGGCCTGCATCCTTGGGTTTGCGGGTGCAGTTAAATTGCTGATATGCCGGCGGAGCGTCGTTCTAATTTAGCAAATAATAAGAAAGTACTATTTTTGGGTGGCACGTTACTTCCAGGGAAGAGCGAAAGATAGAGAACCGATGGGCTTGCACAAACGACCGTCGAGTACGAGTACCGCTGCGCTAAGTACGAGCACGATAAAAAGCCCCGGCTGCGATCGTGCTCAGTCCGCAACACCCAAACCAAAAAGAAATGAAGGAGGGAGCAATGCGTAGCTGGAATTCATCGCTCCAACCGCACGAGGGCTAAGGTGGGCCAACATTGCGTCAAACACCAATACGAGAGCCTTGTCCGTCTAACCGCTAAAGATGTTACAGCCATCCAAACTCATTTTCACGATAGTGACAAACAGCATTGATTTTTTCTTTTCCTTTCCCCCAAGTTCCAGCGCCAGAAATCTCCTTTTTCTCGACCTAGGTTTAAAGAAAGACAAAAACGCAATTCAACTATATAACCTTGAATCCATGGCATATTATCTAAATTTCGATTTGATTGTGAAATGGTACGAGTCCTTACATGCGGTAGATCGATGGTCGCTACTGTTGGGGTTTGTTTGCATTGTTACGTACCTTTCGTGGAAACTCGACGATGGGACCGAAATCGGATCGGAGGGCGGCGATTTCTGGGGATCCGATTCATGGGATAATGACTCCTAATCAATCGTCAAAACAACGTGCCACCCACGAATGGCACTGTACACCTTAGATGAAGGCGCAAGTTCTCTAGCGGCACAGTGGAGTTTTTTGCTATACTTCCACGAGCTTTGGCAATTGATGATGACTTCACAAACCTGCCTTGGCTAAAATCCAGAATCTTCCTTGCGAGCGCTAACTAGCCAAGGAAGGTTTTTTCGTATGGTGTCTCTACCAAATTCAAGGCGCCAATGCACCTTCATGTTGGAACGCGTCCTCAGTGCGTTTCCAGTCGAGCGTCTTCCGGAGATGCTTCCCGAAGAATTGCTCCGTGAGGTCTTCCGGAAGCACAAGTGCCTCTTCGGAGGAGTCTTTCATTCGGCCATCGTTACGTGGGCTTTCCTTTGCCAAGTGATTCGAGACGGCAAAGACGCTTCGTGCCAAGCTGCCGTAGCAAGAATCTCGAACTTCTTGATTCAAGTAGGTCGAAATGCCCCCCATGCCAATACGGGGGACTACTGCTACGCAAGGGCCAAGCTGAAGGGATCCGCAATACGGGAACTAGCAATGCGCATTGCGTCGCTCGTCCAGGACTCCCAGGAAGAGTCTTGGCGATGGAAGAATCGCAACACCGTGCTGATCGATGGCTTTACCTTCAAAATGCCCGATACACCAAAGAACCAAGCCATCTATCCCCAACATACGGCCCAGAAGCCTGGCTTGGGATTCCCGATCGCTCGTGTGGTGGCTTTACTCCATCTGGGAACTGGATGCTTAGTGGACGCTGCGATCGGACCCTATCAAGGGAAAGACACGAGCGAGATTGCGATGCTCCGACAACTGGGACTTGGCATGTTTTTCCGCCTTGAATCCCGATGAGTTCATTCGCCGATTTCTTCGCTGTGTATCGCAATGCCGAGTCGGTAGTAGACCGGGCCGATTCGAACCCCGATGCGTCAAGCGTCGGAGGGACCAGTA
>CAIOHR010000441.1 GCA_903858115.1 uncultured Pirellula sp. | reverse complement strand
GCTGTTGACGCATCCTGTTTCGGATCGCCCTCGAGGTAAAGTCCTGTATTGGTTTGCAGCAGGTGCACTATGTGGTGAGCTTGCTTTGATTAAGCCAAACATTGGTGGGCTAGCTTTTGGAGGCGTTTTGGCGGGTATTGTTTGGAGCCAAGCGAGCCGCGAGTCAAGAATCGCACGTTGGCTCGAGTTTCTATTTACAGCGATGATTCTAACGGGCCCCTGGTTGCTTTACAGCAGTGTGTTGGCAGCTCCAATATCATGGTTAGCTCCCACGGTCGCGACTGTTTCGTTATTCCTCGTTCGCAATCAGTGCAGAAATCACGGAAGTCATAAACCGGTCGCAAACTCAAAAGTTCTCTTTACGTGTTTGGATTTAGGTGCTGGCTGTGTGATGGCCATGGCAACTACTGTCGTATTCGTTCTTTGGCAAGGAGTGTCGGTCGATGGTTTGCGACAAGGACTACTGAGCCAACACGCTGATTTGATCAAACAGTTTTATCATGCTGCTCTGCTCCCGGCGGTTGCTTGGGTCATGTGTGCGATGATGATGTTCGCATGCATCTCTGAGAAGATCCCCAGCATTCATCGCTGGACTCAAACACATTCGGGCAAGTGGCTAGATCTCGTAACTACTATCGCGGTAATTGGTAGTCTGATTGCGATCGCTTCTGATGCGGGATCACAGTTGGTTCATGGTTTAGCACCACATGGGGCAGCTGGGCTTCTTGCTGGGCCTGGCTCCTTGTTGGTTTGGCGATTTCTGCAAGTGTCTGAAAACGAATCAAGTGTATCGCGGGCGAATCTTTCTGCCTTTGCAGGCGTCGTTGTGCTGGCTCCATTGGCTGCGTTCCCCACACCAGGTACACAGATCGCCGTCGGTACGCTGGGTGTATTGATTCTGTTGCTTTGCACTTTTCTGATACGTTGCCGCCACATAGTGTTCCATAGGAACAGCGGCAGCTATCGATTGCAAAGATATGCACTGACTGTTGTTGCTGCAATTAGTTTCGCTGCACTCATCCCGTTAGCCAATCGTTGGTCAGAACGCGAACCGTTGGGTTTGAATGGAGCAAAGCGGCTTCGATTGAGCTCAGAAGAAACGCAACGCTATAGAGCGTTGATTCGCTCTATCCAAGAAAACGGAGCTGAGTCGATTGCTTTCTCGTGGCATACGCGAAACAGTTTCCTCGGTTGGGCTGGATTGCCTCCACTCTCGACTCAATCACCTACGTTTTGGCCATACCTTTTGAGCCATAGTAAACAGGAGCGAGTGTTGGGGGACGCATTGCGATTTCGCCGAATCGTTGTGGTGGACGAGGACTATGAACCAGTGATTCAGCCGCCACCTTCGCATTTGCAGCGTTGGTTGATAGAGCAATCAGTACCCATTGTCGATTCTAAGCCTTTCAAATTGCGGCTCTTGGTTCATCCCAATGCAGGAACGCATGGGTTCTAAATTAGCGGCCGTCAATTGTCACAAGATCTTGCCAAGCATCGCCATCGCTCTGCTGTATCAGCGTAACGCATTGAAACGAGAGAGCGAAAGGTGCGCAACGCTTCATGATCGCGTTAAAGATTGTGTCAGTGCAAACACCGTTTCGTGGATGAATGAGAGTGATATGCGGAAAATGCTTTCGCGGCTCTATTTTACCATTTGCAAGCAATGTTGATCTCATTGCATCGAACGAATCCGTGTTGCCGATTGCCGGGATGTAGACCAAATTGCCATCGCGTATCGGTGTTCCAAACTCCTGTTGAATTGCGAATGAGCCAATCGACCTTAGTCGTGACTCAAGTTCGTCCCAGTTAGAGACTTCGTCCTCACGGCACAGCGTCGCATGAGCTCGAATAAGTTGGTATTGCATTCGATTGAATTCGGAACGCAATTCCTCAATCCAATGGTTTTCGGGAGCAGGCACGTAGAGCGTTGCTTGTCGGCGGACTGTCATGTTGGCCATCTTTAACGTGAAGCGGAAGCGATGGCGATAAAGACGATAATCATTAGAACAATGACGAACATGGCCGCGATAACGCCTGTGAGTTTTGCGTAAGAGAACGGCGCTGCGCCGTACACTTCACCGGTTTGTCCGTTGACCAATACTCGGAACGGCTGGTTGCGATAGTGATAGACCATGATCCAAATTGGCAGCAGGACGGGAACGCTCCGCATGCTTTGAATCTGCACGTTCACATTGACATTGCGTGTGCTACCCGGGATTGTCTGTTGCGACTGGTTGGCTTCCTGTTGTTCGACCATGCTCATGACCATGGAGCGTGCATCTCTGCGCGTCACCCGAAACTCTTCGACGATGACATTTTGTAAATCGATCGATTCGGGAGCCACCGATTGGGATAGATCGAAAGGAGCGATCTCTTGTACTTCTAACGGAGTCAACGTGCCGCTGGCTCCAACGAGAATGCCATCGTAGCTGCCGTTTCGAGTGCCACACATTGGCCGCCAAGTTCCGCGCGTACCTGCAGAAACCGCCGAGCTGTCTGCGGTCCAAACGGTTTCGGTCAATGCGGAGAACACCCAAAAAGGGACGTAAACCTGCGTGACTTTGTTGATGATCGAACTTTGCGAAGCATCGCCCGGTTTCCAAAAGCCTTGGCTTAGCCATTGCCTTAACAAGGATTCGGCTTGGGAATTTGCGACACGAAAT
>CAIOHR010000440.1 GCA_903858115.1 uncultured Pirellula sp. | reverse complement strand
GTACGTGCCGACAAATCGTGGTTGCCCTGGGCGATTTCCGCACTGGCAGTGGCCACCCCTTCAGAGCCTTGGCGTACCCGCGAAACCAGGTCGATCAGGTTGGCCTGCATCGCGGCAATCGACTTCATCAGCAAAATTTCATCGACGCAGTCCGCAAACGCGATTCTTCGATCTTGAACACAGACGTCAAAGTTGGGCATGACTCGACCGGTTGGTGCAATCTAGCCAACATCGCGTTTCGCACAGGTGCAGCCTTTAGTTCGGAACGAGCGGCTGAACTGGATGTCAAGCAATGGACAGGATTGGTGGAGGAGATGCAACAACATATGGTGGCGCATGGCTTGAGCCTCAACGCCTCTGAGATGAAACTCGGGCCGATGTTGCATGTTGATGTGGAGCAAGAACAGTTTGTTGGGCCCAATTCTGAAGCGGCTAATCAGTTCTTGAAACGAGAGTATAGAAAGCCGTTCATTGTGCCTGATGTGGTGTAGTTCTTGAACGAAGGGGCTGGAGGATCGTAACCCGAAGTGTAAACGAGGGGCAAAGAGTCCCTCGCTGACGCTTCGGGTTAAGATTAAATCGAAAGGGCGCAAGCCGTCCGGTGGCAAATCAGAGTCAATAGCACGAAGCGCAAGAGCGCAAGCTAGTGCCGCAACTCTCAATTGATTCCGCACCAGAGCGGGATTTTGTTATGGATATTTGATTTGCTTGCATTTTCCTGAGATCACCCTCCCCCCAAGAATGACTTGACTTCTCAATTTCAAGTTGTTCACAAGGAGGAAGGTGATGTCAGGAAAGGCAGCCAAAGTAAAGTGTACCGAAAAGCAGATTGAAATACTTGAGCAGATTATTAAATCCACTCGTAGCGAACTGCGGCTTCTAGTTCGCGCCAAGATCATTTGGCACGCGTTTCATGGCAAACGCAACGATCAGATTTCTTTAATTGTACGACTCGATCCTGGGCAGGTCGGCGTATGGCGCAGACGGTGGAAAATGTCGTTCGATGCTTTGGTTGCCATTGAGTGTCGCGAGTCACATGCTCAGTTGGTTCGGTCTATCGAAGAAGTGCTTGCCGATGCGCCGCGCAGCGGAAGGCCACCAAGCTTCACGCCCGAACAAGTTACTCAGATTCTTGCGGTTGCATGCGAAGAGCCTGGACTATCAAATCCATCAATCTCGCTTTGGACCCATTGGGAAATCACCGATGAAGTCATTAAGCGAAAGATCGTAGAGAGCATCTCGGTCAGCCAAGTCGGTCGATACCTCAACGAATCGTCGCTCAAGCCACACAAGGTAAAGTACTGGCTCAATACAAAGGAGAAAGATCCAGTCAAGTTTCAGTCGCAAGTCGAATTGGTATGCCAAACTTACTTGGATGCAAATCGTTTGTTTTTCCAGGAAAACACCCGTACGATCTGCCTTGATGAAATGCCGAGCCTTCAAGCCATCGAACGAACCGGCAAGTCCAAACCAGCCCAACCCCATCGACCGATACGAATGGAATACGAATACATTAGACACGGTACGACATGCTTGATTGGAAACTGGGATGTCGTCAACGGACAGATGATTTGTCCAACCATTTCTACTACACGATCTGGAGCGGATTTAGCCAAACATGTCTCTACTTTGGTCGCAACCGATTCTACCGCTAATTGGGTCATTGTCGTTGATAACCTGAACGTTCACTGCAGTGAAGAATTAGTTCGATTTGTAGCCAAGCAAGAAGGAATTGATGAGTCGACACTCGGTAAAAAGGTGAAATCGGGGATACTCAAATCGATTGCAAGCCGTATGGAATTCCTAAGCGACCGTAAGCATCGAATCCGATTTGTATATTTGCCCAAGCATTCTTCTTGGCTCAATCAAATTGAAATCGTCTTCGGCACGATCCAGCGACGCATAATGCGACATGGAAACTTTCGCTCACTTGAAGCGTTAGAGCAAAAGTTAAGGCTGTTTATCGACTACTTCAACAAGACATTCGCCAAACCATTCGAATGGACGTATACAGGCCGACCGACAAACGCGAAAACACGCCCGCGCCCCTTCACGTGGAGGGAAAGCTGGGCAAGATCAAGGCAACCTAGGCAAGAACTCGCCTTGGCTGCCTAGCAATTGAGAGTTGCGGCACTAGTGGTCGAAACTCGAGACCGGGCAGCTTGCGCTGCTCCGCTAAGAAACCGGGGCTAACGCCCAACGGCTAATAAAAGCAACATCCACCGGTCGAGTTGCCTACCACTAGCTTGCGCTTCGTGCTATCGCCTCTTGCTATTCGCTGCTACCCAAGATCACCGGGATTTGAATGATCTGGCCTGCACGTACTACGCTGAGTACGACTTGATCGCCTGATTTCTTGGTTTCGATCACGCTGATCAAATCATCCGACTGCTTTACCTTTTGGCCATCGATGGCCACGATCAAGTCCGACTGGCTGTGATCGACGGCTTCGTGCTCCACGACGATCACACCGCGTCGAACTTTGCGTCGTTCCAATCGCGAACCCTTGAGGCCAGCTTTTTCTGCTGGCCCGTTGGGCGTCAAATTGACAACCAGCAATCCCTTCTCCGTTTCGAAGACTTGCATGATGCCGATGGTAGGTCGCAATACGCGCCCAGTCGATAGGAGTTGTGGCACAACGCGTCGGATGGTGTTGACTGGAATGGAGAATCCGATGCCAGCGTTGTCGCCGCTACGTGTGGCGATGGCAGTGTTCATACCGATAAGCTCGCCTCGCGAGTTCAAGAGCGGTCCCCCCGAGTTGCCTTGGTTCAAGGCTGCATCGATCTGAATGATCGAGCGAATCGTGCGACGCGTTTTGGAGGTAATCTGACGGTTTAGGCTAGAGATGATCCCCGTGCTCATCGTCCGTTCTAGCCCGAATGGGTTGCCGATGGCGATGATGTGTTGCCCGACCCGCAAGTTGGAAGAATCGCCCCACTGCAATGGGAACAAGAGAGACTCAGGTGCAGTGATTTGTAATACGGCAATGTCGTTGTCGGGATCTTGGCCAACGAGTTCGGCTGGAAAGGAATCGCCGTTAAACATCGTTACGTGAATGTCCTTGGCCCCTTCGATCACGTGGTAGTTGGTAAGGACGTGCCCTTGTTGGTCGAACACGCTGCCGCTGCCGTTACCCTCAATTTCGGTTCCGATCATAAAGACTTCTGGGCGAACCGAACGCG
>CAIOHR010000439.1 GCA_903858115.1 uncultured Pirellula sp. | reverse complement strand
TTCACTGCCGAGCAGGCAGCTTAGAAAATGAGATGATGATTCCATACCCATTGCCTCCGTGTTCACTGCCGAGCAGGCAGCTTAGAAAGCTAGAAATCAACCATGACGGCAGCAATTGGCGTTCACTGCCGAGCAGGCAGCTTAGAAAGCGACGATTCAAGAAATCAAGCGAGCATTCCCGTTCACTGCCGAGCAGGCAGCTTAGAAAGCAGACGGCACCAGCTACAACTAGTGCCATTCGTTCACTGCCGAGCAGGCAGCTTAGAAAATTCTTTTTTATTCCTTATGGGGAGTGTTGTAGTTCACTGCCGAGCAGGCAGCTTAGAAAATGTGTTGGTGGCCCAGTCGTACTTCTTAAACGTTCACTGCCGAGCAGGCAGCTTAGAAATCTGGACGCAATGCCAGCACGATACGTCTACATGTTCACTGCCGAGCAGGCAGCTTAGAAAACTGTGCCTGCATTTGCTGTAGACATCGCGAAGTTCACTTCCGAGCAGGCAGCTTAGAAATGTCGCTCCTGCCATCCAGTCCGAAGGAAGGTGTTCACTGCCGAGCAGGCAGCTTAGAAATAGTTTTTTTGAACTTTCCTGGGACGACCTGTGTTCACTGCCGAGCAGGCAGCTTAGAAAAGTAGGAGCAGCCGCAGAAGAGACAGACAGCTGTTCACTGCCGAGCAGGCAGCTTAGAAACCGAAGGTCGTCGTCAAGTCTTCCACGTCTACAGTTCACTGCCGAGCAGGCAGCTTAGAAAAATACTGGTTTTCAATTGCGTGCTTCTTCACTGTTCACTGCCGAGCAGGCAGCTTAGAAACTCGGAAGTCGCAGACTCAAAAGCATCTTCTACGTTCACTGCCGAGCAGGCAGCTTAGAAAAAGGACAAAAACCATGAGCGATTCGCAACCCGGTTCACTGCCGAGCAGGCAGCTTAGAAATGTAGCAAATTGCATGTAGTTGCTATTGATCCGTTCACTGCCGAGCAGGCAGCTTAGAAAGGAAGAAACAAATAGAAAAGACGGTTGCAAGTGTTCACTGCCGAGCAGGCAGCTTAGAAAAACGGAAATGAAATTGCTGGAACTAAGCATACGTTCACTGCCGAGCAGGCAGCTTAGAAAATTTCGAATTCCTCCTGAATTGAACTCCATTCGTTCACTGCCGAGCAGGCAGCTTAGAAAAACCTATGGCACGATGAAACTTTCGTTTGGTCGTTCACTGCCGAGCAGGCAGCTTAGAAAAAGTGCCTGTGACTTTCACAAACGCATTTGCAGTTCACTGCCGAGCAGGCAGCTTAGAAAAATCGGGTGCAGACGCAGCGGTGGGAATAAACGTTCACTGCCGAGCAGGCAGCTTAGAAACAAATATGTGGGCAATATGCGGCACAAAATTGGTTCACTGCCGAGCAGGCAGCTTAGAAAGATCTAGGTAGCGGAACCGGCAAAGCGTTTTAGTTCACTGCCGAGCAGGCAGCTTAGAAAGATTGATTGGCTCGGCTCTGCCATCCGTTGAGGTTCACTGCCGAGCAGGTAGCTTAGAAATCTCAATCGAATAGACACAAGACAAGCGACTTGTTCACTGCCGAGCAGGCAGCTTAGAAACTGCCAGTTTTTGCTGATCGAGCTTTCTTTATGTTCACTGCCGAGCAGGCAGCTTAGAAAACTTGCTGAAATCAAAACAAGTTCTTGAAGTTTGCAAAGATTTATGCGCAATCGATGACTCCCATTGCAAGAACTCTTCGGACTTGCGCTCTCGTGGCTTTGCGCGGCACCTATTCGCTAATCAGTTTTGCTTCCCCCACATCTCCCTCTGTCTCCCCCAATCTGAAACTGCTGCAACTTTCCGTAAATCCCTCTCCCTTAACTCACGCCCACAGAGGGGCGGCGGCAGTTGCAGCACTTCTGCCTGAATATCCGGTGCCAGCAGATTCAGATCCATGATCTGTGTAAGTCTGGCACGACTGACATGGCCAACTCGGGCAAGCTCAGCTTGGTCGGTAACCTGGCCGCTCTTGATTAAGTGATCGAGTCGGATGGCGAGTGCCATCATCTTGGTGATGCGAGGTAAACGGCCTGGTGTTGGCTGCTCGGGCTGCGTTCCAGCTTCGACGATAGTCTTCGCAGTTCGCTTGCCGGATTTGAATTCCAATTTGTGCTTCGCGGTCAGCATGTCGCGGCTCCTTCTTTACTTTGCTGTTCTTGGTTGAATGTTCTGATTCCGATAGGGTGGTAGGAGATGGAAAGCTCTTTGCTGTAGCCGTCATACTGAATCGAATCGACGATCTGGTGGATGGCTTTGGCTCTCTCAGCTGGCGATAGCGATGTCCAAACTTCGTCGAATCGCCCCAGCGCTTCGCGGACGTCCGACTCTTCGATCAAAAGACTCGATACCGAGGTCATCTCGTCAACGATCTCGGATACCCGGCGTTCCTTCTCGCGAATCTGGTCTTGGATGTCGGCAAATGCCGATTCGTTTGCTCCATCGGCGATCGCTTGGTTCAGTCGCTCGTAGTGACCGAGAATTGCCCGCTCCAACGCGTTCTTTTCTTTCTTGAGTCGTTCTACGGTCGTCTGGGTTTGGACGCGACTCTGGGCCAACGTTTCGCGAACGACACCAGGGTCTTGGCCAACGCATCGGATCTGGTCGATCACGAAATCTTCGATCTGAGCGGCTGGCAGCGATGGTGATGGGCAACTTGCCCAGCCTTGCTTTTGAGCCTTGTGACAAACGTAGTAGCGATAGAGCGTCGAGCCTTTCTTCGTGTACGAATGGCTCATTCCACAATTGCAGGCAGCGCAGCGAAGAAGTCCCTGGAGCAATGCATTGTGCTTGTATCGATTGAGGTCTTTCTTCATGCGACTGTTCAGCTTTAGGATCTCCTGGACCCGATCGAACACATCTCGCTTGATGATGGCTTCTTGAAGGCCTGGATGGAGTTGGCCTTCGTACTCAATCATGCCGATGTAAGTCGCGTTGGTAAGGACGGCCGTGACTTTGTTCTTGTTGAATTCGCCGCCACCAATCGTCTTACTCTTCTTCGTGGTCAACTCTTTCGTTCGCCAACCGCGCTCGTTAAGTACCCGAGCAACTTGCAGTGTCGATTTCATGTCCAGGTACAGGTCGAAGATTTGTTGAACGCGGAGCGATTCCAAAGGTTCAATAACCAGCTTCGAATTGTCAACGTTGTAGCCAAGGATGGGCTTGCCTCCGACCCAACGCCCCTTGCGTCGCGCCGCCCGCATCTTGTCGCGTGTCCTCTCGCTGATCATGTCGCGTTCGAATTGGGCGAACGACAAAAGCACGTTGAGCGTCAGTCGGCCCATTGAAGAGGCGGTATTGAATGACTGCGTCACGCTCACAAAGGTAACTTGATGACGATCAAAGACCTCGATGATTTTCGCGAAATCAAGCAGGCTTCGACTGAGGCGGTCGACCTTATAGACAACCACGCAATCAATCTTGCCCGCAGCAATGTCGGCCAGCAATCGTCGAAGGCCAGGACGCTCCATGTTCGCTCCAGTGAAACCACCGTCATCGTATTTGGTCTCTAGGCACTCCCAGCCTTCATGCTTCTGGCTCTTGATGTAGAGTTCGCCCGCTTCACGCTGCGCATCCAATGAATTGAACTCTTGCTCAAGTCCTTCTTCGGTCGACTTGCGTGTGTAGATCGCACAACGATACTGTTTTCTGGCTTCGGGTTTTCCAGTGTGCTTGTTTGACATTAGGCTTTATCTCCATCAACGCGGAAGAAGTTGAATCCGTTCCAGTGCTTACCAGTCACAGCTTTGGCCACTGCCGTAAGCGACTTGTACTTCTGGCCTTGCCATTCGAAGCCATCGCCTCGGACAACAACAACGATGTTCTGGCCCTTGTAACTACGCTGGAGTGACTGGCCAACAGATAGGCTACGTGCGGGCTTCGAATCGACCTTCACAACAACCGTATTTGGTTGCTGGACAACTTCACGCGGCTTTCGTTCGCGTGGCGGCATCATGCGAATGTCCGCGTCGTTGGCAATCTCCATGGCCCGACGCCGCGCTCGCTCGGAAAGATCTCCCTCGATGTTTGCCTGCATGCGCCAAGCAATACGTTTGATGAGCCATACCTTATTTCGTGCATTGGTTGGCTCTTTGAATACTTCGCAGTACTTCTTTCGCAACTCGCCAACACTCATGAGTTTCATGAGTGCGACTTCCCGATCGATGTTCATTCTTGCCTCGGCTTGGTAAATGGTTGAGAACTCAGACGCGAGTTAACCCGCGTAGACACACAGAGCGGTAGTTCTCAAGAATCTTCAAGCCCATCGTCGGACGTTTCTGCCTCGGTTTGGGTTGAATCCGATTGATCTTGCGAGTTCCGTTGCAACAGTACTCGTATGACTCCAGTCGCTAACAATCGAGCAAGCTCGATCCTTCTTTGATCAGTGCTAATCAGCGCTACGTCCGCAAGACGACTCATCCGCCCACCTATTTCCATTCTTGAGTTGTGAAGTCAGGCACCTGGATGCCTTGTTAAATCGTTGTCTCCTACCTGTTGGAATACCCGGTTGGAAGTAGAAATGACGGAGCAAAACCAAAACTTCGCCGAATCGATACTGGTGGACGGGAATTCAGAGAATTTTTGCTTTTCCAAAAAGCTGTGACCAAAGGTGTCAAAACCGCATGAATGATAGCACTCGCGATTGGCAGTGGTTTGGTCTGGATGGAATCACGTAGGACAACGGTCATGGACTGATGGATGGGATGCCCATTTCAGGAACAACACTCGGTGGATACCGAAGAGACCAACCACTGCCAGTCGCTTTATCTCGTCAGCCGTTTGGATCGATTGACGGTTTTATCAATAAAGGATTGCTATGCGTTTGTAACTTTTTCTAGGCAGACACCATGACCTCTGTTCGACTTCCGCGTCTATCGCGCCCTGGCGTTTTGGAATCGATCGCTCCCATGCGATTGTTCGAATTACTCAAACCTTACACCGATTTCTTTGCAAGTCGGTCCGTACGCATCGAGTCACCTGATTCAATCGATTGCCAAGCAGTCATACGCGAGATAACCAAAGCCGATCGTGAAACGCCGGCTGACCTACTAGATGCGATATGTCTCATCGATGAGTTAGCAAATGCGGTCGCAGTTGAACTGCTGCTCGATCGAGTTCCCTGCCACGCGCTGGGGCTTGAACAAGGTGGCGAACATTCAGAAGCCGACATCGTCACAGCGGCTTTGCTATCGCATCGTGAAAAGCTGGTGCAGACCCATGCTTTTTCGCGATTGAAACGAGCTCGTTCATACGACTACTTTCAAGCAAACCAAACAACTGCTCCTAAGTTCGTTACGCCGGCCGAGGAGACGCTCGAGCAGCTGGAACGCGATATTGATTCTTGGCATGTCGAACGTTTTCGAGCTCAGGGAACCAAAGTAGAGATCTTCGAAAATGGCAACGAAGTCGAGTTCTCAATCATGCATGGAAGCCTGTACCGCCGACAACCCGTTCTAAACAATGGCCGATTCGGTTTCCAATCCTTTTGGCCAGTGCAAAGCGCTTCGGCAATCTACAATCGCGAGTTCGGTGAGCTTAGAATCAACGCCAAGAGTGCCAAAGAGAAGGCATTGTATTGTCGGCTCTTGGGTATGCACATGTTTGGGAACGAAGATCTGTTTCCAACCGGTACTAAGTACACGCTTGATCCGCTCAGAGAGTTCGAATTCGACGCGTTGGCACCTGGCGATATCGAAGGTGTGCGAAATGTACGCATGGTTGAGCTCTGGCTCGGCGATCCAGACTCTCGTTATGGTGTTATAACCATTCGCAAGGGTGACGATCTGTTCGATTGGGCGCAAGCCAAGAAGAAGGATATACACATTGAACGACGGTTGATCTCCGCGACCTTCAAGATGGAGCTACTAAGTCGAAAGACTGAACTGGCGATCACAGTTCGCCCGCCGAATGTTGCCATTTACAGCCGCGGGACCGTTTCTGCGATCATCGAAGAATGGCTAACGCAACGCGGATTTATTCTTGCCAAGCAATCATCACGGAGGACTCGCCATGAGCCAGCCCTGGCAAGCACTTGAATCACTAAATGATGTCGCGACTTCGCATCTGAGTTGGAGATTATTGCTGGGCGACTCATTCGAATCCAATAGAGATCTGTTGGTCCCGATCAAGGAGTTGGCTGCGGCGCTGCCCGTTCCAGGACGTCCATACGAGTGGCTCGAAGTATCCGAGTTCGAAGAAGGCGTCTTTGAAGGCTACAACCAGAAAACTGAGACGTATGTGCCAGTCGATCGACGCGACATTGTTTGCTACGAGTTCAGCTTCGGTAAGCTCGCAGGTGAGCTTGCTGCACTGATCGGATTCGAGGTTGCTTTCGAACGACTCGGCGGTCCGATGTATCGTTTCAGGATTGGACATTTTGGGAATCCCAACGGATCGGGATTCTCTCTTTACTTGGCCAAAGTAAGCGATCCGCGCCGGTTGGATTGGTGCATTGATGCACTTTTGGCAGAGACCCAGCGTCCTTTCGTTTTGTTCCTCACATCGAATCGGATGCTGAACAGCCGAAACGAGACCGCTCTCTGTGCGCGTGGCTGTTTGATCATACCGCTTGAGCAGTCTTTGCTCCGCAGCGACATTGGAGAATGGATGTTGTCGGCTTGGTCTCGTCAGCAGTTGGTTGCGTTCCGCGATCGACTTATGCCGCGACCACAATCAACTATTGGTTGTTTCCCAACACCAAGTGGTAGTCGTTGGAGCAATGTCGAGATCGATTTCCGAGACGGGGAAACTGTTTCGGTAAAAGTATCTGAGCAACGCGAAGTATTGTCGTTCACACAACTTGGACTTTGCGATTCTCGAAGTGGAAAACCAAGTAAACAGTGGGAGTTACTTCGCACCTTCGCAGAAAATCACGGTGTACTAACATGGCAGTCGCCAGGCGCTTGCAGGCAAAATCGAAAACGTCGCGAGTTACTGAATGATTCACTTCGGAAGTTCTTCGACATCGAAGGAGAGCCAATCGAGTTGACAGAGGACAAAAAAGGTTGGCGATGTGCTTTTCGAACGAAGTCAGACCGCCAATAGAATGACTCTTTCCCAAATATCGGGTTGGTTTTTTCGCTTCTTGGTGAATTCGAGCAGGCAAAATCCCAGTTACTCATAGTCTCGTTCAAACTCAGGAAACTCTTTGCCGATTAGTTGGCGGGCGTCGGCATATGTCATATCCTCATCTTTCACTTTGTAGAATAGCTTATAAATTTTATCAGAATCCGACTTCGCCCACAGCGCAAGGGCCTGAAAGTATCTATTTATTGCAATAGAGTCTTGGTCGGGCTCACTATTTCTGCCTGAACGGTCTTTGCGTTTTTTTGCATGGCCTCCCGCTAAAAGTGCTCTAGCAAGTGCTGAAAGAACAGCACAGTTTTGTATGGATTTACGTGGCAACCCAAGTTCATCGGCGATGCGTCGTTGGCTGAACATGCTCTCCAAATTGGAATTAGTCCTGCTATTGACCGCTTCCAACGCTGTACGCAATTTTGAAAGGTGCCGATTAAGGTACTCAAGCACTGCCCACTCACGTTGCAGTGACAGTTCACTTCGTCTTCCCTTAAGTAATCCAAGTTCCAATGAATAAGCAGCAGCCATGTCTTCGAGGTCGATCCGGCAAATAAGACGCTTTCGAATTAAGGACACAACCTCATCACGCGACTTCAAAGCCTGTACCAGGTCTGGACCAGTCAGTGTCACTGCCATCTCCCAGATATCGGCTTGTCTCGCAACTTTGGTGGCGTCTTCATGCACTGAGGCGATTATGCGACCACTAGCGTCAATGATCTCTGCATCGATCACCATGCAGCCCATTCGGGCTGACCATTCGTAGAGCACCGCATCAGCCACTGACTCATCGTTCGGATTGTAACGTTCGTCTCGCCTAGCTAATCGCAGTACATCCTCAGGGGATATTCGGACCAATGCGCTGAGTAACGCGCGGTAAAGGAATCCCTCTCGGGGTGTTAGTTCTTGCGTCTCAATCAACTCGACATGTTTGCGTAGTAGTTGGCTGGCCGCGTCAGAGCCGATGCTCGCTATGGCCCCACAAACGCAAGGGCAGGCAAATGTGAATTGTGGGTTTGGCGACGTGTGCGAAGGCCAAGGAGATGTTTTCTTCGCGAAAATAGTCAGTTTTTCTAAAAATGCACCTAGAGGCGATAACGCCATGTCGCCCGCAACCTCGGCGCCGCTGATAGCCGTTGCGATGGTTGGTTCATCGCTTTTCAAACTTATGTTCTCTAAACGCTCCGTGATATAACGTTTAACTTCTTGAGCGAATTGTGTATTTGGTTCGCGTCGCGCCTGTTCAATGGCTGCTGCGACCGCAGCTTCTCGGGTATCAAATTCCGATTTGTCTGCCATTTGCTGCAGGACCCACTTTTGGTTGCCATCTGGAACCCCGGCGTTTAGAGCGATGCCGAGGATACGAGAACGGACGCTGTCGTCTTGTTCGCTCTCTGCATAAGTCAATAGTTTCGAAACGAGTGAAGGTACTTCGCATTTGCAAAGTACCTGAGCAGCCAGCACGCGCCGCTCGTTGGCTAACAGTCGCGCAAACTCATCTTCCTCTCTACGGAGGCTCGGTGACATTACTAGCGATCCAATTAGTTCCGCTCCTGCCCGAATTGGGAGACCAGAGATCGTTTCGAGAAGGTCATTGACTTGGGCATCCATCGGAGCGACCACCGCAATTCTCCTTAGGATCTTGTTCTTGCCTTCAGGATCCAGGGCTTTCATGCCGTACCATCGCAGTGAATTCAGAAAAGGACTCGCGCTCAAAGTAGGTGGCGGATTTAACAGGCCTGCGACGAGTACCTTCGACGCTTGTGGTCCCTTGATAGCGGCGACCGCATACACTGCCTGCTCGGCAACTTCGCTATCAGGGTTGGCGAACTGCTCGGCCAACAACTGAACTGCCCGCTCGTTTCGCATTTGCCCCAATTGGATTGCTCCGAGCGCAGTAGGACTATCACGAAACTCTCTATAGTATTCGTCAAACTCCTTCTCAGCAGCCAGTTCTCCATCACTGTAGGATCGATTGGCGAGGTGTGCATAATCCGACCAACGTCCTCCCTGCCGGACGAGATGTCCCAGGTACTCCCTAAAGCAATTCGATGGACAGTACATTACAATCCATTTTCTTGCCTCGACCAACGGATGATCTGGCATCTCTGAGCACTTTTGCATGAACCACTCTGGGGCGATGGACAGAAGTAGCATCACGATTTCCCTTAGCATATCCAGTGTTGACTTTTGTTCGCCAAGGTGTCTCCACAGCTCTTTGGCGACGGTCTGGACCAACGTGTCTGGCCTAGCCGAGATGCCTGCGAGCAGCTGGGCCATTCGGATGTAGATGAAACCGTATCGGTCGGGGTGGCACATTCGATGGTCTAAGTGTTTGCGTAACGATTCAGCTCCCGGACCATCGAACTCATACAAAAAGCGGTGGACCTCAAGGCGCACCAAGTCGATTCCCACGTGTGGTAGCGATGCGTGCGACGCGTTATTGTTGATATCACGTGCCGCGAGAAATTCTCCGAACGTCGCATGAGAAAATGCAAAGGACAAATTCGATTGGAAGTATATCGAGCCAGGCGAGTCGATGCACTGAACAATTCGGGACCTACATACCGCATCAGCCGCTCCTTCTTTTCGCATCACATCTAGAAGCTCGTTCCCAGAAAAGCTGTAGCTCGGCAATCCGTTCTGAGCAAATAGCTTTGATTCCGCCAAATTCCCCAGAGAAGTAAGAGCGTCGGAAATCGTAGATTTTGGGAGTCGCGCTCGTTTGTCGGATAGCAATAACTTGAGACTAGCTTCGTAAAGTTGGCTTCGAGTAGTTGCCTGTTTAGGCTTCTCATTTGATTGCTTCTCCTCCAATTCGTACAAAGCGCAGCGTAAGGTCAAAAGGAAGGGGTTGCCGCTGAAGCGAGCGTCTTTGCGGTCCAAGAATTGATTGGTCAAGTCATTGCGATTCCGAGCTTCAAAGTAGCGGACGGCCAGCCTCTCCGCAGCTTCTTCACGCATCCCTACCAGTTCGTAGACGCTTGCACCGCGAGCGAGGTACCTTTTTGGAAGTCCCGATGGCCGAGAGGTGATAATGGTTGGAATGCCGGCAGTGTCTCGATCGATCGCCTCCCGGAGAAGATCGCGAACTGGCGGAGGCGTCTCGTCCCATCCGTCGAGGATCACAACAACGTCTGTCCTTCCCCTAAGGTACGAGATTAGTTGTATACGGAATTCGAGCGGTGATGAGAATCCACTAGAAGCTTCTGCTGCGACCATCGCCCGTAATGGATCAAATAGCTCAACTGACAAATCCTGCTCCCCGTTTTCAATGCGCTTTGCCAGGGCATTACCGACACTGCCAAGATTAATGACAATAGGGAGCCTATACTCGGGAATGTCGCCGTCTAGGATTGACGCGATCACCCATTTGACAATCGTAGTTTTTCCAGCACCGGGCTCACCGATGATAACAGTTCGAAGACCAAGCTGAAGAAGAACTTTGTGAATAGAGATGACCTCGTTGCTCAACAGCGATCGCTTGCGTGCCTGGAACTGGTCGTATTGCGATTCCCCGCGATAATCACGTAGAGCCGGCTCAGGGACCGCATAAAGATCAACATATACCTCTTTTAGCGGAAGAAGGTCACCTTCTGCGATACCAGGAATGTACCGCCATTTGGTCTCATTGGTTTCCAATTCGATCAACCATGACCGAATCGCCTGAGTGACTAGCTGAAACGCTTCGGCTTCTTTTGCCTGAGCTGTTAGGTGCGAGAATCCAAGTTGAGCTAGTCTTTCGATAACCTTCGAACCTCGAACCGTAGTTACCAAAGAATTGAAATTGCCACGCTCGGCAGTTCCACCGACGAAGTATTCGCGTACGATCGAACGCAATTGCTCCGTAGTCGCAGCTTGAGAATCCGAGAGAGTTTTCCTCCACAGGTTAGCCACCACCAGAAGTCTCTCAGGTAGCGAATTCGGAATAAGGCCAAGCGAGTCGCCCAGGAACTGTACTCGACAAAGCAACTCATCGAAGGAGAGCTGATCCGCAAAATCAACAGAGCTCTCTCCCGGCGATCCCGTCATTTCAATACAACATAGGACCTTGTACAGAAAGAGTAGATCTGTCCGCAGCATTTCTGTTTCAGTGAGCGATCGCATTCTGCTAAATTAGCTGAACCAGCTGAAGTAATTGAGATCGAAGTATTAATTTCATCGGTTTGAGCTAAAAACGGCGACCCAAATTTTTAAATTCATAGAATGCTGCAGCTGACGCCAGCGGTCAATTGCACTTCTTTGTGTTTTGTTGCATGTTGATATTTGCTTAGGGCATAAATAGCGATTGACCTTTGTCAAAAATTAGCCATTTTGGCCTTGCGTCGCCTTGCATATTTTAGACTGTTTGCTCACTCTCGATTGGCAATGCAAAGCAAAAAACCTCCCCTTAAAGCAATGTCGAAGAGGAGGCTGCGATGTGCGAGAGTCTTTGGGTGCATCAGCTCCAAGTAACGAAGGTTGTAGGATTCACAAATCCGCCAAAGTGGTTCAAAAGGATTCTTGGGTTTTGCCCTCCAATTCCAGTGACACCATGTATGAATCTACCGGATAGGATAACCAAATCCCCTGGATCAGGTATCACAGACACATTGCTGAATTCACTGAGCAATTCCTCCGGGTATGGATACCCTGTAAAATCAAGTCCCATTCGAGCTCTTGTATCGTCGTCCGGCGCGATATTGTAGACCACCAAATCGCCGCCGATTTCCGAGACACTGGGATAGACGTTGAATGCGACGGGGTATTCAACCTGATAGGTTTCCATAGAGCGCTGGCGAGGATCTCTTAGTTGTGCCTGGTCGTCATGGAACTTTAGACTGTATGCACCATTGTCCGTCCAACGAATACCTCGCACCGCATTGTATTCGATACCGTCGTGAACGGCCGAACGAACTACAATTCCTGCTGGCAGGGTTCGCTGAAGTGACTCTCGTAACATAAGCGGAACATTGACGGTTCCATAAAAAAGGCGACCTAGGTCGGACTTGACCTCAAGCGTTTTTGCCAGGTACTCGTCAGGAGCCGACTTGTAGAGATCCGTACCTAAGGTTTCGCCTGGGACGCCGTCTGTACGTCGGCGCAAAGCCGGCGACTGTTCGAAGTTTTCCCGAATTCGTTGAGAGTCTTCGAGCGACAAGAATCCCTTCACGATTTCGCCAAGCAACTCCCCACGAGCGATCTTTTTCCAGTTGCCGGATGGAATACGGCTAGATAGCGTAAACTTAAAGGCCTTTTTGGAAAGTGATTTTCCAGTTAGCCTTCTATGTGTCAGCTCCGATTTGGTTTTCGGATCCAAAACGTGGTCTGGTTGCAGTGCCTCCTTTCCGAGTGCTCGAGTGTCAGAGTTGGGGTTGGTCGACGACGACTGTACTTCGTTAGCCATATAAATACCCTTTCGGGTTAGGTCGCCTGCGATCAGCCTGTAACCACTCGGTCGCAATCGGCTTGCCCGCGTTCTTCGGCGACGACCCTCTTGGGAAATGGCTACCCATCCGCAAGACAGGAAGATGACGTAAGTCCTTATTGGGTTGGCCTTTGTGTAATTTAGAAAAAACAAGAATGACTTAGCCAGCGGTTAGCCAGGAGTCAGCCGCCACGCAATACGGACCATTCAAGGAAAAAAACTCCAAGTCGTTTACCCTCGCAGAAATGACGTCCACTCGCCAGAATTTAAGGCACCTGAATTGTGGATTTGGAGCAATCCAGCTTGCCCACGTCTTCAGGGGATATTCGGAGTGGCTGGTGCAATTTAGAACACGCTTCTCGGAAACACTGTGCTGGAGTTCTTACGCTGTAATGCTGCAGCCAAGCGATTCCCACCACAGATTAGTGCGTAATTTAGAAGTCGATTTAGCAGTCCGTACACCGTGGGGTGACTTAAGAGGAATTGCACAGCCTCGCCATGTTTTCGCTCCGACACAGGTTGCCACCACTCGTCTCTGGGAATTTCCCAAATCCAATCTCCCGGGATTCTAGCAAATTTCTGATTGCGTTTACCCAGTGTTTTCCTGGGTTTCGTGCGATGTCGTTTGGCAATTTTCTTCTTTCCCAGCCCGTTTTGGGAATTTTCGCCAGTAGCGGACGACAGGTCTGATTCACATCAGGAAACAGCCCGCAGATGAGCGGGCGAGCCTCACAGGCTTTAACTCTCGGACCTGTCGCCTGTGGGGCCTCAATCAGGAGGTCCGTTCGTGTCAGACAACCATTCTATCAATCTCGCCGATGACAATTTCGTTCGCAGTGTCATCAATCGCCAAGTCGGCAAGCTAATCGCCAAGTCCGACTTTACCCACCAAGACCGCAGCGATCTGGTCCAAGAGGTTTACGTTCGGGCCACTAAGAGCCTGCAACTCTACGATCCATCCGTTGGTCATCTCTATCCCTACGTCTGCACCGTGGTGCAACGCCACTTGGCCAACGTCGTTCGCGATCGCTCCGTTGTTAAACGTGCGACTGTCGGCCGCGTCAGTCTGAGCAAAACAGTTCGTGGTGATGACGGTGGGCAAATCGAAATGTCCCAGACCTTACACGACAAGGATCAGGATCGACGGCTTGGACGTGAGCGTCGACTCTGCGAGGAAGAGCTAAACGACTTACGCATGGATTTGGCAACGTTCATGACAAAGTTGCCGGAGAAATTTCAAGACGTTCTTCGTCGCCGTCAATCCCACTCAATGACCGAGATTTCTCGCGACCTCGGTATCCCTCGCACCACGCTAAACGACTGGATGCTGCAGATACGCAATCTCTTCGAGGAAGCAGGATTCGAAAGATATCTGGAATCCTAACCGTCAATCCACCCGTGTTCCGGGTATTCCAACAGATAGAGAAAACCAGTTTTCAATCAACACAACCAAAGGACATCAAATCAATGAGTGCACCAGCCATGAACATCGACCAGCGCGTCACCATTTCACTCGCATTGCAGCGATACCTACGAGCCGTCGAACGCTTCGAAGCCGCTTCCAACGAATTCAACGAATCCTGCCAGACCATTCGTCAGGCACTTCCTCGTGAGAGCCGCTTCGTCGCCAACATCATGCACCAGCATTACCTGGTAATCAGCGACAACGAAGGCAACTTCGAGGTCGAGTCTGTCGACACGGTTTGATTCGCAACCTGTCATTCCCCTTTTCGACCTCCTCGCTGAAAGATCCGAAAGCGATGTCAACAAGACTTTTACCTCATGAACCCGGTGATCGGAAGTGCCTGAAATGCAACAAAACGTTTCGTTCCAAGAGTGCAGCTAACCGCATTTGCAAGAAGTGCTCGCAAATCAATGCATCAATGAAATTGAGTGAAGCACAAATCGCTCGGGAACGAGGTGCTAAACGCCTCAACGGCATACCAATCGAGGATCAAGACACCTACGAAATGAACTTCTTCTAGGCACCGATTTACTCAACAAAGCATCCCCAAGACTGTTGATCCAAAAGCACCCATGTCCCAAGTCATTACACAAACCGACGCGAACGATAAGACGCTGCTGACCTATTCAGCGCTGAATACGTTTCGCAATTGCCCTCGCAAGTACAAGAACCGTTATCTCGACAATCTGCGGCCGCGTGAACGTGCTGAGGCGTTGTCATTCGGTAGCGTGATCCATACGGCAATCGAGCTTTGGTACCGTTCGCCGGATACAGAGTCGCGACTCCCCGATGTCCTCGCCTACATCGACGATGCCTTTGAGAATCGGGTTGTCGATCCGAATCAGATAGTTCAGTGGCATTTGGCAACGGCGATGATTCGTGGTTACGCCGAACGCTATGGAACTGAAGAATTCGAAGTCGTCGATGTCGAAAAGGAGTTCGTCGGCGAGATCCGCAATCCTGATACTGGCAGGCAGAGTCAGACGTTTCGTATCGCTGGCAAGGTTGATGGCATCGTTCGTTGCCACGATGGTTTGTATCTGCTCGAGCATAAGACGGCATCAACCGTTGATGCGAGTTATCTCGACAAGCTGTGGACCGACACACAGATCGCCTTGTACTGCTATTACCTACGGGAACTTGGCTATCCGATCGTTGGAGTCATCTACAACGTGCTCCTCAAGAGTCGGCTTAAGCAAGGCAAAGGCGAGACGCAGGAGGAGTACGAGCTTCGCCACGCGGAACTCGCGGCCAAGAACAAGAGCGGCAAATCAACCGCCAAGCGACAGATGCCAGAGACGGATGATGAGTTCCAAGCTCGGCTGTCTGAATGGTATTCACGTCCCGAAGCATTCCATCGCGAGTTCATTTATCTCTCTGAAGATCGGCTTGCGATGCTGCAAGACGAAGTCTGGGAGATCACGCAGCAATATCTCGATGCCCGCCGACGTGGCAAATGGCTGCTCAACACCTCGAATTGTTTCTCGTACCAACGACCATGCGAGTACTTGGCGTATTGCCAATCGGGATTCAATCCAAACGTCGCTGACAATTTATACGAGATAGCTCTTCCTAACCAAGAGCTATCCCGTGTTGATGCTGATTCACCCGTTTTTTAACTTTGATAGGAAACCAACAATGACAATGACTCTGCCTGCCGCAAAGACGAAGCCAATCACGGAAATTGATAAACAGACCATTCTGTTGTACGCGATTCCAAAGTTAGGCAAGTCGACCTTCGCTTCAAAATTTCCTGAGGCGGTGTTCTTCGAGTGCGAACCTGGTCTGAATCACTTGGAGGTTTTCAAAGTGCCAACCTACTCTTGGGAGGCATTCCTGGAAGCCTGCAAGCTGATCGCCAAAGGGGATCATCAGTTTAAAACGATCGTGATCGATACGGTCGACAATGCTTTCAAAATGTGCTCGGACTACGTTTGTGCCAAGCATGGCATTGAGTACGAAGGGGACATGGGGCACGGCAAGGGCTGGGCTTTAGTCAAGAACGAATGGCATCGCGTGCTGACGCGTTTGGCCAGCTTGCCTTATGGCTTGATACTCATTTCACATGCCGTCGATAAAACCATCGAAACGCGCACAGGCGAGTACACCAAGACCACGCCGAGCTTACCTGACCGTGCTCGCAACGTCGTGTTGGGCCTGGTCGACATCATCCTCTATGGAGATTCGGTCTCTCGCAAAGACGCTGCCGGCAATCTCGTTGTTGATCGCGTGCTCCGAACCAAGCCTCATCCAACCTATGAGGCCGGCGATCGCACTGGTCGCTTGCCTGAAATGCTGCCGCTGGACTATGCCGCATTCCATTCGGCATTCACCGGCACCAATTCGAATTCAACCGCACAGAGCCCTGCGCCCGGCAAAGGCACTGCTGCGTCAACTTCCAATCCGGGCAGCACCCCAGCAGGAAAGGCTGTTAAGCAATGAGCGATTACGAAGAATACGAAACCACCAACCAGTCCGTCGATTTGTCGTCATTCGATGATGAATTCGCGACAGCGGAAGCACCGGAGTACGACGAGGTCCCCGATGGCAAGTATCAAGCTCGTATCGAGTCGGTGAAGCTTGACTCAAGTCAGAAGGGCGACCCGATGATCAAGTTCGACTTGCAAGTGATGTCTGGCTCACAAGCCGGCCGCCACATCTTTAAGAACTCGGTTATCACACAAGCATCGATCCCTTATGTGAAGGGAGATCTGAAGACGCTGGGACTGGAACTCTCCAGATTCAGCGAATTGGCCGGGCGACTTGAAGAACTGCTCGATGTGACCTTGGAAGTCACGAAGCGGACTCGCGGTGACTACAGCAACGTCTACTTCAATCGACGCATTCGTCTCGCGGCCACTTCGAACGGTGAAGTTCCATCATCACCGGACATGCCGTTCTGATCGTTTGGCGTTTGAGTTTGCACGGGTGCGGCTGGGACGGAACAAGCGAATGAGTCGATGTTAATCGGCCATTCGCTCCGTCTCGGTTTTCTCTATTGGAATGGAAGGACACAAGGATGGCTGTTGAACTCGAACTCCCCTACCCGCCGTCTATCAATCATTACTTCAGCTATTACCAGGGGCGGCCAATTCTCTCAAAGGATGCTCGAACCTATCGACACCAGGTTCGCCGCATTGCGATCGCCAAAGGTATCAAGCCGCTGATGGGACCGCTGAATGTTCATATCGATATTTTTCCACCGGACAAACGAAGGAGAGATATCGACAACTGTTTTAAGAGTGTTTTGGATGCCTTGCAGAATGCTGGAGTCTTTTGGGATGACAGCCAGATCGTTGTTCTACATGCAATTAAGCATCCGCCTAATCAGGAAGGCCACGTCGTAGTCTCAGTTATGGAGATCTCTTAGCCATGTCGCAACTCACCCGTTTCAGTCGCCCAATCATTCGACATTTGCCGAGTCTCAATCTTGTTATCCGCTTCGATGATGCGGGCGTTTCCGTCCGCGCGTATCGCTGCCGCAAATGGAAGAGCGTCACTTGGGCTCAGCTTGCGTCTCTGTCTGATGATTCGACGCCAGTTGTCAAAGCGTGCGAGGTCAAAGATGGACTACGAGTTCTGAAGGCTCTTGGTGCGACCATCGCCAGCGAAGGAAGCGAGGTCGCTCCCAAGCAATGACCAACGTACCTTCCAATCTCAAGCTTGAACAGATCCCGCTTTCGTTACGATCAACACCGCAGTGGGTTGCATGGCGATACATCACGCGCGATGGCAAGCAAACCAAAGCGCCGGTGTCGCCCCATGATGGCAGTCTGGCTGATTCAACCTCCGGAAAGACCTGGGGGACGTTCGACGACGTCGTCGAAGCATGTCAGCGTGACAGCTCGCTTGCTGGCGTCGGCTTTGTATTCACAGCTGATGATCCCTACTGTGGCGTTGATCTCGATGACAGTATTGACGCGGACGGCAATATTAAACCTTGGGCGGTTGACCTACTGGCCAAACTGGATAGCTACGCCGAGATCAGTCCGTCGCGACGTGGACTCAAGGTATTCATCAAGGCCAACAAGCCTGGGAAACGTTGTCGGAAGGCTTATCACGATGGTGGCATCGAGATTTACGATCGAGATCGCTTTTTCACGGTTACGGGTGAGCGACTCCAGGGATACTCCTGCGACATCAATCTTCGCCAGGAATTGCTCGATCTCGTTTACGCACAAGTGTTCGGCAATGACGAACCAGGTACCAGCGCGACTCCAACTGCCAGTCGAGGTCCGCAGCCAAGCGATAGCGGATCGGTTGCTTTAAGCGATCAAGAAATCATCGACCTCGCATTGAAGCAGAGACGTACTGGCCCAAAGTTTCAATCGCTCTGGGCCGGCGACTGGAACTCACATTTCAACTCAGCCAGTGAAGCCGATTCGTCGGTGGTGTTCACCCTCGCTTTCTACACCAAAGACCCACAACAGCTTGATCGCATCTTTCGGCTATCAGGGTTGATTCGAGACAAGTGGGATCAGAAACATGGCAATGAAAGCTACGGTCAAAAGACCATCGCGAAAGCTCTCAGCAAAGTCACCAAGCAATACAAACCACCGGAGAAGCGATCGCAGACTTCTCGCCCTACTGCGCCAGCTCCCGCTAACGCCGGTTTGCCCTCGATCGTTATCGACGATCGGCAACTAAGCGATCTCACTCAACTAGCGATGTCTGCAATCAAGCGAGCCAATACGCCGCCATGCGTGTTCGTTCGTGGTGGCATACTTGCTCGGGTAGTGCTTGACGAACGCGGTATCCCGGTGATCGAGCAAATGGACATGGCCCGTGTCCGTTGTCGCCTGACAGATGTTGCCAATTTCTTCACGATGAAACGCTCAGATGGAGGTTTCATACAGGTTGGTACATTTCCTCCAAAGCAACTGGCTGAGAACATCCTTGCTCAAGAAGAATGGGATCTGCCGCCACTTGCTGGTATCGCGAGATCACCGATTCTTCATTCCGACGGAACGATCTGCACCACTGCCGGCTACGACCCTATTTCAAGGCTCAAATACTGTCCCGACCCATCGCTGAATCTGAAGCCCATCCCAGAGTATCCCTGTGGCGAAGAAATCCGTGCATGCGTCGATATATTGCTGAAGGTCATTCAGGAATTTCCATTCGTCGATGAGGCGAGTCGCGCCAATGCTCTGGCGATCTTGTTCTCGATTTTGATGCGCCCTGTAATCCGAGGGCATGTACCGCTCGCCATCGTGGACGCCCCGTCGCAAGGGACGGGTAAATCGTTGTTGATCATGGCGTTGGCCACGATTGCCGTTGGCAAAGTATCGTCTGAGGCCATTCCCACAAAGTTGAATGAAGACGAATGGCGCAAGAAGATCACTTCGATCTTGCTCTCTTCATCTCCATTCGTGTTGCTTGACAACATTCCGGACAATACGACCGTTGATTCGCCCATGCTGGCCGCGACATTGACGTCGAGCGAGATTTCCGACCGTTTGTTGGGTGGCAATCGTGTGATCACGGTTCCGTCCAGAACAGTCTGGGCGGCAACCGGCAACAATCTTCGTGTGACTGGTGACTTGCCGCGCCGATCCTACAGCATTCGCGTTGACGCCAATGTCGAGGTCCCCTGGGAACGAACCGGCTTTCAGATCAGCGATCTCATAAGCTATGTCACCGACAATCGTGGTGATCTTCTGTCAGCTGCATTGACAATCATCCGGGCCTGGTACACCAATGGTAAGCCCAAGGCCACAGTACCGACGCTTGGAAGCTTCCAAGAGTGGGCAGACACCATAGGCAGCGTTTTGGCGTTTGCCGGCATCCCCGGCTTTCTGACCAATCGCGAGCAGACACAAGTTGTTCAAGATGAATCGCTCCAGGAATGGACCGCGTTCTTTGACGCTTGGTGGGATCGCTTTGGTAATCGCGAGTTAACAGCCGACGACATTTGTCGCGTAGTGTTTCCAGCCAAAGACGCACCTGTTGAGTAT
This sequence comes from uncultured Pirellula sp., assembly GCA_903858115.1. Lineage (GTDB taxonomy): Bacteria > Planctomycetota > Planctomycetia > Pirellulales > Pirellulaceae > JBKCUI01. The sequence continues at coordinate 5,184 of CAIOHR010000439.1, read as the reverse complement.
CTGGAAGATCCGCTGATTCAAGCCTTGCCAGGCCCACTGGTTATCAACCGCAATCAAGGCGATGGTTCGTTCAAACGCTCGTTAGGTCGGCAGCTTTCTAAGCTACGAGGTCGAATATTTAACGGCCGGAAGCTAACAGACGCCGGCATCAACTCCAATCGCCATGTTCGATTGTGGAAGCTCGTCAATCCCAACGCGCCGCCCACAACGCTCTTCGACATGGAGGGCAGCGATGAGTAACTCGACCATCATTTGCGAGGTTAGCGAGGTTACGTTTCAGGTCGCGTTGCGTACATCTTTGTACGCGATGATGTACATGCAAGGCCGTGTTCGCGCGATGTACATCGCCATGTACATGCTCAAAAACATTGGGTTTTTTGGCGCGCAAATCATGTACATCATGACGTACATGGCGATGTACATGGGCTTGTACGTGACGATGTACATGTACGCCAAAACTAGCCAATCACTGAGCCAATTTGATCGTAAGTGTCCGCAAACTAAGGCGTTAGATGCGTTCGCCCTCTCATTGCCCCTCAAAACTCGTAACCTCGCAATTGAAGTCGTAACCTCGCATTTTTGCGAGGTTACAAATCGGGATTTTGGACGTAACCTCGCAACCGAAATGCGCAAACCCCAGGGAATAACGCAATTTGCGAGGTTAGCGAGGTTACGTTTCACTATGCTCACATATAGCAAAATCAATGTACATGCCATGTACATGTACATTCTCCTATATGCGGGGGGTAAGAAAATAACCTCGCAAACCTCGCTAACCTCGCAAATCGTCAAAAACCCAATGTTTTTGGCCTTCTTTTACGCACTCAAGTGCGAGGTTACCTCTCAAACGCCGTTTTCCGTAACCTCGCTAACCTCGCAATCAGTCACAGGAGGCTGACCCACTATGCATGCTCACGAACGAACTCTACTTGCCCGTATGGGCTTCGCTGATCCAGACCGACGCGACCCGCTCCACGACATCGCCTGCCGTTACGTGGCGACGCAACCAGTTGCTCAGCGGCTAGTTGGCCTGCTCAAAATTGAGTGCTCTCAACGCCCTGAAAGCTACTGCACAGAAGAATGGGAAGTTGAATTGTTAGTGGACAAAGTAATCAAGAAAATTCGCGCCGCTAGTGAATTCGAAGTAGCAAAGGGAGAGAGGCAATATCGATCAACGGTGGGCTTTGTCGATGTACTCTTGCGTATGGACATGGAAGAGCGTCACACCAGTTGTCGGAGGCGTATCAGAAGTAATTTATCCGCAAACGGATCCTGGTATCCAGACAGGGACAGTATTGAGCGATACACACTCGATGCGGGCATCGAAGTCAAAACGACCGATGTGCCGATAAGTGACGCGATGCGACAAATCAATCTCTATCGATCGTACAGTGACATCAAGTATTGGATTCTCGCAACCACATACCCGTTGAGCCAGTCGCAATTCGAGTGCTTGGCCAACGCGAGAATCCTGCACGTGCATCTCGGCCAGCGATTTCAAGACTTCGTCAAAGAGCAAGCCAACTCTCCGTGCTCCAGCAGCGTGGAGGTATAGCGATGTTCGTTATTCAACAACGCGTACGTTGCCCCACATCGCGACCGCTGCGCCGCATTCGAGTGCAACGCCCAGCCAGCACGAGGACGCGTCAGTGGGCCAACAATGGCCCCCACGTCGCGTCTGCCACTATGGCACGCGCTACCAAACATGCTTAGGTACTTCCGGCCCGAGACCACCAATCTTGGCCCGCGGGAACAGCCGCAAATGGACTCAGAGTTTGTTCCTGTAACGCATTGTCCTAAATCCATGAACCACCAATTGAAAACATTCGAATTCGAGCTGCTTTGTAATGTGATGGCGGACATCGAAACATTCATCGAACTTAGCGACCGCCTGCAACGGAGCGACGAACGATTCGTGCGCGCGATTCGCGAAGTCGGTGTTCCATATACGCCGTCTTCGTGGAAACGTGGAAGCATAACCTCCGCTCAGAAGATGGCTTACACGAGGGCAGTGCGACGGCTTGAACAATCAGGATTCATCCATCGAATCTCGGAATCCAAACGCGACCGAACAACCCATGTAAGACCAACAGAAACGGCGATTGCTTTCATGATTGATCAGTTGGGCTCGCAAATCGACTGCGATCAGCTTTTCGGTAGCATCAGCCGATTCGACTGGTGCGGCAACCTAGTGGGTAAATCTCAGCGGATGGCCGAACTAAAAAAGATCGAGGACAAAGTTCATGTCGAATAGCGAAACCGAAGTCGAATCTTGGCTGCCAGTCCCCGGCTACGAAGAACTCTACGAAATCTCATCGATAGGACGATTGCGGCGAAAGAGCGCTTCAAAGATGGCCCCAGCCGGCTATGTGATGAAGTGTCGTTTGGACGTGCATGGATATCCCAGATATTCGCTGAGCAAGTGTCGCAAGTATTGGACTGTTAAGGCTCATCGGCTGGTTGCCCTCGCCTTCCTTGGCCCACCGCCATTTCCCAATGCCCAGGTCGCTCACTACGACGGAAACAAACAGAACAATCAAATAAGCAATCTTCGCTGGGCGACGCAAAAAGAAAACGCAGCGGACAACATTCGGCTCGGCGTCGTGCAAGGAGCACACCGAGGCGCTGAGCACCACTTAGCCAGTTTAACGACTGAAACCGTCGTGCGATTGAGATGTCTTGTCGAGTTTGGTTCAAGCATTGTTGACGCAGCAAAAGCGTTTGAAGTCCACAAGATGACCGCTTATGACGCGATCGTTGGAAAGACTTGGTCACACATTCCGTTTCCCCCTCCCGTTTCTCGAAGAAGGAAGTAACTTGCTATGGAAATTAAGCTAACACCCATTGATCAGATTAGACCATACGAAAATAACCCGCGTATCAATGATGGGACAGTTGATGCTGTTGCCAAAAGTATTCAGGAGTGGGGTTTTCGTCAACCAATTGTTGTTGATGCTGATGGCGTGATTATTGTCGGGCACACGCGATGGAAGGCAGCAAAGAAGCTTGGGCTATCTGTCGTTCCAGTCCACGTAGCACGCGATTTGAAACCGGAAGCCGTGCAGGCTTACAGAATCGCTGATAACAAGACTGCAGAGCTATCTGATTGGAATTACGATCTGTTGCCCATCGAACTGTCTGCCTTGCAAGAAGCGAACTACGATCTAGGGCTCCTCGGCTTCAACGCTGAGGAACTCGCGAAGCTGATGGATACCGGCGTCAACGAAGGTTTGACTGATCCGGATGACATTCCCGAGCCGCCAGACGAAGCGGTCACTCAACCAGGCGATCTTTGGATCCTCGGTAATCATCGTTTGCTATGCGGCGACTCATCGTCGCCGGCTGACTTGGATCGACTGCTGGCCGGCGCTCCGATCCATTTGTGCAATACAGATCCTCCGTACAACGTAAAGGTTGAGCCGCGATCGAACAACGCGATCGCCGCCGGCCTGTCGTCATTCACGAACGATGGAGCAGCTTCGAGACTCAAAGGTGGCCAAGGAAACGCTGCTTCGTTCGGTGTCGATCACGAGACTGGCAAACCGAAGCATGCTGCGACGCACAAGAAACTTCGAGCGAAAGATCGACCGTTAGCCAATGACTTTGTGAGCGATGAGGCCTTTGACCAGTTGCTCGACGATTGGTTTGGAAACATCGCTCGCGTATTGGTCTCCGGAGGCAGCTTCTACATTTGGGGAGGCTACGGAAATTGTGGTAACTACCCACCGGTTTTGAAGAAACACGATCTTTACTTCAGCCAGTCGATCATTTGGGTCAAAGAACATCCAGTCATGACGCGAAAGAATTTTCTTGGCAATCACGAGTGGGCATTTTTTGGTTGGAAATTGGGGGCTGGTCATAAGTTCTACGGTCCCAAAAACATCACCGATGTTTGGTCCGTCAAGAAGGTTACCCCGCAATCCATGGAACATTTAACTCAGAAGCCTGTGGAGCTTGCGGTTCGATCGATTCAGTATTCGTCTCTCCTTGGACAAAACGTGCTAGATCTCTTTGGCGGCAGTGGATCAACCCTGATTGCCGCGGAGCAGACGGGACGAAATGCGTTCTTGATGGAACTTGATTGCCTATACGCCGACGTGATCGTTGATAGGTACCAAAGGTTCTCTGGTAAGCAAGCGATCCTCGAACGATCTGGCGAGTCTCCCATCCCAATGAAGCCTCGTGAGCAGAACATGCGATAGGAGGTCGCGTTCAAAACTTATGACTATGCCAAGCCTCGTCTTCAAAGACATAGATGTACTCCGCTCCGCAGTTCCTAGCGAATTCATGCAGGGCTGCGCGAGTGGGCATGATAACCGCGCGGTTGCCGTCGGTGAATCGTTCTGGCGTTCCATCGTTAGCGAGCGAACGTATATCGCCGCCTGCGACCAACGTACGTGCCGACTCGATCGATGTGTAATGTTCTTTGAGGACTCTGCCGGCATGGTCTTGGTAGCCATCGAAGTGAAGATAGATAGCCGCGTAGCGACCATCTTCCTGCTTGCAGGCAATCGTTGCTCTTGTGGACATAGGTTGGTTTCCTTACTTCGATGGTTCGTGATGGTTGGGTTCGACGATGGCGACACAATCGTCGGGCATCGTCAGCATGAGCGAGCGGCCGTTGTCCCAGTCGACATCGACCTGCGCCCAATCGCAGTAGTCGTGAACGGCGACAACAGTCCCGAGCGATCCAACGGGGATTGGGTCTGGATCTTGTGGCATCGACACCAAACGGATGCGATCGCCTTTCTTCAATCGTGTGTGCATGGTTATTGGTTCCTTGTTTCATTTCGTAGTTGCGTTCAGTTTGTCGAGCAGCTCGCCGGCTTGAGCCAGGCGTGCGTTGACCTGCGCCATCGTGTGAACGTTCCGCCATCGCAGCTTTGGATCATCCGGTTGTTGCAAAGCATCGAGCGATTGACGCAATCGATCGAGGTAGTCGCGTGCTACGAGGTGAAGGTTCTCGTAGGGAGCTGCTGGCTCAAGGTTTGGTTTGGCCATGGTTGGTTCCTGGTTGTTGGAGAAACGAAAGACGATCGCCAACAGTCAGCCAGCGAATCGCAAAAACATCAAGCCAACATGCGAGCATGTTTTGCGAAATTTCTGGAAACATGTGGATGCGCCGGCGAACCGCAGTTTCGCGACGTGTCGCGTTGTGTTGAGCTTTGGGCTTATGTTCGCATC
>CAIOHR010000438.1 GCA_903858115.1 uncultured Pirellula sp. | reverse complement strand
GGAATTCATTAAGCCATCGCAATGTGACAATGTGTTTCCACTGGGCAAAGAGAAGCTGATGGTAAACGTAGGAAGTGTCGGTCAGCCGCGAGACGAAGACAATCGGGCTTGTTACGTCATTCTCGACCATGATGCCAAGAAAATTTTCTTCCGTCGTGTGGAGTATGATTTTGAGGCAACGATCAAGAAAATCTACTCCTTCAGCGAATTGGATCGCATGTTAGGCGATCGGTTGCGCACTGGTCGATAATCTTTGGGCGACACTCGAATTGGATCTGACTCATCGATCGTATTTTCATTCCGTGTATTTTCCTTACCTCATTCGCATCACCCGTTCGCTAAGGTTTGATTTTTGTGCGCACTGCAATCGTTAGCGATATCCATGGCAACCTCGAAGCGCTGCAATCGGTCTTGGCTGACATTCAACTTCAACGTTGCGATCGAATCGTTTGCTTGGGTGACATTATTGGGTACGGCCCGAATCCCTGCGAATGCTTGGATATTGTTGCAGAAGTCGATCTTTGTGTGTTAGGCAATCACGACTATGGCGCGCTCATTGACCCTGAGGGCTTTAGCGCAGCGGCTGAGCAAGCGATTTTCTGGACTCGCCGACAATTGGAAAACCCAGCCACACCTGAAGAATCGAAACGAAGACTCGAGTTTTTGGCGCGCCTACCCAGGACAATAACAGAGGGCAACTTGCTGTTCGTGCACGGGTCTGTTCGAAATCCACTGAATGAATACGTCTTTCCTGAGGATGTTTTCAACCGCCGAAAAATGGAAAAACTTTTTTCGATGGTCCAGGGTTATTCCTTTCAAGGCCATACGCACGCGCCCGGGATATTCTCCGTCAATATGCAGTTTCAACGCCCCGATGAGTTTGGTTACAAAACAAAGCTACCCGCCGATAAAGCCATGATAAACGTCGGTAGCGTTGGTCAACCGCGGGATGGTGACTGGCGAAGCTGCTACTTGATTCTCGATGATACATCGGTTGAGTTTCGACGAGTTGAGTATGACATCAACAAGACAGTCGAAAAGATATTTGCGATTCCCGAACTGGATAACTTTCTCGGCGAAAGGCTTCGAGAAGGCAGATAATCGCGGACTGCAATATCCGCAGTGACTACTTCAACGCGAGCGATGGGCCGCTGAAGCCTGATAGACTGAATCCGCCAGGCAGTGTTACGATCGATAATAAGAATCGATCAAGCGGCGGATCGTTTCCGCAAGCACTGACAAGGAAAATGGTTTCGCCAAGAAGTCGGTTGTATTCAGTTCCCGTGCTCTCGATACGATCGCATCATCCATTTCCGCGCTCATCAAGATACATGGCATATGGGGGAAACTGTCGCGAACTGACTCTAAAGCTTGCAAGCCATCTAGTCGCGGCATGTGCACGTCCAGTAATGCCAAGTGGACGTTGCCATGTTTGATAACATCTAATGCTTCAAGTCCGTCAGCAGCTAATGTTGTGGTGTAGCCTCGACGAGACAATGCAACTCCTAGCGATTGCCGAAAGTCGCGGTCATCGTCTGTAATTAGGAGGTGAGGTTGAATCAGTTGCATGGTGTTGCCGCTATCCTAGCAAGATAATGAACTCTAAATCCTTCTAAGTGCTGAAATCATAACGAATTCTGGAGTTGCTGAATTATGGTTTATGCTTATTGCAGAATCAAACCCGATCTGCTTCCAAATGCACGTTGCAGACTAATTTTTTCCATGAATAACGAATATGCCAGCAACAAATCCGATTTGGGGTGAGTTAGACAGCTTGTTGGAACGTCGACAGGCGGAGGGACTGGACCGCCATCGCAAGTGTTGGGTTCCTCGCTCTCCAAGGTTGATCGTGTCAGACGATGGATGTTCATTGCTTCATTTTGGTTCCAACGATTATCTTTGTCTCGGCTGGAACAGGGAGCAAGAAAGTTCGGCAGCCCCTGAGGTTTCGGGGTATTGCAACAGCGGGCGGTATGGTGCCGGAGCCAGCCCGAGCATTTCAGGGTATACGCCGGATCATGCAGCCTTGGTGAGCGAATTGGCCCTGCTTTGTGGTGCTGAGGATGCAGTCTTGTTTCCCAGTGGCTATTCGGCAAATGTCGGGGTGGTTTCAGCGTTAGCTGGAGAGACAGACGTAATCTTTAGCGATCGGCTTAATCACGCCAGCTTGATCGATGGCTGCAGGCTCAGCAAAGCGAGGATTGTCGTCTACCCTCATGGCGATCTTGTTGAGCTTGAGAAATTGATTCGAACCTATCGAAACCAAGGGAAACGTGGGTTTGTTGTGACCGACTCGGTCTTTAGTATGGATGGGGATCTTGCGGATTTACGACGCGTCGTAGAGCTTTGTGAGCAGTTTGACCTTACGGCGATTGTTGACGAGGCGCATGCAACCGGGATCTATGGACCGCAAGGAGGGGGGCTAGTGCAGCACCTAGGTATCGGTTCGGATCGTCTGGTAAAGATCGGAACGCTGAGCAAGTCGATAGGGGCGATTGGTGGATTTGTGGCTGGGCCCAGGGTGTTGATTCGTTGGCTTGTCAACTTCGCAAGACCTTATATTTACAGCACGTCACTCCCGATACCTGTGGTACAGTTCGCCAGACGATCGATTCGGCTATTGAGGGAGATGGAGAGGCAGCGAGTGCAGCTTCGAGAGAGTTCCTTTCAATTGCGTGCCACATTGCGCGAGCATGGGCATCGAGTCGGCGGCGGTGACAGTCCCATTGTGTCGATCTACGCCTCTGGTGTGGAAGCTGTGGTGGGCTGGAGTTTGCGATTGCGGGAGCGAGGATTTTACGTTCCGGCCATACGGCCGCCGACGGTTCCGGTCGATAGCTGTTTGCTTCGAGTCAGTTTAAATTTGTCGCACACGGAAGAGGATTTACGGATGTTGGTGGAAGCGTGCCGTTTTTGACAGGCGGTAGCCACGGCGAATGCGGTCTTGAGACGTAAGTCTAGTGTCAATGACTGTTTGCGAACAAAAAAACCTCTTGGCACGGGGATTGCTCTGAGTCGTGTCTCTCACGGCAGACTGCCAATTCGGGCTTATTTCGTTTTTGCAAACGACGAAAGCCTGGGTTGGGCCGTGCCTTACCCGCAATTTAGAGGGCACGATGGCTCTCCCTCCCGCCGACCGGTCGGGTTGGCGTTTCCGATAGTTCAAATTCGTTGGTAGTTACCGACTCATCGCAAGGAGTTCAACGTGGCAAAGCAGATGGTTTTTGATGACGAAGCACGGCAGCCGCTATTGGCCGGTGTTTCGAAGTTAGCAAGGGCAGTTCGCAGCACTTTGGGACCCCGAGGCCGCAACGCGGTTTTGGACAAGGGCTGGGGCTCACCAAAAATTACAAAAGACGGCGTGACTGTTGCCGAAGAGATCGAGCTTGATGACCCCTATGAAAACCTGGGGGCTCAGTTGGTCAAGGAAGCGGCTAGCAAGACGAACGACGTTGCTGGTGATGGAACGACTACAGCTACGGTTCTTGCAGAAGCGATTTTCCGGGAAGGCCTGAAGATGATCGCCTCGGGCGCAGACCCGATGTCTCTTGCTCGTGGGATTGCGAAGGCCGTCGAAGTCGTGAAGGTTGAGATCGACAAGATTGCGATTCCGATCGATGCAAAGAACAAAAAGGAAATCAAGCAAGTCGCGACGATTGCGGGCAACAATGATCCAGCGATCGGCGATGTTTTGGCAGATGCATTTTTGAAGGTTGGCAAGGACGGCGTGATCGCTGTCGAAGAAGGTCGTGGAAATGAAACGACTGTTGAAGTTGTTGAAGGTATGCAGTTCGATCGAGGGTTCCTCTCGCCGCACTTTGTAACCAATCAAGATCAAGTGTCGGTCGAATTGGAAGACTGCTACGTTTTGATTCATGAAGAGAAGATCACCAACAACAAGAAGATGATCCCTCTGCTCGAAGCAATCAGCAAGGCGAAGAAGCCGTTGTTGGTTATCGCTGAAGACATCGAAGGAGATGCGTTGGCGACTTTGGTGATCAACAAGATGCGTGGCATTTTGAGCGTGGC
>CAIOHR010000437.1 GCA_903858115.1 uncultured Pirellula sp. | reverse complement strand
GGTGTCAAAGGAACTGGAAGGGATCTTTGAGCGGGCTAGGTAGTAGCGCTGAGGTTTGGTCGAGCCGGGTGAAGAAATTGCAAGCGAAGCCCTGGATGGGTCGTTTCTTATCAGCCAGCCGCGATCGATTGCGGGCATTGGCGAGCAAGCTCGGTGTTCAGCGTCTAGCGAACATCGGCTAACGGTTCGATCGTCTGGTCCGAGTTGATTGAGTAATTACTCAAAGCACTTTTGTTGAATCGCAGGAAGCGGTTCGGCCATGGGGAGATGCATCCAGTCGTTCCGATTTTTCTTTAATCGCCGATACCATCGCTCCACTCGAGACGCACTCTTGGCACGAATCGCGGCCTAATTGTTCCGCAACCGATGGGGCAAGTGCGTATCGAGATTGAACTCGCCCGGAATACAAAGAATAGCTAATTCAACACTGTGCATGTCCTTTAAACGGGTCTAAAGCTATACCAGAAGCCTACCTCGCGTTCCTCGAACAGCATGACGGCGATAGCTATTACCTTTTCAACGACATCGACGGATGGCGGTTCTACACGGTCGAAGAACTCACCGAGGTGATTCGTGTGAACCGCGATAAGGTACAGGCCATCCTTCAGTTGTCAGCGTACGTGGGTTCCATACGGAAGCACATCGGCGATGAAACAGAGGACCAAGATGGTGAACCCTATTCACTTGACCGGTTAGCGGCCGGGTTGGCTATTGGCGACAACAATGGCGACGTAGTGTTCCTGGATCCAACAGATGAGTATTCGGTCTGGATCTGGTATCACGACGGAGCTGATGTCGAGCGACTGGCTGATTCGTTTTTGCAATGGCTCGAAATGGCAACGCTCAGTGAAGACGAGGATGACGAGGATGAAGATAACCAAGACTACGCTCCTCATCCCCCGGCCCCTTCTCCTCCTCAGGAGGAGAAGGGGAGATGGGTTGGTGTGTTTTGCCCTGCTCCTCACAGCGAGGAGGAGGAGAGAAAGGTTGGTGTGGCATGCCCTTCTACTCGCAGCGTGGAGAAGGGGATATAGAATTGTTCCTTTTACCTCTCCTTCCTCAGAGGCACGACAATGGAAAATTGGTTTCTGCATTTGATGTTCTTGCTCCCCTTCTCCTCCTCGGGAGGAGAAGGGGAGTTAGAATAATCAACAAATTGCAAAATGGAGAATGAAATGGGAAGTTGGGGAATTGAGATTTTTGAAGAAGATTACGCGCTCGACTGGCTTGCAGATCTTTGCGATCACGACGATCCAAAGGAGTTCTTTGAAGAGTGTCTTGATATCGATGATTGCGACCTTGAATTGATCGAGTGTTCAGGGGTCCTTGGCACGTGCGCTATGATCGATGGATTGCTGAATGGTCCCAAAAGGAATTTGCCTTCGGAGGCTAAAGAATGGCTTCAGTCGCATAAATCACTCGCGGTAAAGCGTCTGTTGAAATCCGCAATCCGAGGACTCGATGCAGTTCTCGATGATCAGTCCGAAGCTTGCGAGCTATGGAAGGAGAACGAAGAACTCTATCCTAAATGGCGAAGATCGACGTTGGCCCTTCGAAAGAGGCTAAGTGAAAACTTGACAAATCGCGAGATTCGAAAACCAAATGATGGACGACAGCCTCGCACCGCAGATTCAGCGAAAGTCATCGTCAAGGAAGCAACCGCCAAGAGTTCAGTACCTGAGTTTGACCGTGATTCGTTTCTCTTGCCTAGGAAAGGAAGCATTGCAGATAAGAAGTATGTCTCGTGGGTTTATGAATTATCAACACCTAAGGGATTCGCGTACATACAGCAAGTTGCATGGGACAAGAAAGAAGGAATGTTGGTCCGTGTGATTCCCGGCCGATTCAAGAAAGCTGTTGAAGATCTAAGTAAGCTGAGTCTGACTGAAGAGGTTTGGTACACCTATCATGAGATGGAACCACTGGCGAGAAAAAAGTTGGTCCGACGGGTTGCTCCGTTGCCTATCCATGTTAAATGGAAAGATACTCCGTTGTTTTTGAAGAACACTATTGCTGACGAGGGGGACCAATTAGAGACCTTTGTTGTCGAGCGCCCTGTAGGTAGCAACAACTGGCTACGTGTGGACCTATATTCCGCAACAGAACAAGAGAAGGACCTTTCTCCTGACGATTGTCCGAACCCTCCGCTATTCGTATACCGTATAGTGACTGGATGGACTCCGAGAATTGGCTTTGAACAGATTCTCGGTAAAAAGCTTCCCGTTTTTAAAAAGTTCGACAAAAAATGGCCTGATTTTTTCAATCGTTACGAAGAGTACATCAAGTCGAATTGGGGCAAGAATCGCGACCAATGAAATTGCATCCACCTCCTCATCCCCCGGCCCTCGCAGCGAGGAGAAGGGGAGATAATTTACAAAACATGAAAAGGCCGTCAACTGCGGTGGCAAACCTCGATCTAGAAATCCAACAACTGAATCAACAAAGAGACGGGCTCAAGGTCTACAAACAAATCCAAAAATTGACCAAAAAGGCAACTGCTAGCTCAGCTCGTCTGCCCGTCGTGCAAGCGTTGTTAGACTACGCCGAAAAAGGCTTGTCTGTTCCTCATCGATCAATAGCATTGTCTGACGCGGTACCCTTCTTGGATAGAAGCGATACGGCGTTTGAATCGATCCTGTATCGCCTAATGGAACGACCGGAGACAACCTATTGGTCGATGGATGCGCTGATGAAGGTGCTCGGTAGAGACTGTTATCCCGTTTTGGCGAAGTTCGCTCTCAACGGACGGAATAAATTGGACAATCGCGCGAAAGCGATAGAGGTACTATGCCAACACGCTCATTTGCCATGGATCGAGAAACTACCAGATGATCCTGGGGAATGGCTATCGAAAGATTTACCACTTAAGGAACTGCGGGAATGGATCAGGGAAGGCTATCCTGCGAAGTCGAACATATCAAAAGTCAAAGGTCATCCAGACCTCCTTCGACCGAAAACGGAACTGGATAGAGTAGCACAGGCTCTGGAACGGGTACTAGCGTCGCAGCTTGCACAGCAACGAGAACGGTCGCCGACGCGGGGGCGACTTCTGCCATCAGATCCGAAAACCATCGAAACGATTTTGGGGCGATGGAAGCTTCCTACGATCTATGTGCGATTTCTCAAAAAATACTCACCCAACTCGGTTTTGATTTCGTTGAAGCGACAAGTCGAGGATTTGCAACTCTTTGGTGCTGCCGAGCTTGAGGAAGCACAGCATGGCTACTCATTCAATCCGATCAAAAACGAAGTGATCGCTATTTGGCCAAAGCACTATGTCGTGATCGCGGAGATGGCAGGCGATCCATTCGTACTTGATCTCTCTGCTGCAAAGAAAGGCGATGCCCCGGTGTTGACGGCCAAACATGGGCTGGGATCGTGGAAGTTTCGCAAAATCGCTGACACCTTCCTTGAGTTCCTCCAGAAGAAAGTAACTCAGGTTTAGTCAACGATGTCCAAACATGAACCTCTTTATTTGCGTGAGTTCGCTGAATTGGTTGGCTTGGATTGGAATCGCTGGGATGTGGCTGTTGACAAGCAAAAGGGAACTAGTGGCAGAAAAGTCATCGTCTGGGTTCGTGACAAGACCACAGGTCTACAGCTTGTTGATGCAGCTGAAGGACAAATCACCAAGGAACAACTCGATCGAGACGCAAAGCGGATTGCGAACGAACTTGCGAAACGGCTTTTAGCGGGATGAATGAATATCTTCTGGAGCAAGTGAAGCTGTGATAATACGACCGCGACATGTAATCTGCGTGCTTGGCCAGTGGGATGACTTTTCATCGGTACAGTCGATGATAGATAGTGTGAGCCTTGAATTTACGCTGGATCTCGAGTATTCACGGCTCGAGTCTGATTCTCGCATGAAGGACGCATTCAAGGCTTCGCTGGATCGCAATAATCCCACGATAATGGGCGATGAATGGCGAGCGATCGATTCGCATTCGGCTGTGGCTTACATTCTGTCACCACCAATTAAGAAAGCGGAGTCGGAGTCGATTTCGGCGACGGCTCTGCTATTGGTTGCTGAGTTACTGAAGGCAGGCGGCGTTGCTGCCAAGAGCGAGAGCGCGCGATTAGCTCATGGTCGAGAGCGCTGGCTTGAGCTGGCGCTTCAGTACCGGAAGGCGATCAAGGATGGCGATGCCCATGCTGCGTCGGCCGCGTTGTATCGAGCATGGGTGCAGCGCGCCATTCATGACGAAGACACAAGTTCGCTGTACTCCGTTGGCATGCATCTGCTGGGGCATCGAGACGTCGAAGTAGACGATGACCTCAAAGTTACCGATGCCGTGAAGTGGATTGACCTGATGGGATTGTATCTGGACGCTGATAAGCCTAATCGAGCTCTACGAGAGGGCGAAGGATTTCGCCTTAGCGATAGCGGACCGCGACGCATCATTGAACTCGACGTACTCTATCAGCGTACCAACGGGAGATATGTTCCACTCGTTTTTTGGGATGTAGAAAGATTGTCTGGCTTAGAATACCTTTTCGCTGTCCCCAATCTTTCGCGAGTCGAAGATCCAGACGTGATCAAGCGATTCCTGAGTCATCCTGATCAACTAACCAAAGAAGAATTCGCTCAATTGCTTTCCAGCAAGCAACGTTTCAAAACGATTGCGGTGAAAAACAAAGTGATGAACTCTTTTCGAGAGAGATTTATTCGCTTTGCCCGAATGGATTTTCCGCCGTCGGACTGGCGAAATTCTACGATTGGAAATCGCGCTGAAACGCTGGATTGCTTTGAGCAATTGCTCAATGGCAGCGGCTCCAGGTCGTTATCGCAATTGGAGATCGAACAAATGAAATCTGATGGGTCGTTTTGCAATTGAAATTCTGAATATGAAACCAAAAACGCGATCGCTTACCGACAAGGACCTCAACCGCTTTGAGCGTGGGGTACTCAAAAACATTCAAAAGCATGGCTGGCATGCTAACGGGATTCCAGGTGAAGGATCGTCGCCCGCCTGGACCTACAGCGTTGGTCTCTTTGCGAATTACGGTCAGCCTGAGTTGATCGTTTTCGGATTAGAGATCGAGACAATGCATGAGATGATTGCTCGCTATGCCGATCTGCTGCAAGCCCGCAAAGAATACGGCGATGGCGTCAAGATCGACGGCATCATTCCGGGCCAGTCATGCGTCCTCCGCGAAGTTCATGTTCCATGGCGCGAGCCATTGCTCCGTTCAACGAGTTGGTACTAGCACTACCAAGATTATCCGGTGTTGCAGTGCTTTTGGCCGGATCGTCACGGTTACTTCCCGTGGGACGATCACTGCAATAAACGGAGTCGCAAGGTTCAGCCGCTGCTATACGAGCAATCGGTAGAGAAAACTGGCTTGCCCAAGTCGCAATTGGTCGACGAACCTTGGCGATTCGCCGATTCCCCCGACACCGCTTGTTTTACGAGCAACTATGTCCTAGAGGGATCGCCTATCAATTTGTCTCGCATGATTTCGAAGGTGACTGGCAGTTTCAAGGTGATCAATCTCCCTACCAAGTGAAGCCGAAAGTTGTTTGCCTATCATGCATCATGGAGAGGGATGAGTCGATCGAAGAGTTACGCGATCTTCCGTGTGGCTGGGTACTGTTGATACTACCGAGCCGCATCACTTCATCGACCGCTTGGGCATAGGCCGACGAATTTAGCGCAGGTGGTGGTTCCACAGGAAAGCTGGATACAGTAGCAGCAAATGGTCTCACGTTGGGCCATTGAGGTAGAACCGCTTCAAAGACAGGAGCTAACGGCTGCCATTCTCCAGGCGAAGAGCCAAACTGCGGATGAAGGATTACGCTGGATCCATCGTTTGCGCGTTGCTTGAGTATCGAATCAGCAATGGATCTTCCAAGTTGTATTCCTTGACTTCGCGACTCATTGTCTGGAATCGACTTCAGTATTTGATGAAATCCAATAGCAACGCCGTCCCGGGATCGTTAGGCACCCCGATATCATTGTTGATTTTGCTATGATTCGAATCCTTGGCTCCATACAATTTGGAAGAGACACCCGACTCATTCAAAACAGAATTTAGTCGCTGTGCTTGGGCAGAAGTATCGGGATGACCGCTCACATGAAAAATCAAAAATGGAGGAATCCTTTTGCCTTTTGCCACGTGCGTGACGGCCGAAAACAGCACGTGTTTCTCGGGTGAGTTTCCAAATTTCTCGCGATGCCCAAAGGTTGCCTGCGGTTGCTTGTGAACTCGCCTTCGCGTTTCTGCTGTTTCTATGATTGCAGGTATGTCGAATGTATCACCGTCCACAGGCACGCATCCTTGAAGCACCGAAAACGGAACACCCTCTGCCTGGAGATATCGTTCGTCGATGCATATCAAAGCGGCAAGTTGAGCACCTGCCGAATGCCCCATGACATAGATGCGATTCGGGTCGCCACCATACGATTCAATATTCTTGTGAACCCACCCTAAGGACTTGGCAACATCGCGAATGATGGTATCCATTTCCACTTTGGGCAACAGTCGATAGTTCGTGGAAACGAATACGCATCCTTGCTGAAGGAACCATTGCGGCTTGATTTGCACGCTTGCTTTGTCGCCAGTGACCCAGCCACCTCCATGAATCCAAAAAACAACGGGTAGCTTCTTTGCATCCGTAGGTGCATAGATATCCAAGACTTGTCTTTCGATCGAAGAGTCACCATAAGGGATATCAAGCTTTGCAACCTGAGCAACAACCAAAGGCGACGAAGCTATCAATGCAAATAACCAAGCAGCAAATAGTTTCATAATGGATCCATCGAAGTTTTAGACGTAGATTGCTTTACAATCAGTAAGCTGATTCGGAACATGGTGGGCATGAAAAGGTGGGAACTCCATTTTAGCAGGAAACGACCAGGAAATCGAATCAATTCCCTCTCAAGAGCTAGCCAAGCTTCGGACGATCCACAAGACCGATGAACGAACCGCAATCCGATGCTTCAACCCAATACCTATCCCTCAGGCAATACCTATCCCTCAGGCCACGGGTGGTTTTCAAAATGCACTGCGACCTTTTCCAAGAGCGGATCAATCGTTTCTGTTTGAATCGAATGGGGTGGCGAAAAAGGAAACCATCGGAATCCTAGATGTTCAGTTGGTGTGATCTCCCATTCTTGGATCAGCAAGGCTAGAAAAACAGTGAGCTCTTTGAGTCTTCGCTCCCCATCGTAATTCACCCAGTATTGACTTGTGAACACGAAGTCCGGATCGATCCGAATCGAGTTTTCCTGAATGCCGGTCTCTTCTGTTAATTCTCGGATGGCGGCCTGTTTTTGCGATTCGCCTGGATCCAGATGTCCTTTTGGTAAGTCCCACCTCTCCGCGTGTTGCATAAGAAGGAATTCTAGCGGAGTCATTTGCTGAAGAAGTCCCAAGTTACCTTGGGTCTTGCGAAAGACTAAAAAGCCGCTTGAATAGAGTTGAGGTCGCATGGGGGCCTTCCATTGCTTCACGATGTTGTATGATATCGACTAGTTTAATGGTCGCGTGATTGTCTACAACTCGAGAAAATGGATGCGGGGAAGAATCGGATGAAATTGCACTGCCTAGGGACAGCAGGCTACCACCCGAACGAATCTCGTCACACAAGTTGTTATGCGATTCCCGAATCAAATTTAGTTCTCGATGCTGGGAGTGGTTTTTTTCGTGTCGGGAAGTTGCTTAGTAGCGACACACTTCATGTGATGCTAACGCATGCGCATTTGGACCATGTGTTCGGGTTGACGTTTGTGATGGATTTCCTCGCGACGACTTCATTGAAGCACATTCATGTATATGCTGAAGCGGAAAAGATTGCGGCCATTCAGCAACATTTGTTTCACCCACTTCTCTTCCCTGTGGTTCCACCTTTTCATTGGCATGCGCTCGAAGACTTGGGAACAAAGTTTCGATTGGAAGACACAGAAGTGACATGGTTCCCGTTGGAACATCCGGGCGGAAGTGTCGGTTACCGACTGGATTGGCAATCAACCTCTCTTGCCTACGTTACCGATACCACTTGTTCGTTAAATTCCGGTTATTGGGATGTGATCCAAGGTGTCGATTGGCTAATCCACGAATGCAATTTTTCAGACGATTACAGGGAATTGGCCATTAAAACCGGGCATAGTTGGGCGAGTGAAGTATTGGAAGCAGCCTACAAGCACAAGATTGCGAGGTTGTTGTTGGGGCATTTCAATCCTTTAACGGATTCCAGTGATCCCGTAGGCATCGATCATGCGACATCGCGCAACCTGCGCAAAACGCCTAGTCAAATCATGATGGCAACCGATAGTCTAACGATTGACTTAGAACGCCTTTGATTCCACGCGATTGGGCCCTATATTAATTGCATCCAAGAGTCTACTCGGTGCGGTCGTAGAAATTTTAGTAGGCTTGTTGACCACTCTAGAATTGAGCAGCATCATGAACCCGTATGCATCTTTGAGCGACGATTTTTATGTCAACACTCATCTCCATACGGAAATGGATCTTCCTAGTCAAAGGGAGACGGTATTGCACTACTTCGAGCAGTTGCAACGCCGATACCCAAAGATGGGACATTTTTATCAGCGCGAGAAAGGGGAGTTTATTCTTGAGGAAGACAAGTCTCACGGTGCCTATCGCTGGGCTTCCGTCGAGCCGAGGAGAATCTGCAGTGGGATCGTCAATCCCAACACACTCGAGGAAGCGATGGAACAGCATGCACAGATCCTGGACATCGTTCCGTATCTGTTATCCATTAGCAAACTGGATTGCGAGTCGATCGGTTTGATGTACGGATTCGACTACAATTGCCGTGGCAATCACAATCAAATCTTGGCCGATGCCATGGGGGTGCCGGCCGCCTTTGAAGCGATAGCAAAACGCCCAGGTTCGCATTTGATGAGCTACGACCCGTCGATCCAAATCTCGCTAGACGATACTTTCCGGACCCATGCAAGGGTCAATGTAGAGCCAAGGACGACAGTTTATCAAACCAAATCGGGCGACTATAACGAAGAGTTGTTAAGCGTTTACGTGACGGTTCGACGCTTCGAATCGTTAACTCCGGATGAAAAATTCCCGGAAGAATTGGCTCGTTTGGAAGGTTTGATGCGTGATCTCATGGACAACTACGTTGTGGAACATATCCTTAAGCCACTTCAAAACGCGATCGCAGCGAGATAAACTACTGCGGTCGCCTGTTCCGTTCCCCATACGACGATCGCGAAATGATTAAGCTCCCGTTGGTTCTTTTGTTTACGGCTATGACTGCACTAAGTTGGGGGGTGTATGGGATATTGCTGCACGAGGGGACCGATCGACTGGGGCACAGCTCTTTACGGGCCTTTATCGGGGTCGGTATCGCCTATTTCCTGATCGCTGTCTTGGTCCCCGCGATTTGGTTGGGGAGCAAAAGTGAAAAAGGCCATTGGTCTGTTTACGGAACAATCCTTTCACTGCTTGCGGGAACAGTCGGGGCACTTGGAGCGCTCGGTGTAACACTCGCGGTCGCATTCAAAGGCGACCCGATCTACGTGATGCCGATTGTTTTCGGCGGAGCACCCGTGGTGAACACACTGGTTACCTCCTGGATTAATAAATCCTTCTCTCAGATCAAGCCGTTGTTTCTTTTAGGACTGGTTTTAGTCGCACTTGGAGCTGTCGGTGTTTTGATCAACAAACCAAAACCGTCGAAACCCGTCGCAGCAAATGTAAAACCCGTCGCAGCAGATGCGAAAGCCGCTACTGAAGATGTGAAGTCGGTGGACGAAGCGAAAGTAGAAGTCAAGGAGAACTCGAATCCTTTTGCTATCGGCGCTTCGATTCTTTTGGCGGTCGTATGCTGGGGTGCGTATGGCCCTGTGTTGCACATTGGGCAAACGAAGATGGGCGGTTCGCGTCTCCGTCCTTTTTGTTGTGTTGGTATTGCTTACTTCATCATCGCTGTGGCCGTTCCCGTCATGATCTTGATGGGTTCGCCCGATGATGGATTCGAATTAGGTTGGTGGGATGTCGCGCCTGGTATGATGTGGTCGATCTTTGCAGGTGCAGCAGGCGCGTTGGGAGCGATGGGAATCATCTTGGCTTTCAATTACGGTGGAAAGCCAGTGTTCGTGATGCCATTGGTCTTTGGATTTGCACCTGTGGTAAACACGTTCACCTCGATGACCGTCAAAGGTACGTTGTCGCAGATCACTCCCTACTTCATTGGTGCTTTGTTGATCGGAATTGTTGGAGCTGTAACGGTACTGGTTTTTGCTCCCAAAGCAAAGCCGCATGGTCCCGCACCGACCACGCCACCGACCACGCCACCGACCACACCACCGACCACACCTCCATCTATCACTCCTGCGTCTACGTAGAAGAGCCGCACCCGCTAGGCAAGACACAGCCGACAAAAGTCAAAGTAGTAGGCACATTCCATGTGCCGTCCACCTAGAATACCTGCAAATCTTGAAGAGCGGACGGCACGACGGAGCTTGCCTGCTACTTTTGTCGGCCAACTGTCTAACACCAAGCCTGGACTTGCCCTAAAGCGTATCGGCTCTCGTTTCGCTGGCTCTCGGGCCTAAGTTTCCGTAACGATGGTAGTCAAACGAGATGCTTTGTTCCATGACGTACAATAGCAATTCGACGCAGCCATGGACAGAAACGGGTCGAGTTGCGATATAGACTTGTTGTACGTTTGCTTCCCGTCGAATAGCCTCCTGGATGTTATCCGCGCCAAGGTATCGTAGTCGCTTGACAAAGCCATGCTTGATCGCATCCACCAATTCTTCATCGGACTCCGGTAGGAATTCCACTTTGCCAGCCCAATCCAGCGTGAGATGTTCGAGAACATCAATCGTTTTGTCTGGCATATCTTCTGGATAACTCACGATGCACCTACAGCCAACACTGATGGCGGCCAACGTACTAGCCACAATACTAAAGATCGAATCGGTCGGCGAGATTCGAACGCGCATTGGACTCGCTGGCAGATACCGGCGATGGTTGTCTTGTCCAATCAATAGGAAGTTGTCATGCTCCACGAGAACCTCTTCCTTTGCAAAAAAATCATACGAGTGCATTGCGAATCGCAATCGTTGAATATCGAGCGCATCGTACCTTGGCAGTTCCATCAACAATCGACTGGAGCGATCGAGGCGATCTGCAAACCGTTGCAGTTCCGGAGCATGGAGCTTGCCAGTGGATGGCTCCAGCGAGATTTGTTCTGCCTCTTCAAAATCCACGAGTGTCGCAACATAGTTTGGTCCACCTGCTTTGGCCCCAGGTCCGAATGCGCTCTTGCCCATGCCGCCGAAGGGTTGTCGCAATACGATTGCTCCGGTTGTTGGGCGATTGATGTACAGGTTGCCTGCTTGGATTGCTTCACGCCACTGCAATTGCTCTCGATCGTCGAGAGACTCTAGGCCACTCGTCAGCCCGTAACCCGTTGAGTTTACCAACTGAATCGCCTCGGGCAATCGTTTGTATTTCATCACTCCCAGCACGGGGCCAAACAACTCTGTCATATGTGTAAAGCTGCCAGGCTGGGTATTCCACTTTACCGCAGGCGTATACAGGCACGGATTATCGCCGATCTGGTTGGGCATGACGGCCCAAGTTTCGCCATGCTCGAGTTCCTTTAGCCCTCGCAATAATTCGCCAGAAGGTGGTCGAATGACCGGCCCCATCTTCGTGGACAAATCCCATGCGGAGCCAACTCGCAAACTTTGAACAGCATCGATCAACTGCTCCTTAAATTCTCGACTCTCGAATATCTCCTCCTCTAGCAACAAAAGAGATGTCGCGCTGCATTTCTGCCCCGCGTGCGAGAATGCACTGTGAAGGATATTCTTAATGGCTAAGTCGCGATCGCTTAATCCGCTGACGATCGTTGCATTCTTACCACCGGTCTCCGCAAGCAACTGCAGTTCTGGGCGTTGTGCCAAAATGCGAAGAGCCGTTTCTGTTCCTCCGGTGAGGATGACCCGCGAAACTTCAGGGCGCATGAGCAGATGTTCACTGGCCATCGAGCCAGAACAAGGAACGAACTGCAATGCTTCGCGCGGGACTCCACCTTTCCAAAAACATTGGCAAAGAACATACGCAGGCAAAACCGTGTCCGAAGCAGGCTTGAGTATCACGGTGTTCCCGGCAGCCAACGCAGCGGCAATCCCTCCACATGGAATCGCAATCGGGAAGTTCCACGGACTGATCACCACAACGACTCCGGCTGGCTTGGACGCATAGCGACGATCGTTTGCCATATCCAAAGCATTGCGAGCATAGAACTCAACAAAGTCCACCGCTTCACTGACCTCTGGATCGCTTTCGAGAATGGTCTTTCCCCCATCGGCCATCGCCGCCCCCGTCAAATCGCCGCGGGCCATCCGTAATTCTTGTGCCACTTGTCTCATAATACGATAGCGATCGCTCGGTGCCATCGTGCGCCAACCTGAATCACTTGCAGAGCAGTCCATCGCGGCGCGAAGCTGCTGTGCGCTCGCTTGGTTGTATCGAGCCACCACCACGCCAGGTCGTGAAGGATCGAATGACTCAACGATCGGTCCACCACCAGAAACCTCATCGTTCGCTAACGACAATGGGATCGTCGTCGCATTCGAATCACACCGCGACTCCCATTGTTGAATGACCGTCTTTGCCCAATCTGCATTTTGAACAAGTGAAAAATCGGTGTCTGGTTCGTTTTCGAACTCCTGCCAGTGCGATGGTTTGTTCGGTTGGGCTGGAGGAAGATTGCGGTTCTGTTGCCTTCTCGGTTGGACGGAGACCGTATCGGCACGTTGTACAGCTTCCAAGAATCCGTTCTCTAGTCTTTGCCAAGTCGATCCGCCCGCAGAGATCTTGAACGCATGTCGCAAGAAGTTGTCTGGCCCCGTGTTTTCATCGAGCCTTCGAACCAAATAACCGATAGCATTGATAAACTCTTCTCGTTGGCAAGCCGGTGCGTAGAGCAATACACTTCGCGATAACTCGAACATCGCGCGGCGTTGATGGTTTGCCATCCCTTCCAACATTTCGAATTGCACTCGTGATAGCGCGTCCTGTGACGCAGCCAAGATCATTCCGTACGCCAAGTCGAATAGATTGTGCGATGCGATACCCAAGTAGACCGCTTTGCTATTCTCCTCGATCAGACCATAGCGAAGCATGCGTTTGTAGTTTGCATCGGTATCAATCTTCGATCGATAGGGGGCTTGCGGCCAGCCTCGCAATGAGGCTTCCATCCTTTCCATTTCCATATTGGCCCCTTTGACGATCCGAATCGTGACGGGCGAGTGTCCGTTTCGGACTCGTTCGCGTGCCCACTGCGTGATCGTCTCTTGGACTAACGAGGAATCGGGAACATACGCTTGCAATGCGATACCGCCCCGAACATTCTCCATGCCAGGTCGCGATAGAGTTGCCATAAAGATGTCCGAAGTCAAATACAAATCTCGATACTCTTCCATGTCGAGATAAACAAACTTCGGCACGAGAGTGCCATCGCGACGTTTGAACTTTTCCTTCGCGGCCGCTCGATAGAGCAATTCCAACCGATCCGAAACCGTTCGAATCGTATGCTTGCGAGCCAGTGGCGAAATCTGCGAGTATAGTGTAGAAATCTTGACCGATACGCATTCGATCTCAGGCAATTGCAGGGCAGCCAGATACCGATCAAGACGGCGGCGCGATTCGACTTCACCCAGAATTGCTTCCCCGAGGAAGTTTACATTCATCCGCAATCCTTCGGCGGATCGTTCTCGCAAATGCCCCGCTAGTTTGTCGTGCTCTGCTGGCAAGATAACGTTCGCGGTCTCCTTCCTCATTTTGTCTTTGACCATCGGCACAGCAACGCCAGGCAAGTATTCGCCGAATGATTGAAACCCCTTCAGCAACGCTTGATCAAAGACGCTAAAGAAGCGTGGCACACCTTGGACATCGAGAATATGGACCATCTGATCCACGACCCGCCCGGGTGAAGAGCTTCGAAAGCTCTGATCGGTGATCTGCGTCAACGTCGATTTGTCTTCTGGATGTTGAAGCATCCGGTCCAACTCCGCTTGTTGACGCTTTTCTTGCGGCGTCTGCAAAACTGCGGCTCGTTGCTGCAAAAGTGTCGCTAAAGCCAGGGCCGCATGAACCAAACGTTGATCTTTGATCTCCGCGCGTTCATTCGAAGCGATTCCCACTTTCTGAATCGCGGATAGAGCATCATTCGCACGAAGGGGATTTTCCAAAATGGAAGACATAGCTTGGTTTTTAGAAATGCGTAACGAGAGGGACAACGACGATGCGTATCGCCCGGCAATTGGAAAAGAGGATCTACTCAATTGTGGTCGAAGGGTATCGCGAAGGAAACCCCAGGCAGAGAGCTTTATTCGGCGAGAGGTCGTTGACAATAATCCCTACCCCAAGCGTAAGAATTGAATTGAAGAGCCAATCTCACGTCATCCGAAACCAACGACCGAGTGCAAATGTAGGGATTGCCATCGCGCAGACAACGAAACCCGCGACGTTTCCTGCAAACTGCAATGCAATCGCAGCATCGAGGAAAAGGATCGTCAAAATCGCTTGTTTGATCGCCATCACCAACGAAAACACGGATCGCTCGCGCACAGATCGCACCGCTCGGATCGCCCACGGCGTCGCAAGCAATCCAACCAATATTGGAAACATCGTTCCTCGTTCTAATCGCAACGGTGTCAACTCTGGCACGAATCGAACGGAACCAGCGATGCAAACAATCCCAACAACTGCGACAGCCCATGCAATCGCGAGCCGGAAGCCGGACTGCATCAGATTGCTCTCTTTCCGTGCAGCCAGCGTCAGCCCGACGACAAAAAGCCCATGCCCTAGCGGAATGATCCAAATGGCGATGCCGAGCCGATCGAACATCAAGGTCGAGTCGGGAAGTAGTACCGTAGCCAGAGCAACCCCCATGCAAAGGTTTAATGCTCGGCACAGTCCCATGATCCACGGACCGAGGATCGTTTTCTTTAGCGGACTATCGTACGCAACAATCGCAACAGCCAAACCGAATGCCATCAATGCGGGCAGCATAGCTCGCCCAGGGCTAGATGATTGATCGAGCATAAATCCCGCAAACATCGCAAACAGCGCGCCCGAAATCAATAACCCCCACCCTACGCGCCGTGCCAACTTCCAATCGATTCGCTCCTCGACGAGCGGTCCTCGTCGGCGATCTTTCGTGTCTTGATCGATGTCATTCACATCGTTCAATACCATTCCTGCCCAGTAAAGACTAATCGATGCGAGACTGATCAAAACAAGAGCGAACGAATACTCGGATGTCCAAACCCCAGCTCCCAACGCAAAGCCTGCCAACGCATCCGCGCAAGCCGTGAGTGTATTCGGAATACGAACGAGTTGAGCCCAATCTTTCCACGAAGGCATAAGTTGCCTGTTCCCTTCCTGGTCTAACGCCGTCGTCGAAGATCCTCAATCAATTCAGGAACCGGAATCCCGGTTGCACCTCGCCCCTCTCGGAGTCTAAAGCTGACATCCTGTTCGATACTCTCATGATCATATTCCCAAAACTTCGCAATCATCTCTTTCGAAAGAGGCGTGCTGGAACGAACCAGTCTCATCCCCACCATTCGAGAGGGATCCGAAGTATACCACCATGGGCTCAGTGGCACGTTTGGGTCTTCTTCTTTCCAGTCTTCGTCGGCAGATCCCATCCTCGCTGCAGATCGCAACCGATCTGCGCCATCTTGCCAACCTCCTCCACGAACACAACGAGACTCAGGCATTGTCGGCCAACCTACTGCATCTTTCCATGCTAGCTTCTTACCTGCACGATCGCCGAACCCTTTGGTATCAAACTGATCGATCGTCCATTCCCAAACGTTGCCGTGCATATCATGAAGCCCAAAAGCATTCGGCAGTTTGGTGCCTACTTTGGATGCTCCATCCGGTGCGTTATCAGTAAACGTTGCATACTTTTCCAACTCAGCAGGATCATCTCCAAATGCATACGCGCTCTTCGATCCGGCGCGCGCTGCGTGCTCCCACTCGGCTTCTGTCGGTAAACGATATTGAACTTGGCTCATCCCGCTCAACCATTTGGTGTACTGCTTCGCAGCATACTGAGTCATCGTCACGGCAGGTTGTTTGTTGTCGTCGCCATGCTCGAACGTATGACTGGGCTCATAAAGGGGTGTCGGGACAGTAATCGCATCCGCCTTGTTCGATTCGTTCACGACGCGAATTTTTTTGTCCCCCAGCTTTTTGAAGACATCGTACGTCCGCATAAACGTCTTGTACTCACCCCAAGTCAGCTCTGTCTTTGCCATCCAAAACGGCTCTATCACCACGGTGAATTGAGGGCCTTCGTCCTCTGTGCGTCCCACTTCGCTTTCGGGGGAACCGATCGTGACCTCGCCGCCAGGAACAGGAATCATTTCAAACGAGATACTGGTGTTCTCGAATTTGTGGAGATACGGAACCATAAATCCGCCAGCCACCTGGACGAACGGTCCAGACTCCGGCTTCGTTGCACTCATCCCCAAAGTCGATGGGTCGGGCTGAGCACTCTTTTCTTGTGCAAGTGCTGTGTCAAGACAGATCAACCCAATGGCTATCACTAATCCGAATGTTTTTCTCATTAATATCATCGTTTGGAGGGACGGGCAAACTAACGTTCATGCCGCTAAAGCGAGAGGCAACTGGAAACCTCACAACCCGACGCGTGAAGGGCTGTTGGAAAGCCGATTCTCGTCTTAACTTCTCTAAAGAGTAGCTCGAAAAACGCATTTATTCAACGACAAGCC
Organism: uncultured Pirellula sp.; assembly: GCA_903858115.1. Lineage (GTDB taxonomy): Bacteria > Planctomycetota > Planctomycetia > Pirellulales > Pirellulaceae > JBKCUI01. The sequence goes on along the minus strand of CAIOHR010000437.1, from coordinate 53,938 downwards.
GGCGCTAAAGCACTTCTTTCAATGCTTCTCCCGTGTAACTGCGTAGCGAATTCGCCGTAGAAGCAGAAACCGGTAGTGAGCCCTTGCTGGCCGTGGCTTTCTTTCGCGTGCGCTTTTGCGATTCCGCAACGAGCATCGGCTGGCTTGCCAAGGTTTCGTAGTCTCGATTGGAAGCGTATTGCACGAGCTGCTCAGGCGTTCCCGCGAAGACCAATTGCCCGCCATCTTTGCCCGCTTCAGGCCCCATATCGATGACCCAGTCCGCGCACTTGATCACGTCCAAATTGTGTTCGATCACCACCACCGAGTTCCCGGCATTCACCAGGGAATCCAAAACACCAAGTAGCTTTATAATGTCTTCGAAATGAAGTCCTGTGGTCGGCTCATCCAACAAGTAAAGCGTATTGCCCGTCGAGGGTCGACACAACTCCGCAGCTAACTTGACTCGCTGTGCCTCACCACCGCTCAACGTCGGTGCACTTTGTCCTAACGCCAGATAATCGAGTCCGACATTGCAAAGCGTCGATAGCATATGGTGTACCTTGGGAATCTCGCTCAGCAAATCGCGTACCTGACCGATCGACATATTCAACACATCATTGATCGAATGCCCTCGATACTTTACCGCCAGCACTTCCTCGGAATATCGTCTGCCATGACACGCATCGCATTGAATCCAAACGTCTGGCAAGAAGTGCATTTGGATGCATTGCTGCCCCAGCCCTTCACATTTTTCACAACGCCCGCCGCCTACATTGAAACTGAAGAATCCAGCCGACATGCCGCGTGTCTTCGCTTCTGGCATCTTGGCGAACAGCGATCGAATATGATCAAAAACTCCGATGTACGTAGCGGGATTGCTGGATGGGGACATCCCTAGTGGCGATTGATCCACGCGAAGCACTTTATTGATCTGCTTCAAGCCTTCGATCCGATCGTGCGGGCCCGGGGCAACTTCGGCGCGGAAAAACTGTCTAGCCATTGCTGGATACAAGATGCCGTTGATAAGACTGCTCTTGCCACTTCCGCTCGGCCCGGTGACGGCCGTAAAACACCCGAGCGGGATCGATACGTCGAGATTGCGAAGTGTATTCGCTCGTGCTCCGCGAATCGTTAACCAACCTTTGGGCGATTCTGCTTTCTCCGTCCAATTGTTGGTTCTATGAATGGATTCGTCGACGATGCGAATGCGTCTCTCTTTGGGTGTCACGATACCTCGCGTACCGTTCAAGAATGGACCAGTGATCGACGTTCTCGATTTCTTGATCTGGGCTGGTGATCCCTGCGCAACAATTTGTCCCCCGAGAGGCCCAGAGCCTGGACCAAAGTCACAGAGCTGGTCGCTACTGGCAATAACTTCGCGATCGTGTTCGACAATGAGCAATGTATTCCCAAGATCGCGAAGGGACTTCATCGCACGAATCAATCGCTGGTTATCGCGTGGATGCAATCCGATCGTCGGTTCATCCAATACATAGAGGACGCCGCTCAATCCGCTTCCCAATTGGCTCGCCAAACGAATGCGTTGCGATTCACCTCCGCTCAAGGTGTTGGCTCCTCGATCGAGAGATAGATACTCCAATCCGACATCGTTCAAAAACTGAAGTCGCTGAATAATCTCGCGATGCAATTCCGAAGCGACTTTCTGTTCTCGCTTGGACAAGGTCCAGCTTTTGACCTTTGCCATCAATTCGCCGATCGGCATACGCACAATGTCTGATATCGTCAGTTCTCGAAACCGCGTATGGGCCGCTTCCGCACGCACACGCGATCCACCACACACCGTGCATGGCCCCTTGGAAAGATACTTGGCCAGTCGCATGCGGACTCCAATGTTGGAATTGGACGCTAATTCCAAGGCTGGGTAAATGCCACGGTACTGGAACGACATCAAGACGCCGGTCTCTGGTTTCGTTCCATTCTCCTCTTCCGATGGCAAATCGCTACGAAAGACGACGATTTCGCGATTCGGTAGGCCGTGCAAGAGCATGGAACGTTGCCCCAAGGTGAACTGACCCACGGGGCGATCCATCGGCAGTCCTGTCTCTCGACAAAACGCCTTCAGCATGGCTATGGCTAACGGACGATCTAACGCGGGCCAAATTACTAGCCCACCTTGTTCAAGTGTTTTTGTATTGTCCAAAACCGCGGACGGGTCGGTGCCGGACTGTATGCCCAACCCTTCGCAACTCTCACACCATCCGACTCCTGTATTGAAGGAAAAGCTATGCGGAGTCAGTGGTTGGAACGAGATGCCACACGCATTGCATGCCAATTGTAAGGAGTAAGTCTCAACATCCCAATGGACCTCCGCTCGCGATTCGTCCACATGTGCAATCTGAATAACACCGTTGCCCATGGTGAGTGCAGTACTTACGCTGTCGCTCAACCGCTTGCGCTCGATCGTGTTCCATTGCAATCGATCAATGACCAACTGCAATTCGTTCTTGCTTTTGCTTTGCAGCGACGGCGTTTCATCGATGCTATAGGTCCTGCCATTGAGGCGAACGCGAATGAACCCTTGCTGTTTGAGGCCTGTCAAGAATTGCGACTGTGTTTGACTCATCGCCGGAGAAACCGGTGCCAATAACAGCGATCGCCCCGTCCGTCGCGATCCTTTATCTCCGTTTCCCGAGTTTCCTTCGGCCCCGGCTAGATCTAGCAATCGACTTACAATCTGGTCGCTCGTTTGCGTGGTGACGACCGCATCGCACTGAGTGCAATGCATCTCACCCAGCCTGGCGAATAGGACGCGAAAATAGTCATAAACCTCAGTGACGGTGCCGACCGTGCTTCGCGGGGTATGCGATAGATTGCGTTGCTCTATGGCGACCGAAGGACTCAATCCCTCGACCCTCTCTACGTTTGCCTTGGGCATCTGACCAACAAACTGACGAACGTACGGACTCAAACTTTCTACGAAACGGCGTTGCCCCTCAGCGTAGATCGTATCCATTGCCATCGAGGACTTGCCACTACCGCTCTGACCACAAAATACGGTCATTTGATTGCGTTGCAATGTCAAGTCGACCTTCTTTAAATTGTGTAGTTGCGCTCCAGTTACCCGAATATCTTCCAACGCTTTAGTGACACTTGCCTTTGTTAGTTTCTCTTTGACTTTGGATTTCTTTTTCTTGGTACCTTTGGGCTGATGCGTGTCAAAATACTTCGCGAGAGCCTTGCCGGTATGCGACTGCTTATGTGCAGCAACTTGTTCGGGAGTCCCACTACAGAGTACATTCCCACCTGCCATTCCACCTTCGGGGCCAAGGTCGATGACCCAATCGGCCGCTTGGATCAGGTCGAGATTATGTTCGACCACGATGACCGTGTTTCCTCGATCGACCAGACTTTGCAGAACACCTAACAAGAGATCGATATCGTAAAAGTGAAGACCAGTCGTAGGCTCATCCAAAACATATACCGTCTTGCCAGTCGAGCGTCGACTTAGCTCCTTCGACAATTTGATGCGTTGAGCTTCGCCTCCAGAAAGGGTTGGGGATGGCTGTCCAAGTTTCAGATAATCCAAGCCGACATCGCTCAGTGTTTGCAGCTTTTCTGCAATCTTGGGAAAGGCATTGAAGTGTTCCATCGCTTGCTGCACGTCCAGATTGAGGCAATCTGCGATCGACTTTCCCTTGAATTCCACTTGCAATGTCGGCCGTGCGTATCGTTTCCCTTCACAGACCGCACATGGGACCCATAGGTCTGCCAAGAATTCCATATCCAGTCGAACCGCACCATGCCCATCACATGCGGAACAACGCCCCTGTTCGGTATTGAAGCTAAACGTCCCAGCAGTAAAGCCTCGGCGTTTCGATTCAGGAAGCTCTGCGAACAAGTCTCGAATCTCATCGAACAACTTCACGTACGTAGCTGGATTGCTCCGCGGCGTTCGACCGATCGGGCTTTGATCGATATCGATGATTTTGTCGAGATGTTCAAGCCCCTCGATTCGTTTGTGCTTGCCCGGCTTATCTTCCGCCTTATTCAATGCGTTGCGAAGAGCAGGGGACACGATATCCGAGATGAGAGAACTCTTGCCGCTGCCGCTAACACCCGTCACTGCCACAAAACAACCGAGTGGAATATCGACGGATAGATTCTTGAGGTTGTTATGCTCCGCACCAACGATGCGCAGTTTTTTGCCGTTTCCTTTGCGACGCACTTCGGGTCGGCGAATGGTACGAGTGCGATTGAGGAAACCGCCAGTGATACTTTCGGCATTCTCGGTGATCTCCTCCATGCTGCCCGAGGAAAGCAGTCGCCCTCCGCGTACTCCAGGGCCTGGACCGAAATCGACAATCGTATCTGCGACTCGCATCGTATCTTCATCGTGTTCCACCACGATGAGCGTATTGCCAAGATCGCGAAGCCGAATCAACGAACCCAGCAGACGGTCGTTATCTCGCGGATGCAATCCAATGCTCGGCTCGTCGAGCACATAAAGGACGCCAACCAACCCAGAGCCAATTTGGCTAGCGAGTCGAATTCGCTGCGATTCGCCACCGGATAACGTTGGTGCCGTTCGATCGAGCGAAAGATATCCCAACCCCACATCCAGTAAGAACTGAAGCCTTGCGCGGATTTCTTTGATCGCTTCGCCACCGATTTGCCACTGCAAAGGGGAAAGCTCGAGGGCCTCAAAGAACGCCGCGCATTGCTCGATCGATAGATTGGAGACGCCATCGATGGATAGCCATGGCGATTCTTGGAAATGCTTGGCTTTCGTGCGAAGCCTTAACGCTCTCGCTTGGCCATTGAGTCGAGAACCGCGGCACTCGCTACACTGGCTTACCTCCATGTACTTCTCGTACTGTTTCCGCATCAGCGGATTTTTACTTGCTCGATAGGTGCTCAATAGTTCCTTGATGATCCCGCCAAAATCTTCACCATGCGAAGCACGTCCTTTGGCCTTTACCGTGATCCCTTGGTAACCATAAAGCAACCACTCTTTTTCCTTCGCATTCAATTTGTTCCAGGGTGTTGAAAGCAAATGGCCCAACGGCAATCCGCAATAGTTCTCAACGACACTACAAAACAACGTGATCGAGCGACGATACCAACGCGTCATCTCTGTTTGCTTACCGATGAGCCCGATCGATCCATTGCGAATCGATTTGTCCGGTAAAGTGACTAATAACTCAGGGACAAACGTGAAAGACTCCCCGAGTCCTTCGCATGTCGAACATGCACCTTGTGGAGAGTTGAAGCTTAACAATTGCGGCGTTGGCGGAGGATAAGAGACTCCACAACTTGCACAGGCATAGGTCGAGGAGAATACGATATCGCCTGTTGCCCCATTTTCTGCTACCTCTTCAGTGGAATCGGATGCCGACTCCTCAACGCTGGAGTCCGCGTCAACCGATGTTATCTCGGACTTCGTACCATCATCGAATGGATCATAGTTCGCCGCCTTCTTTTTCTTGGGTGGCTTGGTGGCAGCTTTCTTCGTCGCCGTTTTCTTCTTCGTCGATGAGGTGGCGGGTTGATCTGCGCTGGGTGACAATAGCATCATGCCATCCCCAAACCTCATCGCCAGATCGACGGCTTCTGCGATCCGCTGACGACTCGACGTTTCGATGGGGATGCGATCGACCACGAGTTCGATATTGTGCTTGATCGAACGTTCCAAGGATGGCGGTTCGCTCAGCAAATAGACTGTGCCATCGACACGAGCTCGATTGAAACCCTGCTTGCGAAGATCCTCAAAGAGATCTTTGTGTTCCCCTTTTTGCCCTCGAACAATCGGTGCCAAGAAAAGGTACGTCTGTTGATTGGGAAGTTGCTGTATCTTTTCAACCATTTGATCGCGCGTTTGCGATGTGATCTCACACTGGCATGCGGGACAAAACCCGGTACCGATCCGAGCGAAGAGAACTCGAAGAAAGTCATGGATTTCAGTAATCGTCCCCACCGTGGATCGCGGGTTGTTACCTGTCGATTTTTGACTGATCGAGATCGATGGACTGAGACCGGAAAGAAAATCGACGTCCGGCTTCGGGAGTTGACCGACAAATTGCCTGGCGTACGTGGACAAACTTTCGAGATAGCGGCGTTGGCCTTCCGCGTAGAGGGTGTCAAAGGCGAGCGAGCTCTTGCCGCTCCCCGAAACACCGGTGAAGCAAATGAGCTGGTTACGCTGGAGCGTTAGATCTACGTTTTGAAGATTGTGCTCGCGCGCTCCACGAACAACAATCGGCAGATCTCTTGTGACCAATCCTTTTTGCCTTGCTAATGATTAGTGGATGCCAGCGGATCCGAGGTAACGCTCTGCATCGAGTGCTGCCATACAGCCAGAACCAGCCGACGTAATAGCTTGTCGATAGTAATCGTCTGCCACATCGCCTGCGGCAAAAACCCCAGGAACACTGGTGATCGTGCGATACGGTTGTGTCCAACGAATATATCCGTTGGCATGTGTCTCCACTTGGCCACTGAGGAACTTGGTGTTCGGAGTGTGCCCGATCGCCAAAAACAGGCCAGAGGCTTCCAATTCCGTTTTCTCACCTGTGGTTACATTGGCGAGGCGAACACCCGTCAAGCCAACACGCATGTCCTCCGCATTGCCTAGGACTTCGTCGACAACGGAAAACTTCACCAGTTCGATCTTTGGGTTAGAAAACGCACGGTCCTGCATGATCTTGGAAGCACGCATCTCTCCACGACGCAGGATCAAGTAGACCTTGGATGCATACTTCGTCAAGTAACTCGCCTCCTCAACCGCAGAGTCGCCACCGCCGACAACGACCAGCGGTTTGTTTCGGAAACGTGGCAATGCACCATCGCATACGGCACACGCGCTAACACCTTTGTTCTTAAACTTTTCTTCGCTCGGTAAACCTAGATAATTGGCACTCGCGCCGGTTGCAAGAATCACAGTGTGCGTTTCAAACGATCCATTCTCGGACGTCGTGAGCTTGAGTGGGGAACCGCTGAAATCGACACCTGTAACGTCATCCGTAATGACGCGAGTACCGAAATTGACCGCTTGTTGACGCATGAGTTCCATCAGTTCAGGACCCGTCACTGCGTGGGCATGCTCTTCGACCGGAGGCAGCATATACTGGCGATCAGTCGAGATCGCAGACTCCAAAAACTGCTTCAGATTTCCTGATGGAAAGCCGGCGTAGTTTTCGACCTCCGTGGTTTGGGCCAATTGCCCCATCGGGTATCGACCGTTGACTCGGTTTTCCTCGGTCATGGCACCTTCGAAGAGGAGCGGTTTCAAATTTGCTCGTGCAGCATAAATTGCCGCAGACCAACCTGCTGGTCCGCTACCGATGATCACACAATTTTCAACGTTGCTCATGAAAGTCGTTCTAAGGGGGAAGTCCGCTCGACGAGATGGAAAAACAAATGGCTAGAAGGTGATGCCACCTCCTCATTCATTAAACTTGCCTTGGTTTTACCCGAATTGTAGCAAGGCGAACAGGCTTATCTCGACTTCTATCGCGTCGAGATGGCTTTCTCCCAGTAGCCCTCGATTCCAACGGCAACTGGCACCGCGACTACTCAGAACGAAGTATCTTTTCCATTTTTCGCCCTTTCGCCAATTCGTCGACTAGTTTGTCGAGTGCATTGGTTCGATTTCAACCTGGATTTGAAATCGATAGATCTGCTACCCTCGCATGCGAAGGTTTTTTAGACGAAAGGAAACTTATGGATCGAATTGGAAATTTCTTGATCGGATTCCTCGCGGGAGGTGTAGCTCTTTACGCAGCGATGCATTTTACACTAATCCGTGCAGACGATGGATTTCATTTGATCCCGAAGATTGCTGCCAAATTGGATCTACCCTTCGAAGACGTACGAGGGATGAAGCTTCAGCAATGGCAGAAAAAACAACCCCTTGCACTTGCTATTGTTCGAGCACAGAAAGGTCATCTGCTCAAGGATCCGTCACTCCTGGCATTCAAGGCGAACGCCAAACAAGTCCTCGATCGCTTTCAAGGAAAATCCGCCTCAACCGGTGGGTGATTTTCGCGGTCTCTTGCGCAACAAGGCTGTCCGAGATCCTTTTCATCGAGCACGCCCAGCCGCTAGACGACTTCCAGTTGGCAGTCGTCCAACGCAACACTCGCCCCTCGTCCCATGTAACGAACACTGATGAGAAGCCTGATTTCGTTTTCGCGACGAATCACGATGCCTTCAAAACCCTTGAACACGCCGGATTTTACACGCACTTTTTGCCCCGGCTCAATTCGTAGCTCTGGTGCCAATGGGGCGTCTGTAAGAATCAGCTCTCGAATCTGTCTCAGGTCTTCGATCAGCTCGCCAGGATTCGGCACTGGCATGAAGCGACTGACGCTGCCAGTACATACGGCACGGTAGCGCTCAACCTCATCCCCCATCATGAAAACATAATTTGGAAAGAGCGGTTCATTGCTCGTCCGAATCCTACCCTGAGGGGAACGATACCGTCTGGAAATCGTTGGACCGAAAAATGCGATTTTCTCTTCCAGGAGCTGACGCATCAACTTTTTCTCAAAGCGAGCCAACGTGTAAAGCGCCCACCATGGTTTCGAGTCTGCAATTGCTTCTTCCCCCTCTACAGGAGATAGCAAGTTCAACGGCCAGATGTCTGGCTCAGGTTTGAGCAGTGGCATTGGAATGTTTACTGTTGAAGAGGTCCGAGAATGATTGTCTTTTTCGGTTCTTTGGGCCGCAGCCCCCCATGCGAATCATAGAAGCAAACAAGAAAGGTCAAGGGGCATGCCCTACTAAACGCTAGCGTTGGAGCCTAGTTCCGACTCTATCTTTTTTATCTCTATAGAACTGTCGTCACAAACCCGATAGTTTAACTAAACGAAATTCTAATCACTCGGAAACAGGTCCGCGTTACCGGAACAAATAGCCGTACGATGCAATCATTCCTGCTTCGCCTAACCGTCGTACATTTGGTTGTCTGGCTTGGCATGGCCCAAGCACAGGAACCTTCCAATGGGAAATTGGTCAATCTGGAAGATGCTGATTCGGTCTCAAACTACCATCTAGAAGGTGGGGAACTAGACGAGTTGGAATTAAATACACCGCCGGAGATCGGAAGCGAAACTCGCAGGCTTCGGCTACCTCGCCTGAGGCATGCTAGCCATCACCCTTATACCGATTATCGATTGGATGAGAGTTGGATTTCGTACATGCCAGGTTCTGGGGATGAATTTGGATGGGTTGATGTCGAAACTACCCCGTATCAACCGAGTGGCTATCGCGGTGGATTTTCGTCTGCGATCGGATTCCACTTTTTGGGTGGCCCTACCGCCGTTGACCTGCCTCCACGCCTTTACGACTTCAGCCTCGGCTACCAGCATCGCGGCAAACTTGATGATGCATTTAGCTATGATGTTTCGACGAGCATCGGCGTGTTCAGCGACTTTGAGTCGAGCGCGCGGGATGGGGTTCGATTGCCGAGTCATGCCGTCGGTATGTTGCATGTATCTCCAGAAACCGATTGGGTATTCGGGATCGACTATCTCCATCGCGATGATATCAAGTTATTGCCCGTCTTTGGTATATCCAGGCACTCAGAACGACATCCAGCCATGCGATTCGATCTAGTATTTCCGCGCCCCCAAATTGAACTCGCATTGACCTCGGGAAAAACCATCTACTTGGCTGGACGCTTGGGTGGTGGAACATGGGACATTGAATATCCCAACTCCCAAGAAGATGTCGTGACCTATAGAGACTATCGATTATTGCTAGGGGTACGAGGCCCCAAGAACGATAGTTCGTCTAGTATTGAGTTTGGGTACGTTTTTGGCCGAAAAGTTGATTTCCGAACAGCATCCGACGTGACTCGTCCGGATGATGCTTTCATTCTTCGACTGGTTACCACACGTTGAGTTGCCAGATAGTTGAGTGGCCAGATAGCTGTTTGGCTTTATTCAATGCGTCCTATAGAATGAAGCCCATGGACGACGAAAAAGTATTCTTCAGTCAAATTCCCAAGGCTCAGCCGAGTCGCTATCAAGCGAAATCGATTTCGAGCATCATCGATCGTTTGATGCTTGAGAAAGGCTATTCTGTTCAGCAATCGCGTGATTTGATCGAAGAGCAATGGCGATTGGCGGTCGGCAGTCTACTCAGCAGCCAGTCCAAAGTCGGGCAAATCAAGCGAGGAGTCTTGCAAATTTTTGCGGCCAACGAAATCGTTCGTTCAGAATTGGAATTCGAAAAATCCAAAGCATTAAAACTCCTGCAAGCCGAACTTCCAACCATGCGGATAACCGGAGTGAAGATCCATTTGCAGCGCAGTTATTTTTCCTGAGTGCGGGGCAATTTCTCCTGAGTGCTGGGCAATTCTCGTCTGGATTCTTTTGTGACTCGTTTGCTACAGTCCTCCGCATGCAAACTTCGACGCCTCTAAGCAATCACTCGAATCCTAGAGCTCCGATGGGCGACGTTGGAGCATCGAATGGCTGGGAGTACAGTGTTCGGATTTCCGTTCTATTTCTTTCGTTCCTTTCGAGCGTCTGCAGCGGCTGCAAGGTATTGGAACCGATCCCAATACATCGAGTCAGGAATAATTTGCCGAGTGAACTGACGCCCGATCACGAGCCAATCATGGAACGGGGGCAACCGCGACGAGTCATCGATGCCTTCGGATGGGTGTGGGGTATTCCGTCGAAGCTCATGCTGTGGAATCGCAAGGTAGAATCGCATTCGATTTCGCCAGAGACAGAGCAACGCCTCGAAGAGTATATGGTGGACAATCAGTTACTGGACGTGAAAGTGCGACTGAACCAATATCGACCTCTCGACGATTGGCGTCGATTGGTTCGAAACAAATCCGTTGCGTGGCCATGGCGATACACGTTTGGTGCCGTTGCAACCGCTGCGGAAACTGTCGTTCCAGGCAGGCTCTTCGGAGGCGATCACTTCAATCCTTATACGTCGACAATTCACCTCTATAGCGATCTGCCCGCGGTCGCTCTTCACGAAGCAGCCCATGCCAAGGATTTCTCCAATCGAAAGTACCCTGGCACTTACGCGGCAGCTTATGTGCTACCCATTGTCCCGTTGTGGCATGAGAGGATTGCGTCGAATGATGTCCTCGCTTACTTGAGAGACCGAGGGGACGTAGCTGCCCAGCGAGAGGCATATCATGTACTTTATCCCGCGTATGGAACGTACGGCGGCAATGCTGCCGGTGTTGTTTTTCCAACTGCTTCCGCACCTCTCTTTATCGCAGGCGTCCTCGCGGGGCATGCCGCGGGACGCTATGAAGCTAGTTCGATTCGTTAGCTTGAGACGACACGATCTTTGCAGTCCGATCTGCACCGAGCTTGAGCTCGGTGCCCACGTCAAAATGGCTTCGCTTGACGTATCCCAATGCAACGATAGAACCATCGGCACGCACCCCAGCAGAACGAATTGTTCCTACTTCTTGGTCGCCGCTTCGCAAAGCCAACTCCTCTGCGTTTTCAAATGTTGGTAAACGCCCTGAAGAGATTTCCAAACGGACTAATTTCTTTTGCACCTGCCCAAGAGCATCGAGTCGCGCAATGGTTTCTTGCCCCAGATAACACCCTTTGTTAAAGGAGATGGCCTGCTCATTTCGATCCAATTCTTGTGGAAGATTCTTTGCGTCCATATCTTGACCGAACCACGGCCAAAATTGGTCGATTCTCATGGCCTCCCAACCTTCTCGATGTTCCAAACTGCTGGCCACAACCGGCAGGCCAAATGCCGTCTGAACATCCGCATTTTGGATCGTTGTATCGAGAAGCAGCAGGGCAGATCGATCTCCAATCCATGGCGCATGAATCCAGAGCCCCGATCGATTTTGGATATCGATCGATTTGCATTGTCCTCGTTCGAGGTTTCCAGAATTCGGTCCCTCCAATTTGGAAACATCCGAAATCAACCAAGCTTCATAGTTCGGACTCGCATCTTGGATCGTAGCATCCTCCATGATGATGTAGCGATCCAAATGCTTGGATAGCATTTCTGCTTGGCCTGGTACAGAGACAAAGAGCAACTCTTCCGCTATCGCTGCAACTACACCATGCCCGAAGACCTTCCCCTTTGGATCGGTGATGAATGTCTCCTTGCATTCACCGGAATGAAGCACGCGGAGGTCTTGTGTTGCTAGATTATTCAAGACCTTGCAGCGATCCTTTCCGAGAATTCGCAACACGGTACATTGCCCGAGCCCAAAGATGGTTCCCATCACACTTCCTTCTGATATCATCCGAACAATCCGAACATCCGCCACAACGCGAACGATCTCAGCGCGCCTGTTCCATTAGTTTTCGCACGGGAGCCCAAAATTGACCAGCCGAATGTCGCCTGTGTAGAGATTTTAAGGGCCATGATTCTTACCGATGGTACAATAGTTGGATTCCTGGAATCGCCATTTTGTTGAATCGTATTCATTTATCTCTTCCTAAGTACGAGACTGCTGTAGTGAGCGGAAGCCAAGCAAAGACACGTTGGATTGCCAGCTTGAGCAGCTTTGTCGTTCATCTTTTGTTGCTTCTTCTTTTGGCCATTTGGACCGTCGTCGGACTTGGTAAAGGTCGTAGGTTCTCGATGGAGTCTGGGATAAGTGATGACCAAGGGGAGCAGGTTGAGACCGTAGAGATTTCTCAATCATCGGACGCGGACGCTTCGCCTACAAGTTCGGGAGCCGACACGTTATCCACCACAACCATCCTTACCGAAATGCCTGAACTCCTGGATCCACTTTCAGGGCAGACAACAGGACAATTGGAAACGTTAGCGGATGCGATTCGATTCGCGGGCCAAACTCTTACGAGCGGTTCGACCGGCTTTGTCGGTCTTTCCACGGAATCTCGAACGGTCGAGAATCGTCGCGCCGCAGCCGCACGTCATGGCGGAACCGCGGCTAGTGAAGCAGCAGTCGAGGCTGCGCTCGCGTACTTGGCTCGTCACCAAAGAAACAACGGCTCTTGGAGCATGGGTTTCGATGTCTGCAACGAGGAATGTACAGACGGCTGCAAGGATCTCGACAAGAAAGACATTGCGGCCACGGGGCTTGCATTGCTCTGCTTTCTTGGAGCTGGACATACGATGCACCAAGGGGACTATAGCGACAATGTGAGTCGAGGTGTTTACTATCTAGTTCAAAACATGAAGTTTCGAAAAGATGGTACGCAAGGTTACTGGCTTACGGAGCAAGCAGCGGCACAGATGTATGAACACGGAATTGCAACGCTCGCCCTTTGTGAATCCCTCCAGATGACAGGCGATACGTCCCTCAAGGGGCCATGTCAGGCTGCGATCAACTATATCGTTGCCGCTCAGCACAAAGACGGTGGCTGGGGCTATCATCCGTCGACCCCTGGCGATTTGTCGATCGTTGGATGGCAGATGATGGCTTTGAAAAGCGCTTCGGCCGCCGGTATCAAAGTCTTTCACGAGACGCTGCATCTAGCGGATAACTTCCTCAAGAGGGAAGCTAGCGGTCCGTTCCTGTATACCTATCGCCGAGGCAAGCCGACGGCGTCCATGACGGCGATTGGAAACTTGATTCGCATCTTTCGAGGAAATACACTCACAGATGGCGCTCTGATGAGAGCCAATGAATACATCGCCAAACAAGGGCCTTCGCGAGTTGACAGCTACTACAACTATTACGCAACTCAGTTCATGTTCCAAATGGGTGGCGAACGATGGAAGAACTGGAACCTCGTGATGCGAGAACTCCTCGTGCAAACCCAGGTCCAGCAGGGGCACATGGCTGGTAGTTGGTACACGGACGGAGAACTACCGTACCCTAACGCTGGCAGAATTTATATCACGACCATGAATTGCCTCACGCTCGAGGTCTACTATCGTTACTTGCCAGTCTACGAATCCTCGACGGACGAATTCAAATTCTGATCACGTCGTTGCGTCCCTCGAAGACGCGAAATGCCTGCGTTTCCGTGAGACGCAGTGGCACGGACCGCGTCTCCACGAGACGCGGTTTTACAGAAAATTATCAAACGTTACGATCAAAGAATCTCAATCTTCTTGGGTTGCACTTGAGGTTTCTTGTTCAGCCGAATCGACAGGATACCATCCACGAGCGATGCTTGAACGGTATCAGGATCGTAGTTCTCACCAACCGAGATTCGCTGCTTGAACAATCCATAACGAAATGAATTGTGAAGTGTCTTGTGGTCCCCCAAGTCCGGAGTTTTTCGTTCGGCCTGAAGGTTCAAATAACCGTTCTCGTAAGTGACGGATACTGCGTCTTTGGAGACACCTGGTAGTTCGGCATCGATCTGAAGGGCGTCTTCCTTTTCCCAAACGTGCAACGGTGCCTTCCATGTCTGGAGTGGCTTTTGCGCATTGGGCGCCTCTTCCGCATTACCCTCTGTGCTACAACCCGTTCGTTTGTCTCCAAAAAAGTGTTCAAGCAAGCCGTCGAGTTCGCGACCTACTACGGCCAACGACTCCGGCGAAATTGAACAACCGTTATGCAAAAATCTTGACATGATTTGTTCCTCCCAAAATTGGCGAAAGTCAGTTGAAGATCCGTGGACGCCACCTGCATGTCACAGTTGGCAGTCCTAACACTCTTGGTGTCCCTTTCAATGCAATCTGCGTGCCAACTCGCGAAACTCGCGTAGGAACGACAGGCGTTCCTGATTAAGATGGGGCGACGTTTACAACTTCTATGATGGAAAGTTTGGCAAAAGAGAATGACCGATGATGGACCTCAATAGCCATGAAATCGACATGCATTGGATGCGGCTGGCGCTCGAGGAAGCAGCCAAAGGGAAGGGGTGCGTAGAACCGAACCCTATGGTGGGATGTGTTGTAGTCCGAGACGGTTGCTTGATTGCAAAGGGATACCATCGATACTTTGGCGGTCCACATGCCGAAGTAGAAGCCTTGCAATCGATCGACGTTTCGAATGCGACAATCTACGTTACACTCGAACCGTGCAGTCACTTTGGAAAAACTCCTCCCTGTGCGCCGCTCGTCGCTTCGAAAAGACCAAACCGAGTGGTCGTCGCCATGCCGGACCCATTCCCTGCAGTAGCAGGTCGAGGCATTGCGTTGTTGCAAGAGCACGGCATTGAAGTCACGACAGGTATTCTGGAATCGGAAGCGCGTGAGCTTAATGCACCCTATCTAAAGCTCTTAAAGACCGGCAAGCCTTGGACGATTGCCAAATGGGCCATGACACTCGACGGTGCGATCGCAACAGCAACGGGAGATTCGAAGTGGATATCGAACGAACTATCACGAGCCTCCGTCCACCAAATGCGAAGTGATTTGGATGGTGTTATCGTAGGTATCCAAACCGTTCTTGAAGATGATCCTCTTTTAACCGCTAGGCTCCCCGACAATGCGAAACCGCATAGGGTTGCAACACGTGTTGTTCTCGACCATCGCGGTCGCTTGCCTCTGGGTTGTAAACTCGTTCAGTCGATCCCGATTGCACCGCTTTGGGTGATCGTTGCAGATCATTGTCCTATAGCAAGGCGAGAAGCGATGGCGAGATTGGGGGCCTCTGTATTTGCGATGCCAGCGGATTACCAACACGATTCGCTAACTTTCGCACTGGAAGAACTTGGCCGTGCTCGTGCCACCAACGTTCTCATTGAAGGTGGTGGTGCAGTCCTCGGTAGCGCTTTTGATCGAAACCTCGTCGATCAGGTGGAATGCTATATCGCTCCGAAGGTTTTCGGAGGAGATGCCAAGCGGCCTGTATTGGGAGCAGGTCTGGAACGCGTCCAGGATGCAAGTCTATGGCGTATTGAATCCACGCGAGTGCACGGTGATGACATTCACATGACCATGCGTCGACGAGAACCTATCTGATCGCGAGAGCACGACAACTTGATCATTCGCACTCTTCATTTCATTCTAAGAGTGGTGACTCGTCATCCCTCTTTACACAGGTGCATCTTTTCGAAATGAAAACCTCATTGCGGCATGCTAGATCTCGCCGCGAAACGCTAGCATTCTGCTTTGTTTTTTTTGAGAACACGTGCGAGTAGATTGTTTTCGGCTTGACCAGTTTTCGGCAATCGATCAGTTTAATCATTATTGTAGACCAGCCGCTTCACCCGAGTGGTTGAGCCGTCAGGATCAGGATGATTTCGATGGCCTGTCGCAATAGCTGAGGACCATTGCAAATACTGCTCAACACTGGCATGGAGGCCACCCGATGAGTCGCTGCGCGTCAACAACGCTAGTTTCGTTACGATCGCTTTTTCCGAAAGCACAGATTCTTGGGGCTTCGGATATTCGGTGTGATTCGTGTCACAGCCATCCGGAAACCGTCAAGCCCAATGGAGTCCTCTTCATCGGCTTGGAAGACACCGAGGATTTGGCTCGACAGGTGATCGAGGGCGTAGCCAACGGTGCTGTGGGCATTGTGACTGAACAGTTCTTGCCTTCGCCCATTCCACAGTGCATCGTCTCTGACGTTCGCGAGGCATACGCAGTCCTAGCCAACGCGATCGTTGGCAATCCGTCGAAGAAGGTTTTGACTATTGGGGTCATCGGTACGCACGGCAAAACTACCGCCGCGCTGATCACGGCTGCCATGTTGAAGCATGTAGGCAATCGAGTCGCGTATCACTCCACATTGGGAGGATGCGATGGCGCCACCGCGGGACTTCGATCTGACCCGGACTCGACGGCTGGCGAGCTTGCAAGTTTCATTTCAAAAGCACAGCTCAACGGCTCCCCTGCCGTTGTCTTGGAAATTACCGATGAAATGCTTTGCACGCGAGCAACACAAGGAATCGAGTTCGATGTTTTGCTATTCACCAGTCTTCGCAAAAGCCAACGGGTGGACAAGCTTCGCGCACGTGGCGTAGAGAATTCACTGCAACGATTGATGGGGCAGCTCAAGAATCATGGTGTGATTGTTTACAACGCTGATGATGCGAGACTGAATCGATGGATTCAACGCCATCAGCCACATTCGATCGGTTACGGAATTGATGCGGCTTGCGATGTCATGGGCAAGCGGCTCAAGACGCAGGGAAGCAGCCAATCGATGATGGTGCAGGTCGGGCGATCGGTAATGCCGCTGACCACGCGATTGATAGGAGACCACAACGCACGTCATATTCTCGGCGCTGTTGCGATTGGCTATGCGTTTGGTTTGGATACAGACGAAATTGTTGCAGGTATCGAACGGTTGCAGCGAATCCCAGGTCGACTTCAATCGATTGCTAATCCGCGTGGCTCAATCACCATCGATTTGGCCGATCAAGCGGACCGATTGGCTGTATCGTTGCATGCTTTGGCACGAAACAACTCAGCCCCGATCGTCTGCGTCGCAGAAGTTCCCGAGTCTGCGACGGCAGAGCAGCTCATGGCATACGGTCGTGTGCTCGAACGGGCTGCCAGCCGAGTGATCCTCACACAAAGCCGAGTTTCGGCCGCAAACGCGCAGAAGACAATTTGGAATGTATTGGATGGATGCAGTCATCCGGCTGCCGTCCAAATCGTGCCGAATCGCGAGACGGCCATAGAGTTCGCACTCCGTTCCGCTCGTCCAGGGGATCAAATCATGCTAGCCGGCTGGGGCTCTGTTCGCTGGACCAACAACCAAACGCGCGAATCGAAATCCGACCTGGACGTCGTAGAGGCACTATTGGCGAAGCTTGAATGTGAGCGCAATCAGAGCGCTCCTAGTGCCGCAACAAACGAAGAATCATCCCCCGTGGCTCGGCATTCCCTACGAATCTTTGGTCCCGCTTAGCACGTCTCATTTTCAGGGATTCCGAATCCAATCGGAACCTACTGAGACTCCTCAGGGGTAGCCTCTCGCAGTTGTTCACAAAAAGATTGCCAGGAAAGAACAAACTCCTGAGAGGCTATTCGTCAATGTTCGGCGAATCGTTTCGCAACTTCACGTCCTCGGCGTGGAAAGAATTTTTGGAAGTGATCAACAACTCCGAGCACATCCATTGCATACGTGGGTGATGGAAAAAGCTTTTCCATAGATTCCCCTTGGTCGTAGTCGCCAATCGTCCATCTCGATGCAAATAGCCGAACCATTCTCCATGTTTTGCATCGGCAAAGTGGCGATGGCTCCAGTCGTGCACTTGTTGGTGCCAACCTGCATACTTCGTTTCGCCCGTTAGTTCATAAGCCAAGAATGTTGCAATGATGGCTTCATCGTGCGGCCACCAGAACTTCATATCCTGCCAGTACTCTTGGACAGGTTTATGATATAGGTCACGAAAGTAAAACAGACCACCGTGTTCGTTATCCCAACCTCGCTCCCACATGAAATCGAGCATCTCGCAACCTAACTTTATCAGGCGTGGATCGTCTCGCTGCTGACCTTCGAGCATGATGAACCACGCGCCCTCCATCGCGTGGCCAGGATTCAACAGCCGGCCATCGAAGTGGTCCACGATATCGCCATTGGGTGCGACCGACTCCATGACCACCTTTAGCTCCGGTTTGACAAACCATTGGCGTATCTCATCGATGCAGCGATCGATCCATCGCTCGAAAGTGGGATCATTACCCAGGTTGGAACGTAATTCTTGGGCTGAGACGATGGTGATCATGCGTGGCCCCAGTCCGATCATCGGTCGAACATCGGTACACTTGGGCGGCATAACACCTGGTGTAAAATTCCAATGGGTAAAGAATTCGAATAGATCTTTGGCACGTTCGGCCGAGCGATGATCACCTGTCGCTTTGAAGTGTGAAGCAAACGCGATCGCTGCAAACGATTCGCTATAAGCGTAGCGTCGTTTACGAATGGGTTGTCCTTCACGATTGACGTGAAAGAACATCTTGCCATCTTGATCGAAGCAATGGCGATC
Organism: uncultured Pirellula sp.; assembly: GCA_903858115.1. Classification (GTDB taxonomy): domain Bacteria; phylum Planctomycetota; class Planctomycetia; order Pirellulales; family Pirellulaceae; genus JBKCUI01. Next base: position 35,171 of record CAIOHR010000437.1, on the reverse strand, counting down.
GAGAAATCGCAACCCATGTTCGCCCCATTGCAACCATTCAGTTTTTTTCTCCACGGTGTTGTACAGAGTGAACAACATCCAGCTCATTCTGCCTTGAGCCCAGACCGATTTGTCATGGTCAAGTACAGAGCCATCCTGATCCAAGCAATGCAGAAAACCGCCCTTCTCATTATCTACACAGCGAGGGAACCAGAATGGGACAGTATCCTCAAGAAGCCCATCGCGGTAGCACTTCAGCAATTGGTTTCTGCCCGACAACGTCGTTAGCATGGGCTTCTCATTCAGAATCGGCGTCTGGGAATCACAGGTCATGTCCGCTTATGTGCCTCGTGTATTGCCATACCAATAGATGTGCTGACGATCGCAATAGTGGTAGCCATGTTTTTGGCACCAAGGCATAAGCCATGTTTTTTGTAAATCGAGATCATCGCTGGTGGTACCGCGTGGCATCATGAGGACTTTCGATCGATCCCAACCAGACAGTTTGGTCAGATACTCTTCAGCCTCAACGGCATCGAGAATGGAACCGACGACAAACTTGAGTTGATAGTCCCCTTGGCTCATCAATTGAGCGACAATGTCTGGGCGATTACGTCGGTCGTCGTGTTTCTGCACCCATTCGTTGGAGGCATAGCCGATCGGGGTCGAATTGCTGAGTTTGGGACTGATGGACCAGAGATCACAAGGCATTTCGCGAGCGATCGTCCCCGCCGTTTCGATCGTGACGTGACGAGAGTGTGCTTGTAGGCGTTCGACCAGCTCCACGATTTCATCGTAAATCATCGGTTCTCCTCCTGTGATCACGACATGCTCGGAGGGCCAGTTCAGGACGGAATCGACGACGCTTTCCAACGGAACGCTGTCACCCTCCGGTTCCCACGAGGCATACATCGTGTCGCAAAACCAGCACCGAAGATTGCATCCGCTAGTACGGACAAAGACGCTAGAAGTGCCAGTAAGACGCCCTTCGCCTTGAACGCTGTGAAAAATCTCGGCGATGCGAATCACGATCCGTTCTCGATTCCGTTAGGTGTTTTCACAAAGTGGGTCCAAGAGATTTCGCCAGTACGGGCAATTAGCCCTGTTAAGAAGTCACTAATTTAGCAGAATATCGGAAACATTTCATTGCTAGGAGGAAAACTGTGCCGGGTACCCCATTTCAAGAAGAACTCGAGTGTTTTGATAACTCGTTTCCAGACCGTGAATACCATATCGAGATCGTATGCCCTGAATTCACTTCCATGTGCCCAAAAACCGGACAACCGGATTTTGGAACTTTGACTTTTCGCTATATTCCCGATGCGAAATGCGTAGAACTCAAGAGCCTCAAACTCTACCTGCAAAAATTTCGCAATGAAGGTATCTTTTACGAGAATGTTACCAATCGTATCCTGGACGATTTCGTTCAGGTTGTCGCTCCTCGTACCGTAACTTTGGAGAGCCGCTGGGGAGCCCGAGGTGGAATCACTTCGGTGATTACCGTCACTCACACTAAAACGTGATCGCTCCATTTCGATGGATGACTGCTAACATTGCACGTCGATAACCTCGCACATCGATAACATTGCACATTGATAACATTGCACATCGACCACGCTCGTTCGTATCCACATAAAACTCATAGGAACATCTGATGCCTGCCGATTCCCTCTCCCTCCCTCCTGTTTTGCTAAGTGGATTTGCTGACGAAGCCGCGAACCAAAAAACGGCTGAACAGCAGTTTTGCGCATTCGCTGCGCTCGGCCTCAGGTATTACACGCTTCGATTCATCGACGCAGGTGATGGGATCCAGAATGCGATGCTCTTGTCAGACGCATCGATCGCCAAAATTCAGTCGATGCAGCGAGAGTATGGGCTGAGCGTCTCTTCGCTTGGCTCGCCGATCGGTAAAGTGAAGTTGATCGATCAGGAAGACGGCACAAACAATCGATACGTTCCATTTGCAGAGTACCTGGTCAAAGATGTCGTCCGAGCTTGCGATCTGGCGAATCGATTTGGCACCAAGCTGATCCGTGGATTCTCCTTCTACCATCCGCGTGGAACAGATCCTGAATCTCACTTGGGACAAGCCATCGACCAACTAGGGGCAATTGCATCAGAATGCGACAAACATGGATTGACCTTCGGACTCGAAGTCGAAGCCAATTTGATCGGTCAATCTGGCAAATTGTTGCAAAAGCTTTACCAAGGCGTAAATCACCCGGCGATGGTTTTGATTTTCGATGGAGCTAATCTTGTTTGCCAAGGGATGTCCACCGATCAGGTGTACGAAGAATACTTGGCCATGAAGGACGGACTCGGTTGGGTTCATATCAAGGATTATCGACGCCCTTCAGTTCGAACTGCACACGTCGATGAAGAATCGCTTGCAAGCTTTGTTCCAGCCGACGAAGGGGACTCTGGTCACGAGGCCATTTTGCGAGATATCAAACGGTCGTACCCAGAAATTTTGAAACGGCTCGCGGCACGAGGCATACCAGGCTTGTTTTTCGATATGGAGCCACATGTGAAGGGCGGAGGTCAGTTCGGAGGCTTCAGCGGTCCAGACGGATTCGGCATTGCTTTGCGTGCGTTTTGCAAAGTGCTCGATTATGTGGATTTGCCATACGCATTGAGATGCTATGAAGACATTCGCGATGTCAAAGTAACTCACGAGACACCTCGATAGGCATGTCGCAATCACCAAGGCAATTGGGTGATCCGAACGCTATTTGGCGAAGCGAGTACCCATTCGAATCTCATTCGATGAACGTTTCTTCGAACGTCCGGCTCCACTACGTCGATGAGGGACCGCGAGAATCACAGCACACGATTCTTGCCGTCCATGGCAATCCAACTTGGTCGTTCTACTATCGATCGATCATTCGCAAGTTTCGCGAATCGCATCGAGTCGTTGCAATCGATCATGTTGGCTGTGGAGGAAGCGACAAACCCGCGTCCTACGACTATTGTCTCGCGAAACATACCGAAAACTTGGTGCGACTGATCGACACCCTCGGATTGACTCAGGTGACATTAGTAGTGCATGATTGGGGTGGAGCGATCGGTCTCGGGGCGGCGATCGAACGACAATCGTGTATCAAGAATGTCCTGGTACTGAACACCGGTGCATTTCCTCCGCCGTACATTCCGTTGCGAATCGCAGCGTGTCGCTGGCCATGGATCGGTTCGTTCGCCATGCGATACTTTAACGCATTCGCATGGACAGCCACCTTCATGGCTATCGACCGACTGCCCCGTCTAAGTCCTGAAGCCAAAGCCGGCTTGCTGGCCCCATACGATTCACCAGCCCATCGAATTGCCATCGATCGATTCGTTCAAGATATCCCGATGAAGCCGTCGCATCGAACCTACCAAGTTCTAGAGCAGTTGGAGAATAGGTTGCCGGAGTTAGCCAACAAACGAATCCACTTTGTTTGGGGAATGAAGGACTGGTGCTTTCGTCCGGAGTGTATGGAGCGCATGGCAAAGGCATGGCCAAATGCAACTCGCTGCGAGCTTGCTGACGTTGGGCATTATGTAATGGAAGAGGCACCGAGCGAAGTGTGCGGGGAGTTAGCCAAACTTCTCGGCTAGCGAGCGTGCCTGCTAACCAACGATTCCTATCAAGAATTCAAACTGGTCGGAGTCCAATGGTAAAAGGCAATTCTGCCATTGCCATCGTAACAAGATGGATTTTCATTCGAAGTGGCTGCTTCTTTTCCCGACGCGGTCACTTTGTTTCGCAGAAGGACGCGGCTGGCTGCTCGAATTTTGCTATTTCAATTCCAACTTCATAACAACTCGGAGCGATACGTCGCACTCGGGCGACATGACCGCGGATTTTTCCGGTTGCAAGCGAAAGCTCGATCTCTTGTGAAGGAAACCACTGTTGGTGACATATCAGTCCAACGCCAGTCCGGGAGACGTCTTTCACGATCACCAGCGAATCCACCTCTTGTTTGGGAACACTCATTTTGGAGCGTAGCAGTTTCGCGGTCGCAGTCGCATAGCAACGGAATCGAGCGGCGCTCCTGGCTTCGAACAGAAAGGGGGCACTGCTGCCACGTTCGTCGAGAGATTTCTTGAGGTCTGGCGTGAGTTGGATCTTCATCGTCAAGGACATCAGGAAAGTACTCCCTCCTTCTCAAGAACGAAGCCTTTCCAAATCTCTAGAATTTCAGCATCCAAATGCCGTCCAGCATCTCGTTCCATGATCTCGATAGCCCGCTCCGAATGCATCGGATTTCGATAAGGTCGTTTACTCGTCAAAGCTTCGTAAATGTCAACGACAGCACACAACCTGCCAACCTGCGAAATTTCGTCGGACTCAATCCCGACCGGATAGCCTGTTCCATCCATCTTTTCGTGATGCTGGTAAGCCATCAACAATTGGCATGTTGTCACGTTCGCATCCGATGCGAGAATGCGATAACCTTGCAAAGGGTGCTTCTTGATGATCCGAAACTCCATATCATCTAGCTTGCCGGGTTTGTTGAGAATTTTGTCATCGATACCAAGCTTGCCAATATCGTGCAACAATCCACCAACCGCGATATCCTCAATGCTATATTCTTGAAATCCCATCCGCAAAGCCAACAACGATGAATAGAGTGCTACATTGGCCGAATGGGTAAAGGTTCCGTAATCATGGTATAGAATTTTGGACAGACCTGTTACTGAAAGTTCAGTTTCAGATATCAGCGACGCAATATGTTGGCCAAGCACATTCGCGGTCCCGACGATCGTAGCTGCAGAGTTCGATTTGAATGCGCTGGCAAGCAAATCTCGAACTACTTCCGAAACCAATGCCGACCTGTTTTCGTCCGAAAGCGTCTTCAAGAAATCGCGATCATTGACCAGAGTCTGCAAGTACTGTTGGAACGCACTTCGTGTTTTCGGTTCTATAAACAGCCGAAGCTCCGTACCTTCCGGTTTGCGCTCCACAAAATCCGGCTCCAGGATTTGATTCGAAGCCAAGAATAATTGTGGCCTGTCCGCTCCCATTACCCAACTGTATACGTTCACAGGCACAAGCCGCCCCGGAGTCAGCGTGAGCAAGCTAATGGGTATCAAACCAAGTGGATTTTGTTTCGCTGACATGAAATAAAAGGCTGATTACGTCGAATATTCTTGCGAATTCACAGGAAAACATAGGATGCCCTTTCGTGTCACGCAAAATCTCCAACAGAAAGTTCCGCCAAATTTCATCTAGAATTTCCGACCCCCTTTACAATAGGAAGAACTGTTATAAACGGGCTACATCCTTTCTACCGTTTCAATTCCGAGCAACTGGAGCCCCTGCTTCAAAACACGACCGGTCAAAACCGTCAGCTTGAGTCGCGATTGCTTCTGTTCCAACGATTCTGCATTCAATACCGAGCATTGATCGAAGAAACTGCTAAAGCACTTGGCTAGATCGAAAAGATACTCGGTAACGCCATTGGGCAAGTACTCGGTCATCGAGGCGGCCAAAGTGTCTTCGAACCTCAAGACCTGGAGCGCTAACGTACGTTCCGCGGCATGGTCTATCCGAATGGGCTGTTGATCCCAATCTGCGTTTACATGCCCCTCGCCGACCGCTCGCTGAAGAATGCTTCGGGTCCGTGCGTAGGAATACTGAATGTAGGCTGCTGTATTCCCATCGAGCGCAACCATCTTATCCATATCAAACACATAATCGCTTGTTCGGTTGTGGCATAGATCCGCATATTTGATTGCGCCGATACCAACGATGTTAGCGATCTCGCGCTTGTCTTCTTCGGAGAGCTCCTGCCGTGCTTTCTTGAGCCTCTCCGGATCGCAGACAACTTCCCAAGCACGTGCAATCGCCTCATCCAACATCGATTCTAAACCGATATTATCACCAGCCCGCGTCTTGAAGGGTTTGCCATCGTTCCCCATGACCGTGCCAAAGCTAACATGCTTAAAGTGCGTGTGAGTGAGCCCGATCTTCTCCAAAACAGCGAACAGTTTTTGAAAGTGCTCGCTCTGTCGATGGTCGACGACATAAAGCGAAGCATCTGGGCCGAACTCTCGCTCGCGAAACATAGCGGTCGCAATGTCAGTGGTGGAGTAAAGGAATGCACCATCCTGTTTTTGAACGATCATCGGTGCTTCATAGCCCTCAAGGAAGACGCAGATCGCACCTTCGCTCGGCTCCGCAAGCGATCGGCTCAGCAAATCTTCTACCACCGCCGGGAGCATCTCATGGTAAAAACTCTCACCGTACTCGTGGTCGAATTGAACATTCAGCCGCTTGTAGATGCCGTGGATCTCTTCTTTGCAGAAAGGCAAGAACGATTCCCATAATGCGAGATTCTCTTTATCACCATGATGTAGTTTGGAGGTTTCCTTCAACACTCGCGATTCGAGATTGCTATGTTCGTCGCAGAGTTGTTTGAACGCGGAATCCGACTCGACCGCCGCGATCGTCTCTTTAGATTTGAGAATCGCTTGCTCTTGCTCCTTGACTGCGTTCTGCGAGGACTTCAATTCTTTGGCGATCTTCTTGTCACTAGCTGCTTCGCTCTGTTTGGCCTCAAGCATCGAAACTTTCTGCTCAGCAAGTTTCAATTTATTTTCCTGTTCTGCCAAACCAGACACTGTCGATTGGTATCCAATGATTCGTTGTACGACTCGGTACAGTCGCCCAAGTTCGGCTACTTGGGCTTTCGCGAAAGACTCCTCATTTCGGAAGTGTTTGTAGCCATAAATAATCATTCCAAACTGTGTTCCCCAATCGCCGAGATGGTTGTCCGTAATCACGGTATGGCCGAGGAACTTGAGTACCTTGGAAATGGCATCGCCGATGACCGTGGAGCGTATGTGTCCAACATGCATAGGCTTTGCAACGTTGGGTGAAGAAAAGTCGATGACATAGGTCTTCGGTTTAGTTGCTCCTTCTACACCCAATTTTTCCGACTCAAATGCCATGTCTAGCTGTTTCGCCAGATAAGCATTGGAAAGCCGTAGATTGACATAGCCCGCTCCGGCAATGCTCACTTCAGAACAGAGGTCGTCGATCTTGACTTCGTCCAAAATCGTCTTTGCGATCTCCATCGGAGGTTTGCCCACGACTTTTTGCAATGGCATCGCTACGTTCGCTTGATAGTCCGCCAAAGCGACTTCACGGGAAGCAACGATTCGATCGAGCGTGGTTTGCAATGCGACTGGGTCCGTGACCCATTGGCTCAGCACAGGAGTGAAGCGAGATCGAATAAGGTTCAATAGTTGCATGATAGGAAGATGAGTGTCAGTAAAATCAGCGGAGATGAAGGACGGCTTGCCTAATGGAACTCAGCAAAGGAAGGGGCAGACGAATCTACTCGTCTGCATTGAATATTTCGTCGCGCGAGTGCAATTGATAGAACAATGCTCGCTTTTGCTCTGGCAGAGAATAGTCGAAGCCGAGTTTGCGCAAAAAAGCATCCGAAGAGCTGATCGCCATCACCTCTAGAATTCCGATGTCCCTCGCACGCTCAACACAAGCCTTGACCAATTCCGACCCAATGCCATTGCCATGAAATCCATCGGCCACAGCCAAGCATTGAATCTCGCCAAGTTTTCGAGAATAGATTTCGACCGCTGAGAAGCCGATGATCTCTTTCTCGCCATTCGGATTGACGTACTCGGCAACGTAACCATTATGCATGAGCAAAATGATCTCAGCCCGTGTCCGACGGAGCAATTTCTTTTGCTGAACGAAGGGCTCCAAAAGCGCCAAAATCAGATCGAGATCGTCAAAGTGAGCACGGCGTACACAATATGCTATCTTGTTTACCGGCAGGCTTTCACCGGCAGCATTTGCAGGAGCAAGCTGTGCAGGAACAATGGCTGCTGGCGGTTCATTGGGCTGATCGGTCAATGCTTCAACTCTCTAGAATTTGTCCAGTATAATGAATAGCCATATGGTACCGCTTTTCCCACCCACCCACAACGCGAGCTCGTCGTATCCCATGCCGATATCCAGCCGTTCTACCCATGCATTTCTTCGCATCGTTTTGGGATTGTTCGCTCTGTGTCAATTCGAGACTGCGACATTTGGCCAACAGTTCCGCGCTGGTGCGTTCGCTAGGAACATCGATCCGCTGACATTCCCGGTTTGGGTCAACGGCGGGATCGCGGGCCAACAATCTGACCGAGTTCGCGATACTTTGTTCGCGCGTTGTCTCGTGCTGGAAGCAAATGGACACAAAGTAGCGATTGCTATCGTTGACAACTGCATCTTGCCGCACGAAGTCACCGACGCAGCCAAAACGATTGTTCAGCAACGATTGGGATTGCCGCCCGAGCGCGTTCTCATCGCTGCCACCCACACTCACTCGGCAGTGGCCGTCACGGGGGTTCACGGTTGCCCCGTCCAGGAAGATTACGCGGCCCAGCTTCCCAGTTGGATTGCAGACGGAATCGTCAAAGCGGACGAGCGTTTGAAACCGGCCCAGTTTGGTACGACCAGTGTCGTTGCCGAAAAATTCATCTACTGCCGCGATTGGCTCATGAAGCCGGGGACTGCAAACTCCACTCCCTTTTCCGGCCGCACTAGCGATGACGTTAGTATGAATCCAGGATATGACAATCCAAACAAACTAGCTCCTGTCGGCCCGATCGATCGATTGATTCCGATTCTTTCCATCCAAGACCTTGAGGGGAAAGCGATCGCTGTGTTGGCTACTTTCAGTACACATTACGCCGGAGCTGCTGCGCTATCATCCGATTATTTTGGTGTCGTTGCCCAAAGGCTCGCTAAAGAACTTCGTCCCGACTCGCCAGACTCATTCGTTGGGATCATGGCCAACGCGACCAGCGGCAACGCCAACTGCATCGACTTTAGCAAGCCACGCGAACCGTTCACGTACGCAGAAGTTGGCAACTATGTTTCAGATCGAATCTTATCGGTACTTCCCACGGTTCAATACTCGCGCGAAACGACGCTCGATTCTGCGTTTGAAGGTTTCGATGTGGCAGTACGCATGCCAAAACCAAAGGAAGTCGAAGAAGCGAAAGCTTGGTTAAGGGCGAATCTGGGCGATCGACTTCCCAAAACGATGAATGAGAACTACGCGAGGGAAACAGTTCTCATGAGCGAGTTGCCCCCGACGCGTCGTATGAATCTGCAAGTTTTTCGATTGGGTGACTTGGCCATCGTGGCCAACCCATGCGAATCCTATTGCGAAACAGGGATGAAGATCCGTCAAAGCAGCCCCTTTGCTATGACGATGAATGTCGGCTTAGCCAACGGTCATTGCGGCTACATTCCTCCACCCGAGCTGTTCCAACTCGGAGGCTATACGACGTGGCGTTGCCGAAGCAGTTGTCTTGACGAACAAGCGGAACCCAAAATGGTAGAGGGGCTTACCAAACTCGTAACAACCCTTCACGCTCGCTACAACAAAACAGCCGCGAATCCTAAGCCTAATCCTTCCGTACCTCCGATCAAACCCGAGAACACTTTGTCATTGTTTGAGCTTGAGGATGGCTTCTCCGTGGAGTTGGTGGCATCCGAACCCCAAATCGTCGATCCCGTATCGATGCAGATGGACGAGAAAGGACGCATGTGGGTGGTCGAAATGCGAGACTACCCCAGCGGTATTGATAAACCGCTGAGCCGTATTGTCGTATTAGAAGACCTCGATGCAGATGGTTTCATGGAGACATCTCATGCGTTCGCGGATGGTCTACTCTTTGCTACCGGATTGCAGCCTTGGAAAGATGGTGTGCTCGTGACTGTCGAGGGAAAGCTGGTCTTTCTTCGAGATACCGATGGCGATCTAAAGGCCGATACAACGGAGACTTGGCTCACCGGCTTTTCTACCACCAATTCGCAACTTCGGGCGAACCATCCGACACTCACTTCGGACGGATGGCTGACCATTGCAAGCGGCCTGCGCGGGGGCAAAGTGGCTGGCGATCCAAACAGCACCTTCAGTCAGTCCACAGTGGATCTCGCGGGTAGCGATGTTCGTGTGCATTTGATCGGCAAGCAACTCGAAAGTATCGCAGGCCCATCGCAGTTCGGACTCACGTTCGACCACGTGGGGCGAAGATATGGCTGTTCGAATCGACAACCGTGTTTCGAGATCGTTGCAGACCGAGACGATGTCAACCTGAGCCCCCTGGCTGGGCTCGGTCCTTCGTTGCAAAGCACATTGCCTGCCGAGGGGAACTCGCGAGTTTATCCGCTAGTCAATGCGTGGACGACCTCTACGCTTCATGCCGGACAGTTCACTGCGGCATGCGGTGTGTGTGTGACCCATAGCCCGATCTTCGGAAGCCGCGAATCGACAACGGTTTTGACATGCGAACCAACAGGCGGTCTCGTTCAGCGAAAATCAATGACTCGCCCGCAGGGGATCGGTAAAGATAGTGCGACTTCTGACCAGAAAAACAACCATGAGAGAGAGTGGCTAGCCAGTCGCGACCCGTGGTTTCGACCTGTTGACCTCTACGACGGTCCCGACGGAGCAATCTATGTCGTCGATATGTATCGCGCTGTGATTGAACATCCCGAATGGGTTCCAAAAGAATTGAAAGAGCGTCCGGACCAACGCATGGGTGATTCGCACGGTCGAATCTATCGCGTTGTTCGAAAAGGAAACACCAACAAAGCATCTCCTCGTTTGCGAGATGTATTCCATGCAGTCGAAGAGCTTGCGACCGAGGACGCTTGGTTGCAACGTCAAGCGAGCAGACTCATATTGCAGTCCATCGATGAGCATGGGTTAACCGATATCATCGAACCAAAAGTCCGAGCGACCCTTCACAACGCCTGTCAACAATCCAAGATTGCAACAGCCAATGTCTGTGCCGGCATTCTGAGTGCATCGAATAAGGTGGCAGTAGAAGATATCAGTGGTTTGCTCGACAGCGATCGATCCGAGATTCGACTCGTCGGTCTGAGATTTGCAAAGAACATGGTCGGATCGATTGGACCAACCAACATCGATGGCTTCCGAGAGAAATGTCTCGCGATACTAACGGGTGAAAATGCTGAAGAATCGCGACAGGCTGCATGGTGCTTGGCGAGGCTTCCGAAAGACTTTTCGTTTTCTACTTCCCAAATTTCTGCGACCGCCAAACGTATGGCTCACCAGGCAGAAGATCGCTACCTATGGATGGCTATCTCAGCCATGCTTCGTCATCAATTGGATGCGTTCCTTCCAGCATATCTTGCACAAGTTCAAACCACATTATCGACCGATTTGCAATCTATACCGGTGGACGTCGAATCAGACGCTATCGAGCGTCTCTCAACATGGTTCGCAAAGCAGCAAGGTTCTGACGTGCCTACCATGGTAAAGACCCCGATTGAAATCGTACTCAATACATCCAACGCGTCGTCGCCTCGGAGGTTCAGTATTGCACTTGGAGTCCTCTCTGGAGTTGCCAAAGCAGGGAATACAAAACCTCTGGAGGACGCGTCACTCGTCCTGCGATTGCAGGAGATTGCATCCGCTCCAGGTTCGTCGCGGTTGCGCTCGCAAGCGATAAGGCTGTTGGGTGGCACCGGGGAGAGAAGTGTTGGGTTTTTGCTGCAACGATTGGACGACGCCGATAACGAGATTGTTCGAGAAGCGTTGGTCGCGCTCGGCAAACGCCCTAGCCCCGAGTTGACCGAATGGTTGGTTCGAAAATTTGCAACCGCTCCAGCCAGCCTTCGTCCTGCTATGTTCCAATCCGTTCGAAGTCATCCGGAACGCATGAGTCGTTTTCTAGAAGCGATGGAATCGAACCTGATCTCTATTCGTCTGTTAGACGCAGGACAATTGCAATCCTTAAAGTCGATAGAATCGACGGAGTTGCGTACGCGGGTCGAGAAGCTACTATCGTCATTGATCAACGAGGATCGCGCAAAACTCGTTGCTTCCTACTCAGAAAAACTGAAAGGACAGGAAGTCGGCAATGATCCAACCATTGGCAAAACTCTCTTTCAAAAGAACTGTGCCAGTTGCCATCAAATGGACGGGATGGGTTTTGCAGTCGGTCCCAACATTTCCGACTCGCGTGAGCATACCTATGAAAAGTTGCTCGTCGCCATTCTAGATCCGAATAGAGCTATCGATGCCAACTACTTTCGCACTCTGGCGCTTACGGACGATGGCGAGACCATTGAGGGATTGCTTCGAGACTCCAACACGCAGTCCATTACTTTGGAGCTACAAAACGGCATCAAACGAGTGCTCAATCGAAGCGAACTTGTCGAGTTCAAAAGCTCGAGCAAATCTTTGATGCCCGAAGGAATGGAAGCTCAGCTCTCCGTCGAAGAGATGGGCGAGTTGCTTTGGTACGTCAAAAATTGGCGTTACGTCGCTGACAACGTCCCCGCCGTAGCAAAGCTACCCTAGTGCTCTGTCCAGCTTGCCCTTATATTGCAAGGTTAGTTCTGATTGGGCAATGCCTGGTAGAGTTCGCAAATCAAAATCGATCGTTAGGCACGCTTGACAGACCGCTTCGAGAAAACCTGCCCCCATTTGATTGTAGACTTCAAAGCAAGCTCCGATGATCTGGTAGCTTTCCTCTTTGAATCGAATTTCCGACACGTTAAGGCTCCTTTTTTTGGACCACGAATAGAACGAATTATACGAATGTGGTATTGAGTGTATTCCTATTCGTGGCATTCTTGTAATTCGTGGTCAAACCACTAACGATCCATTGAGCCAAAGCATGGTTCGCCGTGAATGCGTGGCCGGTGCTACAAGCGAAAGATTCTCCCTTTTTTCGGTCTTTGCCCACCGTGAGTTGGAGCGTTGGGGGGCTGTCGATTTTTTTCACGATCTGGCGATCGTCGCCACTGCCTTTCTGGCGTTTAGAAACAGAGCCTAGTACTAAGCCTAGATCCCAATCGGTTTGCTAAACATCGATCGCTCGCATCCCCTTTACAGTTCTTCAATCGCGACCAGATCGATGCCTTCTGGACTGAGAAACGCAGTTCGAATGGCCAGGAAGGAACTCAACAAAAGCTTCGGAGCTTCCGCCTTGGGATATTCAATGCACATCGCTCGTTTTGTAATGCGAATTCGCCCTTCGATGCCATCTACCGACAGAATACAGTAGGTGGTTTCTGGATCGTATTCGATTCCGATCCGTGCATCATCCGCCTCTTCGATCGAATCGATAAGAGCTCCGATATCGATCGCGTTTGGCAAAGCAAATTCGACCGTATCAAAGTACGTTTGAAAGACGGAGGCAAATGCTGCCGAGAAAAGAGGTTTAGGATCTTTGATCGCATCAATCGTTCGGCTCCAAATCACACAGGACGGATCCTCGGGGGCCAATTGCACGCTTACGGAGTAATTGAAATGCGGGGTGATGACCGTGCCAGTTCCATCCCCTTGGTCGCTCACCTCGATGTCTGCTCGCTTCAACTTGAATGCACTCTTCAGCGCTTGAAAAACGCTTTTCAAATCTTCAGTCACTTGATCTTTCGCGAGCGAGGTCACGAACGTTTGAGACGAATGATTAGCACGGTCGGGTAGCGAATGTCCTTTCTTGAATCCCGAAAGATTCTTGACACTCATCGATCTCCGTGACCATAGTGCAACATCCCCTATCAATACTGCAAACGGGTTCTTGGACGCTTTTCTATCCGAAAGTAACTTCTCCAAGTCCAATAGAACCATCGGTCCACTGCTCGCTCCATAGCAGGAAGGCGTCTGAAGTTTCTTCGTGGAATATGTCGTTGCTAAAGTTCGCGTTACGGACTGGCTGAGATGAGCTTGGAGCTTGTCACTCGTGAGACGTGTACCATCCAATGTGGCTGCGGCATTACCGTCCAATGCCTCGACCAAGTGATTGAGCCAAATGCCTGACTGCAATTTACGACTAACGTAGGACACTTCTCCAGGCTTGCAAGATGAAAAGCAAACGCAACGATCGGACGATTCATAAAACGAACGCAACTCTGCCTCAGCCCATGGTTCCATGGGAATCGGAGTAGGACTTTCCGTCAGCTCTTTATCACCCGTGTCGAGAAACAGCACGACTTTCTTGCAGTCGGAGTCTTTGAATTGTTGATGCAACCAACTCAGAGAGATCGTCGTTTGATCCAGATCGGCGAGATCTGTGTCGAAGGTTGCCAATCGATTCTTCGATTGCCATGCGAGGCTATGGCCAGCGTAGTAAACAAAGAGAACATCTTCGTCGAGGCACGATTTGATCGCTCGTCGAACACGAGATTCGATCGATGCTTTGGTAGCTTGTTCATCTGCCAAAACGATGCAATCCTCGGCAGCGAATCCAAGCTTCTCGAGCGATTCGCGTAATCTCCCGCCGTTTCTGTTTGCAAACGCCACACCTTCAAGCATTGGATGGGCGTATTTTTCGAGAACGATCAGAATTGCAAGATTCACTATAGACTAGCTAGATGAGAGAGCCGAGGTACTTGCCTATACTGTATCACAGCAGCCCAAAAGTATTGAAGGGCGGCCCATAAAATGTCAATATCCAAAAGGGACCTATAGCAAGGATCCATCGAAAGCCCCGATGTTTTCTTGAGGATTGGATGCAACTCGCTCGCCTATGGCTCGTAGCGAATCGGCGATGTGTAGACTTATCGGCATTCTATCGGCATAATCCAACAAACCCCAATTGCCGATAGATTGCCGATAGATGACTGCATTGAAATTTAATCCCCTTTACTCGATCTCAAACAAAACAGCAAACGCGCTCGTCAGAATCGAAGCGGTGCGGCAACGCATTGATTTTCTGCCGATTCACCCGTCAATCCTGCTGTCTTTGCGAGAATCAGCGAAACTTCATTCCACCCATTATTCAACGTTCATCGAAGGAAATCGTCTTACACACGAACAGGTAGGGCAAGTCGTCGCAACATCACAGCATTTCCCTGGTCGTGACCGCGATGAAGCTGAGGTGAAGGGCTACTATGCGGCAATTCATGAATTGGAAGCGACTGTAGCGAGAAAGGGAACTGTTACGGAGCTTACAATCCAAACTCTTCACGCACTGGTGATGGGAGGCGGAAAAAAAGGAGTTAAACCAACTCCCTATCGCCAAAGTCAAAATGTCATTCGCGATTCAGCGACACGAGCAATCGTCTATTTGCCACCAGAATCGAAGGATGTTCCGAAACTGATGAAGCAACTTACCAAATGGTTGAAAGATACCGAGAATAAGGAAATTCCGTGCGCGATCAGGGCAGGAGTGGCTCATTACCAGTTTGCTACGATACACCCGTACAATGACGGCAACGGACGCACAGCCAGGCTGTTAACGAATCTCATCCTACATTTGGGTGGTTACGATCTCAAAGGTCTTTATTCATTGGAAGAGTACTACGCGAAAAATCTCCCTGCCTATTATGATGCCATTTCCATTGGGCCATCGCATAACTACTACATGGGACGGGCCGATGCAGACATCACGAAGTGGGTTGAGTATTTTTGTCTTGGGATGGCAGAGAGCTTTGAAGCGATTGCTCGTCGAGCGGAAATTGGTGCGAAGCTCGGGGTATCAGACCAATATATGGATTTGCGAACGCTCAACGCCATGCAACGCAAATGCCTGGAATTATTACAGAAGTCCAACGAAATTGCTTCCTCCGACATTCAAGCATTGTTCAATTACAAGCCACGATCGGCTACCGCATTGCTGAGCGGATGGGTAAGCGAAGGATTTCTCGTGATAACCGATCCTTCGCGTCGCACGCGCAAATACGGATTGTCTGAATCGTACAAGCATCTACTCGATTGATTTCAGGAAAAGGGATCGTTCCTCGAGCTTCGAAAGAGCTCCGGAAAAGTCAACATCCTTCCGAAGGGGAGTTGAGCCACGGCTTGCTTGCCCTTATCTTGCCTCCTATGAACTCCAATGCGAACAATCTTTCTGCTGATGCTCCAACAATCGAGTTGGACACATCCGCAATCGAAAGCTCCAGCAGCACGAATACCAGCAGCTCTGCGGGAAACTTCCAAGTTGGCGTCGTCGATACTGTCAATCGCCCACGATTCTCTGAAGAAACCAGTACGCTTCTTCGTAGCCGACTGCAATATGCCGCACTCGACATTCTGGTGGTTCTCTCCATTAGCTATGTTGGTAATTTCATCGCCGCCAATCATGAATGGCTGGTACTACGCTCCATCGTATTGGCCAGCGTCCTTCTGTCGTACGTATTGCTTCGAGGAAAACGCCCCTTTTCTTCAAGGGGACTTCGAGCCTTTGAATTGATCTTGTTCGGCGGACTCGCTTTGCAACTCGGTTTGATGATGGCGTCCAGGCTAAACCATTTCGCTGCCAAAGAAGATGCGATATCGTTGGTCAGCACGCAAAATTTGTACTTCACTGCTTTTTGCCTGCACATTCTCACGTATAGCATCTTCATGCCCAACACATGGAAGCGAGCTGCCGTCGTGACAACTTCGCTCGCACTCTTGCCCTACGCGATTTGGTACGGAGTGATTGCGTTCAACCCAACCGTGCTCACCTTGGCGAATCAGAACAAGGCGATGGCACCGATTCCCGTCACGCTGATCGCAGCTCTCATTGGAAGCTTCGGCTCTCATATCATCAATCGGGCTCGTCGCGAAGCCTTTCAAGCCAAACAGCTATTGCAATACCGCCTACAAGAACGACTTGGGCAAGGAGGCATGGGGGAAGTCTACCGCGCCGAACATGTTTTACTCAAGCGATCCTGTGCAATTAAACTCATCCATCCTAGCAAAGCCAACGACCCGCACACCGTCGATCGATTTGAAAAAGAAGTGATCGCGACCGCGAAGCTCAGCCATTGGAACACCATCGACATCTACGATTATGGTCGTACACCCGATGGAACATTTTTTTATGTGATGGAGCTTTTGAACGGACGCAATCTCCAAGAGATCATCGAACGGCACGGCGCCATGGAACAATCGCGTGCCGTCTATTTTTTGCTTCAAGCGTGCCAAGCGCTCCACGAAGCACATCAAGCGGGCCTAATCCATCGCGATATCAAGCCAGCCAATCTGTTTATCACCACGCGAGGAGGATACTGGGATATTCTCAAGGTGCTAGACTTTGGGCTCGTCAAGGAAGCGGACGACGAAGAGAACACTCGGGGCAAGGGGAAGTTTTGCGGTACCCCCGCATTCATGGCACCGGAGCAAGCGTTTCGCTATGACGAAGTCGATGCACGGTCCGACATCTACGCGCTTGGTGCGGTAGCTTATTTCATGCTAAGTGGCAAGATGCTGTTTTCCAGGAAGAACGTGATCGAACTGATCGCTGCTCACGCCAATGATCCCGTACCGACGTTGGCTTCGGAGAATACCACCATTGCACCTGAGCTTGAAGCGATCGTAAGACGATGCCTGGCCAAATCTCCTGAAGATCGATACTCGTCCGCGCAACAACTTCACGATGCTCTCTTAGAAACGGGTTTGCAACAGAATTGGGATTCCGCAAAAGCCAAGAACTGGTGGCTGTCGCACAAGGCCACCAGGGTCTGAGGCACATTGCCGCGTTTGGGTTAGCCATCGAACCGTGTTCACCAAGCGGCACGAGGCCGCTGGGGTCCTAATCTGATTCACCAAGAACAAGGCCACATAGGTTCTGCGTTCATAGCGTAGGACTGACCTTATTGCAGTCTCGCCCCCAGTTGGCTCGTTCCAACTGGAGCGCACGGTTAGCAGCTAGCTCCGTACACAAGACGGTGCGCATAGCCCCCATGTCGGCTTGTCCGACTGGTCGCGCAAGGTTGCTTGAGCTACACAGAACCTGATTCACTGGTGGCACAAGGCCACCAGGGTCTGAGGCACATTGCCGCGTTTGGGTTAGCCATCGAACCGTGTTCACCAAGCGGCGCGAGGCCGCTGGGGTCCTAATCTGATTCACAAGCACGAGGCCGCGGGTGTCTTGAACTTCCTAGCGTAGGACTGACCTTATTGCAGTCTCGCCCCCAGTTGGCTCGTTCCAACTGGAGCGCACGGTTAGCAGCTAGCCCAGCAAACGAGACGGTGGAAACCGCCCCCATGTCGGCTTGTCCGACTGGTCGCGCAAGGTTCATTGAGCTACAAACCGACCGTTTCCACTCGCTTCATGTTATCGTCAGGCATCCGATCGATCAGGAAATTGCGAGGATCAATTCCCGCTTCATAGGGGCTTTCTTCCAATTCGAAGGAGACAGTTCGCTTGCCCCCTTTCAGTTGGATTCGCTCGCTATGAAGCAATCGGCCATAACGGTTCTTCCCCTCAGGCTTGGCAAAGGCTCCGACTTCGAGCCAATCGTCCATCTCGACCTCGGTTTCGGCTCCTTTCTCATCCGCTTTCCATTTGCTACATTCGACTTCGAGTGAGACAAGGAACTTTCCAGTATCCAGCTTCTTCACGGTCGCTTCCAGCGTGCGATTCTCGAACAAAGTGATCTCTTCAAAAAGATCCTTGATCAGATATTGAAGCTCAGGTGGCGTCTGCTTTTTGAGACGGTCCACCAATGCGTAGGAGTTTGGATACGGTGGCCCTTGGTAGGCGTAGAGTTCGATGATTTCTTTGAGAGCCGCATTGATCCGTTGCTCGCCGATCATCTCGGACAGATAGTACAATGCCACACTTCCTTTGCGGTAATGTATGTACCCTTGATCTGGATTTACACTAATCAACGGGCGTTCTTTCATCCGTTCTGCGCCGCGAGCTCGTAGATAGAGATCCATTTCGTATCTCAAAAATTTGTGCATCATGTCAGGGCCGTACTCCTTTTTCATGATCATCAATGCGGTGTACTGTGCCATCGTTTCTGAAAGGAGCGTAGCCCCTTGCATGCGAGCTCCAATCACTTGGTGCGCCCACCACTGATGCGCCATCTCGTGCGCAACCACATAATAGACCATGTCGATGTCATCCGGTTTGGTCAGATTCGCGATAAATCCAATGCTCTCCGAATAAGGCATCGTTCCAGGGAACGCTTGCGCAAAAGTGGCAACGCGAGGGAACTCGATGATTCGTGCCTGACGATGTCGGTATTCGCCGAAATGGGTAGAACAGTATGTCAACGCGTCCTTGATTCCTCGTGCCATACGGGGCACGTTCCAAGCATGTTCCTTGTGGTAGTATACCTCGATGTCGATATCCTTAAACTTGCTTCGGTCCACTTCGTACTTGGCAGAGATGAAAGAGTAGAAGTTCAACGATGGATGATCGAGTTTGTAGTGGTAGTAGTTACGGTTGTTCTCCTGCCACGATTTCGTTAGTGTTCCAGGCGCCACTGCGATCTGGTCTGCGGAAGTACTGATGACCGTTTCTACGTTGACCCAATCGGCGTCGTTGCCAATATAGTGCGTTTTGCAAAGCTCGCCGCATTCACGGGTTAGTTCGGGAACGGTATCCGCCGGCGGAAGATCGTACTTCTTGCGACGGTCTGGATTCAACAGCCGTTTGTTCGGATTGTAACCAAAGCTGGGAGTAATTTGATTGTTAAAGAACGTTCCGTTTTGAACCAACGAGGCATTGCTTACTTGATTCTCGATTCCTCGATTCTTGCTCTTCAACGAGAACGTCATCTCCAGTTTGTCACCGGGCTGCATCGCTTTGGCAAGACGATATTGTTGTATTCCAAGCCGGTCGTCATCCTTTACCAAATCCGCGCCAGGAATGTTCACTTGGGTATCGTACTCAGGAGAGAGATTCACGTAGAGAAATTCTATATCAGACTCTGATTTATTCTCGATCGTTTGATTACCCTTCATGTTCATGTTCCGTTCCGACGGAAAGATGTCGATCTCGTATCGCACGTCCGTTATCTTGGGTTGAGTGATATTGGCCTCGGTCGAGTACGTTTTCTCATAGCCCGCAAGTCGTTCTTCGAGTTCTGTGCTCCCGAGGATTGTGTTCAGCACTTGGGTGTTGTAATAAAGCCAACCGCCAATAGACAGCATCGCAAGAATCATCAACGCAAGCCCCAATCGGGATTGCATGGTCGCCATTGCCATTCCATTCGCCAATCTCTCCCGAAAACTCTTGGCAACTCCGCGATGCGCCGCGACAGAGCAGACCCAAAGAACGATCGCTGCACCGACGAGCCAGTAACCTACGAATGCAACGATACCTTTCGTGTACGGAGCAAAACCATACATGTCGGAATAGATGTAAGTTGGAAATCTTCCGAATCGAACCAACAGCGTTTCCATTCGCAACCACTGCCAAAGAAACGCGTTCAAGATGATAAAGACGACGAATAAAAAATACCCTAGGTATTTGTTCGGTGCCATCGTGTGAGCCAACAACGCCAGCGTTAACAAAAAGCCGAACCGGAATCCCTCGATCACAATCAATTCCGTCACATACACGGGGAGCTGATACCGCGTATAAGACATACAAAATTGCACGGCACAACCAAGCACGATCATCGATCCGAGCACGGTCATTAGGATCGCCATCAACGAGACAACATGCGATAGTATCAACGCGGAGTTTGCGACTGGCGTTGCACCAACAATCTCATGGATTCGATTGTCACGATCCTTCCAAACGACCACACCCGCAAAGTAAGTAAGGATCGCAATCATGAAAACCAACAGGGAAGCCCGCACCAAGTCGACCATCTTGTAGGTGACCGGGAACGAGGTTAGCCCATACCCTTCGGTCGCGCTAAAGATGATCGCAAACATGGCGTTGATAAGCCCGAAACTTATAATCACGATAAAGGCAGGGCTCTTCAATACCTGGGCTGACTCCATCCGCACCGAAGAGATAAATTGGGCAATCCAACTTGGAGATGGTTTAATGCGGGGCCACCCAGTGCCCCAACGTTTCAGAATCTCGGCAAGTCGAGATGCATCTTCCGATTTAGCGGATACAGTCTTCTTCGATGGTGTTTCGAACCGGAATCGCCAAGCCGCAAATCCAAAAATCAATGCCGACACAGATAGCCAGATCACTCGATTGGCCAATAGCCAACCAGTCAACGGAACCACCCAGTTGTTCCTCTGGTCCGTCGTCCAATACTTGGTCGAAACCGAGAAAGGGGAAATGCCCAACGGATCGGCGAGCATGGCGAATTTCTCATTGCTCATCTCGCTGCCGACCGACAATGCGACGCTGTAACCAACCAATAACCCGAGAACCCCTAAAAAGGAATACAGCGTGCTGCGAGTCCACGAAGCGATTGCAAACACAATCGCTCCGATCAAGATCGTGTTCGGAATCGCAAACGTAATGATTGACATCCAGTGGGCCTGCCAATGAATCGGGCACCATCGGTCTGGGTCGCGGCCAGGGGTCCAACCACCCACAATGATGCCGATGGAAATCCCGAGTAACGGCAATGTCCCAACGAACGTTGCCGCGAGAAAGCGACCGAGCAAGTATTGGTATTTACGAATCGGCTTGCTGAAAAGTATGTCAGAGAACTTCGCGGAAAAATCTCTTGAGGCAGCAGAGTCAAAAAACGTCGTAATCATCAACGCGCTGAGCGTTCCCGCCACGGCGTAGAATTGCTGGATCACATACGGCGCATTACGGAACGTGTTGCCCAGCGTACCACCAATTTGGATGTCGTCCGAAGCGACCGCTAATCCAAACAACAACGCCATCACGGCGATGAAGATGTAGAGCATCGTGCTCTTGAGCCAATAGCGCAGCTCAAACCGGAAGAACTCGAACATGGTCAAAGTGCCTATTGAATGTGAGAAAAGAAAACGTCTTCGAGATTCGGCTCGGTCGCATCGAACTGAGGCGACGGAGCATGATCCTCCAACACACGCACAACGGGACGACCTTCGATCAACTTTGTCGAGAGGATATTCATATCCTTGAGAAACGTTAGTTCCGATTTCGCCATCGTTCGCGTCCAGACCCTGCCAGCCAACGTTTTCTCTGCTTCGCTAGGAGAACCTGCGAATTGAAGCTTGCCTCGATGGATGATCGCCATCTGGCTACACAGTTGCTTTACATCTTCAACGATGTGCGTCGAGAGAATGACGATCACACTCTCCCCGACCTCCGACAATAAATTGTAAAAGCGATTTCTCTCACCGGGATCCAATCCTGCCGTTGGTTCGTCCACGATAAGCAATCGCGGATCCCCTAACAATGCCTGTGCAATTCCAAATCGTTGTCGCATGCCACCCGAGTAAGTCGAGACCGCTTTGTTTCGAACATCGAATAGATTGACTCTCGCCAACAACGCCTCCACGATTTCATTTCGTTCCTTGCTGCTGGTGCCAACACCTTTGAGTGTGGCTAAATGACGAAGCAACGTGACTGCGCTCGTGCGGGGATAGACACCGAACTCTTGAGGTAGATAACCGAGCAGCTTTCGTACCTCAGTCTTGTTCTTCAAAATATCGAGATCGCCGAGTTTGGCTGTTCCTGAGTCTGCATCTTGAAGTGTTGCCAAAGTCCGCATCAACGTGGATTTGCCCGCTCCGTTAGGCCCCAACAGGCCGAACATCCCTGTCGGGATCGTCATGGAAACATTGTCGAGCGCCCGGACGCCGCCCGGATACGTTTTCGAGAGGCCACTGATTACCAACTGCATACATGTCTCCGAGTGATATCATCCCAATTCAAAACGGTAACGAAGGGCTATTCCACTACGTTAGGCGTTCGTCTAAGTTTCGTTCGTTGTCGCTTCACCCTTCGTATTCCCCTCGGCAATCTTGGTAACTTTGCGAAAAGAACACAACGCTAGAACATGAGGCTACAGAAGAATCTTTCTACAATCCCCAAGCAAACGGATCGTTCGGGTCTATCACGACATTCAGATCACCATTGACGAATGCGCGTCCTCGAACGAAGGGAGTGATGATCCCTTTCATCGAATCCAACCATTCGAAACTTCCTTCGAACGACGTGCTAAGGATCCCTTCTTGAATCCATGATTCACCCGGCTTGAGTTCCCCCGACGCGGCCAAGCATGCGAGCTTCGCGCTGGTCCCTGTACCGCAAGGCGAGCGGTCATACATTGCACCGGGGCAAAGGACGAAATTTCGCGCATTGCCATTTTTGGTAACAGGTGGTCCGAACAATTCGACGTGATCCACTTCGGGATATGTCAATCTGCATTGTTCGAGAATCTCGGTCGCAAGTTGCAAGAGTTTTGGTTTCGAGGGGTTCGTCTCGTTCATCATCGGATGTTTGACCAGACAGAACCAATTTCCTCCGTAAGCGATGTCCGCGTGGACTGTACCAAAGCTGGGGGTGACCAAAGAGAGCTGTTCCACGGCCCGATAGCTAGGCACATTTTTGAGTTGGACGGTGAAGTCATCGAAGAGATCGGCTTGAACGATACCGGCGACGGTTTCAAAGGAATGGGTACCTGGAGAGATTCGTTGAAGGTATCGAAGCGTCTCGACAACGCCGATCAAACCGTGACCGCACATTCCCAGGTATCCGATGTTGTTGAAAAAGATAACGGCGGCCGTGTTTTTGGGGTCGGCGGGTGGCAGGAGATGTGCCCCGACCATCACTTCCGAACCCCGAGGTTCTAGGATGATCGCGGTTCGAAATCGATCGAAGTCTTTGGAGATCGACTGAAGCCATTCGTTGACATTTTCCCCTTGAGGGGTAGGCCCTCCGGAGACGATGGTACGTGTCGGTTCGCCGGCGGTATGGGAGTCGACGACTCGAAATTGCTGGATGGTCATGGATTAGCGATCAAAAAGGGATTATGGGAACGGATGATAATGCAAGAATTGTGCGTTGAAAGGGCGAAAACCGATAGATATGGAGTCAATGTTCCGGTAAGCCTTGGCAAGCGTTAGCTCAGTGGTTACATTTTTCCGACCGAGAGCGGAAAAGCTTGAGGCTCGAGCTGGTTTAGGCTCGATTTTGCATGGGAAAAAAATGGCGATGTAGCTCAGTCGGTTAGAGCAACGGCTTCATAAGCCGTGGGTCGTTGGTTCGAGTCCAATCATCGCTACTGTGAGTTTACCAAGCGAAATGCAGGGATTTTGCATTTCAGCGAGGTGATCTTGTATGCGAGAACTTGGGAGAGAAACCGGTAAATTACCGGATTACCTTCTGGAGTGCACATGATGAGAACGAGACTCGAGACTCGAGATGAGAATGAGACTCGAGTGCACATTACGAGAGTTCCTTCTCTAAGCCATTACATGCCATCTGGCCTAGGTGTGGTCACTATCCATTGGTCGAGCAGCAATCAGGTATTTTGCTTGTTCTCCATTCGTTGAGAACTGCCAAATTAGGTCTTGGCCGGACGGCGTGAGCCCGCGCGGAGCAAATCCGGATTCATAGGGATGCGGCAGGTTACAATAGCACGACGTGCAAGCTAGTGGACAAAATATCTTGCACGACGCCGCGCAAGTACATTTTGCACGACGCGCAAACGCGGAAGCTAGTGAATCGTATATCCATTTCACTAGCGAGCTTTTTTTAGGCGTTTTTTCTTTTGCTAAGTCTCGTGAGTTCTGGAGCTAAGCCTTAACGTACTGTTCCAGCTTTTCTCGAAGGGCATCGTTCGTAAAAGGCTTATTGAGGTAGTCGGTGATCCCAGCCGCCGTAGCTACGTCTAGGTGAGCGTGTTGCGATTGTGTCGTTACCATCACGATCGGTATCGTTGCTCCTGACGCTCTTAGGTCCTTTACCATTTCGATCCCATCTTTCTCGGGCATGATCCAATCGGTAATGATCATATCGAACTGGTCTGAATTGTATTTGCTTATTGCTTCAATGCCATTGCTTGCTTCGAACACGTCGTTAACTCCACAAGCGTTTAGCGAGCGAATTACAACTTTGCGCACGGCATTAGAATCATCGACAACGAGAACTTTCATTTTGCCACTCAGAACATAAGTTTTATTGGAGCCACTTCTCGCCACTCGTAGGCGAAAGTCATCTATGCCGATGACCAAGCGTGTGACTTGCTAAACGTACTCTTGGTTATGCCGTCGACTCATGATGCGACAATTGCACATTTCCGTGAGGTATTCCATCAAAATCCTGGCGTTTGAAGGGCATACTCCGGCCGGACCGATTGTGCCGTCTTTGCAACTTTCTGAATGCCGCGGCTCGGGTTTTTTGCTCTCTTGTCTCGGAACGTAATCGAGCCAGTAACGTCATCTTGGTTAGAAACCAAGTTCAACAGTACAAGATCCTTGAAAGGCTTTGGCTTAAAGTCCACATGAACCCTTTTTCAAAGCGAACATTTTCAGAGCGCAAATCTTCGGGCGTGAGGGCGTTTCCTAAGCTGCTGCTTATTGTTCTCTGTTGACGATCTCGAAACAGACGCGGAAGCCAACGAAGAAGTTTTGAAAACTGCTTTCATAGGCGTAGCGGTCGAAGGAGCGGCCGCGGCGGTCGGGCCACATTCCGCCTCGGACGATCCGGGGCAGTTCAGCCGATCCTTTCGCGAGCGGGTCGTGAACCGGCAGTCGCTCGTAGGTCTGATATTCTTGGACTCGCCAGCAGTCGGCGACCCACTCCCAAACGCTGGTATGGATTTCATATAATCCAAGCGGATTCGATTCCCCTTGGCGGATCGGCCACGTTCGCCCTTGAATCGATCCGCCAAACCAGCCGGTAACTTCGGCTTCTTTGTCGCCAAACCAAAACCAACTCGCGTTCCCGGCCCGCGCGGCCAATTCCCATTCGGCATCGGTCGGCAATCGATAGCTCGGAGAGAGTCGTTTGCACTTTTCGGAAGTAGAGAATTCTCCGACGATTTTTCCTGAGTCAGTTTGATTGAGTTTTTGGCAAAAATCGGAGGCATCGTTCCAGCTGACTCCTTCAACCGGATGCCGCGTGGTGTCCATTCCACTGACTTGTTGTACGTAGTGGGGTTCTGGACCGGTGGTCGAATACCAAGAGGGATTTCGCCCCATTAGTTTTTGAAAATCTTGCTGGGTCGTTTCGTGAGTGGCCATGTAAAAGGGGCGGGTCAACACGACTTCATGAGCCGGCGAGCTGCTGGCCAAACAGGCTTTCCAGTGCGATTCATCGGCGGGCACGGTTTCCAGAAGCGAAAACATCGCTTCCTCGTTCGTACCACGATGGTAAACCCCGGGTGGAATCAAGCGAAACGTCTGACCCAATTGATTGGTGATTTCGACGGGCAAATCGAGGTGCTCGCTCCAGTCGGCTTGAATTTTCACGGCTTCTTCTGCGGAGCAGGGGCTGAGTAGCCAGCGCGGTTGGTCGCTGGGCGGCTGGAATGCTTCGTAGGTTGGATTCGTGACGATCGCTGGGGCTGGTGGAGGAGCCAGTGCGCTTGTCGTCGCGGTTGGATCGACCATGGTCACCGTCGCGTTTTCTGTTGCGAGGTAGCTCGACATGGTTGTGAGGCTATTGGTCGCCTTGAGATTCTTATTTTGGAATTGGCAAATCAGGGCGATGGCGAGAATCGAGCCGAGTCCGATCCCGATGATTCGCGACCAATCAGGTTCGCGAGACGTGGCGGTGGATTGCGACATGGGATGATCCTCGTTCTTAATCAGCAGTGGAATGATTTGGTTTAAATGTTGCCAAGACGGTCGCTGAAACATGCCAGTCGGATCGGAAAAGGCAGGCTTTGCCCACTCGGATTCCTGAGAACGGCATGCGACAGTCAGGATTTGAAGCGGTTGTCGGGGTTGTAACTGATCAGGGCTGAAGCGATTTTCGCTGCATGACGCGAGCCGTAGCCAGCATCCGCGTAATCCCCGTCGCAACCCGACTGAAATTGGATGGCCTTTGTCAGCGGTGTCAAACAGGTAAGTTGTTTTTGACCGAATCCTAACGACTTGACTCTTCGAAGCATGGCTACCACAATGGCTGAATCTGCGTAGTAAGCACAGGTTGAGACCTCGGGAGCCCGAGATTAGCAGTTTTCCGCTATGGGACAGCAAGTTGACGCCGAATGCCGCCAACTGAGTCGTTGGGGTTTGCGGTTGTTCGGGGTTTGCGGTAGCTGAGGGTTTGCCATTGTTTACTTACCGTCAAATGCGATGTTCGTTGCCGGTTTGATGTTATTCGTGAGAAAGTACTTGCCATGACGGTTGAAAACCAGACTCCGACACAAGAGACCTTTGTAAAGGAAGAAAAAGAGTCTGGCGAATATCCGGTTCACGCGCAGCCGGGTCAGCCAATCGCTAGGCGGGGTGATGTCGGCAAATGCCCTATCTGCGGATCGTCCGTCGACCCAGATGCATACCACTGCGCCGCGTGCCGCAACTATTTTTGTTTCCATTGCCGCGCACGTCTCCTGCCGTCCGATGCACAAGTAGAATGCGTTAACCAAGACTGCGGATACTACGGCAAGTTGGTCTGTGGATTATGCAACGGAGCGCAAGACAAGAAAGAAGCTCCCCTGGTATACGCCGAACCTGTCGACGGCTATTGGCCATTGTGGCTTGGCATCGCTCTCATCGTTGGTTTAGTCGCGTGGAGCATGACGGTGTGGTGGTTTGGATTTTTCATCACAATTTTGGTCTTCGCCGCTGGAGGTTTTTGGCTGCAGAAGAAGGGATTCAATATCTTTGGGACGGAATCGATGGTAACGCACGAGCGATCATCATCCTATCGAACATGCATTTGCTGCCAACAACCGACGAAGGAAATTAAGGCAGGGGCCTCGGCATAATAATGGCGAAATTCGAACTTAGCGAACAGGAGGGTATGAGATGGATCGACATTCATCTCCAACATGAAATGGTGCGAGTTGAGTCGGGGGCGTTAAGCTATCTGATCGGTGATATTGCTATCCATTCGAAACTTATGCCTTCGTTCGGCGGAATGATTCGTTCACTGATGGCCGACGAATCGGTCTACCGACCAACCTATACTGGCACGGGCATTATCACGCTTGAGTCTTCGCTGGGCGGATTTCACGTTTTTCGACTGCGCGGCGAGTCATGGATTTTGGAGCGAGGCACTTATTGGGCATCCGAAGGGGCTGTCGATGTGAAGTTTCATCGCGAGCGGACGATGACCAGTCTATGGGCGGGCGAAGGCTTGATCTATTTGCAAACGAAGGTCAGCGGTTATGGGCAGGTCGTTCTTACCACTCGCGGCCCCGTCGAAGAGCTTACGCTTCTGCCCGGCCAGGAATTTGTCGCGGAAGGCAATTACGTGGTCTGTCGAACCGCTGAAGTGGGATTCCGCATTCGTAGGCCGACCAAAAACTATCTCGGGCGATTCACCTCAGGCGAGGGATTCGTCCGCGTGTACAAAGGGCCAGGAAGATTGCTGATCACTCCAACACCTTACTGGCGCTACTACATGATGCAGTTACGTGCACAAAACCAAGAACTTCCTTCTCGGACCACCACCTAATATGCGTTATGTCACGACGGCACTTTTGATCCTATTGTCACTCGTCGTCCTAGCCTTTGCTATCCAAAATCGCGAACCGGTTGAAGTCGCGTTCTTGATGTGGTCGATAAGTATCCGCAAGATCTTTTTGATTCTCGGGACCTATATCCTGGGAATGTTATCGGGCTGGGGCGTAGTGGAAGTCGCCAAGCGAGTCATTGAAAAATGATTTGAAGAGTTATATCTTTACTGGTTCGCCTTGGGTGATTCCATCTTGGGTCCAATCGCATTTCCAACCGGGGAAGGCGATTTGGGGGTACGGGAAAGGAGCGATCCAGTCTGGGGATTCGTGTACGATATCGAATTGTCGATCGCCGCGAACCCTACCTAAACGAAAACGCTTAAACATATGCTGTGTTTTCGGATCAAATTTGACCTTGCCGCTAG
This sequence comes from uncultured Pirellula sp., assembly GCA_903858115.1. GTDB lineage: Bacteria > Planctomycetota > Planctomycetia > Pirellulales > Pirellulaceae > JBKCUI01. Next base: position 6,569 of record CAIOHR010000437.1, on the reverse strand, counting down.
GAGCCTCGAAATCGGTAACTCTCCCTAACGCCTTGCGAACCTTGTCCGCATCAAAGCTACCGGCTTTCTCCGCGGCCAGCTTCCAAAGATAAACCTGGGTATAGGCTGCCTCGATAGGGTCATCAGTCACGCGATCATTTCCAAACTCTCGCTTCCATAGCTCGACGAATCGCTTGTTCTGGGGATTATTCAGACTTTGGAAATAGGTCCAGGCCGAATAGTGCCCTTGAACATGAGAAGGAAGTAAACTCCGAAGTTCGTCTTCGCCGACGCTAGTCGCCACGACCGGAATTTTATCGGCTGTGATCCCCTGCTCCGCTAATGTACCGTAAAAGCCGATGTTGCTGTCGCCGTTTATCGTGTTCAAAACGACGTCCGCGTCGGACTTCTTGATGGCCTGGACGGCACTCTTGAAGTCTCGGTGCCCGAATGGCATGTAGGTTGTGCCGACCACGTCGATCCCGAGGGATCCCAGGTATTTGGTGATAATGAAATTGGCAGTTCTGGGAAAAATATAGTCGGAACCGATCAAGAAGAAGCGTTTGCGCGAACCGCCAGCTTCACTGAGCAGCCAGTCGATGGCCGGAAGGATTTGCTGATTAGGGGTGGCTCCCGTGTAGACGATATTCTTTGAGGATTCATTCCCTTCGTACTGCACCGGATAAAAAAGTAAGCCGTTGAACTCTTCGAGCAACGGCAAGACCGCCTTGCGGCTCGATGAAGTCCAGCAACCGAAGAGCGCGACAACCTTTTCGTCGGAAAGCAGTTTACGAGCTTTCTTGGGAAACTCATCTAGGAACCGGGAGCGTCCATCTTCCACAATGGGCTCGATCGGATAACCCAACACACCGCCAGCCGCGTTAATCTCCTCGATCGCTAAAAGCCCCGCATCACGCAACGACGTTTCACTAATCGCCATCGACCCGGTCTGTGAGTGGAGCAAACCGACCTTCACAGTACTTTGGCCAATCGGTACGAGCCGGTCACAACCTGATAGTGAGGTCAACGCCACGGCCTTCCCGCCTAGTTTCAGCCAGTCCCGACGCGTTCGTTTACCGCTTTGAATCTTCTTCAACGTTTTGTTCCTCGCGTATCGTTGCAACTAGCCTTCGCAAGCGACAGATCACCTGGTTTGGAAGAGTTGGGGGCCAATTCAATCTCCTTTTGGGTCACGATCAAGTTCATACCTAGTAGGCCTCGTCCATCATGATCTTGAGGACGGCTTCAAAAGCTGCAGGGGGCACACTCACCTCACCACGCAATGGGTGGTCCATGGCAGCAATCAAAAACATCATCGTACCTAGAAAAAGCGAAAGCAGCCCTCCAAGCGAGAATTGGGTAATGAGCTTCATATCGAACATCCAAACAATCACTAAATTGATAATGGCTCCCACGGTTACGACGTACCACATGACCGGTGGGATGCACGTGGTAACGGAGTGAAGTCGCATCCGCCTACATTCGAAGAAATTATTAAATTGACGGAGAGTCTCGGCATGGATGATCTCTTCCCGGCTTGTCTGAGGCTCGAAGGACAGCAACTTCTCGTGGAACGAAATGACCCTCACTCTACCGCCTTCGGGGACAATTCCTTTTTGTTGTAGCGGCCAAGCGTACTTGATAACATACCGGCAGTAATCACGCAGAACCCAGCGGAGGTTTTGACGGAGCGGTTCCGGATAGCCTGTGGAATCCTGATACAGCGCGGTTAAGGAGATGGCTTCTTTCGCCACGGCTTCCTCGACGTTTGTATAGTTCTGATAGGCAGCGATCGCGATCAGACCGAGCAACAGACCATAGAAGACGCCAAAGCTCGAGAGAATGTAACCGACAACGTCGTTGCTACCAGCAGTCGATCGCACCAAACGACGTAGGATGGGACTTATAAAAATGGCCCCAAACCAATAGATCAAAACAAACCCACCCGAGATCAAGACAGCTAATTGCCAATTCGGAATGTCATAGATCCAGTAAAACATATCGATCTCTGAAACTTCCGATTTCACGACATAGTGGGATTGCTGGGAAATGTAAGCATTTATCGTAAGTATCGCGGAGGTTTATTGCAACAGACTTTTGGGGCCTTTGGATCGAATGCAATCAAGGGTGCCTGCCATTGGCTTCCATTCCTCTATTGCTAAACGAAGAAACCATCCAGCTTTGGATGGTTTCCTCTCGAACGTTAGCATAGAGACACAACCGACAAAAGTAGCAGGCACGCTCCGTCGTGCCGTCCGCTCTTCAAGATTTGCTTGGATTCTAGGTGACGGCACAAGGAATGTGCCTACTACTTTGACTTTGTCGGCTTTGTCCATAGAAGAAATATCGATTTGGCCGTACGACTAAATCGTTTTTCTTTCCAAAATCTCAGATAACACCAAGACCCTATGGTTGGGAATTAGCCGCCCATCGCAGTTAGCGTCTTCAGAATCGGATCAGTGAATGGTTTCACAAGGTCGCCGACCCCTGGAATACTCGCCACCTTCGCGATCAAGTCCTTGATAGATCCAAGGTTCGATGTAATCAGAGACAAGACCGACGATTTGCCGGCAGCCGGAAGCGTGTCAAACACGGACTTTGCAGAATCCAGCTGGCTGACTGCATCCTTGAGTTTCGGTAGGGCTGCTTCCGCGGTTGCGACATCCTTGATTCCGCCGAGAGAGTCGGTTAACGAAGTGAACCAACCGGAAAGATCGCCGCCGAGTTTTACCGCTTCTGCCGGAATTGCAGGAATCGATGGCATGGTGACTTCTGGTAGTTGGGGTGCCGCTACGGCTGGTACCTTATCAGCTGGTGCTTGATTAAAGAACCACCACAAACCACCCAGTGCGGCGGCAAGCCCCAACAAGGGAAGCAGATACTTTACCGGTGACGATGCAGCGTCGGCAGCACGACCAGCAGTTCGCCCTGCTGTCCCAGCAGCCGATCGCACTGCTTCGCTCGCATTGGTCAATCCTGGAATATTGGCCAAAGACAGTCCGGACGGTATTGCATTAGCAATGGCACTCTTGTTTTCTGAGAACAAATTTAATAGGCCTGCAGCATCGGGCGCCTTTCCCTTGAACGAGCTCATGATGCCTCCAAGCACCATCGGCATCAGATAGCCAAGAAGCTTACTGGTGGAGTCGCCACCCAATCCCGAGAATTTCGCAAGAATCGAAACGATTCCTGAGAGCGTACTTCCCCCTAACAATGAACCAAGCAGCCCGGTCCCTTTCTCCAGAGAAGCTCCGGACAACATATCGCTCATTGAGCCGAGGCCAGTCAATGCAGACAGCAATTTCTGTGCTCCACCGGCTTGTGAAGCTGAGCCCGCAAGGGCCGACAATAGCGCAGGAACCGCGGCGCCAACCGCAGACTTTGCTTGGGACTCACTTGCGCCGACTTGTCCGGCCAGTTTTCCCAGCAAATCGGGAGTTAACTGACTCTTCACTAGTTCTACTAAATTCATTTGTTTCTACAGTTCCGAGAGGGGGCTTGAAATGATCCTGATTCGTAAAAGTTATCGAAGCGACCAAGGTTGGTCAAGCGACCAAAAACAGTCCAGCCGTCCAAATCTGGGCTCTAACAGATTAGAGCCGGTCGCGGGGCCAGCACCACGATACTCTGCTGCGTGAATCCTGGTGGAGTTCGCCAGCTGATCGTACGAAACATATCAGCGCTCCGTATCCGTCCTAGCCGAAAGGGAACCATCTTTAAGAAACTAAAAATGATCTCGGGGTGGGAGTGGTTGCGACCGGGAACGAAGCCGCTTGTGAGGAAAAGATTGTTTGCAGTTCACGATTCAGTTTCCGATTCTAGGTCCGTGAAGAAATTCTAGGTCCGTGATGAAATTCCTGACCCGTTTTGCCCCTCAGCTTGATCGAGGACCAGCAATCTGTTAACATGTCTTACAAGTTGACTAGGTGACAAGTGCCCTCGAGTTCGGAGATGGTGGATGCAGTTGGCAGCAATTGAACGACGGACCACGGTGGATTTGGTCGTGGACCGGATTGCCCGCGTGATCAAAGATCAGAAGCTGGCTGCTGGTTCGCGGCTCCCAGGCGAGCATGAGTTGGTGGAGCAGTTGCAGGTCAGCCGTCCAGTGCTTCGTGAAGCCTTGGCTCGTCTTCAAAGCCTGGGCTTGGTCGACATTCAGCGCGGGCGTGGTACGTTCGTCGGGGATACGAACAGCTTGGCTAATTGTGTACGATTGCTGCAGTCCGCGGTGACAATTTCGCCGCAGGAGTTGTTGTCGTATGCGGAATTGCGTTCGGCGATTGAAGTCCAAGCGGCTCGACAGGCTGCTGAAAAAGCAACAACAGAGGACATCGAAGTACTCACGGCGCTGCTCAATCAACTGGATGATGAGGAATTGCCTTATGCAGATGCGCTGGAAATCGACTTCCGCTTTCATCGAAAGTTAATCGAGATCGCTGGCAACGTCTTGATGCAAAACCTGATGGAAGTGATTTACGAATTTGTGTTGACCCAGATGGTTCGCACGACACCGACTCAGCGTGAAAATCAACTTGGACGTAAGCTGCACAAAGCGGTCTTGAAAGCGGTTCGCGATCATGATTCCGATGCGGCAGAAGTTGCGATGCGCAAGCATATGCAAGCTGTTCTCGATAGACTTAAGCTACAGGAGTTGACGAATGCGCGATAACCCGAAAGTAGCACGTGCAAGAGTAGCAGGCAAACTCCGTGTGCCGCCCGCTCGTATCGCTTTTTTCATAACCCCTCGACCATTCCAAGTAATCTTTCTTTCCATGGCGCGATTGAATACTTGGTGTCGTTTGGTTGCGGCACAAGGTTTGGTTGCGGCACAAGGTTTGGTTGCTGCACAAGGAGTGTGCCTACTACTTTGTTTGACGGCCCTCGGTAAGGAAGAGTACACATCGGAGCAATTGGAGTTCTTTGAGAAGAAGATACGACCAGTGCTTGTCGAACATTGTTACGAATGTCATGCGGCTGGAGCCAAGATCATACAAGCTGGATTGCGTGTTGATCATCGAGCCGGACTTCTAAAGGGGGGCGATAGCGGTGCTTCTATCGTTCCCAATGAGCCTGAACGCAGCGTCATTCTCAAAGCGCTGCGATATGAAGATGTGGAAATGCCTCCCAAGGGAAAGCTCGCTGATTCCATCATCGCCGATTTTCAAGCTTGGATTGCGATGGGGGCTCCCGACCCGCGCGTGGCCGATGAGCTACCGACGGCTCGAATGATCGACCTCGACGAAGGTCGCAAATTCTGGGTCTTTCAACCGGTTGAAGATCCTCGGCCACCTTCCGTACACAATGAATCGTGGCCGCTCGATCCGGTCGATCGATTTATTCTTGCTAAGCAAGAAGAGGTTGGTATTCAGCCCGTGGTCGATGCGGATCGTTACACATGGCTAAGACGAGTCAGTCTCGATTTGACGGGTCTTCCGCCGACGCAGACCGAGATCGAAGCGTTTATTCGAGACAACTCTCCGCATGCCTGCGCGACAGTCGTTGATCGATTGTTAGAGTCACGCGCCTATGGAGAACGTTGGGCACGGCACTGGCTGGATCTGACCGGTTATGCCGACATGATCGGCACATCGAACAATGTTTTCGCTGAGCATGCTTGGCGTTATCGTGATTACTTGATCGAAGCCTTCAAGAACGACAAACCGTTCGATCGTTTTGTTCGCGAGCAGATCGCAGGCGATTTGATGGAGTCTTCGACACTTCAGGAGAGAGTAAACAACATTACGGCCACTGGTTTTTTGATGCTGGGTGATGTCGAGATTGTCGAGCCGGACAAGCCGAAGATGGAGACCGATCATATCGATACGCAGGTCAGCAAAATCGGAACTGCATTCCTCGGTATGACCTTAGGCTGTGTAAGATGCCACGATCACAAGTTCGACCCGATTGGAGTCGATGACTATTACGGGATCGCCGGGATGCTACGTAGTTCGCCATCGACCCACAAGATTCCGTTTGGGGTCTGGAGTACGCTAAACACGACCGAGCTTCCTGAAACTCCTGAGCAGCTTGTCGAAAGGAAAAAGCTCGAAGAAGAACACACAGAAAAGATCTCAAGCTTGAAGGCTGAACAAACAAAGCTCGATGCCGAGAAGAAGGCAATCGTCGCTCAAATCGCCGCGCTCGAAAAAGTATCTGTTGACGAAAAAGTAGAAGGCACACTCCGTGTGCCGTCCGCCGACAAGAATGAAATCAAAAATGATAAAGCCGATAGCGAAAAAAGTAAGGAAGCACAATCGAATCCTGAACCTTCTAGTCACGGCACAGGGAGTGTGCCTGCACCTTTAGAATCGCTCGCCAAGCAAAAAGACTCGCTCACTAAGCAAAAGGATGAGCTGACCGAAAAGCTCAAGACCCTTGGTACAGAGATCCAGCATGCAGAGTTCTTCTCCTCCAAAGTTCCCAAAGCTTTCGCAATGCACGATGGCGAGAAGCCTTCCGACATGCCAGTCTACATTCGCGGAAATCCGTATGCTCCGGGCAAGATCGTTCCGCGCGGGGCGCTAAGAGTCGCTTCGTGGAAGAATTTTCCTGAAATCCCCAGTGGACAAAGCGGACGATTGCAACTGGCG
>CAIOHR010000436.1 GCA_903858115.1 uncultured Pirellula sp. | reverse complement strand
GCAACCTCAGTGGGCTGGAAAATTTCTGCTCGCGCTAATCTAGCCATGATTCAAACTCCCGAGTAGGGACTATTCGCTACCAATTCAGACCCGAGAATTAGAATTTTCCAAGCGCCCTTCGTCAAGTCGCAAAACAAAAAAATGGTGTGTCCCCAAGATGCCCCTAAATGGTGTGTCCCTACGGGGTGTGGCGTGGAACTGGGAATTGAAGGCAACACCGGAATTTGCTACCCTGATGATCGACACTTCGCCCGAACCCGCGATTGCGACCTTGAATGAGTCGACCTTAAGCGAACGGGCTTCGGCAGTGGACTAAAAAACAAGGCTCTATTACTGAAGATCGAACCGTCTTGAAGCATGTTTCCTTTTTGCAATTCACCAACGGGGATTCCGTGTGATCCGTAATCCAGAGTCCAGGAACAGCCTGCTCGGCTCGATAACAGCCTACGGCAGCGGATGCTGGAAGAGCATGATCATTACCGATTTAGCCTACAAGCTTCTCGCGATGGTCGTTTTAACACCTTTGCTGACAATCTTGCTGCAAGGGTTATTGGTGGTGCGTGGCAACCCGGTTTTATCCGATGTTGATATTGCCAAGTTCTTTATCGGTCCACTTGGCTGGCTCTGTGCGATAGTGATTGGCGCCGTGTGGTTAGGAATCCTGGCTTTGGAGCAAGCTTCGTTGCTTGCTATCCTTACTGCACACTCGCAGAGAAAGCAACTCAGTGCTTTAGGTGCGTTGGGATACGCGCTGAGCCATACGGTGTCCGTAGTTCGAGTGACGGGCCGATTGACTGCAGTTTCCTTATTGGTAGCTGCCCCGTTTCTATTGGCGGCAGGTTCGATCTACTTTTTTGCTCTTAGCGAGTATGACATCAATTACTATCTCGACGAACGGCCAATGGTTTTTCGCATCGCTGTGGGCTTGGCCGTTATTCTTGGGACGGTACTATTGACCATTTTGCTGCGACTTTATTCGGGTTGGTTTCTCGCGTTGCCTTTGGTATTGTTCGATCGCGTCGCGACTTCGGTGGCTTTGCTGGAAAGTCGACAGATGATCGCGGGGAAGCGTCTTCTTGTGTTGCGATGGATGGTCATTTGGTTGGTTGTTGGGATCATTGCTAACGCCATCGCAACATTCTTCCTAGGAATGCTAGGGCGTTGGCTCATTCCAAGCACCCTTGGTTCCCTAGCCTTATTGGCTGGGCGAGTTGGATTGATGCTTTTTGCGCTTGCTGTTGTCAGCCTTATTCTCAATTTGATTGGATCGTTAGGCTTCGCGCTGCTGTTATTTCATGCGTATCAGAAACTGCATCCAGATGCAGAAAAATCGCTTGCGAGCGTTCCGCTATTGAACAATCGTCACCACTTTTCGAAGCCGAGTTTGAATCGCTACAGGACGATGGCCATTTGCCTGATAGGATTGCTTGCGGCGGCCTGGATTGGTGCGAGCGCCATCAGCCGTTTGCGATGGAAGGAGGACGTGAAGATCATCGCGCATCGTGGTGCTTCCAAAGCAGCACCCGAAAATAGTTTGGCCGCGGTACGTATGGCTATCGAGGCTGGCAGCGACTGGGTCGAGATTGATGTTCAGGAGACTGCCGATGGCGAGGTGGTAGTCATCCACGACAGCGACTTCATGAAGCTGGCCAGAAACAAAACCAAAGTTTGGGACGCTCGATTGCCTGATCTTCATAACATTGATATCGGTGGCTCCTTCGGTCCCCCGTTCGAAAACGAACGCGTTCCAAAGCTCTCCGAAGTACTACAGATATGCCAAGGCAAGACCGGGGTTCTGATAGAACTTAAGTACTACGGCCATGACCAAAATCTGGAGCAAAGGGTAGTGGACATTGTAGAAAAACACGGGATGTCAAATGAGATTATGGTGATGTCGCTGAAACCAGACGGAGTCAGGAAAATCAAGCGTCTGCGTCCGAACTGGAAATGTGGTCTTCTTCTTTCTGTCTCGGTGGGCAACATTCAGAACATAGAGGCTGACTTTTTGGCCGTCAACGCTCGATTTGCAACGCGAAGCCTTATCAACAAGCTGCACCATAAAAACAAGGAGATCTATGTCTGGACGGTCGACGACCCGGTAAGCATATCGTCGCTCATGAATCGCGGGGTTGATGGCGTGATCACTAATCTGCCGGAGGTTGCAAGGGATGTGTTGATGCAACGCACCAACATGAGCAGCACCGATCGGTTATTAACAGAAATTGCAGCCTTACTTGGAAAACCGCCAACCTATGAGGAGCAATAGCTGGGGCGAGTTTCGCGACAAGAAGCTGCCGAGTTTTGTTGGCTCTCGCGCAGAATAGGCCGGTTGGCTGCTGACTTGCCACAACAACCCGCAATCCAACAACTTGCCGAACAGTTCAATGTCCACTTTTCCGTCGAGACCTATCGAAGCGTCGTCAGATCATTGAGTTATGAGATTGGATACCTGCATGACGGAGTTGCGATCCAAGAATTGGACGGTTGATTGAAGAGGCGAGAAAAACCAAGGGACAACACGAGGTTTTGCTACCGGTAGGACGTGATGGCGTTCATGTTCCGATGCGAGGTTGTTGGAAAGAAGCGGGCTGTGCGACACTTGCCCTATACGACCGAAGGTACTCTGATGGCCTCGGGCTGGAATCGCTACCTGAGCACAATAGACATCCCAACGGAGATAAGTCAGTCGAAACCTAAAAATGAGCTTGCTGCTGCCTGAAGAATCATGGGGCGGCAGGCGACTGCACCCTTTTTAATCTGGTTTGCAGGTAGAATGCAGCCATACTTAGGCGAAGGTGCAATGCGAGAAAAGTCTCAAAATGAAATCAACTATCCTTGGGAGTATTGTCTTTACGTCTGCCATAGTTTCCGGTGTGGCGCTGGCTCAGGAGTGGGCTGACGTCTCGTTGACCGTAGTTCTTGCAGACGACGAAGGGGCGAATCCTAACTTGCCTGGACAGGAAGAACATTTTGTCGTTAATCCTAAAAACCATGGGATTGCGGATCTTGTTTTGACAATCGACACCAAGCTGACGACTCTTGATACGAAAGAATTTCATCCTAAGCTTCGCGAAGTCCCGAAGAAAGAAGCAACGCTGAACGCGGCCAATGGTCAGTTCGTTCCACATGTATTTGCTATCAGGGCAGGGCAGACGATTCGAGTACGGGGCCAGCAGAACACAGTTCCCATGTTTTCATTCTTCGAAAACCAGGCGAATCGGCCGGCCTTAGCGCCTGGACAAACCCTGGATGTTCAGACCAAATTCGCAGAGAAAGCCCCGTGCAGAATTGATTGCAGCATCGATCCTCGAATGAGTGCTTTTGTACTTGTGCTCGATCATCCCTACACAGGAATCAGCGACGGAGATGGCAGAATCAAGATTGAAAAACTCCCCGTCGGCATTCCGATTCATTTCAAGATTTGGCATGAATACCAGAACAGATCGATCGAGGATGTAGTGCTCAACGGCAATCGAGAGAAATGGGTGAGAGGATCGACCCAATTCACTTTCCATGAAGGACTGAACGATCTTGGGACCCTCAAGATCGGTTTGGCTAGTTTCAAGAAATAAGACCGGACATTTAGTCGGTTTCCGATCGTTCCAATCGCATCAAATGAAATCAAAAAGGACAGCGACGGTCTTGATCATTGGCAACAATGCTATGAAAGCGGGCTTGCCTAAGTCGCATTGGTATTGGTGGATTGATCCAGCTTGGGAAACGCTCCGATGGGGATTTCGAAAGGCATAACGCAAGATGGCACTTGATCCATATTGACTCTTTCATTCTCGGGCAAGAGTGCCCAAGCTACGGAGCGTCGCGTTCCTTGCTTTCTTCCTGTGCGTAGATTCACGCAAGCGACTGGCGGCATTCTTGCAAAAATGCGTCGTATCTGTTTTCTTCAATGGCTTGACTCGCTCGGGTCATCAATCGGCGATAAAAGGTCAGGTTGTGAATCGACAAGAGAGTTGGTCCAAGCATTTCGTCGGCCATAAAGAGGTGACGAATATACGCTCGTGAGTGTTTGCATGCGAGACATGGGCAATCTTCCTCAAGCGGTCTATCGTCTCTCGTGTGGCAACTGTTGCGCATCTTCAGCGGGCCATTTGCCGTAAATGCTAGAGCGTTACGGCCATTGCGCGTTGGCATGACGCAATCAAACATGTCGACTCCACGCGCCACTCCTTCGACCAAATCCAATGGCGTTCCGACACCCATAAGATAACGTGGTTGATCTTCCGGTAGGCAAGGACATACACCATCCAAAACGCGGTACATCTCCGGGGGAGGTTCCCCCACACTCAATCCGCCGATCGCATAGCCATCGAAGCCTATCGACACCAACGCTTCTGCACATCGAGCTCGATGGTCCAGATTCAGTCCACCTTGAACAATGGCAAACAACGCTTGGTCCGGCTTGGTTGCGACCGTTTTACAACGCTCTGCCCATCGGACGCTACGGTCCATCGCGTCTAGAACCGCGTCGTCCGTCGCTGGCAATGCGATCACGTGATCGAGCACCATAGCGATATCGCTACCGAGCTCCTGTTGAATTCGTATCGAATCTTCCGGCTTTAGGTGGATGGTGGCACCATTCAAATGAGACTTGAATGTGGCACCAACCTCTGTCACTTTGTTCAAATCGCCAAGTGAAAAAATCTGAAAACCACCACTGTCGGTCAAGATCGGTTTGTCCCAACCCATGAATCGATGGAGACCACCAAGTTCGGCAATCAGCTCACTCGTTGGACGCAACGAAAGATGATAGGTGTTTCCGAGAATGATGTCGGCACCCGTCGATCGTACTTGATCGATCGTTATGCCTTTCACTGTACCTTGGGTTCCCACGGGCATAAAGGCGGGCGTTTCCACCACGCCGTGCGGAAGATGCAGTCGTCCGCGACGGGCATGTGTACCGACATCTTTGTGAATAAGATCGAAAGGAAAACGACTGGAACGAGCCACGTTTAGCGTCGCTGTGCCATGATTTCACGAATCACGATTTCAGGCGAACCTGTCGATCGAAGTCTGCCGACCCAAAAACTGATCTCGGATTGGTTTGGCTGCCGATTGGTTAATTGCATCAAGACGTTCTGAATATAGGTTGCTTCATCTGGAAAACGGCTTCGATACTTTACGCTTCCAAGAATGGCTGCTCGCAAACTGTCGATGGAGTTCCCCTGTTGCAAATAAGCTTGCCAGCCTACCAGCTCTGAAGCCGTTGGAGGCTGGCCAGTCAACTGTTGAAAAACACGTGTGATTTCATCGGCCGGATTGCTGAAAGTGGGATAGGAAGCAGTGACCGAAGAACTTGCTGTGCTTGTCGAGCGATCGAGGACAACGTTTAGAGGCTGACCGATCGTTGTTGAATTCAACCGGATGGGCGACATGAGATTGTACAACACTTGATTGCCGATCATGACCGCCATGGATAGGTCGTATTGATCGGAGGGGTCGATGAATCTCGGATCGACGTTCAGTTCGAAACGAAATGGTCCGTAGCCTTGCAATGGAATGGAGGTTCGGCCACCCGATACTTCGAAAAACGGACGGGTTATATTCTGGAGTTGCAACGCCAGCACAGCACCGGTAGGAGCCATCGCTCCATCTCGAAATGCAACTTGACCGCTGATGGCACTCGACGAAGAAGTCATCGTCACATTCACGCTTCGCAGCGCTCGCGTTCGCGAATCGAGCACAACGAGATTGATGCGACCATAACTGTCTGCAAATCGCTTGATTTCCTCCGCAAGCTCAACAATTCTGTTTTCGACCAACCCAAGCCGAGCAGCGCCCGCAGCAACAATCACATCACCTTGATTGATTCCGGACAGCTGTGCGGGACTTCCAGGGGCGACGGTCGTAACCACCGCACCCACGTCATTATTTTGGATTCCAACTCCCAGCTTCCAATCGCGTCGGGCAGTCGTCAGACTGGGATTCGAACCGAATCCAGGATTACCAGAGGATGCACCGAATGTTGGATTCGAGCTACTAAACGAGGAGCTCGACCGAGGCAATGCACCTGCATACATGTCTGCCCAATTCTGTGCGCGGGCATTGTCTCCAAACACGATACACGCAGTGATAGAAATAAAAATTCTCTTAACGCAACTCATGATAGATACTCCGAGATTGGTGGATGGGCTTATCGCATTCTCGGACCACAAATCTGGTCGAGTTCTTGGTGAATAAATGACGGATCGAGTGGGAAGAATCCTGCGCGAATCGCTTCCATTTGTCCATCGCGACTAAGAATGTATCGCAACATGGACTCGCGAAGGCCGCCGTCAGATTTCATTTGAGTTCTATCGAAAACGAGAATCAAAGGGCGAACTAGCGGATATTGTCCCGTGAGAAAACTCTCTTCGGTAGCAGGTATCGTCGCGCCACGAATCAATAGCGAAACAGGTCTAGTCCCTGGCTTTCCATCACCGAAACCTGCGATACCAACTCCTGCCGGATCTTTTGCTATCGCTTCGCAAACGGCATCGTTGGACTCATGCGACTGTGCTTCTTTCGCTACTTCGTCTCCGCGCAACAAGAACTGTTTAACAAATGCCTTCGTCCCGCTAATCTCACTTCTTGAATGGATTCGAATCGGTTGCTTTGCAAACTCACCTGTTGCACCAAGTTCTCCCCATGTAGAAATATGATTTAGTTTTTGACCGGGAGCGCGAAGAATGGCTTCCAATTGTTCAGGGGTCACTGCTCCTAGTTTGTTGGATTCGTGTACATACAAAGCGAGAGGATCCAAACCAACGATCACGCTCAGAGGATCTTTACACTTGCCAGCCTTGAGCGTTGCGATCTCTGCTTCTGTGATCGGGCGGCTTGCTCCTACAATCAAAGTAGGATCTTGGGCCAATGCCTTGATACCGGCGTCTGTACCATCGGGACCACGTGTCAACGTGACGTCTTTGTGGAAGTAGCGAAAACGATCAGCCCAGGCCTTTCCCAGAGCCATCATGGTTGTGGAACCACTAAGAACGGCTGCGCCCTGGAGTTCCTTGGCTGGATGATACAACTCCATACACTCCAGAAGATTCATCAACGCAACTTGATGTGTATCGGGGCCCTTCGGAGTAAGGGATGGTGATGGAATGACGGTAGAATTGCTTGCAGGTGTTACCTGCGGCTGAGCGTGGCACAATGCTGGAGCCAATGCGTGGCAAAGCGCTGGTGCCAATCCAACCCAAGCGCAAATCCATAACTGCTTACAAACTTTTTTCATTCACTACCTCCCTGGAGTTTCAATGGAAATCCTTCAACGAGCAAAACACTCGTGCTCTAGCCGTTGATCGTGCCACGGACCAATCCCCGATCGCATGCTTTTCGGTACTCAGTCCAGATGCGATAGGATACAAGAAATCGCAGAACTCGCACAGCCTACCGATCACGAACGCAAGAAAGCATAATCGATAGCTAGCTAACCTACTCGTTAGCTTTCTCCCAAAAGCAATCTAAATCGAGTAGATCGTTCATTCTTGGATTGGAGTATTGATGGCAGAAGAATGGGGCCGCGACCGGAACCAAATCTCACACGACTCCCTTCATTCAGCTGTCAATACCGGCGATTATTCGTCCAGTTGCAAAACTTCGCCCATCTTCGCGCTGATTGCGGCCGCAAGCACTGGTACAGAAATGTTCTGTGACAAAAACTGAACGCTTCCGTCGCAACGAACCACGTTGCATCCACCTGTATGAAATGAATAGAGCTCATTGTTGTTGTTGCAATTCATCGGGCAAGGCCCAAGGGATGTTCGACCATCGGTTGTAAACCCATCGACCCAGAATTCCGAGTCGGGGTCTGCCCAACCAGCGCCGCTTGCTCTCGTTGTTTGTCGAGAGCGACCCCAGTAAAGAAACGGTCGGCCAGCATCTTCTACCCATGCGAGTGTATTGGAGGTTCCGTCTGTTATGGAGCCCATGCGGCTTTTTGTTCGCGCATTGTAAAACGGCGGACTCATTCCAGTCGTAAAGGACGATATCGTGCTCATAGGCAGAATGGCACCAATATACTGCGTATGGTCTGTGCTCGGTGTACCCATCACAAAGCCGGGAATAGGGGGCATTCTATTCAGAGGTGGAAGACCGAGTTGCCCATTCATCCCATTGGCTATTGAGTAGTCTGAAACCGCTGCAAGCCATCTATTTGCTGCTGTGCTTCCTGGGGCATTTCCAGTATCGAAACGAGCGGATTCCGGAGTAGAGGGGCATACAAAAGAAGGTATCTGAGCCGCGATCGCCCTCGCGTTGGTGGCATGCGACCAATTGAGCGTAAAATCGTAAAGGCTATAAACGGCCGTTTGCTCCATGTAAGGTAGCAAAAAGATGCCCGGGCCGTGTTGGATTGATCCAGTTGCCGGAGCGGGGACTCCAAACTCTGTTACAGGGAAGCCCGGTGCCGCATCGACTCTTGCGGGAGGAAAGTAACGATACGCACTTTCAAAATTGTGAAGTGACAGGCCAATCTGCTTGAGATTGTTCGAGCATTGCATACGCCTGGCGGCTTCGCGGGCTGCCTGAACCGCCGGCAGCAACAAACCCACGAGGATTCCGATGATGGCGATTACAACCAGGAGTTCAACCAAGGTGAATCCTCTGCGTGTTGATATACGAAAAAACATAGTTTCACTCCAAAAAAGACTATTTGCTTGAGAGCGCGAATGGTGCAAAGGTCGTACTCTGCTTTTCAATTGTGGCTTTGATCCCCGAAGTTTCGGCGTTGGCATACTTGGTTGGGATTTTCAGACTCAAACGTTCATGCTTGACTTGGTCTCCGCCTTCGTCATCTGCCGCCCCCATAACAGCTATCCCGACCCTGTATTCGCCTGCCGGGGCGCCGTCGTCCGTTGCGTAAGTAAAAAGACGAAAACTACCTTGTTCGTCGGTCGTGCCCTGAGGAACCTCCTCCCACTTGAACTTGCTTTTGTCGATGGCATGAAAAACGACAAGCGCGTTCTTTACTGGCTTTCCATCGAGCGTGACTGAACCAGAAGCTGGATAGGTAGGTTGTTGGATGCTTCCGGAGCCACATCCAATTGCAGCCAGTAAAGGGCACAGAATAGCTACAAAAAAGAATAAACGCTTAATCGGAAACAAACCTGAAAAAACGTTTGAACAGAAATACCGAGTCATCAAAATGTAGTCCCTCGCGTAGACACTTCGTCTAGCGTCACGTTGTGCTATCGATCTAAGAAAGCGAGAGGACTTCCAGGTCGTTATGATTGAAACATATCGCAGGCCAAATTCAATAAGCAAAATAGCAAAAACAAAAGATTATTTTTGGCACCATCGAGTCATGTTTCAACATCCGTTTGGACATTGGTAAAACCATCAATCAGCTCAATAAATTGTTTCTGGAATTCGGTAGGCAACCGCATACCAATATTTTTAGGACCAGATATCGCGATCGAGCATGCGATAGTTGATGGCTTCTTCGATGTGATGAGGTTCGATATCGTTTGCCGACTCTAGGTCGGCGATTGTTCGAGCTACTCGCAAAATTTTATCATGAGCTCGCGCCGATAGGCCCATCTCCGTTACCGCGACGCGCATCCGCTCGTGCTGGATCTTGCCCAGCTTGCAATGCTCGCGAAGCTCTCGACTGCTCATCTGCGCATTCGTCCGCGTCTTGCTATTAGAAAAGCGAGAGGCCTGTTTTGCTCTCGCTTCATTGACCTCGTTTCGAATGGTCTCGCTACTCGTACCCGGTGGACCGCTGGATAGTTCATTGAACGGCACCGCTGGAACTTCGATGTGGATGTCGATACGATCCAATAGCGGACCGCTGATACGACTCATATAGCGCTCGATTTGCGGCGGTGTGCAATTGCAGCTTCGGCGAGGATCGGTTCGGTAGCCGCAGGGGCAGGGATTGAGTGCGGCCACAAGCATAAAGTCTGCAGGGAATGTGGTGCTTCGCATCGCTCGCGATATCGTCACCAGTCGGTCTTCTAACGGTTGACGCATGACCTCTAGCGTTTTGCGATTGAACTCAGGCAATTCGTCCAAGAACAATACGCCATGATTGGCCAACGATACTTCCCCTGGCGAAGGAGGGCTTCCACCTCCGACGAGCCCTGCATCACTGATCGTATGGTGAGGTGAACGAAACGGGCGTTGGGCCAACAAGGCTTGCCCGCGGTTAAGCCTGCCCAATGCAGAGTAAATGCGAGTTGTTTCAATGGACTCGCCGGCACTCAACGTAGGAAGAATGGTCGGAAGACGTTTGGCCAACATCGTCTTACCCGAACCCGGCGGTCCTAGCATCAGGATATTATGAGCCCCAGAAGCTGCGATGGTTAGAGCTCGCTTTGCCATTTCCTGGCCACGCACGTCGCTAAAGTCGACTTCGTATTTCGAAAATGCTTCGAAGATCTCATCCAATCGCGAGGGAACGGGATCGATATCGTGCCTACCACTCAAAAAACCAACCGCCTCCTGCAACGTTTGGACGGGAATGATTTCGAGAGACTCTACGACTGCAGCTTCTTGAGCATTCTCGGCGGGAACGATCAAGCCCTTGATGCCAGGCTGTTTCGTCGCTGCCATGGCCATCGACAAAACACCCTTCACGCTTCGCACTTGTCCTTCCAGCGAAAGCTCTCCCACCACAGCATACGATTCCAGTACCGACGAGTCGAGCTGATTGGATACGGCCAATATTCCTAAAGAGATAGGGAGGTCAAAACTAGAAGCCTGTTTTGGAAGTTCTGCTGGGGCTAAGTTAATGACGATTCGATCGTGCGGCAAGCGAAAGCCAGCGTTGACCATAGCACGCTCTACGCGATGCGTACTTTCTCGGACCGCTTGTTCCGGTAAGCCGACGAGAACCGTTTTGGGCAGAGCGGCGGGAGAAAGATCGACCTCTACTTCTACAGGAAGCGCGTCAATCCCAAGCAGAGAATACGTTTGTAGCTTTGCTAACATGCAATGGACTTCGGGGGAGTCTTTCGAAATTACTGGCGAATGAGGCTACAAGTTTAACGAATCTCTACGCTCCGTGGTGTCGCGGGGGAATCGTAAGGAAGCTTCATCGATGACGTGGCGACGAAAGAAATCGAGTGGTCCACGTCATGTGTTTCGCGTTTACCATCAACGGTGACAATTTTTGCACTTTCCAGTCTTCCGCTACATCGTCCAGCCGTCGGCCAAGGTCGCATCCTTGGTGACGATTGGGATTCCATCTCGGACATAACAAGGAGCGTGTTGGTCGGATTCGCTAACGCCCAATCGGTTGATGACTTGTACGTGTCGGCCGATTCTGCAATTTTTGTCGAGGATTGCACCATCGATCATGCTCCCAGCGCCGATACCGACGGGCACGAGTCCTTCGGTGCCACCATCGCTGAGATCGTCAGGTGTTTCCAGATAGTCTGCACCCATGATGATGCTGTTTCGAATGGTCACTCCTTCGCCAATGATACATCGCAAACCGATGACACTATTTTCAATACGAGTGCCTTTCCCGATCCGGCAACCGTCGGCGAGCAATGAACCACTGATGGTTGCACCATCGACGACCGACGGGGGCAAAAATCTGGCGCGGCTGTAAACAGGCCGGTCCGCTTTGAACAAATCAAAGGGTGGATTGTTTTGGCTTAAGGACAAGTTCGCATCGTAGAAGGCGCGAATTGTTCCGATGTCTTCCCAGTAATCGTCGAACAAGTGAACTTGCACTTTGCGGGACCGAACTGCAGCTGGAAAAACTTCTTTACCAAAGTCGCTATAGTTCGTCTTGTTGAGTACGTCAAAGAGCAGTTCCTTATTGAAGATGTAAAGTCCCATACTCGCCAAGCAATCGCGGCCTTGCGATGGGATTCCTTGTGCGTCGATCCAAGCGGGGTTGGTCGAGACCATGTTGATTTCTTCCTCGGTCTTTGGCTTTTCCAAAAACCCGGTCACTCGGCCCGTATCATCGCAGCGCATCACTCCTAATGCGTGTGCAGCAGAACGTGGCACAGGTTTGGTCGCAATTGTCACATCTGCTTTGGATTCAATATGCGTCTCTAGCATTTTGGCGTAATCCATATGGTACAACTGATCACCGCTCAGAATGAGAACATACTTGCAATCCTTCTCGTCAAAGTATCGAAGATTTTTCCGAACAGCATCCGCTGTGCCTTCATACCATTCGGTACCACCCTCCATGGTTTGCTGAGCGGCCAAAAGCTCCACAAAGCCACCACTAAAATTGTCGAACCGGTAGGTTTGCCGAATATGTTGATGAAGCGAGACACTCAAGAATTGCGTTACAACATAAATTCGGTTGATGCCGCTGTGCAGACAATTGCTGATTGGGATATCGATCAGTCGGTACTTACCGGCGAGAGGGACCGCAGGTTTTGCACGAATTTTTGTCAGGGGAAAGAGACGTGTCCCTCGACCGCCACCAAGAATAAGAGAAATAACTTGTCGCATATTATTCATCACATTGCCTCAGGAATTTGCAGGGGAGCGAATCGAGTAGCTGCATAGGATAACCTAATCGGAAAGGCGCGGACAGCTTACTCGTGGATAGATAGAATCTTCCCAAACATCGTTTTTCCGCAGCGCGATCGATCGATCTCGTGCGGCGAACGGTCCTGAGAAACACTTTGCAATGACAACTGCTCTAAAATTGGCGATCGAATTGACCCAAAAACTGGTCCGGTTCCCCTCTGTCAGTCACCAAAGCAATGAGGCGGTGAGCCAATGTGTTGCCGAAGAACTGGCAAGAATAGGCTTCGATGTCGAATGGCTATCTTATCAGGATGATCAAGGCGTCCGAAAAGTAAGCTTGATTGGCAAGCGAGGCAAAGGGGTAGGTGGAGTCGCTTACTTGGCTCATACCGACGTTGTTCCGGCAGAGGATTGGTCCGTGGACTTTTGCAGTGCCTTTGACCCTGTCGAAAAAGACGGCCGACTTTACGGACGCGGGACTTGCGATATGAAGGGTTCGCTGGCTTCTGCTTTGATCGCCGCTAGTTTAGTACCGTCTGAGAAGAGCAATCCACTTTACTTCATAGTAACGAGTGATGAAGAGGTAGGCATGCTCGGTGCCAAGAGAGTCAATGAACAATCGCATTACTTTCAAGAGATGGTCGAGAATAATACCGTGGGAATTGTAGGCGAGCCAACTCAATTGAGTGTGGTTCACGCTCACAAAGGTGGACTGCGTTTTCACGTCTCGGCAAAAGGCGTCAGTGCGCACACCAGTACCACCGAGGGAAGGAATGCAAATTACTCCCTCATTCCTGCCTTGCCTGCGATCTTGTCATTGCGCAACAATAGCGAAACAAATCAAGTTTACCAGAATCGAATGTTCGATCCTCCGACTCTGTCGTGGAACATGACTATCACCAACGAGCCGGAAGCCGTGAATGTTACTCCCTCGCTCGCGCGGCTCAACAGTTTTCTTCGCACGATGCCGAGCGTGGACGTCGAGCCATTGTTAACGCAGGTTGAAGCGATATGTAAAACTTACGGATTAGAATTCCATCGCAAAGAGAGTGTCGATCCATGGAGTGTCGAGCCCAACGCTCCATGGATCCAGAGCATGCTTCGGATTGTTGGACAAGAAAGATCGCATAGTGTTTGCTATGCGACGGATGCAGCAGTCCTGCAACGATTAGTGTCGATGATGATCTGCGGACCGGGAGATATCCAACAAGCACATCGAAGCGATGAGTGGATTAGTTTGGAACAGTTGTCGCGAGGTGTTGAGGTTTATCAAACAGTGTTCAGTCATTCATTTGACCGATAGCATTCGTTCGAGTGCTACGACGGACCAACGAGCTGTTTCTTCTTTTACCTTGATCTCATTCACGATTGTCCCGGCAACGATGTTCTCAAGACTCCAGCAGAGATGCGCCAAATCGATTCTGTACATCGTGGCGCACATGCAAACGAGCGGGGACAGGAAGTGAATTTCTTGTTCGGGATGCTCTTTCTTTAATCGATCGACGAGATGCAATTCTGTTCCGATAGCCCACTTCGAACCAGGGGGAGATTGCTTGACTGTTTCAATGATTTTGCTGGTAGAGCCAGAGATGTCTGCGATATCGTTGACTTCCTGCGGGCATTCGGGGTGGACCAAAATCTTGATCCCTTCGATGCGTTTTCGAAAGGAGTGAACATGATCCGCTTGAAACATCTGATGAACCGAGCAATGCCCTTTCCAGAGGATGACTTTCGACGATTCGATCGCTTCTCTGGAGTTGCCACCCATTTCTTCATGAGGATTCCACACCGGCATGAAATCATTGGTGATACCCATTTTGAGAGATGTGTTTCGCCCAAGATGTTGATCTGGGAAAAAGAAAACACGTTTCCGTTGCTTGAAAGCCCATTCCAGAACTGCTTTCGCATTGCTGCTCGTGCAAACGATGCCTCCATGCTTTCCACAAAACGCCTTGAGACTCGCTGCGCTATTGATATAGGTCACAGGAGTCAGATCGTTTGTATCGATCACATCTCCCAACTGATCCCACGCTGCCTCCACCTGCCGAATAGCAGCCATATCGGCCATGGAGCAACCAGCGGCCATGTCAGGTAGAACGACTCTCACACGTGCACCACCGCGAATGGCAATTCGATCGGAACGGTTGGCCAAAATATCTGCTGTTTCTGCCATGAAGTGGACACCGCAAAAAACGATCGTTCGGCATTCAGAACTTTCGGCTGCCAATTTGCTTAGTTGATACGAGTCACCTTTCAGGTCGGCATGTTGTATCACCTCGTCCTGCTGATAGTGGTGTCCGAGAATAAGCAGGCTCGAACCGAGCTCCTTCTTAGCCGATTGAATTCGGGTACACAGCTCGGTATTGCTTAGTTCACGATACGGTGCGAACGGATAGGACTCGATAGCGATGGACATAGTTATGCAGGCAAAGGGACTCGTTGGGTTTCTCCCGTAAGTATAGCCGATTTCTCGATTTCCCCAGAGTTCGGTTTTAGAACCGCATCTTTCCAACCGACGAATTAAGGATTGGGACGGATTTCCACTGGAATTTCACAATCAAGTATCTCATGGACACGTTGCAAAAACACACAACGACAAACCCGGCGAAGGTCGAGTTCTGGAAGAGTTTATTGCGAATAGACACCTCCGTCGCTGTGACTTTAGCGGCAAAGGACATGCCAGTCGAGCGAATTTTGAATTTGGTTCCGGGGATGATGATTCAATTTGACAAGGGGTGCGACAGCCCACTTTTGGTGGAAGTGGACAACCAAAAGATAGCACAAGGGGAAGTGGTGAAAGTAGGGGACAAATTTGGGCTGAAAGTTACCGAGATCCTTCATCGGGATGAACGCTGGATTCCGTTGGTGATGGAAAAATCCAAGTAGTCCAACGGTAATCATGCCACAATCCTTGGGGCGCTCGTCTTGAAATTCGTTGGATTTCTTGCTGGAAGATAAAGATTCTTCTTTTGTGGCGCTGCGACAATTATTAGTGGTCATGTAAACTTGTAGAGTCAACATTGGCGTTCCGATTAACTACCCCGTCGAATAGTTTGAAAACTGACGTGATTGCATCCCCCGTTTTTGTCGCAGGCCATCGAGGAATGGTTGGGGCTGCCGTTTGCCGACGTTTGAGCAAAGAGCCGGGAGTCGCATTGCTTACGCGTCCACGCGATGAATTGGATTTGTGCGACGATGATGCGGTTGCAAGGTTTGTGGAGAAGGAGAGGCCAGCCACAGTTATATTTGCAGCAGCGAAAGTGGGTGGTATTCACGCGAATCAGTCATTCCCGGTTGAGTTTCTTACTGACAATCTTCGTCAAGAGTTGTCGACGATCCATGCAAGCTATCGTTTTGGAGTGCGACGATTTCTCTTCCTTGGATCGACCTGCATCTATCCTCGCTTAGCGAAGCAGCCTATAAGCGAGGATCAGTTGTTAGCTGGGCCGCTTGAACCTACCAACGAAGCTTATGCGATTGCAAAAATTGCCGGACTGAAATTGTGCCAGTACTTTCGAC
This sequence comes from uncultured Pirellula sp., assembly GCA_903858115.1. GTDB lineage: Bacteria > Planctomycetota > Planctomycetia > Pirellulales > Pirellulaceae > JBKCUI01. Next base: position 22,898 of record CAIOHR010000436.1, on the reverse strand, counting down.
AGCAGTACGGGGTACTTTACCACTCAGCTATGCCCACCAATCTGTATGGCCCGGGAGACAATTATCATCTTGATCACAGTCATGTCCTTCCAGGCTTGATCCGGAAATTTCATGACGCGAAGCAATCTGGAGCGCCGAGTGTCACAATTTGGGGAACAGGAACTCCTTTACGCGAATTTCTACATGTTGATGATCTTGCAGATGCGATTGTGCATTTGTGCAAAATTCCCAATCCTCCCGATTGGGTTAATGTTGGCACCTCGGTTGACATCAGCATTCTTGAGTTAGCAAAGCTTATTGCTAAGGTGGTTGGGTACGATGGATCGATTGTGACTGATCAATCGAAGCCAGACGGTACTCCGCGGAAGCTGACCGATACGTCTTTGTTGCGATCGACAGGGTGGGCACCGGGTATCTCTTTGCAAGAAGGTTTAATTCGGACGTATGCCGATTTCTTGGAAGAAGCCTCTTCTGGCAGTTTGAGAACTATCTGACTTCGATCAGTCTGCTTTTGGGCGCCACTGCTCTTGGGTGTTTTTCCGTTGAACGGCTGAGGACCTATCATTCTCGTGGGTTTCAGACGCCTTTACTGTCCCGAGCAACCGGAAGTGCTTGAGACAATCGACTCCCCATAGGATGGCAACAATCAACGCAGCGATCATTCCCGCAAACGGCGGATTGAGTTGTACCCGGTTGATCATAAAGAGTGTCAAAGCCGAAGCGAGTGCAAATGCGGTAATCGCGATCTTTAAGAGGATCGCTGAATTCATCTTTTTCGAGTCGCTTTTGGTGATCGCTCGACGTGCATTGCTGTTTGCAAGCTCACGAAGCGCATCGAGTTCGTTCTTTTTCTCAGGGATTTGTTGTCTTGGTACGAACTCATCCGCAGTCATCATGGTTGTCTTTTGAGGACTCGCTTCAACTGGCGATACATCCGTGTGAGCCTCGCGATTGCCTCGATTAAGGGCCTCACTTCGAGATCGGGGGGCCATTCTCGAATCTGCCTGAGACATTGGAGCAGGAACGCTTGCCGATTCATGCCCACCCTTTACACGTTGTAGCAGCTTCTGCATGTAGACTTCAATGGAATCTTCTTCTTCGGCCTCTTCGGAATTTCCTCGTGCTGGTTGCGGGACAGATTCTCGCGATGCTGAATGATGACGATGGTGCAATGGCGACTCGTCAGAGGATTCTTTGTGAGAAATGAGATCCGAACTCTCTTGATCGTAGGATTGTCGATCATTCTCATCGCTGGGCTCATAACTTCCGAAATGATCTTGCGATTCGATCGACAAATCTCCGTGCAAAGCGGCCCTGTCGAATGATGGTCCGGGCTGAACCACAGAATCGTCAACAAAGGATGGTGGGACGCTATCTGTTTCCTCGTATTGGAATTGCTCCAAGAGCAAACTTCGATGGGAAGTATTCGCTTCCAATGGTTCGATCCCACGTGAATCAAGTTCATTCTGATCGTGTCTTGATAAGGAGCTAGTTTCTAACTGCGACGATATTCCTGGAGGGGTCTGTTCATGCGAGCCGCCTCCTGATACGTGTGTGTCGTGGGAGTCTGACCTTCCGCCAGAATTGGAAAGCATGCGTCGCAAACGTTCCGATAGTGCATCAATATCAACACTCGAGTCTTCCTCAACCGAATCATCGACTTGGTAGGACGGTTCGACCTCGGTCCCTGAGGGCGATTTTCCGTTCGGCGACAACTCTTCCATCTCCGAGGCGCTGCCTATCTCTGCAATCCTCGAAGAGTAGTCATAACCACCGCTATACTCTTCTAGGTTGGGCCGAACAAAACTGTCTCTAGCCGAAGTTTCGCTGGGCTCAACTGCACGGGCAGCCCTTTCGATCTCTTGATAAGCTGGATTGGCATCGTGATAAACAGGATTGGTTAACGGATGGTAAGCCTGTTCGAGTGCCTGTTGCGAATCGTATTCCGTACGAGCGGTAAATTGGGAGCTAGGGGTCAATGTGTTTGATGGCTCATCATTGGTGCTGAAGTCATAGCTCTCATTCTCGCTTGCAGGCAGAAGCGTTTCCTGTCTTGGAATTGCACGCAATTGCTGAAGCAGAAATTCAAAGTTATTCTGTGCTACCGAGCCGAACTGTTGCACTTCATTTCGAACGGATCCCAAAGCATCGTAGATTTCATTGCGATGGATTCGCAGCTCTTGAAATCGATTTTCAAATTCCGCTTTCCAATCCTCTTGTAAATTCGAGACTGCGGCGGTTTCAGAGTTTGAAGATTCGACGAAACGGCTTGCAATCTCTTCTAACCGGAATTCCACTCCGGCAAATCGCTCTTCCATAGAAGTGATTTGGCGAAGTTCCGCATTCATCGCGGTTTCTTCCAGGTTTCCCTGCATCTCGCCTATGGACTCCACCTTCAATGCGAGGTTCTGAATACGCGACTCAAGTACTTTAATACCATTCTTGAGCGCTTCGTTCCAACCACCATCCCGTTCATCCAGGCGATGCTCAAGCTGCGATCGCAACTCCGTCGAGACTTGGAGAGTCAGGTTCTGACTTAATTGGCTGAATTCCTCAGCCAGGGAAGTAGATACATCCGACGAATCGATCGGTACTTTCGCTACAGATTCCTGGATTTGTCCTAAAGAGGATCGTAGCTGATCGAGGGATGTCTCGATCGAATCAAAGCGAGAAAGAGTCTTGTCGAAATCGCCGACACTTAATGCTCTATCTCGTATGGTTCCTGGACTACCAAGATCTCCCGATGTGGATGAGGACCGAGAAAGTGGAGATGGTGGTAATGGTTCAGATAGCCGGTTTGCGGCGGCAACCAGCTGATCTGCACGAACTAGCGAAGTAGACTTAAGGGCGACCGCGCTTGGCACTACTTGAAATGCGCATGTTCCAATCCAGAATTCAATGGGGGCATCGATGAGCCATTCTCGAACCAATCGCCCTTGGATCCGCGTAGGGTAAGGAGCCTTGAGAAGAGTGAATCGTTTACCAAAGGTAAGGGTGAGATGAGTCGCAGCAGCGATGTTTTCTGGCAGAACGATCGTACTAGATGGATGCGACCCGATCGTGCACCGTGGCAACCGAATCATGCATTCCCCCGACAATCCTGTCGCACTATCGCGCCAGTAAACTTCTCCCAGCTTGGTTTCGTTGCCGACTGTCGCGGGTGCCCGCACTGCTGATGGAAAAGTCTGCATTGGAGTAAAGTCAAAAGCGTTGAGGATTCGAAACACTCACTTGGCGTTATCGACGCACCGACACTCATAAGCATCATTAAACTTGAAAGACTCTTGCAATTTATCTATCCCGCCACACCCCAATGGGGGGTGTGCACAACTGTCCAGGCGACAGCAGAGATTTTCGGCTTAAGAAATTGGAGATCGACGCGATGCCAAACCGTTTTTTGTTTGATAAGGAAGCGACAAGCCTCTGCAAGGAGACTTTATTTCCCATTAGGCGCCGAAAATTCCAAAACCCATGTCTTTGGACATTTTTTGCGAACACACAACCCTGTTTTTCGTACTATAGTTAATCGCCTTACCCCACGAGGGTGGCGGCACCGGAGGTCGCGAGCCGCGCGACTGCCCCGAAGGGAACGCTCCCTGCCAATCGCCGTAATTCCATGAGAGGATTTTGACGCTATGTCCCGAAAGGAAGCGTTGAACAAATTGCGAGACGTTTTGCTTATTCGTCGTGAAGCTTTAAAAAAGGCGCTCGATGGCGATTTGAGTATGCTCCAGTCACTGTCACAAGATGGGGGTGACGTGATGGACGCTGCAATGGATACTGCTCAGGATGAGATCAGCAGTCAATTAGTGGAAGTAGAAAGCCGGGAACTTACCCAAATCGAAGAGGCCCTCAATCGCATTCGCGAAGGGCACTACGGCGAGTGTGAGGTATGCGAGAAGCCCATTCCCCTAGCACGCTTGCAAGCTGTTCCATATGCAATTTCCTGTATTGAGTGTGCCAGGAAACAAGAAAAGATCTCTCCAAGAATCATGGGCGAGCATCTGAGCTAGCGCATTTAGAGAATTCACATGCCGTTCTGCGGTCATTGAATTATTCCTCCGCTGTCTGCATCAAAACATGCCGTCAACCAACACATACCGTCAGCAACAAGACGTATTGGTTTTGTGAAAGATAGTCTAGTGAAAGAAAACGACGGCTGGACCCCTCATTAGAGGGGACCAGCCGCCGCCGGAGATAGATGGTGGGTAGGATACTACGCGCACCCGCCCCAATTACCTCCTTTTGACAGTGATTTCAAACGATCAAAGCCCCCAATGAACGCTTGTCCTCACAGCAATTTGGTCCATCTCGGTTGTCAGGCTAGGATGTCAATTCCGTCGTCCGAAATGCCGGAGGTGGGTGGAGAACGTGGCATTCCGTTTCTGAGTTGACGAATTGCATCTCGGATCGGATCTTTTTCCTCTTCTTCCAAATGTTGCTCCTTGGTTTGGGGATGTGACGATGTGCGTTCGGTAAGTCTTTCCTTACGCAGCCGGTTTGTCGCCTCTGCCACCGAACTGATTCGATGGGTTTCTCGGTTCGTATCGTTGACGTCGCTTGTCTTCGGAATGCTAGCTCTTAGCAAATCAGAAAACTCCTTCCAGCTAACGGGCAAACGAGGTAGTGGATCAATGTTAATCATAAGAACCTCATACAATAATCAGGTCTTTATGCACTCTGGGCGTTTCTTGTCGGTCCTGTCGTGCGACGCAGGCAATTGGAAATCTAGGTCAAAAAACTCGGAGAAGCAAAAAATCTTTGCTAAATTTCCAACTGCTCTCGAGCATGCCCAGATTGGCCAAACCCCAAGAATGATTTCTATTTACGTGAACGCTCCAATTCCTCTATGATTGCCAAGTCACGCAGCATACGTCGTTGCAGGAGGCAACGGAGCGAAGCTGTGGTTCGATCGATTGATGAAAGCTTAAGGCGACCAGCATGTTCGGGAAACTTCTACTAATTGCAGTATCGTTTATCACCCAAGGGCCCCAAATTTTGCCTGGTTCTAGCCTGCCTGGTTCTTCAAGTATCAACACTCCATCACCAGCCGAAAGGTGCAAAACAGGTTGGGGGCCAGACAGAGAAACTAGAAAGTATGTCTTTACCATCCAGATCGATCCTAGCGCTCTCGCCACTTTTGCAGAAGGTGCGTTTGGCAAGGACATGGCAGCACCTGTTCCGGAGCACATAAGACCTTTTGTTGAAGAAGTAATCGTTCGCATCGGAACCGCAGATCTAGCTCGAATCGACCCAACCCCGGAAATGCAAGAGTCGATGCGTCGTCTCCATCAACCTAGCCTAACCACACTGGATGGCCGACGAGGACCTGTAGATATCGATAGGTCTTTGGCTGTGAACAATCCACAACAAATTCTGCCTCCAGTAAATCAGCAGCCAGACAACAACTACGCGTCCAACAACTTCGCAGGCAGTTCGCGTAACAACTCTACAGACATCCTTCCCAACGATGCGAATCGCAGTCCTGCAATTTTGCCGAACGTACCAGGCCCCAATAATTTACCGACGAATCCATATCGACCGACAACGCTTGCGGATGCTCCGAGTCTTTCAGGAAACACGATACCCAGCAATGGCGGGATGAATACGGACCCACGTACATCGACGCAGATGCGCGATGAATTCCGCCCTGCAAATTCTTTGACAAACAGCATGCTCAGCAAAATGACTGGCAATACACAACCGTCCGTTGGTAGCTACACCGCGCCTTATACTCAGGGCTACTCACGGACCGCGACGAACACAACAGCCTCACCCTTGACACCGCCACCAGTCAATCCACAGTACAATACGAACCCCCAAGCGTCTTGGAGTAACGGCGGGATCGGACCGAATGTCCCTACTGGCTTCGATCCAAACTACTATGTTGCGAATAATGGCGGTAGGACCTTACCCCCGCAAACAAATCCCGTCGCGATGACAGGCGGACCTTCAACAAACGGCCAGATGGGCGGACTGGGTGCCGGACAAGTGGCAGGTCAGGGAGCTGGTTCTGGGATCACGGAGCAGGGGCAGCAATCCTCGGGCTCCACAAGTGCCGTTCAGTGGCTACCGTTTGTTACGATATTACTCTTGGTGGTCAACATCTATCAGTTCTTCTGGATGACTCATGTAAGAACACGATACAAAGAGCTTGTCATTAGTAAACGTAACGCACAGCTAAATCTGGCAGGTTAGCCATAGTCAAGCCGACGCCGAACGTCCCAAGATAACCAGACACATGTCGTCTTCTTGGTCGCATCCCACAATATGCCGAGTTACGTTCTTAATGATTTCGTCCCCTGCGGCCTGAATGTCTGCCCCATGTTGAGCGACTTGTTTCCGAACGCGTTCTATCGAGTACTGTTCGCCTAGAGCGTTCGGCGCTTCAAATATCCCGTCGGTATAGAGCGTCATGGACTCCCCTGGCTTTATGTCTACTTCCATAGAATCAAAAGGGATGTCCGACATAATTCCGAGCGGGGGACCACCCGCCTCGCTCCCCGGTTCTTCAATCGTCTTCGCGGCCGTGAGCATGATCGGCGGCATGTGGCCAGCGATTACAATGGTTGCTCTGTGTGCTACATAGTCCAGCACGATGGTGGTCATGGTAATGAATCGCTCTGCCCCCAAGGCCGTGATTCGATCATTCAATGTAGCCATGGCTTGACGCGGGTCATCGATCGTTGCAAAAGCAAAGCGCGTTTCTGCGGAGAGCTTTGCCATAAACATGGCCGCTGCAACTCCGTGCCCGACAACATCTGCTAGGACGATTGCAACACGGTGGTTATCTAGCTCGATGTAATCAAAGTAATCACCACCTATCTGACTGGCCGGTTTGTAGTATTGATAGAAGGAGTAACCAGGCACCGATGGGGAAGCTTTCGGCAAGAATGCTAATTGAACTTGACGCGCTAGTTCAAGGTCTTGTTCCACCAGCTTTTTATTGATCATCTGTTCGTGGAGTTGTGCGTTCTCGATGGCGATGCCTGCTTGATTCGCGACGCCGATAAGAATCTCCAAGTCCTTTCCTTCGAAGCCCCCTTTTTGCTGGACGGTATCGATCTGAATCGCACCGATAGGCTCTCCATCACTGTTGAGGAGTGGTGCAACGATCATCGATCGGATTCGAAAATCTGCAACGCTCTGACTCATCTCGAAACGAGAATCGCTCCCTGCATCGAGTGATATGATGGCTTCCTTTGTTTGCATCACTTCTCGAAGCACGGTGCGCGATACACGTACCATTTCTTCCTGGTCCGGTCGTCGTGTCTTTACCCACCGCGGAGTCAAATTCCCATGATCATCCATTAGGACGATGAAACCTCTGTCTGCTTGGATGAAAATGTTGAACAGCGAATCCAAGACTTTTGGCAGTACTTCTTCGAGCGAGACCGCTTTGCCGAGACTCTTCATGATCTCCAGCATCGCAGCAAACTTTGCTTCGGGGGATGCGTTTACTTGAACTCCAAACTGACTTCCCCTCACATCGAGTTTCGCCGTTACCGAGCGAGTGGACGGGGCATCTTCGCCATCATCCACCATCATGATGCCCAATGCGGAGCTCTCACCTCCACCAAAGGTCAACTTGGAAGATTGCATTTCCTCATGGTAGGTTAACTCGATATCGCAAATACGAATGGAGTCGCCTTCGATGAGTTTGGTAGGTTCACCGATGAGGCGACCGTTGATAAAGGTTCCGTTTCGGCTCTTGAGATCCTCTAATTGGTAGCTAGTACCTGCCCTTACGACTTTCGCATGCTGCCGTGAAACGGACCCACTCTCCAGTACGATGTCACATTCGGGATGACGCCCCAAAATATACTGAGCGGATTCGAGATCGTAACGACGCCCCATGGCGGGACCCGTGATTGCTTCCAGGTATGGCATGTCGAAACAGAGTGTACGTTTGCAGTGAACAGAATCGAGGCGGCCCGTATTCTAGACTGAAATCGGACTTCGTACACGATTCCAGGAGGTTACAATTCGAGATTGCCTCACTTAAACAATGCGAATGCCTTTGGGGTAGCGCAACGCCCACGTTGGGTACGGATCAAATACTCGCTACGCAGCAAAAATGGCTCCACTTCGTCCTCTAAGGTATCAGCAGAAACGCTCATTGTATGCGCGATCGCTTCCAGACCAGCGGGGCCGCCATGAAAAACCCTGATTAGTGTTTCTAGATAACGTCGGTCTTGCCGATCGAGGCCAGCCGCATCAATTCCCTGCATATCGAGTGCTCGCTGGGTGATATCCAATGTCACAACCCCATCCGCTTTGCTCATGGCATAATCTCGTACCCAAAGGAATCGATTGTTGGCAACGCGCGGGGTGCCTCTCGCTCGGATCGCTATCTCTTCTGCTGCGTCTGGTTTCAGCTCGACTCGAAGCTTCTTGGCGTTCCGCTGCAGTATTTCGATCAGTTCGTGTTTGTCGTAATACCCAAGATGCTGCCGAATTTGAAAGCGATCGCGTAACGGTCCGCTCAACATTCCCGCACGTGTTGTCGCCCCAATGAGGGTGAATGGCTGCAATGCCAAATTCAATGTTCTGGCGTTGACCCCCTCGCCAACTACAATGTCGATCCGAAAATCTTCCATCGCCGTATAGAGGAACTCTTCGACAGGCTTTGGCAACCTATGAATCTCATCGATGAAGAGCACGGATCCGCGTTCGAGATTGGTCAGGTACGGGATGAGCTCCTTGGGCGCTTTAAGACTCGGGCCGGTTGTCATCTCTACATTAACACCCATTTCCCTGGGAATGCAGGTTGCAAAGGTCGTTTTTCCTAGCCCCGGCGGTCCGTCAAAAAGAATATGGCCTAGTTGCTCCCCTCGCTTGCGAGCAGCATCGATCGCGATCTCAAGAACATCCATGACCTCGCGTTGGCCGACCATATCCGCAATTCGCTTGGGGCGAAACAGGACAGTATCGCTTTCGCTATTGGGGTTCTGGTCATCAACCCTATCGGTCGTCATGCTTGGCCCTGCTGGCAACGGTTTCGACGGCGGACCGGACGCCCCTGAAAACGGGGCATCCGTGGCATCCTCTACCTCGGTAGCGATGATCTTCCGTTCACGCACCATTTGTTCGTTCCTTCCGTGACTCGCAGTCGTCTCTAGAACACCACTGGACGACGCCCCGTGGTTATGACGACCATTCTACTGTCCCTGCCCTCTGGAGAAGCCAGGCTTTCCGTCGAAGTTGTACAGTCCTTCCATTTTCACAAACTCAACACCTACATCCGTTACTCGATCCATGAGTGCCGTGATCGATTTGTTGGAAACGGATCCTGGCGTTCCTTCGGGAATCTGGAATCGGCAGCGATAAACGTCGACTGTGAATGTTTCTTCCATCCCGCCTGGCCATACCTTCATGCCACGATTGCTCAACATTTCCAAAACCATACCATCCCCTTGAACGGGCTTGAGTTTTTCGGCCAAGTCATTGGGTTTGCCGGTGAACGCCACAAAGACGTCGGCTCCGACGAGTTCACGCTTCTCTTGCGAACGGACGTATGGAGGACGACTGGTGAGCGGCTTTGCCGGAGCCTTGGAGTAGTCGACTGGCTTCAAGACTTCTGGCTTCTTGCCTAAACGATCAACAACCGCTTGCGCGAACTCTTTGGTTCCAACCTTTTGCTTTGATACTCGGTCATCAAAAATGTCATAGGTATGAACGCCATCTTCGATCGTCTTCAACCAAGCGTTCTGAGCCAACTCAGCGACCTTCGCTTGTCCGATGTGGACTAACATCTGAATGGCGCCGAGGAATAATCCGGATGGGTTTGCTAAATTTTGGCCGGCTCGACGTGGAGCAGAACCGTGAATAGCCTCGAACATGGCGCATCCATCACCGATGTTCGCGCTGCCTGCCAAACCGACCGAACCAGCAATCTGAGCAGCCACATCCGAGAGAATGTCTCCATAAAGATTAGGCATGACCACCACATCAAAAACCTCGGGTGTATCGGCCAGCTTCGCAGCCCCAATATCTACGATCCAATGTTCATTTTCAATATCTGGATATTGTGCCGCGATCTCATCGAACACTTTATGAAACAATCCATCGGTTAGCTTCATAATATTGTCTTTCGTGAAGCAAGTTACCTTTTTGCGGCCATAGGCACGTGCATACTCGAATGCATATCGACAAATCTTTTCTGTACCGGGCCGGCTGATGAGCTTGAGGCACTGCATCACATCGATCGTATGGCGGTGCTCGATCCCGGCGTAAAGATCTTCTTCATTCTCACGAACAATCACAACATCCATTTTTGGATGTTTAGTCTCAATAAAAGGATAGTAGCTCAAGCATGGGCGAATATTTGCATATAGGCCAAAGGCCTTTCTCGTCGTCACATTCAATGATTTGAATCCACCCCCTTGTGGCGTGGTGATCGGTGCCTTGAGGAAGACTTTGGTTTCACGAAGACTCTGGAATGCACTTGGTTCCATCCCGGACAAGTTGCCCTTGAGGTATTGCTTCTCGCCGATTTCAATGGTTTGAATGTCGAGACTCGCACCTGCTTCTTGAATGATCTTCAGGGTTGCGGCCATGATTTCAGGGCCGATACCGTCTCCGTGAGCAACTGTGATTGGTGTGGGGGATGCCATAATTGTGGTGCGATATAGGGTGAGGAAGAGGCGGAAAAACGACGAAAGCACGGCGTATCTACCATGCGAGGTAGAAATCGTATTCAGGAACCGGGAACCCAGCAACTCAGAGAGCCCTGGAACTATGGTTTTCCAGCGGTTTTTTCTCGCCAACGTGCCTTGAACGCGTCATAATCCGCTCGTGTATCGATTCCTCGATGCGATGATTCTACGATCCCAACCGCAATCCGATGTCCTGCCTGCAGAAATCGGAGCTGCTCTAGCTTTTCGGTTTGCTCCGCATCGCTAGCAGGAATTGCTCCCAGATTCATCAAAAAAGTACGCCGATACGCGTAAATACCGATATGCTGCAAGAACAACGGCGGAGTCCGTTGGAGCATCGCTGGCTCCCATTGCCTAGGATGCGGGATCGGTGATCGGCTAAAGTAAAGGGCGTTCCCATCGTGCCCGAGAACCACTTTGACACACCCTGGGTCGTCCAGATTTTCTTTGGTGCGTATCGGTGTCGCCAATGTTGCAACCGATACGGTCGGATTCGCGATTAGCAATTGCATGACTTCGTCTATCGCTTCGCCCGCAATCTCCGGCTCATCCCCTTGGACGTTGACGAACAGATCAACTTCGGGGTTAGCAGCCGCCACTTCGGCAATCCGATCTGTACCGCTCTGTGCGTGAACGTCTGTCATTATCGCATCGCCGCCGAAGCCCCGAACGACATCGAAAGTTCGAGCGTCATCGACTGCAATCGTGATCCCAGAGGGAAGGACTGCCTTCTGGCAAGATCGATACGTGTGCTCCAAAACAGTCCAACCCGTTTCAGCTAACAGCAGCTTTTCGGGCAAACGAGTCGATGCCAATCGGGCGGGAATAACAATTCGTCCTATCATCCGTGACACTCCTGGACTGGTCCCTCGTTGGGACCATCAGTTGGGACCATCAAACTTCGTAAAAATCATCCTGCCTGCCTGCGTTTGCAGTGTGCTCGTTACGACAACGCCCACCGTTTGATTGAGCCGTTCTCGGCCCCCTTCGACGACGACCATCGTTCCGTCGTCGAGATAACCGATCCCCTGGTCATGCCCTTCGCCGGGCTTGACCACGCGAATTTGAAATCCTTCCCCCGGCAAGAATTGTGGCCGCAAAGCGCTAGCGATCAAATTCAGATCGATGACTGGCACGTTATGAAGCTTCGCAACCTTGTTGAGATTGAAATCTCCCGTGACTAGCTTGCCATCCAGATGCTTTGCGAGAAGAACGAGTTTCATGTCGACGGGTTGGCCAGCAAACTCAGGCAACTCACGATCGTACATCATAAAGTCAAGACTATCGCTGGTTCTCAGCCTATTCAAAATGTCCAAACCGCGTCTACCGCGAACCCGCCTCAGCTTATCTGAGCTATCAGCGATATTCTGCAACTCCATTAAAACGAAGCGTGGCATCACGAGTTGAGCATCGAGAACACCTGTATCTGCTAGTTCGGCAAGACGGCCGTCAATGATCGCGCTCGTGTCGAGAATCAACGGCTTCATGCCCTTCAGGTCGCGAGAGAATTCCACATAAGGCACAACGAACCGAAAGTCATCCTTCGTTTGCAAAAGAATACTCGTGCAGATGTAGCACAGGACCGTAAGGATCCCCAAATTGATATAAGACTTGAAACGATTTTCGAGCAAGAACGGAGTTAAAGCCACTGTGAGCAAATACGATAGCATCAAACCAATGAGCAGCCCGAAGTAGATTGCAGAGATAACCTCGATTCTTTTGCGAGGAATAAGCATATCGATACCAACAATACCGAATGCGACAATCAACACCCCGCTGAAAACGAGAAACGGAGTCAGTCCACCATAACCGTCAAAATCCCTAGATTGAGACCAAATGGTTCCGACTCCGCCGGCGACCACAATGAAAATGATTCGCAATGCAAGAACCGCGACCGAATCTGCTATGGAGGTTTTCTTTCCGCTAGAGCTGCTTGGTGTGGCTTGATCCATGATTTCTGGTTCTGAAGGGCGTTTTGGAAGTCGACAAGAGTTTGTTCTGCAATGGAACAACAGTCAAGACGCCATTCCATATCCAATTGTTCGTGCGTTGAACTTCAATCATAGCGTAAAAAGCGCCAAAGGGCGCCCACAATCCTGACACCAAGCCATCCACTCTTTACTTCAGAAGCCTTCGGTTTTCTGATCTTTCTAGTCGGCGGTGTCCGTACACGGTCATCGTATCGGTGAATAGTCCGTGGCTGTCATGAACACTGACTTGACACCCTTAGGAATGGTCAAAGAGCCACCGGCTTTTTCTTCGGAACCTTTTCTCGCCGCAGTCCAATCGGGATCTTTGCCGAAAGCGGCGAAGCTTTCTTTGGCAGAATCTCGACTCTTGTGCGCGAGGATGTAAGTCAGGTTGTTATCGGCATCGGCTTGGTCCTTCATCAAGGTCCAGTAGGCGATGTTGGTCATGCCGTGCTTTTCAAAAAGCTTGACTGTGTGGTCGCGGAATCGCGATTCGAGCGCTTTCAGATTTCCGGCCGAAGCAGTGTAGGTTCGCATTTCAAAGACGCGATCCCCTTTGGCATCCGCTTTGATCGCAGGGGAATAATCCGTCGCTTGGAAGAACTTGGTTTCTACTTTCGCAACAAGCTTGCCATTCACCTCGCTAGCCTTGTACGCTTTTTGCCAATCGGGGTCCGCCATGAAGGCTTTCCACGATGCATCGCGCGCATCGCGACTTGGGTAGGCCAAAAAGTAGATCAGTTGGCTCTCGGGATTCTCCACGGGAACCCAATAACCGATGTTTTCAATACCATGCTTTTCGAAAAGCTTCACCGTATGGTCTCGAAACCGGCTGTGAAGCGCCTCGAGTTTGCCTTCGGCTGCATAGTAGATTCGTAATTCGTAAACGCGTTTGTCGGTTTCTGCAGCGATACCTAGCGACAGAATACCAGAGGCGATCAGTGCGAACGACTGCACAAGGGTGAGCAATAAATTTCGGCGAAGCACGGTGAGCTCCAAAGAGGAAGGAGGGAAATGGGGTTGGAACCTGCAAGAAACGAGTATCGACTGCTGGAGTACAGAAGTCAATCTGGGGTGGTTTCGCCTTAAAGAGAACGTCTGAATACGCTATTCTTTAGGATATGACAGAACGAAAAAGAACCATTCCTTGCCCGACCTGCCGACGCACCTTTGAGCCCGACGTCAAATCTCCGTTCATGCCATTTTGTTCGGAACGTTGCAAAATGGCGGACTTGCATCGCTGGATGACAGAAGAAATCGGATTACCGGCGGAGAATTCTGAACCCGAAGACGACGAACCGCCCGAACCGCCTGCTAGACCTCGAGAGTGGAAATTTGATTAATCCGCCTGTACCTGGAGCACTCCATTGAACAACAACCCAGAGAACCACAACTTAGAGAATCAAAGCGAATTTGCCCCAGGCAGCATCAAAACACCGATGGTCGCAATCGATTGGTTTCGCGCCGCACCTTGGTGGCGACTTTTGACGAGTGTACTAAATGTCTCATGGCGATCCTCCCACGTGCTGTTCTGTGCCGCAGGTTTATTGGCGACCGATAGTGTCATTCGTTTGTGTAACTTGCTCTTTCGTCCAGAGCCGGGAATTGTATCGACATGGATTCAGTCACGAGCGATGGCGACTCCAGTGCCGAGTTGGATCTTGGCCGATGTAGATATCGATCCGCCGATGCACTTCCTCGGAGTTTGGGGGGCGTACTTTAGTCCGTTGGCAGCTTGGTTCGCGTCACCAACGTTGCGAGGGACCGCGTTTGCCATCGCACTGACTCTCGGTATCGTTGCGATCTGGTCTTTTGTCGGTGGCTGTTTGGTCCGACGGACAGTCCTCGAATGCGGCGCTCAAGTTCCCGCTCCTTGGAATGAAACACTTCGACTGGTTCGTGCGCGTTGGCTATCGATCGCTTGGTCCGTCACGATGCCAGCATGTATGGTGCTCGTGTTGGCAATTGTGCCTTGGGTCTTAGGTTGGCTTTCGAACATCCCATGGTTGGGAACTTGGGGAGCCGGTCTGTTGATGCTACCCGTTGTCGCAGGATCCTTGGGGATCGGTTGGTGTGCTGCGATCACCCTGCTCGGATTCCCGCTCTCTGTGGCAGCCGTAGTGACAGAAAAGAAAGCGGATGCATTTGATGGTGTGTCGCGATCTGCAGCTTACGCATTTCAAAAACCAACCCTTTTGTTTCTCCTGGTGACAGTTCTGTATTTGATCAGCCTGATCAGCGGAGATGTATTCACTGTGATCGTTGGCGTAGGATATGGGATCGCGTCCAAGGCGTTCGATATGGGGTCGTACGGATCGCTCAACGCGTTGGGTGCATTTCCCACGTCGTTGTTTCAAAGCACGGCTATGCTGTTGTTATCCGCTTTTAGCTTCAGTTTCTTTTGGAGTGCAACTGCCGCGATTTATCTGATCCTCAGGCGAGATGTCGATCATGTTGAGTTTGATCAAATCGATTTTGACTTATCCGTTTCGAATGAACCCAAGATCGCTCCGAATGAACCAGCGATGTTGCCAAACGAAGCGGAGTAGTCTAACGATTTTGCGTCGTTCGTTCGCTACAATGAACGGAATGAACAAAACTACATGCGTCTCCCTGTCGCTTTTGCTGATACTCTTTTGGGTTGAGATTTGCTCTGCCCAAAGCATTGACGTGGAAGTCGTCGACGATCCATCCGGTGAAGGCGTTTCTGCTCGTCTTAAGTTTGTTGTTGGTGACAAACGTGTCGTGCGACCAAGAAATCTGTTGGTGCAATCCGAATGGTGGTTAGCGGAGCCATCGTTCTCGATCACCCCGAAAGGTGGTGAATTCGAGTTTCTCGCCCAGCGCGGTCACGAGTTTAGCGACTTGCGAGGCGGATTTAAGATGGAGAAAAAGACTCGTGATATCGTGACCGTGGAGATACCACGTTCGACAGATATGCACGCAGAGAATTGGTACAGCGGAGATCATCATGCGACGCTCGAGTTGACTCCGTTAGCGCGATGGCAACGCGCCGATGCAGTCGATTTTGTTGTCGGTCAAAAACAAACATCTGGAATGCCCGAAGCTTCCGACGCGAAGACTTCGCCTCCGACGCGTCGCCCCGCTTCGAAGTCCGCAAAGAATGCTACCGAAGCGTTGGTCGAGTCAACCGATCCGAATATCGTTGGACTGGGGCTGCAATCGGAATCTCCATTGCTCCATTCGCGTCATGGCCCCGTCCTGTTGCATGGTTGGCCGTCCGAAGATGCAGATTCAAACGGAGCGTCCGTTGACAATTTAGGCATGCTCATGGAAAGGCTTCAATCGATTCCTCCTAGCTCGACAATAGTGCCTGAACTCACGTCACCTTGGACTCGCGATGTCCCTATTCTCCTGAGCACGCAAGGGATCCGTTCCGTGCAACTGCTATCATCGGTCAATCGACCACTCGCAGACGAGCCAATGGTCTTTGTCACTGGGGATCCCAAAGGCGTTTTCGGGCGTGTTCAAATCACCCGTGGAAAAGAACGGATCGGCATTCCTGTCTACGCACCCTTTTCGAAAGAGGACCGACTCCGCTTCAAAGGTGGACGAGGCGTCGGGATTCTTGCAGAACAACTCTATTGGACGATGCTCGAATCGGGATTGCGATTGACGCCAACAGCAGGAACAGGCTTCGGAAGTGGCGATACCTATCTCGGATACAATAGAACCTATACTCATCACGAAGAACCACCCGATACACAAAGATGGTTGCAGTCGATAGTATCGGGTCGGACAACCATCACGAATGGTCCTTTGCTTCGAACCTTGATCAATCAACAACCGCCCGGATCAACACAAACCAGCACCGTGGGTGTACCGATTGAATTAGATATCGACGTGTCGTTGTCCGTACGTGATCCGGTTGATTATCTGGATGTGATCTTCAACAGTGAGACGATCTACAGCGCCAAGCTAGAGGATCACTACAAACGTGGCGAGTTTCCACCATTGAAAATCGAAGAGAGTGGATGGCTGGTGGTCCGAGTGGTGACTGCCCACGAAAAAGGATATCGATATACCAGTACGGCACCTTTCTATTTCGAATTCGATAGTCAACGGAGGATCTCAAAGAAGGCAGTACAGTTCCTCATGGGCTGGCTGAGGAATACGGAAGAAGCCGTTCGAAACACCAAAGAATGGGATGAGTATGCAGAACATGTCGATTCGGCGACAACGTTTTGGCAATCTCAATTGGATAAAGCGAATGCACCATGAACGCACCAAAAATGAGCTTACCCAATACACTAAAGCTGGTAACGCAAAACGACGTTCGAGATTGGTATCTGGCTAGCGATGATTTAGCAGAAAGTTTAAAGTCCATCGGGCTACCTGCGGAAGAAGTAGCGATCCCCGAACTTCCATATCATCTCCAAATCGCGATCGAGTCGCTATCGAATCAAAGTGAAGATGGAATTGTCTCGCCTGAGGCTTTTAACTCGATCTCCTTCTTTTCCCTTTGCAAAGGTTTGTTCCTGCCTTTGAGTGGCATGGCGGACCATCGAGCCACGGAGCTATTCGGTTTCGTCTGTCAAAGCAAAGCCGCCTCTTCAGCAGCGATGGCAGATCTCGTCGATACGTTTCTCGGTCGTGAGATAGGCCTATCTTTCACTCAGAAGATTGCATGCTTGCTCGGCGATCCGTTCCTTGGCCAGCGGAGCATGTTTCGCCGCGATTCGTTGGTTCGGCTACTGCAATCGATTTCGTTGCAATCGCGGGAGGAATTGATGGACTCATTGACACGCGCTGGAGACATTGCAGTGCTCTTCGCGAAACATGCTTCGGTCGTCAAGAGAGAGGAGCCACTAACGGCAGGCGAGGTATTAGCAGCGGTAAGGCCCTTACCGAACCTGATTCAAACAAAGCGATTCGATTTGTTGCGTTCTTTGTTTACGCGATGCGGTCGTATCGAAGCGTACTTTTTGGCGAAGCTCGTCCTTCGCAACGCTGGATTCGGATTCGAGTATCAAGGGTCGCTTCTCGCGAAAGCGATTGCCAAGCAATACAACGTACCGCAAGAATCGGTAGAGCATGCGGTGGCGTTAACAGACCCAGTCACCGTGGCGAAGATTCTTTCCCAGGATGGACCAGCAGGATTGCGAGCCATTCAGTTGAAGCCGCTGTCTCCGGTACGACCCGCGCTCGCATCTGGAGGAGTCGATTCGATCGCGAAGTATCCGGTGTGGGTCGAACGCAAGTACGATGGCATTCGGTTGTTGCTACATAAGACGACCGATGCGACCGGAGCTACACTGTGTGGAGCTTACACACGCAATCGCAAGGATTGGTTAGAGCTCATCCCAGGTCTCGATCGCACGATCGCGATGTTGCCGGTTGCGAATGCGATTGTCGATGGCGAATTGTTCGGAACCATCTTGGATGTCGAGGGCCCTAGGCCCGCTTCGGTTTATGAGGTTTACGCCATGCTTCAAGGTGAACCGATACGATCGGTCCATTTGAAGTTTGCAGCGTTCGATATCCTTTACTGCAATTCAACCGATCTAACTTCGCTACCGCTGCATCAACGCCGGCAAATGCTAAGTCAAGTGCTTGGCCCGTTGATGGCACAATCCACTCCGATGCCTTTTCTGCTTGCGGAAGGCCAGTTAGCGAATAACAAAGAAGAGGTGAATCGTTACTTCCATCACTTTCGCTCGCAAGGCTATGAGGGAATCATTGCCAAAGATTTGCAAGGACTCTACCACATCGCGGCTCGCGATCCGAGTTGGGTAAAACGCAAGCCAGAGATCACGCTCGACTTGGTCATTACCGGAGGTACCGTCGCGGTGACGAGCAAAGAAACTGCAGGTATGTTCGGATCGTACGTGATTTCGGCGCGGAACGTTACCGCACAATCAACTACATTTGAGATCGTTGGAGACGTGGCAGGATTGGACGTACTTCGCGACCGGCAGATCCAGGCAGAAGTGGTTCAGCGCGGACTGTTGACAGGACGCAAGTTTGAGCGTCAAAGTGCGAGCGGCACTCGTCCCGGTTGGGAGCTTCTTCCGCAGATTGTGGTGACCGTCAAGTTTGAAGGCATCATTCGTGAAAACGGAACTGGCAAGTTCAGCCTCCGCGATCCCAAAATCGCCATGATCCGTTCCGACAAATCGGCAGACGAAGCGGATACGACTCAAGCCATCGAAGAATTGTATCTGAACCAAAGTCTTTCATGACATCGCTGTCGACACGCGAATCCACCCAAACCGGAGACTTATGCGGAAGCAACACGCGCGGAACGCAGTGGAGCGGGGGAGAGTGCAGATGCCTCGCTTTGCCGTTTTCATTTCCTGAGTCCGCTATTGGGTTTATTGTGTTTGTCGGGTGAAGTGTTTGAAGTTCGATTTCGAAGGTGGTACTATGGCAATGAGTCTGGCTTCGACAGAGCACTATAGTACAAAACGTCCGAACTAAGTGAGCTAGGATGATGATCGCTCGAATGGTGGTTTTCGCTGTTTGTTTATTGCTAAGCGTAGTAAGTTCGACGTGGGTTGTTGCCGATGAGTCGTGGCTATGTGGTGATTCAGCGAGTCTTGAAATCCGAATCCACGGCAGAATCGAGGACTCTGAGGGCAACCCTGCCAAAAACTGTGAAATCAAGGGACAAGTGTATCAATTCGGTACGGCAGTACCGATTGCCTTAAACCTGAACCAGGATCGATTCGAATGTTGGGTTCCTGTTCATCAGTTTGAAGGCACATCACTGCGGATTGATTTCCATGATCGAGCTACCGATGAGTGCGGGAGCAAGTCGATCGAACCGTTTGAATTTCGGCGTGCCGCAATCGACGGGTTGGTTCTAAAGATGGAAAAGCCAACGCGGCCTGTCGAGATAAAAGTAATCGACAAAGACAAAGCAGTTGCGAACGCAATTGTCATTTTGGAAACCCGCAACTCGCAGATGTTTCGTGGATCGACCAACGAACTTGGGATCGCAAAGTTCAATCTATTACCTACGCATCAGCTTCGTCGTTTGACAGCATCGACGGAAGATTATCGCATGGGAGGTTATAACTTTTCTAGAGCACCCGCTCAAGATGCAGCCTTGGACTCGCATACGATAAGCCTTTCGCCATGTCGAGAACTCAAACTAAGATGCGTTGATGAATCGAGTCGTCCCGTCTCCAATTTTGAGTTTGAACTCAACACTGGAACTCCTTCTCCGGATCGCTCGCGTCTGAAGACAAACGAAACCGGGGAAGTCACCTATCCTTGGTTTCCGGACAGCAAGAGTCGTTACATTTTCGTAGAGTCCTATTCCGACAATTGGCAGGTAGTGAACACTACGGAGAACGTAGAGAATGGTTCGGATACCATCTTGGTCCGTCTCAAGGAAGTAAAACGAAAGGAACGGAAACGTATCGCTGGTCGACTCCAATCCAAAGTAGCTTCGATTGAAGGCATTTGCCTCAAGTTTGCGTCATTTCAGGGGGAGAGGGACGGCTATACAGAGCAGCTATACGCGTTTACAGATGCACAAGGTAACTTTAGCGCAAGTATCTTGCCGGATGCAACCTATTGCGTTCATGCTATCGATACCCAGTGGGTCAGCAACATCACATCGCTCATCCTTTACGACTCTGCAACGTCGAAAGCGTCGTCTCCAGAACTAGAACTCGTAGCCGGTGAGCGTGTTCAGATACGTGTCACTTCAGGTCCAGACCGCAAACCGCTCGCGAATGCCAACGTGCGCTTTATCTCGCCCTATGAGTTTTCATGGATTGAGAACAAAGAAAAACGCAGCGGGCGGCTTGGCCCATATTGGTCCAATACGACGAACGAGAATGGCATCGTTGAAACCGCTGCTTTGCCTGGGATACTAGATGTTACCGCATCCGTTGGCGGTTGGTGGACAAAACGGTCCATGGATGTCACACCAGGCAAAGCCAATACGCTTGAACTGCATCGCGATATCGACTCAAAACAACGAGTTACCGGAAAACTATTACTCGAGAAGGGGACGGGTGGTTCAGTAAGCCAAGCCGAAATCGTTGTGGCCAGCTTAGGCAGTACGACCAAAGACGAGCAAAGACTTAAGTCAGACGTCAACGGAGAATTTCAATTCGAGACACTCGCGTGCCCAATCGGCATTTTTGCATCAACCGTCGATAGCAAAGCGGCTGGATATATCGTGCTACATGATCTGGATCAACTCAAGTCGAAGTTTGATTTGTTACTGAAAGGCACGCAGTCGTATTACGGCAAGCTATTGGATAGCAACGGCAAACCACTCGTTGGCAGTACTGTCTCGGCCAAAGTAAACATGACCGTTCGCAAGCCCGATATAGAAGATCCGTCCATCGCAACCAGTTTCATGGTGAAGACACTCGAAACGAAAACGGATGAACACGGGGACTACGTAATAGAAAACGTACCTTTAGAGATGGCAACGGACCTTAGTGTTCAGAGCGATTCGCCGTCAGCAAGAACGTTAAACATACGCTCCGTATTTCTCGAAGCAGGGGATGGTCGTCCTGTCGATATTACTCGAATCGGCAAGCAAACTGAGACGGTGCCGCTCCCCTGGGACAAGCGGCTGACGAGGCAGCTAAACGATAGTCGCGTGATGGGCTATCCATTGATCGTTATCCTCTCGGAGTCCGATCCATCCACTTCCGATTTCGTGAATAGCAAGTTTCTTGACTACGATACCAACCCGGACGTTGACCGATTCCTTCAATGGTGGATCAATCTCGACTCAAGCAAGTTGACTCCACAAGTCTCCGGCTTTCTAAATGGACAAGGTTGGACTCTACCTGACAAAGGAAAAGTCGTTGCATGTATGCTCGATGTGGATGGTCGCGAAAAGGGGAGAATCCAGGTTGATGTGTCTGATAGTAATGCGGACCAAGTCATAAGAGATTTCATGAAAGCACATCTTCCTCCAAGGCTGGACGCGATTCAGATGTGGAATGAAGCGTTCGCAGAGGCCAAGGCATCGCAGCGAGTTGTATGGGCTCGGCTGAGCGGCCGTTATTGCGGTCCTTGTTTCAAATTAGCTCGATGGATCGACCGCTACAAGGAGATTCTCGAACGCGACTACGTCATGCTGAAAAATGACAGCTTTGACGAGACAGACGGGAAGATCATCGTTGATCGAATTGCGAAAAAGGAAATACACGGGATCCCCTTCTACGCGATGTTCAATGCGGATCAAGAGATGATTCTTGATAGTGTATGTCCACTAGGCAACATCGGATTCCCCTCGGATTTTGATGGGGTAAAGCAACTTAGGAAAATGATCTTGGCCACTCGAAAGTCGATCACCGACAAGGAACTCGATCATATGCTTGCCGATCTCGTCGAGGATTAGAATCGCTCTGCGCTCCTTCACGTAACCTACGGTTCATTCAAAGCCTTACTTTCGAATTGATGAATCGTTCTTTCAATTGGGAGACAATGAAGTGGATAGGAAGTGACTATGATTCAATCATCGAAAACAACTTCATCGCGGTAAAATCGAACTGGCATCCGCAAATCCAATTGCTCCGAGGTCGCGATAGAATTCCCAGGGAGCAAATAAAGGGACACACGTTTTGTTTGCTTATTTGGCTGGCTGACACAGCCGACAAAAGCCAAAGTCGTCGGTAGATTCCATGTGCCGACTACCTAGAATCCGAGCAAATCTTGAAGAGCGGACGGCACGACGGAGCTTGCCTGCTACTTTTGTCGGCAGTGCCTTATTTGGTTGGCTGGCTGATTTCAAGTGAACACGCAGAATCCTATGGGCGCAAGCTCGCTTTCGTACTTTCACAGACGACGAATTCCGCGAGAAGTCGTACTTTTTAAGAGCCGCGGAGACGTTTGACGACAGTCGGCTAGACAGGCCCTCGATGGAGGGCTTGTTTGAACTTTGCAACTAAGATGGTTGTGGACCCAACTCTGGTGGTTACTGCACCATCCGCTTCAGATAGAAACGACGCTTCGTCTTGAGACTCCTTGCATCATGAACGCTTTGCGCCTTGCCCGCTACCTGGCTGAACATGCGACCGAAATCCTTCGTCAACAGTCGCCACCGCTCGGTATCGATTCCCAACCGCTCTAATAGCGGTGGCAAATCGCGTGGCGTATAGCCTCGTTTGTCGGATCTTTGCATGCGAGCGGTCAAATCTAACAATTGCAAGTAGTCGAGGTTCGACAATGGCAACACGCCTTTGTCGCTACAACGCTTCTTGTATCGGCTCGGCTTGGGGCCTTCGCTGCCTTTCGTCGAATCCAGCATGATCGGAGCCAAGAAACAATC
>CAIOHR010000435.1 GCA_903858115.1 uncultured Pirellula sp. | reverse complement strand
TGAATGTCTTGCGATCATGCTGTCCTGCGGCTTCAAAGAGCCAAGGCACTTTCGATCTACAAGACATTTGGAAACATCAGATTCCAAGCTTGATTCTAATCAACACGACTAATGCGTCGTTCACGCTAGATACTAGGCACAGCATTCTTCTTTCGTTCGACGATGGGGAGTTGCCATCAGCGCGGAAAATAAAAGGACACGCATAGCAACCGAACTGGGCGGTTGGCTGAGCGTAACTCCGAGTTGAATACAATGACCATCGGAAATAAAAACGAGAACGATAAGGAGTTTGCCGCCTCAGCAGAATCGAGAAACGCTGATCGCAGCGACAGCCGATGAAGATTACGAGCCGAATTCGAACGCCTGGAACGTGGCGATTCTTCGATCGATGATTTCGTTCCGACAGAGAGACGCCAAGGCCTGCCAACGATCAATTTCACCCAAATCGCTAGGTGTGGTATAATAACCGTATAGCCAACCTGTTGGCAATTGGACTGTCTGTCAAGGAGTCACTGGGATGAACAAAACGATTCACTCCGTATTTGAGAACGGTGTATTCCGGCCGATTGAGTCCGTTGACTTGCCAGAGAAATCCGAAGTTGAGTTTGAGCTAAGATTGGTGGCAAAGAACAATGCTTGGCCGGAAGGCTATTTCCAACAAACCGCCGGAGCATTCGCCGACCAATCTTTTGAGCGTCCATCGCAAGGAACTATGCCTCGCCGGGACGAGTGGTGATGCGGCTCGTTTCGCTCAGGCGGTACCATGCACTCGCCGAATCACTTCTGTGTCTTTGACCGCGATTGCATACAGAGGCTACTACGCTGCTTGTCAGCGTAGGGACATAGCCACAACCAGACAACGGACCAAGATCGGAAATCGCCACTACGCTGCTCGTCTGCGTGGAGCGCTGGCCAGATAGCGTGCGAGAGCTGACCAGCATCCTACGTTGAAAAGCAACGCAGTGATGGACAAACTCACCTGCGCGCGGCTGGTTTCGGCTATCGTCCCACGTTGACGAGCAACGTGGTAACGATGTGGCCCGCTTCGCCCATTCGACTTCGTTTTCATTGGACGGGACTGACCATTGTACGTACAGTCGTAGCAGGCTATGGTCGTGGAGCCTTGCTTGTGCATGAGGCTGCAAAACCGGTTGATCGTATCGAACGTGCAGTACTTGGGGAGCCACCGCGTTGCCCTAAAGCAGCGAATCATTGCCAGTTAAACAATCTCGCGTTACTTCTTTTTAGCCTTGGCTGGTTTCGGTTTGGGCTCGCGGGGTGTCTGCATGGCCAGGAGTTTGTCCTCTTCGATTTCGCTAGGTGCTCCTTCTGCGGGGATTTCTTTTCCCGCAGTCCACAGAACACCGTTCAACATGAGGCGACGCATGCCGGGTAACGACCAAGCGGAGTGAGCATCCAAACCGGTGAAGGAAAAAGATTTGCCACCATCAGGTCGCTCGTATGCCCATGCAACAATATCGTTGTCCAAGCCTGCTCGACTTCCCGCGTATTCTTTCCCTGACCACACCAATGGGGTGATCCTTTTCCTGTCTTCGACGAACTCAATCCCATTGAGCCATCCATCGTTGATCTTCCACGGCACAACACCATGCGTAATCGGATGTTTGGGAAAATCCACGTGAGTGCTATCCCAATGCCCGCGACCTGATACGCGAGTTCGATAAACGCCGCCGAGCCATCGCTTTCCTTCCGAGACATGACTCTCAGGAAAGTCGACCGCTTGATGAATCATGACGATGCCAACACCCTTGTCGGCTAACTTCTGTAGGTTGGCAACGCGCTCGGGCTTCGCTAGAAACGCTTGCTTGCCGCCTCCATCGGTATAGAAGACAACCGAATGTGCCTTGTCGAATATCTGCTCGTCCGCAGGCCACCCCTCCGACACTTGAATGACATTCACACCGGGAGTCTGACGCAGGAGAGCTTCCAAACACTTGCATCCTGCAAGATAGTCATGGTGCCCCATGTCATCCACCTTGGCCGTCTCTCCCGCGACGAGGACGATGGTCCGTTCGCTCGGTGTGTCCGACGCATCGACTTTGTTCACAACAGAATACGTTATCTGAAACAACGAGACAGCCAAAAGCCCAATCTTCCAAGTGGATAGTTTCATAAGATCTTTAGCGGAGCAAGAAGGTGGAGAGGTTCGTGCGAAAGTACGAATGGAAGGAGATATTGTACTATCGGAAGATCGCTGGCACATCCATGGAATGTCGCAATCAGTAGCACAAACCCCAAATGGGTTTTACAACGCGACGATATCGCGTTGCACCGCGATGAAATGCATGACACGCTCGTCCCTATCCCTATCTGTTTTTTCCCTCTCCCTTTTACTTTGAAAAGGGAGAGGGTGCCGAAGGCGGGTGAGGGTTTGACGCGCGGCGTGGTCTTAGGCGAGCGGCGTGCCCTTAGGCGAATGGCTTTCGATTCATGTCAACGATCCTAGGCACCTCGTGTTTATCCATCGCTTGCATGAATTTCTTGAGCCCATGTTTCAGCTCGTAAGCACGTTCCGACGCAAAGAGCGGGATCATGCGATAGAGTTGGACCATGTTGCCATCGGATCGTTTGAACGAACTGTCTGCGAAAAGCAAGAAAGCAGAAAAAGGGCAACCCTTGTAAAGTGGTTTTGGCGGGTCATCGTCCGCAATCAGTGTTATGGGTGCGCCTAACCATGTATCGCCATTGTCTGGGTACTGTGCCATTTTGCGAAGCCAGTGCAACGGCCAAGCCCACGACAAAGTGGTTTTCCTGCTTCGAGTGACTTCTTTTCACCAGGTGTTTCTACCATTCTAGTTGTCACAAGCTCTTTGTGGCTCCGGATCTAAAGTCAGAGCCTTCATCACTGCAAACGCAGAGTGTCCATCCCTCACCCCGCCTGCCCGCCTGCGGCACCCCTCTCCCTTTGCAAAGCCAAAAGGAGAGGGGGATGTAGGATAACATCTGCACCATGGGGCGTAATCATCCATGCAAACCCCAATTGGCCAAACGGGGTTTTACAATGCCACGATGATCTCGCATCGAGTGACTATGGTTGAATTTTTTGGACCCAGATGTTTCGAAAGCGGACGGGCGTGTAGTGGTCCTGAATACCAAGTGTTCCAGATGTTGCATTTCCGCCAACAGCAACGTGGTCTTGGACCAACACGCCATTGTGAATCACGGTCAGTGTGCAAGGCTTGATTACTTTGCGATTGGAATCCAATCGAGGCTGTTCCAACGTGATGTCGAACGACTGCCATTCGCCTGGCCTACGACTCACATTGAAAAGAGGAGGGTACTTTCCGTAAATAGCTGCCGCTTGTCCATCGGCGTAGGTTTCGTTGTCGAACGAGTCTAAGATTTGAAGCTCGGGATGTCCCAGGAGAAAGAGTCCACTGTTGCCGCGATTCTGACCTTTCGCTTGCGGTTTGAAGGAAGCTGGTGTAGCCCACTCCACGTGAATACGACAGTCCTCAAACTTCTCTTTGGTATAGATGCTACCGCTGTTGGGGACTACTTCAAAGTACCCGTTCACGACTTTCCATTTTGGTTCGAGTACTGGCGGTTGCTCTTTGGCACCAGGTCTTCGCACCCACTGTGATAGATCCTTGCCATCAAATAATACGATGGCATCGTTTGGAGGTTTGGCAAATTCTTTCTCGGTGCCAGGACCAGGATCACGTATCACCGGTTTCGGACGATTGAGATCGTGCGGTTCCCATGTCTTCTCGTCGACTGCTGTGCCTTGTTGTGCGTTGGCGATCGCGCACTGGATCCATGCCGGACTAGCCAGCATCGCGACGCCGACTATCGCGATGCGAATATTGTGAAATGAAAACAACCGTCGAAGGCTCATAGAAGCCGTCCTCTTGTAGGGTGTAAATAGAGCAGTGAAGGTTCGCGTACGAAGCATACGAAAGTATAGTTGAAAACGATACCGACTATACGCGGGCACTACGCCAAATCTGTAGTCGGATTTGAAATCACTTGCGCGTTCAAGTCAGCTTTTGAATCCAACTGCATTTCAGCCTGCGAAAGCTTCTGCGGACTTTCGAAATTGCACCATAGACATTCCGTTTTGGTTTCCTTGACTTTACCCGCTGCTGCTTTGTTGTCGATCAAGTAGTCGTGACGCTTCCAGCCATACTTCTTTTCCCATTGTGCGTAGAGGTCACTGGGATAGCCGCTGAGCATAAATTTCCCTTGAATGTTCGCCAACACGTCAAGGAGTTCGCGGTGTTGCGGCACCGTCATTTCGTGAGCATAGGCATCGGTTGCGGTACGCGTTTCATGAAGATAGGGTGGGTCGCAATAGAAGAGTGTATGCTCGCCGTCTTGCTTTCGAATGACATCGAGCGCGTTCTGGTTCAAGATCACGACATTACGAAGACGCTGATGAACATCAGGCAGTCCATCGATCACGTTCAACCACGCCGACACTTGTTCGTTCATCCGACTCCGTGTTCGATTCCTTGATAAGGTCGCAAAGTCTTTCATGAGCCCTTGGCGAGATTGACGTGCCAGGATAAAGAACCGGACCGCGCGTTCTACTTTCGATTCGGTAGCTGGCTCTGTGTGTGGCTCTGTTTGAAGACGCGATTCTGCAAGCGCCTCATCGAACTCTGCTTCACTAAAGGGAGTCGCCTCCACCTTCCGGCGGAACACTTCAAAGTCTTCGGGGGATTGCAACACTTTCCAAAAATTGATCAACTCCCCGTGGATATCATTTGCGACTTCGCTGCTTCCTTGAAAAGCGGCTGAAAGTTTTTTGCCACTAAAATTTTGATCGTTGGAGTCGGACATCCAGTCTCGATTCGGGTCGCGCGCGAGCAATATCCCGCCGCCTCCAAAAAATGGCTCGACGTAATGCAAGTGTGGAGGCATCAACCCAAGGATCCACGCTCTTAGATAGTATTTGCCACCGTGCCACTTGATCGGTTGAGTTAATACAGCCATGTTTCAATACAGTTTGAAGAGCTAGGTTCGAGGAAGGGAGCAGAATACCAGGGTAGCCAATCGCATACCAGTCATGTCGAAATCATCTACGGTTGCCACACGTGGGCGATCTGATTTGCAATGTGCTCGGCATGCAAGGCAAAGTCTAGCCGAATCAAGTCAGACATGGTAACGTGGGTCGGGTACTCAGCCTCGATGATGCTTTGTAATCGATTGGCTACGTCCTCCGTGATGATAGACGATTTTGGCAATTGACGGATTTGCTCCTCGTCGAGGATCACCCGCAAGCGGAGACAAGCAGGACCACCACCATTGGCCATGCTTTGTTGAAGATGGACATAGTCGATCTGTTTCAACCTGGGGACTGTACGTTGCAATCGCGTTAAGAACGATTGGACCGAATCGGAAGCCTGACAGGCAGACGGGCATATCATTCGCCAGCCCCCATTGGAGTCCGTCACGATTTGACTGTTAAGGAGGTAAGTGCTCACGGCTTCGGCCAAGCTCAGCTCGGAGGCATGGATTTGTATTGCGAGAAGCGTTTCTTTTGTCCGTGTAGAAAACTGCTCACTTAGTTGATTGATGAAGTCAGCACCGTCGACAAACGCTTGTTCGTGATACAGCAGCAAGTTTTCGTGACTCGTGGCGATCACATCATTATGAAAGACACCAGCATCGATCGCTTCCGGTGTTTGCTGGACAAAGAAACAGCGATCCGATGGTAGTTGTAGCGATTGAGCCACCAACTGAGATGCGAGCCTGCTTTGGCGTGGGGGCCTGCGTCGTGATTGCTGTAGTTCGCTTTGGCCATCATCGGAGCCATAGACGAAAACGTAGCAGCCATCGTTGCCAGATGGCGAGCACAATCGCATCCCATTGGCTGCCCCTTCGTCCCGTAGGGGAGCACACCCCAAAAGGGCGGAATGCACGCAAACGCGAGGGACATTAGCCAACAGACTGCACAATTGTTGATATCTTTCCTCGGATTCGATCGAGCGATGAAGATTGGCAGATAGGTTCGCGACTTTGAGATGCATGCATGCATCGATGGTGTCTGTCGCAGCGCTCATCGATGCCGCGTTAGCAGTCCACATGAATGCCGAACTATAGGCTGCAGAGAGGAGTGTTGGCGATGTTTCGGCACAGCGAGCCAATACACCCTGACGGTCCCCGGTGAAACCTAGGTTTTCAAGCCAGCCCCAAGCAGGCCGAGCGGGTGGAGGGAGATACAACTGCGTGATTCCGAGGGAGTTGAAGAGCCGCATTTTATGCAATCCCTCCAGTGCCGCCGCACGAGGATTGGAGGCTAGGTGTTGGCTATCCTCGCTCGCTTTGTTTCCCACTCCTAACCCTCCGAAATGGTGGGTCGGACCGATCAGTCCATCTAAATTTAGCTCTCGAAGGGAACTCATGATGCCTCTCAAACTCCAACAAGAAACCACCCTACCGCTGGGATTGTCCAGTTTGTGCGGATTCTGCGGAAGTTCCGACCAGGGGATTTTCAGACTTTCCTTTACCCGCTCGGTGCTATGGTTTACTATAAATTCGTAACATTTGTACGCGATCGACCGTTGCTCGCGTTCGTTTCAGGTTTTTGGGAACAGTCATGACAAAACGCCGTCTCACGAAACTGAGAAACTTTGAGCAGCTTGAGCGGCGAGATTTGTGTGCTGCGGATTGGCAAAACGCGACCAATCGACTTGATGTAGACAGGTCTGGCATGGTGGAGCCGTTTGACGCTCTGGCGGTGATCAATGACATCAATTCGAACGGTAGCCGAGTCTTGCCTTCGAAGCCGAGCAGTTATTCTGGCCCGATGCTGGATGTGAATGGTGACGGAAGCGTTGGACCATTGGACGCGCTGATGGTGATCAACTCGTTCAATCGCATTGACGTTGGCTCGATCGCACCCAACGTTCGACTGCCGAATCAAGAAGGTGAAATGGTCGACCTTAGCACCTTCTACAACAAACGTGCAATAGTGTTGTATTTCTATCCCAAGGATGACACACCTGGCTGCACCGTGGAAGCGTTGGACTTTAGTGTTCGGAAGAATCAAATCGCTGAACTAGGAGCGGAACTCTTTGGAGTCAGCATCGATAGCGTCGGTTCCCATCGCAATTTTGCTGACAAGCACACGCTCAATTTTGATATCCTGGCGGATCCCGAAAAGAAGGTGACCACGGCTTATGGAGCGTTGACGGAAATCAACGGAATCCCCATTGCCAAGCGGACTACCTTCATCATTGGGAGCGATGGTATCGTCAAGAAAGTCTTCTCCGACGTCGATGTGCTGATCCACGGGGAAGAAGTCGTCGCAGCTCTTCAGTCTGGTATCCTGAATCGATAAGTCTACTATGCTCTTTCTCGCGTCGTTGCCGCGATCGGGAGCGACTGCCCATTCGCACGTTCCAGGTGAAGTAACCCTCGCATTACAGCGTTGTATCTTCTAGGAATGGTTCTTGGCTGGCCAAGCGGATGATATTGGTCGTTGTGACCCGAGCTATTTCCGATAGTGCTTCTTCCGTTAGAAAAGCTTGATGGGCGGTAAGCAATACATTTGGAAACGTTAGCAGCAGCGCCAATTCATCATCTTGGAGAATCTCCCCAGACAGATCTTCAAAAAAGATACCTTCTTCCTCTTCGTAGACATCCAGTGCTACTCCTCGGACGTGTCCCGACTTGAGGAACCGAATCAGAGAGCTTGTATCGATAAGCTTACCTCGGCTCGTATTGACGATAGTTACGCCGGGTTTGGTAATCGCCAGCGTAGTGTCGTTTAACAGATGATGCGTGGCTTTGTTTAGCGGCGTGTGTAGAGAAATAATGTCGCTCTGCTTCAGCAACGATTCCATACTCACATATTCGATTCCATGCGACGAAGCCCATTCCAATGCCGGATACTCATCAAAAGCAATGACATTACAATCAAAACCTCTGAAGATTTTGGCCGTGACTTTGCCGATGCGCCCAGTGCCAATGATTCCCACCGTCTTGTGTGCGAGATCAAAACCGACGAGACCGCGGAGTGAAAAGTTTTGCTCGCGAACTCGGTTGTAAGCTCGATGAAGTTTTCGATTGACCGCCAATAGTAAACCGACTGTATGCTCAGCGACAGCGTTCGGCGAATAAGCGGGCACACGCACGACAGCGATGGACAATTCCCTTGCGGCTTGGAGGTCCACGTTGTTGAAGCCGGCGCACCGCAATGCAATGAGTCGCACTCCTTGATTCTTTAAGGAAATCATGCAAGCTCGATCGATTTTGTCGTTCACAAACACGCATACGACATCGCTGCCGATTGCAGACTGTGCGGTTTCTTCCGTCAATCGGAACTCAAGAAACCGCCATTCGATCTTATCCGAATTCTCACTGGCGAGCAGATGCTCTCGGTCGTAGGGCTTTGTATCGTAGACAGAGACTTTCAAAGACATATTCGTAGGTCCTTTTGTTAAAATGAGAAGGACGCCGTCACAAAAATCCTCGCCGAGAATAGAACATGTGCTCCAAACTGTCTAGATGCTTCCGATTTGCGTTCATCATTCCTTTGTTCCTCAACTCTATCGGAATGTCGGAACAACCGACGTCGATTCCGCTGTGGGAAAAGGGTGCTCCTGGCTTCGAAAGTAGGGCAGCAGAGTTGGAAAAGGCAGATATTGGACCTGGGAAGTGCAATGTTACGAACATCCACAACCCATCGATTGTTCCCTATCTACCAGCGGCGAACAAAGCGAACGGTACCGCTGTACTCATCGCACCGGGAGGTGGACATCGCATGCTTTGCATGGGACATGAGGGCTACGCACTGGGAGAGTGGTTTGCGAACCGCGGCACTGCTGCTTTCGTACTCAAGTATCGGTTAGCTCGAGAGGAGGGCTCTGTATACACCGTCGATGAACATGCAATGGCGGATACATGGCGAGCCCTTCGTTTGATTCGATCGAAGGCGGAAGAGTGGCGTATTCAGCCCGACCGCGTGGGGGTGCTCGGCTTCTCTGCAGGTGGCGAACTCGCTGCACTCGCGGCGATGAAATCCGACAATGGGAACAAACAAGATTCGGATCGTATTGAAACCTATTCCAGTCGCCCTGATTTCCAAGCGTTGATTTATCCAGGTAGCTCGAAGCGATTTTCGGTTGAAAAGGGAATGCCGCCTCTCTTTATCGCTCTTGGATACAAGGATCGTGACGACATCTCGATCGGTATGGCCGAGGTTTATTTGAACTACAAACGAGCAGGTGTACCAGCGGAGTTGCATGTCTACTCCAATGCTGGACATGGATTTGGGTATCGCGCTGGCACAACCAGTGGCTTCGGCGATTGGCAAGTACGATTCGAAGAGTGGCTCGTCGACAGTAGTTTGTTGACACGCAAGTAGACTTGCGGCGTTGAATGAAGGGCATACAGGAATTTTTGATTCTGATGTCTGAATTGATTCCGAACAGTCCTTCCTCGGGTGTTGGAATCATAGACACAAGGGAAACAAAGAAGAGAAACAGGGGGACACACCATTTTTTGTTTTGCGACTTGACGAAGGGCGCTTGGAAAATTCTAATTCTCGGGTCTGAATTGGTAGCGAATAGTCCCTACTCGGGAGTTTGAATCATGGCTAGATTAGCGCGAGCAGAAATTTTCCAGCCCACTGAGGTTGC
>CAIOHR010000434.1 GCA_903858115.1 uncultured Pirellula sp. | reverse complement strand
GGGCGAACAGGGCGAGGGGGCAGGATGTGTTTGAGGAGAGATGAGTGCGAGGGGGCAGGATTTGATGGAGGGGCGAGGGGTCAGGGTGCAATAAGGCAGGAGAATGAGGTTGTGGTCCTATTCTTCTGCCCTCATTCTCCTGCCATTTTCACTCGTCCACTGTCCAGGCCGTCAACAACTCCTTGCTCGCTGTTTTCGTTTCGTGGCCTAAGAACTATTCGGCGGACCAGTAGTCGATGACTTGCACTTTGTCCAAGTGGGGCTTGAGGACCTCGACGAACTCCGTATGCTTCGGGTGTGGCAAGTAGACTTCGCGATCCTTCTCGCTTCTGAAGGAGACGAGGAAACAGTGCGTGAATCCGTTCGCAAGATTCTCGGGACTGTTGTTTGTCCCATACTCGAAGGCGGCAATCGACGGGATCGACTTCTTCAACGATCGAAACGCATCGACGACCTTTTGAACGTCTTCTTTGCTACTGCTATCTTTGAATTTGAACATAACAATATGGCGGAGCATCGAGTTCGGTTTCTCTTGAGCTTGAGTGAACGGATTGGCGAGAATAGCTGCTACCATCGAAGTTGCGGCTATCGCCAACAAAAAAGCCTGAATTCGAGATTTGCGCATGATTCCTGTTCCTGTGAATGGATTTAGAAAAGGTTTTATTGTTGATTTCGCTCAGCAAAGCGGACCGCTCGCGAGACACTGAAAGCAACATATCAGGGGGACTCGCGTCTCACCAGATAGTGTCCTTGGGGTAAGGCTAAAGTCTAACCTCCGAACCGGTGGCTAGTGTACAATGTCTCTGGGTAAAATGCCCTTGGTAATGTCATGAGAAGAAGTAATCCTCTGAATGAGTTCCTACAAGTTAAGGTAAATTGACCCGACTGCCCATGGCTCACGAACGGCGAATCTCTCTATATGCTTTGGTAGAACAGCATGAATCAGAGCTCTGTCGTGCCAAGTTGTTGCCACCTCTTTCGATGGAAGTGGTCACCAGCGATTGGCATCAGGCAAAAGCTCTGCTGACCACAAAATGGCATCAACACTTGAAGAAAGTTCGGCCTTCGCGTTGGTTAGGGGCCTGCCCGAGAGACAAACCGCAAGTAAGAAAGTTGGCTCTCACCATCAAGCCGGCCGAGCGCATGATCGGATGGGATGAAGGCATCACCGTTTCCGTTTCGCTTTTTTGTTGGCCGATTTCGCCGAAGCATTTTCATTGGTACGTACCCCATTTGGATGCTTCCTTTTTGACGGAAAAACCGGAGGTGAGCGATGCGCATCTTCAGAACCAATTGAGTGGCATACTGTCCAGACAATTTGATGATCTGACACTGGGCGATGTGCGGAACACCTTCTGCGATCGTTTGTTTGAGGTCCGCAAAGTGACCGATGTGCTTGTTTCGGACATTTCCGAAAAGTATCAAACGCGAAAGGTGAAAAAGAAAGGTCCGAGCTTGAAAACATTGCGATCGATCGGAACTCCGATTGCGAGTTGGCGTGGACACCATGTCTTCGAATACGAAGATTATGTGGAGCGGATGAATGAACTATTGCTGGGAGAGAAACCCACCAACGTTTTGCTGGTCGGGCCGCCAGGGGTAGGCAAATCCGCGATAGCTTTTGAATGGGCCAGGCAGTTCTCGCTTCGCACACATTCGCCGGAAGCCGCGATTCTCGACGTATGGGCGACGAGTGGTGCTCGATTAGTTTCTGGTGCTTCGGGATTCGGGATGTGGCAGCAGCGTTGTCTCGATGTCGTGAAAGAGGCTCGACAAGCGAAGATTTTGTTGCACTTGGGATCGGCGGTTGAACTGCTGGAGTCGGGGAAAATCAATGGACAACCGGGAGTCGCTGCGCATCTTCGAACTTCGCTGGAAAGTGGAGAGTTGATTTCAATATTGGAGTGTACGCCAGAACAAATCACTATCATTCAACGGGAAGAACCTTTGCTGCTCCGGAGCTTTGCTCGTATCGATGTCTCCGTGCCGAGTGTTGAGAAAGCAACGATGATTTTGTCCAGTTGCGCAGAGCGACTTTCTAAAACGCATCATGTTCACTGGGAAGACTCCGCGACGGACGAGCTGATTCGATTGCATTTGCGATTTGCGACTTACTCTTCGATGCCAGGGCAACCTCTCTCCATGTTGCAAAGCATGTTAGAGACCTGGGAATCCGTGGAATCCATAGATCGTGTTGCCGTATCGAAACGATTCTCTCAAGATTCGGGGTTGCCGTTATTTTTGCTGGATGATTCCGTGCGATTCCAGGAAGAAGAAATACGAGCACAGCTCGAGTCCGACGTGATCGGACAGCCCGAGCCGATTCGGCGCATTGTGGAGTTGATGACCGTGTTGAAGGCCCGCATGAATCGCATCGATCGGCCGCTGGCATCGTTGTTGTTGATCGGACCGACAGGTGTTGGCAAGACCGAGACGGCGAAAGCCCTTGCAAAGCTGCTTTATCGAGACCCGAGTCGAATGATTCGCATCGACATGAGCGAATACGCTCATCCCTGGTCGGGTGCACGAATGATCGGCGTGAACAATGGTGGCGACGGAACGTTGACGAGCCCGATTCGAGATCAACCTTTCTCGGTGGTTTTGTTGGACGAATTTGAAAAGTCGCACGCATCGGTACTTGATCTGCTTTTGCAAGTGCTCGGCGAAGGGAGATTGACCGATTCGATGGGTCGTATCGCAGATTTTCGCAACGCAGTCATCCTTTTGACGAGCAACTTGGGTGTCGAGAGTTTTCATGGTAGATCTCTTGGATTCGATTCCCAGTCGGTGCGAGCGAACGAGCATTTTCTCCGCGAGGTCAAGCGGTTTGTTCGGCCAGAGTTCCTCGGGCGCATTGATCAGATCATTCCTTATCAACCGCTTGCGCCGGTAGTCGTTCGCAAGATCGTGGATCGCGAGATCGATAAGCTTGCAGCCCGTAGTGGATTAAGGTATCGCACGGTAGATTGGTCGATTACCCCAACGGGTCGCGATACGTTAGCTGCTAGCGGATATGAACCTGCTTATGGGGCACGCCCATTAAAGCGGGAGTTGGAAAGGCATGTAGCAATCCCGATTGCAGACACGATGCATCTTGCCAATGAGCTAGCGGTTCCGCATGTTGTGTTTGATGCTTCGCCGGATCGATCGCGTGTGGAGATGAACGTAAGGATGGAGCGATTAAGCAAACGCGATTCGTTTCAATCTCCTCAACATCGAGCCATTGAAGAGGTTCGAGACCTCGGATATCGAGCGCGGCTATTGAGGCATTCTTCTCAATTTTATTCGATTCAAAATGATTTGGAACGCATTCGACGTCAGATTGATCGAAGTAAACGTAGACTCAAACAACTGACCTCGGCGAGACGGAAGCAGGGAGTAAATTACCAAATTCAGTTGCTGCGTCGTGAAGAAGGAGAAACCGCCAAGTCGATTGCGGATTTTATGTCCATCGTCGAACAAGTCGAACAATTGCAGAGCCGTGTCTTTAGCAGTTGGTATCAGAATCAATCGTTAGAAGTTGACTACACGATGGATGAAGCCCGCAAACTCGCTGGAGTATTAAAGACCTATCTGATCTCGATGCAACGCCATGATGTCACCGTGAAGGAAATGTATTCCGTCATCATTCTTTGCAATCCGATTGCTGCCGCGAAACCTCTATGGGAAGCTTATCGACGGATGGCCGACTTGAATGGTTGGCGCGTGCTTCCATTCCGTTTCACGAACTACAACTCGATGTACGATCCTCTGTCGAGAGAGTTCTTGGAGAAACAGGCTGCGAGCCGAAAAAGCATCGAAATTCCAGACCAATTTTCTCCCGCGTTTCGTTTGCTGCGAACGGTGGAAAACAGTTCATCGGAGAACATGCTTCCACTGGAAATGGAGCGTCGGAATCGGGTCAAAGAAATCGATGTCTTCCGCGTGACGGCGTGGAGCGAACTCGACCAATTGCCCAAGAATACGATGGGTATCGCATTGCAAATGGACAATGGCCGGATCGGCAATTGGCTTGGCGAAGAGCATGGAGTGCATCATTTCGTTGGGACTGGCCCCGAGGGGAATCGGAGGGTTCGAGCGCGCGTCCTGATGCATCCAGGACGGTTGTTCGATTGGGATCCACCCTCGGGATGGAACGAAACCCCCTCCTTGCCGCTGCGCGATCCGAGGCGAACATATCATGCAGGCGAGCGACGTCTGGAGAGTCACTTGACGTCGCACGAGGTGGTCGAGGGGACGTCCGATCCCATCGCAGCGTGGGTGGATATGATACAACACGAAAGCGATACGCGACTTTGGCAATCGGTTGGTTACCGCACCATACCTTCGTCCGCTACGATGGATTCGCCTCTTTATGGATTTACGATCGTCAATTGATCGAGCGGCGGTAGATCGATCGAACATGGAACATCATCAATCATGAAACTTTTTCTCGAACGCTATCGGCTCCTGTTCTCGTGCGTCGTTCTGTATTGTCTTGATGGTCCAGTCCATGCGCAAGAATCATCCAATGCCCCGCTCCCTGCCAATCACGCTGTTCAAAAACTGATTGCCGAAGTGAAAGGCAATCGTGGGCAAGGGACGTACTACTCCATTCCGATCGAACGATATTCAACTCCGACGACTGATCTTCCGATCGGAGTGTTCGACTCGGGTATTGGCGGGTTAACGGTACTCGAAACGATTCTGAGCTTGGACGATCATAATAATCGCACGGGGCAACCTGGCAAAGACGGAGTGCCAGACTTTCAGAACGAGCGATTTATTTATTTTGGTGATCAAGCGAATATGCCGTATGGAAACTATGCGGCAGTCGGGAAAGAGGATTTGCTGCGAGAGTTTATTCTCCGCGACGCCATATTTCTTCTCGGGAATCGATACTGGGAGAATAAGCAATCTGCTGCACCGAAGCAGACAAAACTCCCCGTAAAGGCAATCGTCATTGCATGCAATACGGCGACAGCCTACGGTCTAGAAGACATTCGAGCCGCATTGCAAGATTGGAAAATATCGATACCTGTGATTGGAGTGGTAGAAGCAGGGGCGAATGCGGTCGTCCAGGAGCTACCATCAAATCGGCCTTCCGGGGCCGTTGCGGTAATGGCGACGTTGGGGACATGTAGTAGTGGTGCTTACCCCAGAGCGATCGCCAAGTCGGCTGGCCAAGCTGGAAAACGGCAGCCGGTTGTTTGGCAACAAGGAAGCCTAGGTTTGGCAGGTGCAATCGAGGGGAATCGTTCCTTTGTTCGCAACGAGGCCACCTCCAAGGATCAGGCTAACGACTACCAAGGTCCCTCTTTGACCAACACCAAAGCACCTATTCAAGCAGGACTCATGCGACTCTATGCGTTTGATGCGAATGGAATAAGTGGTGGTTCTGCGGAAGATGCTGCAAATTCCAAAGATGTTCGTCTCAATTCGGTAGAGAATTATGTCAAGTACGATGTTGTATCGATGGTCGAGAACTATCGTCAGTCCGGCGCAACGGCTCCTATCGAGCGCGTGATTTTGGGTTGTACTCACTTCCCGTTCGAGTCCGAGCGAATCGCGGAGAATCTTCAGAGGTTACGACAGTACCGAGCAGAGGATGGTTCTTCCCCTTTTGAGAGTCTTATCAGTCATGATGTTCAATTAGTGGACCCAGGCGTGTTGACGGCCAAGCAACTCTTCCGAACATTGACTTTGAGTAAGCTTCGATCGAGCAATGCGAACGATGTGCCGCCGCGAGTCGACGGAATGTTCTTATCCGTTCCGAATCCTCGGCATGACGCAGAGAAATCCGCTGAGAACGGATTCACGAGTCAATACAAATACGGCCGAACGGCAGGCGAGGCGCGAGGCGAAGACTTCTTGGTTGTGCCGTTAACGAAGGAGACAATGCCCGAAAGCCTGGTTCGATTGGTTTCAATGCACTGTAAATCCATTTGGAAAGAGCTTCCATGAGAGTCTTTTTGGGTGTAACCGTTTTGATGTTGGCTCTCGCTTCGCCAATGCGAGCGCAAGATGTTCAGCCTGTTTTGCAGAGTCGAGTCGCGGTAGATCCGGATGTAGCTGGGTTGGAAACCAACGCAAAACTCTTTTCGTTTGTTCTGGCAGAAGATCGGCTCTCGATTTCACTCGGGAAACAAGCTATTGCCGATTTCGTTTTTCAAGATCCGAAGGTACTTCGACCCTATTTCTCCAATCTGAAAACGAGCGATGGACAACAAGTGACTCGCAACCATCCACCGCGCGAAGGCCAGGATGCAATGGACCACGACACGATGCATCCGGGCATTTGGTTGGCCTTTGGTGACATAAGCGGCAACGATTTTTGGCGAAACAAAGCGAGTATAGCGCATCGGGTTTTTACTGAGAAACCAGTCGTGTCAGGTAATGAGCTGAGATTCACGACGGAGTCGGACATGCTTGGAACGGACGGACGCATATTGAGTGTCATGACGAATCGGATTCGTTTGCTCGCTCGACCTTCGGGGTGGATGATCGTTTGGGCCACAACTTTTCGAGCGGAGCGAGACATTGTCTTTGGGGATCAGGAAGAGATGGGATTCGGTGCCCGAGTTGCAACCGCAATAACAGAGAAGAGCGGTGGGATAACTATCAACTCCACAGGATTAACTTCGGCAGCTAAGACATGGGGGCAGCCTGCGGTTTGGTGTGACTATTATGGCACTGTGTCAGATCGTGAAATGGGAGTGATGTTGATGGCGAGTTCTTCGAACTTTCGCGAGTCTTGGTGGCACAATCGAAATTACGGGCTGATGGTCGCCAATCCTTTCGGACGGAAGGCGATGAAGCAGGGAGAGCTGAGTGAAGTTCATATCAATCGGGGAGAAAGTCTCCAACTGACCTTCGGTGCGTTGATCCATTCAGGACCAGGGGTGGATAGAGACGCGGAGTATGCGCATTTTGCAGAGGCGATTCGAAAGCCAAACGTTTCACCTTTGACTCCGATCGAATAAGGTCGCTAATGAACTCCAAGCTGCAAAAATCTGCTAGCGTATCGACGATTGGTCTTATCGGGATGGGATTGGTCGGCCAGGCGTTGATTGCGAGGCTACAATCGGCAGGATACCGGCTGATTGGTTTTGATGTTGCCCAAACATCGAGAGATGATGCGGCAGGAAAGGGAGTTGAAATAGCTCCAAACGCGCAAGCGGTTGCGATGGAATGTGAAATCGTTTTCCTTTCCTTGCCCAATCATGACATTGTTCAATCGGTGATGGAGCAGCTTACGCCAGTACTCCGGCCAGGAATGATTGTTGTCGATACAACGACTGGTTCTCCAGCTATTGCAGAAGCGATTGCTGCAAAACTCGATGCAGAGGGTGTTTATTGGGTGGACGCGACCATTTCTGGAAGTAGCGATCAGTTGTATCGCGGTGAAGTGACGATCCTGGCAGGAGGCACTTCGATTGCCATCCAGCGATGTGAACCTCTATTTCGGGCCATTGCCAACGATTGGATGCATGTTGGTCCCTGCGGGAGTGGGCTGCGAATGAAGCTTGTTTCGAATCTGGTACTGGGCTTGAATCGAGCTGCGTTAGCTGAGGGCTTGGCGTTTGCTGACGCATTGCAATTGGACGCGAAGTTAACCTTGGAAGCACTTCGGCGAAGCATGGCCTACTCTCGCATGATGGACACCAAGGGAGACAAGATGATTGACAAAGATTTTCGTCCGCAAGGTCGTCTTTCCCAGCATCTCAAGGATGTACGCTTGATGCAATCAGAGAGCACGATTCGATTGCCGTTGACTGATGCGCATCAACAGCTATTGGAGAAGGCTGAGGGACTCGGACACGGGGACTTGGACAATAGTGCCGTCATATTGGCCTATGACGAGAGGCCGCAGAAATGACGGACTTAGGAATGACACCGAATCAACGTCGATTCGTACTGTTGGCAGCTTTCTTGGCAC
The DNA here is from genome assembly GCA_903858115.1 of uncultured Pirellula sp. GTDB lineage: Bacteria > Planctomycetota > Planctomycetia > Pirellulales > Pirellulaceae > JBKCUI01. The sequence goes on along the minus strand of CAIOHR010000434.1, from coordinate 1,110 downwards.
TCGTCTTTGACGGAGTCGAACTAGGACTGATGCCAATCGCATCGATGTCCGTTTCGAAAGATTTGCTCGGGGATGCGTATACGGATAAGCTCGGAGGAGTTTGGTTTGCGCGGTTCACCGCGGCATTGATGTTAGGTGCGGCGATTGGTGGCATTGCATTGGGCAATCTTGGAGATCGAATTGGAAGAACGCGCGCGATGGGCGTTTGTATATTGATCTATTCCGTATTCGCAGCGCTGGGGTCGTTCGTCGAGACACAACAACAGATGCTCGTTTTGCGATTCTTGGTGGGGCTCGGAGTGGGCGGACTGTGGCCCAATGGTGTTGCGCTCGTTGCAGAGTGTTGGCCGAAAAGTTCGCGACCGTTTGTTTCGGGCGCAACGATGGCAGGATTGAATTTTGGAATCTTGCTCCTGTCGCAGTTCGCACAACGATGGCCCATCACTACCGATTCGTGGCGATGGCTGTTTCAGATCGCCGGCCTACCTGCTATGCTCGGAGTCGTCGTTCTGCTTTTTCTACCAGAATCCCCGAAATGGTTAGAGTCGCGTGGAAGTTCGAAGAAGAAGTCGTCTCCACTATTCGATTTGTTTCAGCCGAGTTTGATACGTTGCACGCTGGTGGGGGTGGCCGTGAGTGCGATTCCAATGATTGGTGCTTGGTCAGCTAGCAAGTGGATGATACCCTGGGCGGACACGGTCGCTGGGGCCACCAATCTGACGTACAAGGCGGCAACGCAAGGGTGGTGGGCATTGGGGGCAACGTTAGGGAGTTTTGTCGGGGCTCAAGTTGCTGGATGGTTTGGAAAGCGAATCAGTTACTTTGCGATCTCGCTCGCGACCTTGATCATCACCATCGCGATGTTTCAATGGACTGAGCCATTGCAACCGTCGTTTCATCCGGTGGTTTTTGCCCAAGGTTTTATCGCAACGCTGTTTTTCGGATGGTTGGCATTGTTTCTTCCTGAGTTATTTCCGGTGCGGGTTCGAGCGACCGGCAGTGGTTTGGCTTACAATTCTGGGAGGTTTGCGACTGCAGCGGGAGTGCTGGCTTCTGGAGCAATTTTTACTTGGTTTGGTGGTAGTTTTCCGCGTGTAGGGGCGATCTGTG
>CAIOHR010000433.1 GCA_903858115.1 uncultured Pirellula sp. | reverse complement strand
GCTGGTAAAGCTCAAGCGGTCAGTGAGATGCGGAGCTTGAAGACGCATCGGAGATTCTACCTCAAACGGCTTGCGACCTAGTTCGGACGATTTCGAACTGAACGTAAGTTAGCCATGGCGACTTCGGCAGCTCGCGATGCTGCCCTTTTGCGCTTGCTTCTACGCTGAGCCAGAAAATGGATGCTTGCTAGAGGTCAGCCGCCTCTAATTGCCGCCGCAAAGCGAATTCGGACTGATGGTTGGTTTGGTTGGTTGGGACAAAGCCGACAAAAGTCAAAGTAGTAGGCACATTCCATGTGCCGTCCACCTAGAATCCCAGCAAATGTCTAGGAGCGGACGGCACGACGGAGCGTGCCTGTTACTTTTGTCGGCGGTGTCTGGTTGGATTGTCAATAAAATGGTGTGTCCCCAAGCTGTGTTACCAAGCTGTGTTATAAAATGGTGTGTCCCCAAGCTGTGTTGATTGATTTGGCGACATGGCGGCGTCTAATCTAGACAGGATTTTCGGAACTATCAGGAGGGATCTTCATCTAACGCAGCTTCATGGTTCTCCTATCTACCTTTTCAAATCAGTCTTTTATTCAACGGAGTGAGCCAATTGATCCATGCGACCCTTGTTCCTGGTTTTGTCATCAGTTGCCTCAATGAATGCTCATTGAATCACCGCGAAGTCCTTTTGTCGACCGACACCGATTTTTCATTGGATGGACGAAAGGAGCGTCAATGGCTGGTGGTTACAGCAGACCATTTGAATGTGGCGGCCGCTCATTCTTCGGGCGCCAAGATTCAAACAAGCATCGCGTGGGACCGAGTTCAATCGGTTCGTACGGTTGCTGGAGTTGGCTCGGGCTTATTGCAATTGAAGGTTGACCACCAGTGGCTGGATTTGCTCCGCTTTTCCAATGCGCTCGCTACCCGCTTTCACAAAATTTCACGTTCCCTAGAGCGGATTCGTGAAGCCAAGTCCGTCGGCTCGTCCTGTGACATAGATCTTCGGGCAATCGTGAATGATAGTATAGAGACTTTGGATCCTCCTCGATGTCCGAGTTGCGCGCTCAGGCTGAGTACTAAGGAAGAGTCCTGTCCACGATGCATGGAGAAAGGACAAATTCTTCGCCAAGTGATCGCGTTGCTTCGACCTCATCGTCGAGGTGCAATGGTATTGTGCGCTTTAACGGTACTTGGGGTGGCGGCGGAGCTAATCCCACCGAAGCTTCAGCAATACATGGTTGACCACATCTTGATGGGCCAGACCGTTTCGAATAGCGCCACAGGGAGTACCAGTGACTCGGTCTCATTTCATTCGGCGTTGTTGGTTGTAGTCCTGGCTCTCGCCTTTTCTCGAATCCTCTTGTCTCTTGTTGGAGCCATTAAGGGACATATCTCGACGGCAATCGGCACAAATCTTACCGGCACATTGCGAGAAGAAATGGTGCAGAAACTTCAAAAGCTGGCGGTAGCATACTACGACCGTCATCAAGTCGGCTCGATGCTTAGCCGAGTCGCACATGATAGCGAAGTCCTGCATGGACTCATGCACCAGCTGACGGGCGGTTTTCTTTTGCAGTCGGCACAGCTGATTGGCGTTGGTGCCATGTTGCTATGGCTCAATCCGAAGCTGGCCATGTTTACGCTTATTCCAGTTCCGCTTGTCATCGCAGGTTCATGGGTTTTCTGGCAAAAAGTATATCCGCGGTATTACCGTTTGTGGGATGCTTCGTCGCGGCAGATGTCGGTCCTGGGTGGGATGCTCTCAGGCATTCGAGTGGTCAAAGCGTTTGCGCAAGAGGATCGCGAATTTGCAAAGTTTCAAAAGGCGAGCGATCATCTCAAACAATGGCGACTCTGGGTTGAAAACACGAACGCATATTACTCGGCAGCCATGTCGATGATCTTTAGTCTGGGTGGTTTAATCGTGTGGTACGTGGGAGGCCGGGACGTTATTGGTCAACAGATGACGCTTGGAGAACTGATTGCATTCCTAGCGTACTTGGCCATGTTTTACGCCCCGTTGAGCGCACTATCGAATTTTACCTCGTGGCTGACCAGTTTCTTGTCTGGTAGCAAGCGTGTCCTTGAGTTGCTGGACACTCCAGTTGGAATCCAGGAACCGTCCGAGCCTGAAAAATGGCAAAACCCCTTAGGAAGAATCGAGTTTCGAAACGTCACTTTTGGTTACGATCGCAATCAGCCTGTCATTAAGGACGTATCGTTTGAAGTTGCTGCCGGCGAAATGGTGGGAATTGTTGGCCGAAGCGGTTCGGGCAAGTCAACCATGGTTAACTTGTTAGGTCGATTTTACGATGTCCAGGAGGGGGAAATCCTGGTCGACGGAATCGATATTCGCCATCTTCCCCTGCAATGCCTTCGAGAAAGGCTTGGAATCGTCTTCCAGGATTCCTTTCTCTTTCGTGGAACCATATGGAAGAATTTATCGTTCGGCCGACCTGCTACTACACTCGAAGAGGGATTGGTGGCTGCGAAAGCTGCAGGTGCACATGACTTTATATTGCGCCAGCCTCTCGGCTACGAAACGCTTCTTGGCGAGCACGGTGCCGGGCTTTCAGGAGGCGAAAAGCAAAGGCTTTCTATCGCCCGCACCTTGCTTTACGACCCGAGGATACTGGTCTTGGATGAGGCCACTAGCAACATTGATGCCGAGGCAGAGCGAAGTATTCAAGAAGCTTTAGAGGTGTTGATCCAAGGCCGGACTACCATTGCGATTGCTCACCGACTCTCGACACTCCGAAATGCTGACCGTATCCTAGTCTTCGATCGCGGGCGACTGATCGAACAAGGCTCGCACGCCGAATTACTGTCTGCTGATGGTACGTACGCGAGACTGGTTCGTATACAAACGCAAGTCTCCAAAGACCCAAATGTGGATAAGTTACTTTTCGAAACGGAAAACAACAGAGAAAAGAAAGATGAGCAAGAAACGCACGGGCTACCGGTGGTTGAAGCATCAAGGAATCGCGTTTCCCATCTGTTGAACGGCGGTATCTCAGAACTGGGTTCCAAGAGCTTTGTAGAACGGGGGCCTTCTATTGCATGGCTGAATAGCGATGAGACGGAATTTCGTTTAGGTCCGAATCAGCGAATTGAACTGTGGATCAAGGGAGAGCGAGTTGCAAGCAGTGTCTTTGTTGTTGCAGCATTGCCGGCATCCCAACCGGAGGCATATTTGAGCGTTCGCTGCTGGCAAGACGATGGTGAGGATTCAGAACTTGGCATGATTTCGAACTTGGAAGGCTGGTCGCACGCGAACCAAAAGTTTGTTCGAGATTTGATACATCGTAGATACTTGTTGCGAACCATTGAACGTGTTAATCAGGTCAAGCTACGTCTTGGCTTTTTGGAGTTTGATGTGCAGACCAATTTTGGAATCGAAAAATTTATTATGCGTTGGACTCAGAGCCAAGCGATCGATTTCGGCGAGGTTGGGAAATTACTTATGGACACTGAAGAAAATCGCTACATTGTCAAAGACTTGGATTCGCTGCCGAAACCAGATCGAGAACGATTTTTGCAGTACGTTTACTGGTAATCAAATGCGGGTTGGATCCCCGAAACGATGAGTTGCAAAGTTGAAGACGACTCGACCGAAGAGGTTAAATCAACGAAAACGCAATGTGGAAAGTAACGCCATTCGGGAATGCGCCCGTTTTAGTGGCAATCTTCTCTGCCGATTTTTGTATTGGTTTAGCGAGGAAAAGAGAATTTGAAGATTGGCATTTTTTGAAAGTCGTACCATTTTTCTTCGCACTCATCTTGCTTCACGATGCCGTCGTGAATCCAGAATCCGTATCGCACTTGAAGCGGTTTGTCGCTGCTAACTTCGATCGGCGACTCCAAATTCAAACAGGCTCCCATCCAACCATCGTCGCGAACATGAAACGGGGTTGGGTGCGAAGGATTGCTGGGATGATTCATCAATGTGATTCCACCTAAGCCTTGAGGCGTACTATCGACTCGGCCGCTATAGTCGCACCACTTGGCCGGTTTACGAAAAACTTCTTTCTCGTTGATCTCCCCTTTCGAGTTGAGGATCCGACCTCCACCGTCATGTACCCCCATCGGTTTGGCCATGCGAACAGCCGCCAATCCAAATCCGCTTTGCCGAAAGGTCGTTGACCGACCGTTGGCCGTCAACATCGAATCGATGATCAAGAACCAGCTTCGATCACCATCGATGGGTCGAACTTCCATACGTCGATGTTCGGTGAGTACCGTCTTGTCATCGTCGTTGGATATCCATCGAATCACGAGCTTCATCGCGGCATAGTCATCGCTTTCTTCGAAGGACTTAGGCGGAACATGATCGACAACGATCCTCCCGGTCGTTGTTCCTCGGTCATTCCAGAAACTGATTCCATCGACGTCGGAGTGGCTCATCCAAATCGAGTTGTGGTGACTATGCCCCCAAGGATCATGTGGATGCCCCATCCGTGTGAGCGAAGCTGAATGTGTTGAGCGAACAGGGTAAAGAAAGACTCGCTCGTTGGTTGGTGAAAAGTGAACAGCCGTCAACTCCCTTCCTTCTCGCTGAAACGAAACAACGTCTCCAGGCAATGGAACCGCCTGCATTTTCGGCGGCATCCGCATAACTGTTACCGTGTTCGATTGGGCTTTTGCGTCATCAAAACATAATCCCATGAGCGCCCAAGCGAGGAATGCGGCGATTGTTTCTGATCTAAGTCTTGATTTCAGATGGAGTTGTGGCATTTCTTTTTGTTTCTGCGGAGAGGCCAATTGAGACGTATGATGGATTATAAACGTTTCGAACGGCAAAGTCGTGGAACTCCGCCCCTTCAGACTCCGTCCATACTAACGACATACGAATCTCGAACGATTCGATGGGTCGTTTCCTCGTCTAGTTCTAGTGAGCATTGTCATGTGTCTTCGTCGCCGCAATCATCTTCTGCGATTGGTTCTCATTAGTGTTTGCACTTGTTTTGGGAGCGGAATGATGCTGCGTGCTCAGGATTTGAAGTTTCGAGAACGATTCGCCTGGAGCAACGATCGCGAGTCATTGCTTCGCGAACTCATTCCCGGCACCGAGGGATACTTTTATTACCACTGTTTGCATTATCAAACCACTGGCAAAACCGCTGAAGCCCGATCCATGCTGACTGCATGGCAGTCGAAGCTGGGTGTTTCTGCGTCGAACCAATCAATGTTGGTTCGCCAAGCGTTGCTGGAATATTCGCGTGATCCAAGCAAGACGGTTCAGTTTCTCCAACAAACGTACGGAATCAATCTTCAACACGCAGCGCCTCAAAGAGATGAGGCAACCGTATTGCCAACCAAACTGGACCCAGCGATTGTCGATCGAATTGCAATCCTCAAGGCGAGTCTCGCCGACGCAGGACGCTTAGGAACCATCGAAGACTCGGCACTGGCAGAAGCACTTCCCATGGTGCGATCCAAAGAAGATCTAGTCGAATGGTTGACGCGTGTCACACGTCCCGATACCCCTGGTTTAGTAGAAGCGATCCTTCGCCAGCTCAACCAACCAGAATCGCGAGGCTTCGGTTGGGCTCGCATCCATCGCGAACTTTCATTGGCTCAACTCGATCAGTTGTCCACCAAACTGCCGACCCTCTTGCAGTCGGAACAATTCATCCAAACGAAGCTTGCGAAGATTCGACCCATCGATGGAGAATCACTTCAAGATCGCAGCACACTATTGCAACACTTGGAACGACTGGAATCCTTCGTTACAACACTTCCAGAGTCGCAAAACAGTCTCAAAGCATCGGTGCTTTATCATCGCTTGGTGCTCGATGAGCAGCGTGGTTCTATCGATCGCGAACGATTCATCAAATACCTAGCATTACCCAACAATCGGTCTATCGTTGCCAAAGCGTGGGTTGAGAAGAATCGGGCGCGACCACCGGTGCAACTGAATGCAGATTATCAGTCCCTCGTCCTGCTTCAGCCGATTCGTGATGACTCCTACTTGATCGAAAATTATCTGACCCATTTCTTCAAGTCCGATGAGAACGTCGACAGCTTTGCATCACTCGTGGAGCGGGATTACTTGGAAGAGGTCTTTGCGACCACCAAGATTTTGTATGGACTAGGCGATCCGAAAAGGCACTATGCCAAGCTCTCTCCCGAAAAACAAAAATCGCTTCAGTCTCGCGTCGAGGTGAAGTTTACACCCACGAACAAACCTGTCTACACCAGCAAGGAATCTGTCTCGCTAACGGTTGTACTCAAGAATACACCTGATGTATTGCTCAAGGTCTATCGACTCAATGCACGCAACATTCTCCTTCAATCCAACGAGGGAGTTCATACCGGTATCGATTTGGATGGTTTGGTTCCGAACTCTGAACGTAAATTGACTCACAACTTCCCCTCGGATCGGCGACACGAGGAACAAATCGCGTTGCCAGAGATCGAGGGGCCAGGCATATGGATTGTTGATCTCCTGGCGTCTGGAGTCCGCAGTCGCGTGCTGGTTCAAAAAGGATCGATCTACGGTTTTCACACATTGAGCGATGCAGGTAATGTGATTCGTATCATCGATGCAGAAGGAAATCATGTCCCTTCGGCGACCGTTTGGTTTGGAGATCGCGAGTATCTACCAGAAAAAGATGGAGACATCGTTATCCCCTTTGCGAACGAGACCAAAACAGCGACTGCCGTTTTGGTAGATGGAGCACTCGCCACCAAAGATATCTTTGTTCACTATGCTGAATCGCATACCTTAGCGGCAAACTTCCTTTGCGATCCACAGCAGTTTCGAACCGGTGCTGAAGGTTCAGTTTTGATTCGCCCATCGCTGTTATGCAACGGGTATCCGGCGAGCCTCTCGGAAGTGGAAAAACCTCGCTTGACCATTCGATTCACTGACCAAGACGGAATCGAAAGTATCCGTGACTTTGCAATCACCAAACTGAGTGCACAAGAGGATATCGTTCAGAAATTCATGGTGCCACCCCGACTCGCCAAGGTGCAGTTTTCGTTGACAGGAACGATCCGTCGCCTATCCAATGATGTCCAAGTTTCGCTGGCCGCCAATCATGAGCTGGCTTTGAACCAAACGGCTTCTACTTCGGTTGCGAGAGACTTTTTCTTGAGGCGCGATCCATCTGGTTACTCGCTTGAACTGCGAGGTCGTAACGGTGAAGCGATTGGCCGCCAGCCGGTAACGTTAGAATTCAAGGTTCGAGGTCTCCAGTCTCAATCATCGGCACGGCTTGCAACTGACGAGCAAGGTACGATTCAACTCGGCAAACTCTCGGATGTTGTTCGATTCAAAGTCTCAGGAGCTGAAGCGAATGAACGTAGCTTCGATTTGAGTACGACAACTGCCGATTGGCCAGCCACTTTGCAAGTCGCAACCAACCAAGTGGTTGAGCTTCCGTGGGAATCGTCATCTAGCCCGGCGTCGAGTCGATTGTCTCTTTCCGAAATTCGATCGAATCAAATCGTCGCGATCGCAAATGAGCGTGTGCGCGCGGAAAATAGCTTGCTAAGAATCGAAGGGTTGAAGATTGGTGTCTATCGACTGACGGATCACGAGACAAACCAGTCCGCTGTCATTCGAGTAGCGGATGGCGGAATCAAAGATGGTTTGGCGATCGCAAAAGGCTGGGTGAGCCAAGCAAGCAATCTAGAACGTACGACGATTCGAAGTACGGAGTGGAAGGATAACAAACTAACGATCGAACTCGGCAACATAAACGCGAACACACGCGTACACATTTTAGCAACACCTTTTGATCATTCCCGTTCCGCGAAGCAAACGCTCGCACGCCCATGGCCGAGTTCCCATGAAACGGCCCTTCCGATCCCTTCGAGTTTGTATGTCGATTCGTTGAAGCTCGACCAAGAGTATCAATACATCCTCGATCGAAGGGGAGCCAAGCATTATCCGGGCAACATGCTACCTACTCCGAGTGTGCTTATTCAGCCATGGGAATTGGAAGTTACCCGAGCATTGGAAGATCGAGCAGCGGGCGGCGACCCTATGCCTAAACTTGCTCCAGGCAGCCCAGCTCCCAGTCGATCGGAACCAGAGTCGTTCGCAATGAAGGCTGCTGTAGTAGGAGTACCCGAATACGAATTCTTGAAGAATGTTGCCATCGTCGGTTCGAACATTCGGCCCAACAGCAAAGGAGTGATCGTTTTGGATGGCGCGCAGTTCGGTGACCGAACCAATCTTGTGATCCTCGCAGTCGATGAAGCATCCACGGCTTCCGCATCGGTGCACTTGCCGACTCAACTTATCGCAACGATCGATCGACGATTGGCAAAGACACTCGATTCTGGCAAGCATTTCGTGGAAACGAAGCGAACCCAAGTGTTCAAGCCAACGGAATTACATTCCTTTGGCGATGCCCAATCGACACGGGTGAAATGGATCGCTTCGATCACCGATGTCTATGAACTCTATCGCAATTTGTTGAAGGACAATCCGTCGTTCACGAAGTTCGAAGTCATCTCGCGATGGAGTGAACTGTCCCAAGAAGAGAAGCTCAAGCAATTCGGTGAATTGTCCTGCCATGAGCTTCATCTGTATCTTTACAATCACGATCGAAAGTTCTTTGACACATCGGTGAAGCCATTTTTGCAGAACAAATCGTCCAAGCAGTTTATGGACCACTACTTGTTGGAAGCGGATCTGTCTCCATATTCGCAACCGTGGCGGATCGCTCAGCTCAATGCGGCCGAAAAAGTCTTATTGGCAAAACGAGTACCTGCGTTCTTGCCAGCTATTAAACGCTCGATGGGAGACTGGATCGAAGCCAATCCACCGACGATTGCAGATGTCTCTCAGATGTTTGGCACTGCCATGGCAAGTGGCGGCTTAGATGGTGTTCTAGCTTTCGATTCGGGCATTGCACTTGGAGAGAGTGTAAACGTTCCATCCGACAAGCCTCAATCGAGCGCTCGATTCATGGAGAATTTGGAAGCAGGCAAAAAAGAACTTTTTTCGGACAGAAGGGAAGAATTACAACGAAGTCAGAAGAGAGGGGCAATCGTTCAAGGTCGGAAACAGGCAATGCTCTTTGAGAATATTGCTACCACTCGCAAGTGGGCAGAGACGCAATATTACCATATTCCATTGGCTAGTCAGACATCGAATTTGATTCGACCCAATGCCTTCTGGATGGATTTACTGCTTCATCAAGATGCACAGACAGCATTCATCTCCGATCATCTCGAAATGGCTGCGGATAATCCTACTGCGGCACTGATGGCGTTGGCGGTGTTGCAATTGCCTACGAAGTCAGAAGCTCCTGTGATGGAAATGGTGAATGGGCAACTCACTGCCAAGATAACGTCATCTGCTGTGGCCTTCGTTCGAGGAATTCAAGAGATCACTGCCGATAACGATGGTCCGGAAGTCTTGTTGAGTCAACAGATTTATACCGCCAACGACCCAACCGATTTGGCGAAACCGCTTGCGAATCAACCTTTAGTACGAGGGGTCATTTATCGACTTCGAACGGTAGTTACCAATCCGAACGCATCCCGTTGGGTTGGTCAGATTCTGCAACAGATTCCGAGTGGTGCTATCGCTTTGAGCAACGCCAAGCCGACGATGACTCAGCAACTGGAGCTACAGCCGTTTGCAACGCAAGAGATCAATGCTTTGTTTTACATGCCAGAGGCAGGAGCGTTCCAGTTGGTTGGTTCGCAATTGTCCGCCGACGACAAACGTGCGGCTAAAGCATCAGACCAACACATTGTCGTCGATGCAAAACCAGCGACCGTGGATCAGTCCACTTGGTATTACATCGCTTCGTGGGGAACATCCGATCAAGTTTTAGAGTATCTAAAGACGCATAACCTTGCAAAGTTGTCGCTCGATGCAATTGCTTGGCGCATGACAGACAAGTCCTTCTTCGACCGCTGTTTGTCGATGCTCACGGAGTCTGGCATCTACGAACCAAGCTTGTGGGCCTATGCGCTGAAGCATGGAGATGCGAATAGAATTCGAGAGTTCTTGAGCAATCATGAAGCGATTGTCGCGGCGGTCCAGCCTTCGTTCGCTTCCGATTTGCTCCAAGTCGATGCGGATTCCAGGCGGCAATATGAGCATCTGGATTTCAGGCCACTCGTCTTGGCTCGAACCTACTCCCTGGGGGGGCGCAGCCAATTGCTAAACGATGGTTTGCAGATTCAGTACGAGGCACTTTTGAAGAAACTTGCCTATGAGGCAACTCCTTCCAACAACGATCGACTTGGATACGTTTACTATTTGCTCTGCCAGAATCGCATCGACGATGCATTGGCTCTATTCGAAAAGATAGAACCAGCGACGCTTGAGACAAAGCTTCAGTACGACTACATGGCTACCTATATGTCCTTCTTTCAGCGGGACTGGGACCGGGCGGGGGGTATTGCCATGCAGTATCGGGAGTATCCGCACCCACGTTGGCGCGATCTATTTATTCAAGCGTTGGATCACATAGCGGAACGCAAAGCGATGGAAGCTGGTAAAGTCCACGAAGGTGGTGAGACAATCGCTTGGTCGAACGCTGCAGACCAACGCATGTTGGGTGGTCAACGCGATGCAAACCTCTCGGACCTTGCGAAGAAGCAACCAAGTCTAACGCTCCAGTCATCCGGAGAGAGAGTCATCTTGGAGTACCGAAATCTCGACAAGGTGACGGTGCGTTTTTATCTGATGGATATTGAGTTGCAGTTTAGTCGCAATCCGTTTGTTGCCAAAGATGGTTCGCGGTTGAGCAGCATTCAAGCAAATCTGGAAGAGGTAATGAACCTAGCTAATTCGGCAGAACTGGTTTCTCGGACATTAGAGTTTCCCGAGGCGATGAAGAATCGAAACGTTCTGGTTGAAGTAAGCGGGGCAGGGCAAACGCAATCGACCTTGGTCGTAGCAAACTCGTTGCGAGTTAGCATTGCTTCTGCGGCGGGTCGACTACAAGTGGTGGAACGCACGTCGATACGTCCTGTGGAATCTACCTATGTCAAGGTTTATCAACGATCCTCGGATGGCAAGGTGTCGTTCTACAAGGATGGATACACCGACTTGAGAGGTCAGTTCGACTATGCTAGTTTGAGTTTGGACCAACTCGGGCAAGTAGAGCGATTCGCCATTCTCGTTCTGCATCCTGAGTTCGGAACGGTGGTTCAAGAAGTTACACCTCCGAAGAACTAAGTCTTTGGAAACGCGACGCGTTGTGACTTACTGGACCGCGGCTTACTTTGATCGCTGGAGCTGAAACAATCGATACATGGGTTCCGCGATCTGAGACGAACTGGCTTTGGTGATTTCGTCGGTTAAGATTTGGTCCAATTGTCCTTGAAAGATCTTTTCCGCTTGGCCGCCGTTGAAATAAGCGGATTCTTGTTGCGTGCTACGCATCGACGCAATCATTTGCGAAAAGAATGTTTTTCCGACGAAGTCTTGAAAGGCTTGTTTGAGTTTGTCAGATCCGCCTGTCGTGGGCGTAGTGTTCAAGCCTGTCGACTCCATCGTTACCGCATTGATGTCTTTGTCGTCGTCGGTGACATTCTCGTCATCGACGGTATGGCTTACCGGTGTATTCTCTAAACTGCTTTTGAAAAGCTCGCCGAACGAAGCATGCTGAAGTTTGCTGGCTGCGGCTAGGCCATCAGAGGTTTTGGCATCGTTTTTGGGTTGATGCATACCATTTGGGCCGAGCGAGTTAGACAGCGCACTACTCGATGACAAGTTCGCCATACAAATTCCCTTGCTTGTAGATTGCTTTGATGATCGAAATGACATCGCGAGTAGGCACGCTCAATACATTCAATCCATCGACCAAGTTTTTTAGCTTTGGCTGTGATGAGTCTAGTTTAAACTGAAGCTCTTGAAAGCTCTTCGGCGGACCGTTTCCACCTTTTGGCGAGATGGAAATACTGCCGAACGAAACTGCGACAGGTGCAATGGTCACATCTTCGCCTATGATGACAACCTCGTCTCGCTCGTGTATGTAGACTCGCTTTTGGTTAGCTATGTTGATCAACGGCAGATTGAGTATTTCTGAGATGAACTCTACCGGCACTGTTTGATAGATTTCTGGCACTTGGACGACTACATGATTCTGATCGATGGCAGATGCCAACTTTTGGGATGCCGTATTGCTTCGGGACGGGCTTGTACTCGATTGGCCTCCCAGTCCACCATCTTTTTTGTAACTGTTTATCTTCTCGGCGACCAACTGTGAACTAGTAAACGAGCTATGCGTGGGATCTAGCACCAGCGTTATTTTGTTATCCTTTACAAATGGGTTCAGGACACTTTGTTCCATTTTGCAACCGTTGGCCACCCTGCCTGTGGTTGGAATTTTTGGATCGTCTAATGTGACCGGTCCATTGGCGAGCGCAAACGTAATCGATTGATCCGCGCGCGGTCCAAGCATGTGGGTAAGCATAAGATTACCTCCCTCCAGGCTCTTCGCATGAACAGCACTAACTGTACATGATATCCGATCCCCTTGGATGGCTCCGGCAGCAGGAATTTTGGCAACAACCCAAACCATAGCAACGTTCTTTGTGCTGGAAAACTCTTTCTCACTGATCCTCCCCTGCACATCTATAGATGGGTTTCCCCCCAGCCCTTTCAGTGCCTGAGCCAACGAGCGTACTGTTGGTTTAAAGTCGCCGTCGCCGGTACCTTTGAGTCCAACAACCCAGCCGATCCCCTGCAGTGTGTTTTCTTCCTGGCCCTGAACTCGACAGATATCTTGCACTCGTAGTTCCGCTTGAAGTGATCCTCCTAGAACCAAAACATACGCTATGGTAAAGAACAGTTGTTTCATATCCGTCCCCGACAATCGTAATGGGTACTTTGCTCACCCTGGGACATATCCGAAAACGAGGATAGGAAGCTAGTGCAATCCTTTACACCCTGTCAATCTGGAGAGTCCAGCGAAAGACTATCAAGTGGATAAGATGACTTTAGCAATAAGTAAGATAGGCGGCTAAACCCAACTGAAAGCTACTAACTCCCAAACCAACTAGGTGACCCATGTGAGAACGCCAACGAATCAAAGCGATAATCACCCCCAAAACAAGAAATGTTCCAAAGACCTTGAGAACGATAAACGGCACGATATTGGGTGTCGCTTCAACATCGTAAATGGTGTCATGCTTTAAATTCATGATCCAACGACCAACCGGGTTTTCTTCGAGCTGCACCAAAAAGTTGGCATATCGAATAGTTAGAACAATGTCGTACGCAGCTACTAATGCAACTACCGTCACATAGATGATAGCTGCGATCCAAGACATTAGGATTTGTGCCGATAGTCTCGTTGGCTTGTACGCCAAACGAGGTAAACGAATCGTCACGGAAGCCTCAAACTTGGACGTCTCCGCCGTTCGTCGCTTGGGCAGTTGTACGCTGATGGAACTCATCTTTTCCTCTCGATGTTTGGAAATGAATCGCATTGCTGAGAGGAAGCAAATACGCTTGTCACCCGTCTTGCCTAGCGATTCCCGTACCAGAGTTGACTCGCTACCAATGCGCCAATCTGCGACGGTCTCTATGTGACTTTCAAGCCCGCAGAATGGGAATTTACGAGCCTTAAGCTGAGAAAATTAATATTGCTCGCCTAGATGCAACCGCACGAAGACTGCCTAAAGAAAGGGCAATCACAACCCGAAGGATATCGTTAATAATGGGATCCCGGGAAATGAAATCCCTTTTTCAACTAACTAGGTTGCGGAATCAGCCGCAAGGCCGAGTAGACGAAGAACTAGGCAGAGGCAACCGCCGATGCAAGAGAAACGGCTGCCTCAGAGAGACGTTATTTATCGTCGTCGAGCTTGCCTATTAGGTACTTCTTTGCCTTACGGCTGGATTGCTACGAGAGTTGCGCCCGTCGTCAACAATTGAAAGCGAAGTGCACCTTTATCGTACGGAGCTCGTTCGCGAATTGCTGGAGCAGGCGAGCCTGGACGAAAATGGCCAGTATTTGGTACGTCTTGCAAGGGCGGATGCAGATAGACCATATAAGGCCTAGTAACCACTCCAGTAAAAAACCTCGCTCCCGATATCAGCGGTGTCAAATGTGGAAAACGTTCGTGCCCATGCCTTTCGAGCATTGCATCTTCAAAATACAAAGGCTTGTGACAAAAGACAGGAGCTGACCACGTCTTCAACGATTGATACATGCCATAGGGTCTATCGGGACCAGACGGCATTGATTGAATTGGTGGCAATCGACCTTCCATTAGATCTTCGGGGAACTGCTCAGTAATCCCCTTTAAAGCAAGATTAGGCGTAACCAACGGAGAAAGAGAGAGAGGTTCTTTCCCTGTTGGTTCTGCGATCCCGACAACCGCTTTGCCTTGATTTGCGTCTCCTTGCTCCGTCTTGGTCGGTTCCGTTTCTGCGATGGTCAAAAAAAAACGATCGCTGACAGGCTGCTTCTCCTGCGCGAACCCGATCGATGTCATCCCAGTTAGGGCGGCTACCATGCTATTGCGAAGTGATTTCTGGATTGTCTTTGTTCGGAAACGACTCGCCATTCTAACACCTCGACGATTGTGTTTTAAAAGTCGACCTTAGGGGTCCCACTACTAAGTAATGGTGGTCGACTCAGTGGTCATTTCGGCATGATGTGATTGACCACTTCATCTCGCACATTCGAATTTCGAGGCAAATGCACTTGATCGATCCGTCCAGCTACCTATTCGTTAAGCCTTCACACACAGTAATTGATAGCAATTCTATCGCCATCGAAGATTGCGTAGTCCTGCGTCTACGACTCGATCGAGAATAGAACGCTCTTCACAAACAAACACGACCTCGGCACTTCCTCCGTGTAGCAGATCGTTTCCCAGATCGGGAACTCGAACGGAGACCATAAGCATGGTAGTGTCTGACGCGTTCGTTGAAATAGATCCGCGCTGCAATGCTTGATGTGCACTTGAGATCTCTTCAACGATGCCATCCATCACGCGTGTGGGTTGTTGCATTAGCCGGACTCTTACTTTCGTTCCAATTCGAATCAAGTTTGCATCCTCATCGGATATCGGACAGTCAATACGTCGCTGGTCTCCTTCGTAAATGTAGCCGATGAGTTCATTCTTTTGCAACAATTCTCCCACTGCGATGACTTTCCGGAGTCGCTGGGTCGCTGGATAGTCCCAACTCGGTGGAATCAAGTCGGAAGATTGCATCGAGCTTCTTTCCGCTAAAGCGAAGTACCCAGCCTTAGGAGCCGTGATCTCTAAAGATTGTCGTCTATCCAAAATTTCTTTGCGTCGGAGTTTAGTGAACTCACACTCCTCCAGTAGTCGACGTAGCTTGTCTTGATTTTGAGGGTCGGCGTAAGAAGCGCGTTCAGCCACTTTGTAGTTTTGCTGTGTCTGAAGCAGTTGCGATTCAATAGCGATGTGCTCTTTTTCGATCTGGAGATTTTCCATTTTCAGAATAAGCTCTCCACTCGGCACCTCGGATGCTGAAGGCGGGATACACTGACTCACAATCCCTTGTTCTTTTGCGTAAACAGGTCGTCTTTCTCCCACAATCAATTCGCCTGTCGATCCAAATCGATTCGGCAAAGGCATCGTGACGGCCCACGCGATGAGACACGCAACGGCGAACCAACCGAGCCAAGCGGCACGCCGTGACTGCGTTTCGCTTTTCCTACCGACCCACGATCCAATGGACAAGGTGATTGCGCTACAGGTATAGATCAAGAACAATGCCACACCGACTCCTGCTAAATGCCACTGGCAAGCCAGTGCATAAAGAAACACGGCAAGACCTATCGACATAGAAAACCGATTGGCTAATGCCAGCAAAAAGTAAATCGATAAACCGACGGATTCGAACAACGAGTTGATCACTCTCCCTTCGCATAATGCATCGAAAGCTTGCCAAGCACGCTCTCGGATGTTTTGCATCCCGATACAATCACTTAACACAAAATAGCCGTCGTACTTCAAAAACGGGTTCGCATTGAATAAAAGTGTTGTCGCAGACGAAACCAACATGATCCGAAAGAAAAGATCATGCATCCAGCTCTCAACGGTAAAGCACCAAGCGATTCCTGCAATTGCCGCGACGATCGCTTCAAAGTAGATACCTCCCAATGCAATCACGATTCGTTTTCGTCTGCTACCGACCGACCATGCATCGGTGATGTCCACATATGGACAGATCATCCCGAAACTCAAGAGCAATCCGATGTCTTTGCATGGAACACCAAATCGTTTGCATGCGACCGCGTGCCCGAACTCGTGAATCACTCGTGTTACAACAAAAACAAAGCCGAAACCGATCAATGCTGACGGCGATCGAATGATCGACCAGGTCGGAAGACAACTAACAAACTCCGTGAATCGCATCAGCACCAAATAAGCGGACAAGACCATCGCGACAGCACATATGGCAAACCCTGGCCATCCAAACAGAAAAAGAACAGGCTGGGAGATGAATTGAATGAATCGATCAGGATTCCCTAACGAGAACCGCATCTGAAAGAGCTTGAGCACAAATTGGGCACAGCTACGTACTAAGCCGAATACAGGTCCAGTATCAGTCTGACTCTGAACGCGGGGCCGTGTTAGATCGGTTCTCGAAGGGATCGTTCCTCGAACAACTCCAGCGCTAAGGCATTGCGAGAGGAAACTCACCAAGGCAGTAGTTGTCAAACGACGCGGCCGAAATGTTTCATGGAACCGGTTTACTAGCGAGTCGATCGATGACGAACTCTCTAGCCATTGAAGAATTTGATAATCTTGTTCACTGCACTGGAAGTGAGTCCGACTTAACGGATCGGTCGCTATCCAGACTTTGCCAGTAGCTTCGTCGGAAAGCTTCCAGCGGATGTCGCTGCGAAGCCTTAAGTTCCATGACGTTTCAGACGTTTCGCTCATCTAGATTTGGCCCGTCGGCGAAGGAATGGACTGACTCAGGCAAGGGCCGTAACTACTGCGACTTGGGTACGAGCTTTAGCACCACAGGCATCCCTGGCAATAGGATCCAACGATCGTTAATCTGCTGGTTCTGCACCATTGCACTCACTCGCACTTTACCAGTCGAGCCTACCTCGGAGGCATCGCCCGTAATCTTGCCAGCAAAGCTCTTTTTTCCAGCGACTCCCAGGTCCGCCGTGATCGTGACAGGTTGGTCTAGGAGTAACGTTAAGTCGACCTGCTTTATATCTACAAAAAAATCGACTCGCAATTCGTCGAGACGAGTCACTTTTGCGACTGTGGTGCCCGCGGCAGCCCATTCACCAGCCCGACGATCAATGCGAGCGACCGTTCCTGTGGTCGGCGAGCTCAACTTTAGGCGACGCACTTTGAGTTCTGCCAACTTGTAGCTCGATTCTGCTAGTTTTCCTTGCTTCTCTTTTTCCACCCTTTCAAGGTTCCTCTTGATGAGTTGTGCCTTTGCCTGCTTGACGGCAATACCCTTCTGCCTAACATCACTTTCGGATGTACCTCCTTTGTTTACCAGCTCTTCGGATGATCGCAATTGCCTCATCGTCTCTTCTGCAACACTCTCGGCAATTCCTATTTCGCTATCGTCTTTCGCTCTTTCATTCGCAATTTGCAGCTGTATCGCAGCCATTGCTCTCTCTATTTCTGCATTCTCCGACTCAAGTTGCCCGATAGGTTGACCGATTTTCACTAGGTCATTCTCGCGGATAGTCAATTCAGCAATCACGCCCGTTTCTTTGGCTGCAATTTCATACGATTCCGGCGCAACGACAAGACATTGATCAAAGGTTAGCCATCCAGTCTGGGCAATTGGAGGTTTTGCATCTCGTGCGTCTTGCGCACCCGTCACAGGGAGGAACAAAGAGCAAGTGGCTCCACCTGCAGTCGCAATCATCAATAGCCAAGCCCAGTTTCGCGTCATGGCGTCCGATAAGTGGATACAAACGATTCGTCTCAAGATCGAAAGTTGCTGCGATGTTGCATTGCGATTCACTCTGTTCTGTCTCATCTTAACCACATAGCGGTTCGAGCGCTGATGTCCTCGATAAAGTCCTTTGACAAAGCCCAAATCAATGGCCCACGACCCGTCGTGATAGCGATCCGGGCTGAAGCTCCAGTGGAGGCGACGGTGGTGGGCAACGAATCTTCCAACGCAAATCGCACTCTATATTCACGATTTTCCAGCGTGCCGGTAGCACTAGGTAAGCCAGTCTCGACGGGCCGCCAAGTGATCGGATCCCTCACATGTATGCGCAATGGTTGCGTAGGAAGAGCCATCATTCTCGCGATCGCGGAAGTCGATTCGTTGTTGAGTGAATTACGAAGCTCTCGAAGGTAACGTTCCTGTATCTTCGCCTCGAGTTCCCATTGGCTATCCTGCTCACGAATCGACAGTAGCCACTTCCCCATCGGAACAGGTGTATCGAGGTAGTCCTGAATCTGCTGGCATTCGACGATTCCGCTTGCCGGCGCGCTGATGGTTAGGCGATCGATTTGTTGTTGTAAGAGAGCGATTCTATTCTCGTCCAGCTTTTGAATCTTCTGCAACGCTTCGTGTTCAAACTCGATCGAGTCGCGTTCCGAGGATGTTAACGACTGGTCACGGTGCAGCCTTCGGCTTAGTTCCGACAATCGCTGTTTTGATCGCAAGTCGTTCGCAATGCCTTGTTCATGGTCTGCGCGAAGTTCCGGTGAATCGATATACAAAAGAGGCTCACCCGCCCGTACAAATTGACCGTCCTTGACGAAAATTTTTTGGATGGTACCTTCAACTGATGCAAAAATCTCACTCCCTTTCGACGGGCGCAAGGTTGCAGTAGACTCGATCTGTATCGGAACTGGCATCGCCATGACGGCTGCGACCATCAGTGAAAGAAGAACTGCCGCAAACCACCTCCCACTGGTGCCAGTCACTGTCTGTGCAGAGTAAAGGCGAGAGTCACGCATCACGTGACTTTGCCACCATCGCGGCCTGAGGATCGATAGCCCGAGCTTCAATGTTAACGCACTCTGCTCCACGCATCGAACCGGCGGTATCCCTTGCCCCGACCAAGTCAAAAGAATTGCCGTATCATGAGCGCGCGGCTCTGTGTTCTCGGCCAAAGAGATACCGCGAGGCTTTAGCACGGTTTCCAAAAGCGTGGATGTGCCCGAGGTGTTCGAAACGTCGACGAGCAACGGCTTGATCCACATCCATCGAGTGATAGAAAACGTTTCCTTCCATCGTTGCATCTCCGCAGGAAGCGATGTTTCGGTTTGCTGATTTATCTGCGTGTAGTCGCGATGAAGTGCCGCACCATGCTTGAGTTGCAAATCGAGATGAGGGGCAGAATCTTCCAGCAAATGGACACCATCCGCCCGTCGATCCACTTTGGTCAAGCCGGCAATTGCCGTGACTCGCCAACGTTGGCGTCCTCCATTGCGTCGAAATAGGATGGCATGCTCAGCGTCGGCTGCATTGCGGATCTCGCTGACCAATTTCGATAACCCACTCTCTGTATCTGGTGCGGATGCCGCCAGTTCGATGGTCGCATACGATCGATGCATGAACTCTTGATCTCGCTCCAATGTTCGCAATCGATAGGACCGCAAGTATTCTGCCAAAACATCTGCCATTTGCGCAGCAAAGCGAAGATAGCCACGTTGACTCGACGGCCCACCGCTAGGTTTTTGGAGTAACTCTAACCATAACTGCCCCCCATCCAATGCCATGGGGAATGGAACCAGCATCAATAGAGATTCCGTTGGGTTCGCTGGTCGACCTTTTACCAACGACGCACTCTGAGGTGGAATCAATACAGGTTGATACTCCTTGCGTACTTCGTCGAGTAAAAGCAAATGAGTTTCACTAGGTAACCTGGCAGGAATCCACGATTGGAAAGATTGGTTGCATGCGTTAGAAGCACGCGTCGCTAAATCTACAGAGTTCAGGGATTCCGATTCCAGCAGAGCAGCAGAAAGTTGCTTTTCAATACCCTCTAATCTGTCAAAACTCGAGTGGGTAGCTTCGGCCCCGCTGCTCCCGTCTGCCCCCCGCGAGTCGACTTCAAAAAGTTGTCCAGGCATCTGAATACTCGCAACCAGAATCCACCCTTGATTCGGTTGCCATGCCCAGATAGCGGCACCATCGCCCCCCATCGCCTCCAAAATGCGAGGCAATGCGAAGTCCCAAAAATCCGATGGCTCAATGACAGACTGAGACATTTTCGTAATTTGCCCAACGATTTCTCGAATTCGATCCTTGGTTTGCTGAACAAACGGAGAATCGAGAGGGAGCGGACTCATTCGCTCCGTCAGAGTATCATAGGTGGATGTTGAAAAGGGAACTTCGCGCATCCTTGGCGGGTTACCATAATCGCTCGAATGGGGTCAATAGCGTTTGCCCCTTTCGAATGCCAGCATTCCGTTCGCAGAGAACTCAAGTAGATGATCATCAACAGCACTTTCCTACGTTTGCTTTGCTTCATTTTCGTTGCAAGTGGACTGGCTTACCAAACGAGGGCGGAAGAAACTCGACTCAGATTCAACCGCGATATTCGGCCAATAATTTCGGAGAACTGCTTCGCATGTCATGGTTTCGACGAAAAGAGCCGCCAAGCAGAATTGCGATTGGATCTACCTGAAACCGCCTTCGCTGACCGCGATGGGATGCCCCCTATATCACCGAGGAACCTGGACAAGAGTTCGGTATGGAAACGGATCATCAGCGTCGATCCTGACGAACAAATGCCACCTCCATCGTCACATTTGGAATTGTCCGCCGCAGAAAAAGAGATCATTCGCAAATGGATCGAACAAGGAGCCGAGTACGAATCGCATTGGTCGTTGATTCGACCGCAACGACCCGCGATTCCCTCGCCGGTGCCAGGAGCGTCGCCAACGCCCCATCCTATCGATGCTTTCATTCGAGATCGGATGACCAAAGAAAAAATTGTGGTCAATTCGAATGCCGATCGAGAAACATTGCTTCGACGCGTTTACTTTGACTTAACCGGACTCCCTCCCAGCGTCGAACAACGCAACGCTTTCTTAGGGAACGAACGGCCTGATGCGGTTGCCAGCTTGGTCGAACATCTACTCGACAGCCCGCACTACGGAGAGCGGATGGCCATGGAGTGGATGGATGCGGCTCGCTACGCCGATACCAACGGATTCTCCATTGACGGTGGACGTCATATGTGGCTGTGGCGCGATTGGGTCATCCAAGCGTTCAATGATAACAAACCGTACGATGACTTTCTCTTAGAACAAATCGCAGGTGATCTACTTCCCAATCGAACAGATGCTCAACTCATTGCAACCGGTTTTCAACGGAACAATATGGTCACCCATGAAGGTGGTACGATTCCCGAAGAGAACTTGACCAACTACAACGCGGATCGAGTCAAGACGTTGGGCGAAGCGATCCTCGGTCTTACGTTCGGTTGTGCACAGTGTCACAATCACAAATTTGATCCCTTTACGCAACAAGACTACTACCAACTCTTTGCTTACTTCAACACGTTAGAAGACAAAGGAATCGACGGCAACAATGGTGTCAATCCAGCACCATACACATCGTTCAAGACGATACTGCAAACCGACGAGTTGGATTCGCTCACGAAGGAAATCGCTTCCATCGAAAATGAACTGTCCAAAGTCGACGACTCCATACTAAACGCATGGATGAACCAGCAACGCGCCATACTTCAACAGCGAGGATCAGACTTTCAACTTCACCCTGTGAAAGTTCTTAAGATCTCTACTCCCAATCGAGGCGAAGGGTTCGATGTCGCTGGCGAAAGCCAAGTAAAGATTCGAAATGCGGGTGCATTGGGGGCGTTCGATGTTTTGACCGAGCTTCCGAAAGTGGACCGACCGATCACTGGTGTGCGAATCACGGCCGTTCCACAAAAAGATCTTCCAGGAGGCGGTTGGGGACAAGGCTTGACCAAACCTGCTAAGCCCGACAAAAAAGCAAAAACGGAAGTGAAAGAAGGAGCTCCGGAATCTACCCCTGAACCCAAAGAAGAAGAACCGCAGGAGAAAGGCTCCTTTCGACTGACTGCTGTGTCGATCACACTCGACACAGTGCCGAGCGATCAAATCAATTTGCATCGCCTAGAAAGTATTCGTCGAGTCACGGCCAATTCTTGGGAGGTTGCGCACCCACCATCCCATATCTTGGATCCTCGCAATGAAACCGGTTGGTCGCCTGATCGAGAAACCGAAGGTGCGGTTCATTTGACAGCCACGCTCACGAATCCAGCAACGACCGCCAGCAATCCGTTTATGACGATTCAATTAAACTTCGGAGCTGGCAACAGCTACATTCCTGGCATGGTTGAACTGGCAGTGATCACTGGAACGGACGACGGAACAGACTTGCCAAAAGACATCGTGGAACTGTTGCACATCGATTCCGACAAAAGAACTGCTGAGGAAACAAAAAGGCTCTGGGATTACTGCTCCGAACATTGTGATTCTTTGCAAACAAAAAGAATTGCAAGAGACAATCTCAAGGATCGATGGAAACACCTAACTCAGTCTTTTCCGACCATGGTAATGAATACGGCGCAAAAGCCGCGTGAGACATTTATCTTGAATCGTGGCGACTACTCCCAACCAACGGTCGTTGTAACGGCAGCCACCCCCTCTTCGATTGGCCCGAAACTAGAAGATGCACCCAAGAATCGGTTGGGGCTCGCGCAGTGGATTGTCCATCGCGACAACCCATTGACCGCTCGAGTTGCAGTCAATCGACTTTGGCAAATGTTCTTCGGAACGGGAATCGTAGCAACTAGCGCAGACTTCGGCTCCCAAGGGGAATGGCCCAGCCATCCCGAGTTGCTAGACTGGCTTGCGGTTGAACTGATCGAACACGACTGGGACATTCAACACGTTATTCGGTTGATCGTCTCCTCCGAAGCATACCAGCGTGCATCCACTTCAACACCTGAACAACTTGCGTTGGATCCGCAAAATCGACTGCTTGCACGCGGTCCTCGATTCCGTCTCAGCGCGGAAATGGTACGAGATGCTGCATTGCAATCGAGTGGTCTATTGGTTCATCGCATCGGTGGCCCGAGTGTGAATCCCTATATGCCCGTCGACCTGTGGCGAGAAGTGAGCCACTATGGCAGTACCCCAGCAACCGCACAAGTTTTCGTCCAAGATCATGGCGAAAAGCTTTATCGTCGATCCATGTATACGTATTGGAAACGAACGGCTCCCCCGCCGAATATGATGGCCTTCGACACACCCAATCGCGAGGTTTGTACCGTAGCCCGCGCAGGTACGACGACTCCACTACAATCGTTAGTAACTCTCAACGATGTCCAATTTGTCGAATGTGCCAGGAACCTTGCTCAAGATGTTTTGAAGCACTCGACGAACGACACGGAACGTGTTCGCCGCGCATTTCGTTTGTGCTTAGCTCGCGATCCGAGACCAGAGGAAGTGAAGATTGTGCTTCCAATGATTACAAGAGAACTAGTGCGATACCGTGCCAATCCACAATCGGCTGCACTGGTGCTATCCAACGGCGAATCGCCATGTGACCAAGCACTTGATCCTGTCGAACATGCAGCTTGGACACAGATTGCATCGATGATTCTCAATCTCAGTGAAACGATAACGAGGAATTAACTGTGAACCTATCCAATGATCTTGAGAACAGACTGCATCGTCGCGTTTTCCTTGGGGATTCGACACGCGGCATCGGTGCGATGGCCTTGGGCTCGTTGCTCGCCGCCAAAGGGAGATTGCTCCAAGCGGACTCGTCGCGCGGAGCGATGGAGTCCCATGCAAAGGGTTTGCCTCACTTCAAACCCAGAGCCAAACGTGTACTTTGTTTATTTCAATCAGGAGGTTTGTCGCACGTTGATCTGTTTGATGACAAACCAACCTTGCACGAATTTGCTGGCCAAGAGATTCCTCCTTCGATTAAGGGAACGCAACGACTCACGGGAATGACCAGTGGACAAAAAGCGTATCTTGTTTTGCCACCGCTGAAACCAGGAAAACGATCGGGCCAAGGTGGTTTATGGATTAGTGACTTGCTTCCCCATCTCCAAACGGTCGCGGATGATCTCTGTGTTATCAAGACAGTGAATACGGAAGCTATCAATCATGATCCTGCCATCACGTTCATGAATACCGGAAATCAATTGCCAGGATATGCCAGTATCGGTGCATGGGCCAGTTATGGACTGGGAAGCGTCAATGAAAATCTGCCAGCGTTCGTCGCGATGGTATCGCAGGGAACAGGAAAGAACCCAGGGCAACCGATCTTCTCTCGATTGTGGGGCAGCGGCTTTCTCCCTAGTTCGCATCAAGGTGTTGGGCTTCGTCCCGGCGCAAACCCAGTTCTCTATTTGAACAATCCACCAGGAGTCGAGCGAGAGCAACGTCGTGAGCTTCTCGATGGGCTTCAAGCATTGAATCAGTTGCATGCGGATCGAAGCGGTGACCCAGAGACATTGACCCGTATCGCTGCGTATGAAATGGCATTTCGCATGCAAGCTTCGGTACCTGAATTGACCGACACACGAGACGAAACTGCTGAGGTGTTGGACTCATACGGCCCCGAAGTGAAGCGACCTGGAAGCTACGCCGCCAATTGTTTGCTCGCACGCCGATTGTTGCAACGCGATGTACGATTCGTCCAGCTGTTTCACAGAGGCTGGGACCAGCACATTGCAATCTCCAGGCAACTACCGAATCAATGTCGCGATGTGGATCAGCCAACTGCAGCTCTACTCAAAGATCTGAAACGGTTAGGTATGCTCGAAGATACGCTCGTGGTATTCTTGACCGAGTTTGGACGCACCGTGTTTAGTCAGGGAAAAATTGACACACCAGGAATGGGACGGGACCATCATGGTCGCTGCTTTACTGTTTGGCTTGCAGGAGCGGGAATCAAGGGTGGAATGGAGTATGGAGTGACAGACGACTTTTGCTACAACATCGCAGAGAAGCCTGTGCATCTTCGAGATTTGCACGCAACGATCTTGCATTGTTTAGGGATCGATCACGAGCGATTCAGCTATCCATTCCGTGGTCTAAACGTCCGCTTGACTGGTGTCGAACCCGCTAGCGTCGTCAAAGATATATTTGCTTAGCCTGCGAGTGCAAGGGAGCCCTGTCACGGCCTCAACGATTGATGAGTTCGCTCTTGGTAATCCAAGTCATGGCGCCACTTGCGGTAAGGTGTCGATATCAAAAGGGCGGAACTTGATGGGCTTCCCATCCAAATCATCTTGGATCAATGCAACGTATGGCTCCAATCGATTGGCGGCATTCGAATCAATCAATTGATTCGAATCGTTCGAGCTCATCTGCATCACAATTCGCAACTCGATGTCGCGCATCGATTGCCTCGCAAGCCATCTGCTCAACGTGGAAGCAGAGTCCGCCCAGAGAAGAACATGCAGTCCCACCGCTGGACCATCGCGAAGTAAATCGGCAAAAATTGCATCTAGCTTTGTCGCGCCACCATCGTCTCCGAATGAATACTCCTCCGAACGCCGCAGTTCACGGAAACGTGAGAGATTGCCGACACAAATCAAATGCGTTGTATGGAATTGATCCGGGTTAGCAATACGATTCGCAAGATCATCCTTGAGCCGAAGTACAAACGGCTCAAGATCGCGAGCGTTGATAATCTCTGTTTGTGGATTCGATTTCAGCCGCGATATGACTTTGGTCATGGCGGGTTCCTCGCTTCGAATGCCATTCAAGAAGAAGACTTTGGCGGAGTCGCTTCCGGAGTTCATTGCATCAGAACAAATCAAAAAACCTTCGATGGCACCCGCAAAAATACTTGCTGCGGTGGCCTCTTCGCCTCCAACCACCATGATGTTTCTGCCGGCAGCTCGATTGACGGTCTTGATGATAGGAGGGTCGATGGAGACACTGTCGCCTAACACCATGGCAAAGGCTCCTGTCTCTCGACTGGCCTCTGGTGTCAACGCGAGCCGAATGCTTCGTTCGTCCCAAACCGCAGGTTTGTGTCCTTCGAAAACGACGCGCCTTCCCATCGGATTGATCGCGGGATCATGAGGGACCTCAAACGGCTTCATGGCGTGAAGTCGCTTCAGTTGCGCATCCTTCGACAGATACGCTACTTGGAAGCCCTGATTGCTTTCGATGCGTCCACCCGATTCGTTGTAAATCGCTTGGCCAGAGTGGCGCAATCGTTCGGCAGCGGTATTGTCTTCGCTCAAAATGAGCATCGCATCCGAGCTATCGCATTGCAATGCAATACGAACTGCCATTTGAGCCAGCGTCGTACGTGGTAATGAATAGGCCCCACCCAATGTTTGCGAAGCCAATACCAAATGGATGCCGAAGGAACGTCCTTGTCTCACGATACGATCCATCAACATCGAGGCCTGTTGCGAAAGTTTGTCGTCCTCAACGAACAACTCTTGAAACTCGTCGATGACGATCAAGATTCGTGGCATCGCAACGTCAGGTTTCTTGCGAGCAAGACTTGGCAAATCCTGGACACCCCACTCACGAAACGCTTCACCTCGCGCATGCATGATTCTATCGACATATTCAAGAGTACTGACACCAAACTCGCGTTTGCTTTCGATACCGATAATATCGGCATGAGGTAATTCCGACTCGGAGTAGACTTGGAATTCAACACCTTTTTTGAAGTCAAGCAGTACCAATCGCAATTGGTCGGGCGAGTACTTCATCGCAGCGCTCGTGAGCATCGTGTGCAATAGAGAAGACTTCCCGGAGCCCGTCTTGCCAGCGATCAACACATGTTGGGCAGTTCCGATTCCGAGCTTCATCGACTGAACGCGTCCAGCGGCGGAGATACCGAGTGGAATCGCAAGCTGATCAGCTGCAGACGCTTTCTGTTGTTCTGCCTCAGGAATTTCGATGGGTTCAAAGGAGACAACTACCTTTCCAACTTGCGCCACCGCCTCTCTATGTTTGTCCATGATTTGACGAACGCGTTCGGATGTAGGTGGAGCTAATAGTCGAACCGGTGTCTCTTGGAATTCAGATTCGCCTAACCATGCCGTATCGGGCTCTGCGTCAGCTGGAAAGCGAATGTGCATTCCGAACTCCTTCAGTTTGGCGGGATCCGCGAAACTGGGCCAAATATGCGTTTCCGAGATACGCAGAATGACTCCCACTCCGCATCGCCCACCTGACGCCATAATCGAACACAAAGATTGCCAGGAACTATCATCGAGTCCGAATGGGAATTGATCCCAAATGATCAGTCGGTAGGGGATTGCCATCGGACCGGCATGCAGATTGTATTCGTAAAGATTCCTATGTTCGTTACGTAGACTCTGTTGAATGATATCTTCCACATGACGTGCAGCCAGCGCCATTTGATCTGCAATATGGAGAGGCTGCGTCCAAACGCGATCGCCGACTAACGCAGGATCTATATCAGCAAGTGCCATTAACCACGAGAACTTCTTTCCTAGTCCTTGCGGATCGACAATCGTCATTCGCACTGTACCGGCGGGCATGGACGTGATGGCGCGCAAACATGTGCTGAGCATCACTCCATCTGAAGCCGATTCACGTTCTGGTGATCCGTGAAGTACAAGCGATCCCTCCGCCAGTAAATCAAAAACGACGGGCCAATCGGCTCCTGGGATAGCAAGTTTCGAATTGCATGCTTCAGCTTCGTTACTCAGAGCAGATTGAGGGTTCATAGAACCGATCATCCAAACCAAATTGGCAGCGTTACGATTCCATGTACCATTAGAATACGATTCCGAATTCCAATCGGGTTGCGCGGACTGTAAGAGGTTACGCGTCTCCAGCATGTTTGCGGCTGTACGCTTCGATCCTTTTTCCCATCGCTCGATTGCATAGCCTTGCCTACGAATAAACTGGTTCGAAAGTCGCTCCAGACTCGTAGTTTTTGAGACTGTCAATTCCTTCGTTTGATTGTCGAACAACTTCTTCATCGCTTCGACTTGCGGTCCCGATTTGCTATTGGTGGACTCGTAATTGGCTCGTCGTTGCCATGTTAAGTCATAGCGTCTTTGGGCTTGATCTCTCTTGAGCTGAACGCAGTCCAATTCGAATTTTTTCTGCAAAGATTCTTTCGATTCACGATAGAAGCTTTCTGCTTTCGCCAGTCCGTCTTGATGCTCTTTGCTCAGTCTCTGCAGTTCTTGCTGAAAATACTTGTCTGCGACTCTCGATCCTTGGTGTATCAAATGCGAACAAGCTCGTTCTTGCGATACCACTTCAGGTGCCATCTGCATGATGACGCGACTTAACATCGGCCTAGATGCGTAGTGCATGATCGCGGTTAACAGAACAGAACCTACCGTTGCAATCAACCCCACGAACAGAATGGGTATTGATGCGGCCCAACATCCAACCGCTGCTGAAATCGCGATCAATGGACCGATCGCGTGGTATGAGAATGATGCGAGCCACTTCACCTGCTTGTTGGTCTTCAATCGCTCCATGGAACTTGCAAGCGAACGTTTTTGTTCTTCCAATAACTTCGCTAACCGTTGCAATTCTGAGACAGCCAAAATCTCGTCGCTACAACTACCTTCTTGTTGGCGTTGTTCAGAAACGCTTCTGCCCGTCTTCAAAAGAATCCATTCATCGAACTCGTCCACGCTCGTGATGATAAGGCGGCGTTCGTTTTCTAATTTTGCCTTGACATTATCTTTGGTTTGCTGAGCAATATTCTTTCCTGATTCTAGTGCCGTATTGAGTTTTACGATCGTTTCTTCCCGTTCTCTCTTTAAGTCTGCTTTGTCGCTCGCCAACCGAGACTTCAGCTTCTCGATTCCGCTTTTCTCATTTTCCACAGACAAGAGGAGTTCTCGCTCCGCTTTGGCAATGTGTTTCTCTAATTCGTTATCCCAAGATTGGATCCGATCGTGCATCTGGCTCGCCTGATCGCGAAGAAGGACCTCTTCTTTGGTCTGAAACTCGTTCAACAAATCGCGATTGTTCCGTTCGAGAACTTCAATATCGTTCGTCCACGACTGTTTAAGTTTTTCCAGTCGACTCCGAAGTCCGCGAAACGACTTTTTCTGGGCGGCAAATAGTCGAGTATCTGAACGCGTTAAGAAAGGGAATGAACGATCCATACAGAACCCATTGATAGAGGAGTAGCAGATACAGAGGAGTAGCAGAAGTCCCCTTCATTTTAGCAATGATTCTGGTTCGCTACGAATATTCACCTAAATTTGATTCCCGCCCGCTGGGAAGCGTTGCTCGTAGGAAGGGCGATTGCAGTTTAGAATACGAGGATTGATTGTTCGTTATGGCCTTGTCCTGCGTTGTATTCGTGCATAGTACAAAGAGATCTCCTATGTCTGTTCTTCTTCGCTCCTTCGTTCTAACGCTTTGGATCGGTGCAATGAGTTTCGGCTCCAACACAACAGCACAGGGCGAGACTCCTGCAAGCGAAAGAATCCATTTCGTCTTGGCTGGAGATTCGACCGTCACAGATGATTCTGGTTGGGGAATCGGCTTTGCATCACTTTTGTCAGATCGTGCTTATTGCACCAATCTGGCCAAAGGCGGTCGGAGTTCGCGGAGTTTTCGAGACGAAGGATGGTGGCAAAAGTGCCTCGACCTGAAGCCAAACTATCTTCTGATCCAGTTTGGGCATAATGACCAACCAGGAAAAGGGCCAGCCCGCGAGTCGGCACATGATGGCGCGTTCCGAGAGCACTTGAAACGCTACGTCGACGAAGCGCGTGCCGCGGGAATTCAGCCCATATTGATAACCTCCCTGACTCGTCGAAAATGGAATCGTGAAGGTAAAATCGAACCAACACTTGCAGAGTATGCTCAGGCGACGACGCTCGTCGCTAAGGAAAAATCTGTTCCGCTGATCGATCTTCATCAGAAAAGCATCGAGCAATGCGAACAACTTGGTCCTGTCGCTTTCCGTGCCTTGGAACCAATGAAGTTGGATGGTGCTGATCATACTCATCTCAATCGCGAAGGTAGTCTAGCTATCGGTCCCATCGTCGTGGATTTGCTCCTGAAAGAGTTACCCAGTGTTGCCTACTGCTTTTCTTCAGACAAAGTCAAAGCATCGATGGTGCCACAACCCTACGCGATCAAGATCCATAAAGGTCGACTCGACCTCGAAGAGACCGATTCTGCGGTAACGATTCGCAGTCATGGAAAACCCATGTTGGTCTACAACAAACAATCACCTTCAGTGCCTAGTGGCATCGATCCTGTCTATCATCGAAGCGGATTTTTGCATCCTGTCCATTCGCCTGCAGGACAAATCGTTACCGCAACCTTTCCCGCAGACCATGCGCATCAACACGGCATTTTCACGGCTTGGGTCAAAACGAGCTGGAACGAACGGAGCATCGACTTCTGGAATTTGGCTGGAGGAACGGGGCGAGTCCTTCACCAACGCATCATCTCCACGTTTGAAGACGGGGATAGTATCGGCTTTGAAGTCGATTTGATTCATCGTGCAGAAGAGTCACCCGTCGTCGATATACTGCGCGAGCGATGGAGAGTATCGGCAATACCGACAGATGGAACGTATCATGCATTTGAAATCCAAACGGCACAACACGCTCAAACCGAAATTCCACTCGTCGTCCAAGAGTATCACTACGGAGGCATGGCTGTTCGCGGACCCGTCGCTTGGCTGAATCCGGATAAGGCTCGAACTGGTCAACAAGAACGGTGTTCCATTGTGAATGATCTCGGGTCCGATCGAGTAAAAGGAAATCACGAACCAGCCAAATGGGTTTGCATGACGGGGCAGTCTAACGGTAATCCCGTATCTATCTGCGCTCTATCACACCCTAGCAATTTCCGCACACCTCAAACAGCGCGACTGCATCCGACCAAACCCTACTTCGTTTTTTCTCCATGCGTAAAAGGCGATTTTGTGATCGATCGGAAGCAGCCTTATTCTGGTCGATACAGATTCCTGGTAACCGACTCTGAACTCAATCAAGAGTGGCTCAACAATCAGTGGAATGATTGGGTTGGAACTAAACAATAAGCCAGCCCGTTAACGATTGATGACAGCCCTTTCGAGCTTCATTCGTTCGTCAAAGGACGGCGAGAACGCTGCGTCCTTTTTCTTTAGCAACAACGATATGGTCCAGCACCCGAATGCCGACCAATTCTCCCACTTGCGTCAAACGCTCGGTGACGGCTTTGTCCTCGCGACTGGGAGTTGGATCACCTGAAGGATGATTGTGGACTAACAAGATGGCTGATGCACTGTCGCGAATAGCTGCTCGAAAGACTTCACGGGGATGAACCAAACTCGCATCGAGTGTCCCAGTGGTGATATGGTGAGTTCCTATCGGCCCGAACTGTGTATCCAACGTGACGATATGAAATTCTTCTTGCTTGCCATCTACCGCGAGCCGATGAAAGGCGCGCATGCAGTAGCGAATCGCATCCTCGGAACCGCGAATGCGCTCTGGGGGTTTGGCTTGTGTATCGCGCAAACTGGCTACGCGGCGTCCTAACTCGATTCCAGCCATAATCTGTGCATAACTATCTTTGCGAATCGCCTTACTTATGTTTCTCAATTCACTGAGCCCCGCATCTGATAGCTTTGCGAGCTCCGCGTTGGCAAATTGATTTGCGATTCGACGTCCTGCTTGGACTGCGGAATCACCGGTGACTCCAACGCGAATCAAGATCGCGATCAATTGCGCATCGGTAAGCGAATAAGCCCCACGTTGTAGCAACAGTTCACGGGGTCGATCTTGCTCCGGAGCTTCCTTAATTTGTTCACCGTGAACATGCTTGTGCACCCAATCATCAGGATCGAGCGGTTTGGATTTCGACCATCGAAACACCTCTGACTGATCCAAAAGAACGCGGTCGAGATGCCCATCCTTTGTCAGTTGATTGATGACACGCGTTACGTAACCAGGCTGAAAATCGCTGCATTGAAGCTTGGCCGCGCTGGCTGAAAACTCGTCTAAGGATTGAATCGCATAAAGTACATTCTTCAATCGTTTCTTTCGTTCTTCGCTCACCGACGCTTAACCCTGACCTAGAACATTGCACAATGGACGTAAATCAGTGCGATCGCACCTCGCATCGTCCATGCAACGGTTCGTATCCAATTGGTATGTACCAATCGATCAATCAGGGAGGCGTCCTTCCCCCTTACCAGTGCGTTGTGAATCGGCACTTGCACGAAAAACGTGCTCCCCCAAATGATAACCAAAAGAAGCCAACCAAGGGATTGCCACCCTCGTTCTGCCCAACCCGATTGAACTGCACACAGAGCAGCCAGCGATAGAGCTTCCATTAGCATCGGTGGCGCGACGATCTGGCCAATCCGTTCGGTGTGTGATTGTTCAAATTCGACAAATCGAGCATCGTCTACTGAATGCATCAACGGGTAGTGCACTCGCTGAATCACCCAAATGAGACCAACGAGATACCACGTTACAGCAACGTGAGCTATTGCGATGTAGAATTCCAAGGAGACACGCTATTAGCCGTCAAAAATTCCAGTGCCAAAATTCGGTGGTTCGCCTGTTCGCCTCGAGGGTTGCGGCCTCGGATCGAGCATGTGCGGCTTAGGAACCGATCCGGAACCCGGCAACGATTCGTTTTCTTCTGGAGACACTTCGGTATATTCGTCGTCGTAGCGAGATTTGTAGCCTGGCAGTTTTGCTCGCTCAAGCTCGAGGGTGTACTCCCCAATGACGGAGTGCTGAATGAGGTCTCTACAAGGCTGATTAATGGGGTGGGCAATATCCGCGTATAGTTTGTTGGGGTTTCCTCCCTCTACATCGCGCAGATCCTGTGGACCTCGAAGCCTGCCACCGCATTGGTTGCAGTATTGGCTGCGGAGATGGTTTTTGTTTCCACATCGACTGCATCGGGCGGACATCTTACGACTCGGCATGGCTACGAACGGCCCGTTGCTTCCCTCGATGATCTTCAGGTCACGGATGACAAAGCACTGATCGATGGTTATGGAACAGAATGCCCGCAGACGGTCTTCTGACTCTTCCATCAATTTGATTCGAACTTCTGTAATTTCCATCTTCAACCACTCCGTTGATTTCCATCCATCATGAAGGACTTAAAACTCGCCCTCCTCGAATCGCAAGCAATTGCTGCTCCAGCGACGGCTGCTGCCACAATTGCACCGCATAGGCGCGTACGGAACTCTCTCGCTGTATTTCTGCCCCTATAGTCTCGGCTTGAACATGCGATTTGCACAAGCAAAAACGTGCCGAACCACTACCGGACATGGCTTGACCGTGATGATCATAACGATCAATCCACTTTCTCGCACGCAAAATCCATTCCGTAACCTGTTCTGCCGGAACTTCGAGGTCATTGTGCAGTCCTCGACCCACGAGGTGCAGATTATTTGTCTTTAAACCCAATAAGATGTCCTCCGGCCCGCTTGGATGCGCGAGATTCGAAACATACTTAGAAAAAACGGCAGCCGTTCCGCATCCCTCGGGTGGATGAATGAGCAAAAAGGATGCATGGGGTAAGGCAACAGGAATAGGCTCGATCTTCTCTCCGCGACCTCGACAACGTGCTGCCCAGTAACCGTTGGAATTCGATTCGAGAAAGAAATTGATGTCGCTTCCTAATCCTCGCGCCATGTTCGCAATTCCCGCAATGGAAGTATCTTTTGACCATGCCAAATGAGCTAGCACCAAAGCGGCTGCCGCGTCCGCACTGCCCCCACCCAGGCCAGCCATGCTAGGAATCGATTTATGAAGAATCAAATCGGCACCCGCATTGCGTACCCCCATTGTCTCGACGTACGCCTGCAACGATCGCAGTACCAAGTTGCGGCTATCCGAAGGGACATCCCACGCATAGTCCGTCGCAGTCAAGGGTCGATTGTCGGTAAACTCAACCTGAAGATTCCACCTGCCACTTTGGTTCGGTAGCATTACCAAACGATCGCAAAGTGACACAGCGACCATGATCGTGTCCAGCTCGTGATAGCCGTCCTCCCGTTTCCCCAGGACTTTTAAGTAAAGGTTCAGTTTGCAAGGGACGGTTGCCACAAAACCGCCATTGATCTTCTCAAGCAACATTTCTGCGAACCCAATCCGTTATTTTGTCGTTGGATATCCAGATTCGTTCCATGCACGCCAACCGCCGTCGACGCTGGTGACGCGGGTGTATCCCATCTTTTGCAAGCTATCTGCGCTAAGGGCAGAACGGTAACCACCACCGCAATACAAATAGATTTCAGCATCGGAATCAGGAATCACCGACTCGATATCTCGTTCGATGACTCCTTTTCCCAGGTGTACCGCGCCCGGTAGGTGTCCAGCAGCGAATTCGCTCTCTTCGCGAACATCCAACAAATGAAACGAGTGGCCTGCCTCTTGTTTTTGTTTGAGATCCTGAACGGAGCACTCGCGAACCGTCGAACGAACACTTTCCACGATGGCTAGGAATTTGGGAGAATGCTTGACCATTAGTTTTCGAACTCCTCCAGAAGAGGGATGAGTAGGTGAGTAAAGAATTGCTGACAGCCATTCGACCGAATCTTGAATTTTTCTGCAACGGGTTGAAGATCCGGCCTATTAGGAACCGATAGAGTATTTTACGGGTCAAGTGTCTCGATGAGGTTTACGTCCAGTCACATCGGGAAATTGCTCAGGCTTTGCTTTGGAGGTTGAAATGGGGCGGTCCTATGCTGCGTGTCT
Organism: uncultured Pirellula sp.; assembly: GCA_903858115.1. Taxonomy (GTDB): domain Bacteria; phylum Planctomycetota; class Planctomycetia; order Pirellulales; family Pirellulaceae; genus JBKCUI01. The sequence goes on along the minus strand of CAIOHR010000433.1, from coordinate 128,831 downwards.
CGGGTGCTTAGCACTCGCGGGTTGCATCATTCATGGGCTGATGACCAATCAATCTCCGGATTCTACGTTGGTTCGAGGTTTGACATTGCTTTTTCCTTTCGCCCTCCTTGGATGGGTTGTGGGGCATTCGGCAGATCAAGCCATCCGGCATAGCGTCGAGATGAATTTTCGAGCAAAGGTGGAGCGGTTCCGTCAGAAGAATAGTAGCGTAAATGCAGATCCTGCCATCATTGGTGGGATAGGGGATTCAGTGAAGGTAGTGAAATAGGTAGCTATTTCTTTTCTTAACTGATGTAGAACTTACCAAGGCAACTCGGTAGAGTCCTCCACCGCAAGACGCCAACGAAATCGAACGACGTCACGGTGACCTGGAACTTGATTTGCAGGATGCAATTGAGGTTCGCTACCACAGGGTAGTTTTCGGGTCTTGAATATTCACGAAATGCCGGCCCACGGTGTTTCGATTACCTTGCCATAGCAATCACGGAGGATCGGATGGCGACCACTGTAGCATCGAATATCGACATTGCAGATGTCTGGAACAGATTCAAAGCGGACATTAGCAACGTAGATTTGAGAAATATTCTCATCGAACGCTACATGCCTTTGGTTAAGTTCAATGGCGAGAGACTTCGCGCCAAACTGCCAGAAGGCGTGGAACTCGACGATCTTATCAGTGCCGGCATCTTCGGTTTGATGGATGCGATCGATGCGTTTGACATGGAGCGCGGCGTCAAATTTGAAACTTATTGCGTACCCCGAATCCGAGGTGCCATGCTCGATGAGCTTCGCACTATGGACTGGGTGCCACGTTTAGTTCGCAGCAAAGCTAGTAAACTGAACGAAGCAACGAAGCTGCTCGAAGCCAAATACGGTCGTACCCCGACCAACCACGAGCTCTCCGGATACATGGGCATCACAATCGATGAGCTCGAAAAAATGAAGAGTGATGCGGCGGCCGTTGGCACCGTCTCCCTCAACAAGAAATGGTACGAGACAGACAGCTACAAAGACGTTCGTGAGATCGACGTCCTCGAAGATAAACGGAGCGAAGACCCAACCCGCCGCATCGGAAAAAGCGACTTGATGCGATTGGTTACCAAAGGGTTGAATCGAAACGAACGGCTTATCATCATCCTCTATTACTACGAGGAACTTACGATGAAGGAAATCGGCGCAACACTCGATCTGAGCGAAAGCCGCGTCAGCCAAATGCACACCAGCATCGTCCAACGCCTCCAAGAACAGCTCGGCCGTCGACGCAGCGAAATGGGTTAATCGCCATTACAAAGCCGGTCAGGCTCCAAGAAACCAAACCATCCGAAAAGCCGCATCGATGATACGGCTTTTCGCATTTTTATGGTCCTTTTGGTGGGTTAGGAGCCATTCCTCGGCGATAAGGAGAAATAAGCTTGCCGAATTAGTGCGAGAAGACTATCATTTCACAGTTCTTCTCAGATTTCAGGCTTTTTCAGTCTTTCAGAAAATCCCCGTGTCCGCCTCTTCCCAAATCCCCAAGCTCTTTCGGCATCTAGCTGCCCTAGGGATAGCGATTTGGTTTATGTCTCAATGCGAGGTGCATGCGAGCTGCGGTGATTATCTCCATCATCCTGGTGCCAACGCCACAAATCGATCGGATCTTGCTCGCGATGAAGCAATCCTCCGTCAGGCATTGGAGAACAGAAAGAAGGAGCACACAGACGAACCCACCTCAACTTGCCAAAGTGGTCGCTGCAACGGTTCTCCAATATCTCCTCTGCAGCCGTTAAGGATCATTCTGCCTCAGCCGAGTATCCATTCGGAATGCTCGTCTAGAATTGAGATCGAGTTGGAGCGATCCGTGGGTCATTGCGCGACCGACTCGACAAAACCTCTTCAGCCATTTCTTGAAATCACATTGCCCCCTCCGCGGGCCTCTTGATCTCGCGAGATCCCTACGTGCACATTGGTCAGGCTCCCTGACGAATGTCAGCGATGTACGCATGTACTCTTCTTAGGTGATCTCACGTTCTGTATGAGTCGCAAATAGCGGCAAACATTCCTGTGTTCAACGTTGGCACCCCAAAATGGTGTGCCAACGTTGAAAACTGTCTCTTGGTTGGCATCAGAACTTTATTATTTGCAATCCATATACTTGAAGCGGTAATCCTATGTTGAGCTCATCCTTTCATCGAAACGTAAGCCGAGCTTTCACGCTTGTCGAATTGCTGGTGGTCATCGCCATCATTGGAATCCTTGTTAGCTTGCTTCTGCCGGCAGTCCAAGCGGCACGAGAAGCGGCTCGTCGCATGCAATGCAGCAACAATCTAAAGCAAATTGCCCTAGCAACGCACAACTACGAATCCGCAAACAAACGACTGCCCTCCGCCAGAACACCTTCCGGATCGGGACTCTCGGTTTTTGCCCAACTGCTACCCTATGTCGAACAAGGAAACTTGATGTCGACTATCGACTTTCAAGTTGGCTGGGACCACGTCAACAACACGACAGCCCGCAATTCCACGATCGCTACCTTGCTCTGCCCCTCGGATCCAGTGACTAGTATTCCGAATAATTGGGCCGGCATCAATTATCGAAGCAACCAAGGATCGGGCTTTTTAAACGGGCTGCCTCCCGTTGCCTCAAGTGATCCGAACTTTGGGCAACCCACCCCAAACGGTCCGTTCACTCCGTCGCAATATCTTCGCTTTGGCGAAATCGGAGATGGACTATCGAATACCGCCGCTTTCAGTGAACATGGCAAAGGTGACTTCAGCAATGCCGTCTCAAGCCGAATGGATACGTTCTGGCCGCAGACGTTTCCTGCAACCCTAGATGATGCAGTACGCGACTGCAATGCAATCAATCCCAACGATTTGCAGTTCCAAAGAGTCAGTAATGTGGGAGCACCTTGGTTGCAGCCTTACCATTCCACTTCGATCTACTTTCACGTAGCTCCTCCGCAATCGCGATCGTGCATGTTTCCCCCAGGTCGAATTTCAACCACCGCAAAAAGTTATCACACAGGTGGTGTTCAAGTTGCACGATGCGATGGCTCCGTGTCATTCATTGCACAGAATATCGATCTTCCGACATGGAGAGCATTCGGCTCTCGCAATGGATCGGAAGTCATCAATAGTCTTGGGGATTAGCTATGAATCGAATCATTGCAGTTCAAAGCCACTCACATCGATCTTGGCTAAGCATATTCGCATTTCTCGTTTCGCTCGTCGTGTTATCAACTGGATGCGGCCCTGCAGCGGTCCCTGTTTCCGATGAAAAAGAGGCCGAACGATTGCTACGAGAGACCTTTGATCAGTGGAAGAGCGGAGCGAGTCTTGAAGACATGCGAAAGCGTTCGAAGCCCATCTTTGTGACCGAAGATCTTTGGCGAAAAGGTAGCGTCTTAAGCGATTTCCGAATCGTAGCTGGCCCCGAGAAAAGCGGCACGAACATACGTTTGCAAGTGGACCTGAAATACAAGAGCTCGCAAGGAAAAGAGGGGCAACGAAAAATCTGGTATCTCGTAACAACGGTACCTGCCCTAACAATCTCACGCGAAGACGGCTGAACAAGCCAAACTGCACAATTGCAGTTCGCGACAATCCTACCATTCATTCGGAACCAATCATGAAGACAACACAAAATCGCAATCGACTGCGAGTCGCTATCACCGTTTCTTTCACGATGATTTTGGGTGAACTAGCTTCAGACTTAGCGTTTTCTCAAGACAACACGACTCCAACCAACAACGCTTCTTTGGTGATGAAAAATCTACCGAACCAGCCTCGATATACTCCCGCGACTCGAGATGCGATGAAGCAGTACCTCGAAGACTTGAAGCAACGTACGCCAAGAATTCCGCTTCCGCAGCAATCGGAAGACGAGAAGAAGCTGGAGCTCGAAGATCCTCGGACTTACGGCTACGAAGGCCGACTTCGGCGCATCTACTTGATGGATACAACGACCGGAAGCTACAGCGGCTTCAGCGGTAGTAGTGGCGCTCGCAGTTCGGCAACGAGCTTGCCACCAGACCCGGCGCTAACGCTCGATTATGCGTTCAAGGTTCGTTTGTTTTGGATCGCAGCCCGCGCGAACAACTGCCAATACTGCCTTGGGCACCAAGAGTCGAAACTCCTCGCAGCCGGCATGTCCGAAGACGCGATTGCAGCCCTCGATAGCGATTGGGGAGCCTTCGACGTGAAAGAACAAGTAGCCTTTGCGTTAGCCAAAAGGTTGACAAATGAGCCTCACTTGTTAACGAGTGCTGACATTGATGCATGCAAGGAGCATTTCTCAGATTTACAAATCCTAGAGATGATAGGTTCTATTGCCGGCAACAATGCGATCAATCGATGGAAGGAAGGAACAGGTGTTCCGCAATCGACGAACGGAGGAAACTTTGGCCGATCAAAGCCTGCCGATTCGACTAGCAGCGAAGAACACTCCTATCTGACTCCGACCTCCATGAAGTTTGTAGAAAGAGTATCGACCGTCGCGGTGCTCGATACAGAGAACCTTTCGCTTCGAACCAATTCTCCGACTGCATGCAATCGACCTCCCCTGGAAATGGGAGAGGAACTAGCCAAAAGACTGGCCCAAGTTGATGCACGCAAACCGAGATTGCCACTCGCAAGCGATGCCGTCACTCGCGATGTATTGGGAACATCGTTGAAGGGTAGCCGGCCCATGCAATGGCATCGTTTGTTGGCAAACTTTCCTGTGGCTGGTAAACGGTTTGTCGATGGGATCGAATTTACGCGTTCGCATGATGAACTATCCATTCCACTGCAAGCGATGTTGGATTGGGTGGTCGCAAGGCAAGATCGAGCATGGTACGCAATACGACTCGCCGATGAGGATATTGAGAAAGCAAAAGTCTCTAAAAGTACAGTTCAAGCTTTAGACGGCGACCTAAGCCAATCGTCGGCACATCTTGCAGAGCGAGATCGCCTGCTCTTGATCGTTGCGAAAAACTTAGCTGCTTCACCCATCGTTTTGACGGATGCACAAGTTGACGACGCGATTCGTGTTGCAGGTCCTCGAGCCGTGACGCAGGTGATCAACTACACGACGTTTCGAGCCGCATTTGACAGGATCACCGAAGCTGCTGGACTCAGCAATTGAAACGTTAAGGCTCGATCATTGCGATTTCACCGCCAGATCTAGTACCTAATGCTCGCCAAGTGCGCTGATCGATGGCACTCGACACAAAGCGAACGGATCCAGCGAGCAATAACACATTCGCACCGCCCGTATGGTAGCTTCGCGATGTCACGACGCGGTAGCCATGTCGCGGCGCCGTCGGTGAAACCCGAGCAGAAGTGAAGTTAACATCATAGACTACCCCCGCATGGGTATACGGTATCTTGGTATTCGGCGGAAACGTGGTGGTCAAACCGCTCTGCAAAGTTCGTCCAGTAACCCACTGCGTATGACAAAAGTCTTTATCGAAGATCCCGCCGTAAGCCAATACTTCAGCGGGGGATTCAGGTGGTGGCGAGAAAGGAGCGGATGGCATTCCACCGTCCAAGAGAGCTGGAGTGAAAGACTTCACCTCGGCAGCGGCAATGGTGTTGCTTAATCCATCCGTGATCGCTGCAAAGGAATGACGCATGTTGATACCGAACGCACCATCGCCCCCTTGTGCCGTTTGCTGATCCAATCCCAACCAAGTTCCAATGTTGAAGCCATAATTCGTTGGATAGAATTCAACCCCGCCGTCTATCCGAGGTTCATCGCGACCATCACTTGGGCATCGGTAGAGAGGGATCTTGAGGCGGCAGATTTCTGGTTGCGCAGCGTAACCGAGCGAGAAGTTCACTCGATCGTGAATACTCTGTTGTTCGATATAAGGTAATAACCTTGCGTGGACGGAATAGCCAGAAAAGGTGCTGCCGATGGTGTATGTTGCCTGTGGCGGCATCCCTTTGTTCGAATCGTGGAATCCATGCACCGCCAAACCGATCTGCCTAAGATGGTTGGAACAGCTCATTCGCCTAGCTGCTTCTCGAGCGGCCTGAACGGCTGGCAGCAAAAGACCAACGAGCGTTCCGATGATCGCGATCGACACCAAAAGCTCGATCAATGTAAAGCCAGCCCTTTTGTATGGCATTTGGATACCCAAGGGGCGTTGATAGTAGACTGCAACAAAAGGCAAACAATGGAGCGATGCATCGTAGCAAAGAGCTACAGATTGTTCAACATTTTACAATCGAATCCCGCGGCGTTTGAGCTAGAGCGATAAAGAGAATCCGATGATTTCGTATTGCGTGCTCCCTGCGGTTCATTCAATGCGTTAGCCCCTGACCGCAGCCATGACTAGCGATGGAACATGGTTCTCTTCACATCGCAAAAGTCATGACTTCATTGGGCGCAACCCTCGAAGGGGCCTCTAAAGAATACGTACCATGCGCTCCGTTTCTTCGGTTCGCACGACCATTCTCAAGGAACCCGCTTCAAAGGCACCTTCAATTGCTTTGTAAAATTCATCGGGACTCGAAACCGATTTCCCGTTCACGGATCGGATAACAACCGAGGCTGGTAGTCGTGCAAACGGACCATTCTTTAGAACAGAAACGACTTCGACTCCTTCACCAAGCTTGAGTCCGTATTCTTGGCGCAAGGAGTCGGACATTTCGTCCACTTCAATGCCATAGGTCTCCAGGATCTTCGTCCGTTCTTCTTGTTTCTTTTGATCCAATTCACCAACCGTGACTGTCGCATCCCGAGGGCGACCGTTACGCAGGAGGGAAACTTGAATGGGCGTACCCGCTTTAGTCTCACCTACGATTCGAATGATGGATGAATCTGTTGTTACGGGTTTGCCATTGATGGCCGTAATAATGTCGCCTGGTTCAAGTCCTGCTTGTTGCGCAGGAGATTTCCGATCCACGCGTCCAACGAATACACCGCGTGTAGATTCAGGCAGATCCAATTGCTTGGCGATCTCGGGAGTGAGTGTGACCGGGCCGATGCCGACATAACCGCGCGAAACCAATCCTTTTGAAATGATATCGTTGACGACCCGGGTCGCGAGGCTGCTAGGCACGGCGAAACCGATCCCATTGTAACCGCCTCCACGCGATGCGATGGCAGTGTTGATGCCGATCACTTCACCGCGCAAGTTGACGAGCGGTCCACCACTGTTACCCGGGTTGATTGCGGCATCGGTTTGTAAAAAGTTATCGTAGGCCGTGATGCCTTGGTCCGTTCGTTCCGTGGCGCTGATGATTCCAGCCGTAACGGTTTGAGCCAAGCCGAACGGGCTTCCGATAGCGATCACCCAATCGCCCACTTCCATCTTGGAAGAATCGCCAAGTGGAGCGGTCACCAGTCCTGTGGTATCGATTTTGAGGACGGCTAAATCGGTTCGCTCATCCGTGCCGATCACTTTGGCTTCGAATCGTCGATCGTCACTCAAGTAGACTTCCAAAATGTTCGCGTCCTTGACGACGTGGTTGTTCGTCAGAATGTAACCATCTTGGCGGAAGATGACCCCTGACCCCAGTCCGTTTTGCATGCGACGCGTTTCGCTCGCGCCCTCATCTAGTTCCATGCCACCAAAGAAGTCTTCCAATCCCGGTGGCAAACCTGATCCCTGCGGATAGCGTCCGCTAGCTCGCTTGCGAACGCTCGTTTCCACCAAATTTTTGATACTGACGACGGCAGGCTTGACAGATTTGCTCACGTCTCGAAAAACCCGCGATAGCTGGTCGGCGCTCGCGACATTCGCTTTGCTATCGAGTTCCACACGCGAGGTACGCGCTTCTGCTATTTGACGTGCATAGGCAGCAGATGGGCCCGTGTTGAGACCCGAAAAAAGCCAATAGCCTACGGGGCCAGCGATTATCGCTGTGAATACCAACCAATTCCAATTCGAAAAGCGATTTTTCATTTCTCTTGCCTCAGCATGAGCAAAACATTCGTTTGTTACGGACCAACTCGCGTAATGTCATTTAATACGTGACTCACGGCTGGTTGGTTTCAATAAGCATTTTTCGTTCCATTTGAACCTAACTTGGTAAATGAATAAAAAAATCGCAACCGTGAGTTCAAAAATTTTAATCAAAGATTAGTCGACTCTTGAAAGGCGAAAAGATTGGCGGCGACTAGACGGTGGATGGCCATCCCTTCGTGATCGCAGGCTGGGTACCAATCGTTCAACGCGATCGGTTCGCCCGTAGCTAGGCTGATAGCCAGAGGTTCTTTTTGGGAAAGCTGCCGCTGAACTGGCATGCTCTTCGCGCGAGGCGTTTTCAGATTCTGGAATTAGCAGCAGGCTTGTTGCATCCAACCAACATCAGAGCTAGCATCCCAATCGCCCAACTGAAATCACTATGACGGCTTTTGTATGTTTGGCTGTAGATTTCTACTTGCGAAATGGGACCTTCGTGGCCGTCGATCGAGGCTCAGATTTGGTCTGAGGTTGCAGCAGACCTGGATTGTTGGTTCGAATTTCTTGGAATCTTGAGTAATAGAGAGAAACGGCACGGGTCGCATGACCTCTTGGTCCGATCGGCCACTTGTTGTCTCGCTTATCGTAAATTTTGCTCAACAGAAAGTCGATGCTCTTTTGGACGCGAGGTTGGTTCACTTCGGAGTCGGGAAGTGTGTACATCAACCACTCTAGCATATGTCCCGTGGTCTGAACCTTGCGTTCGTCGTTTGGTTCATTGCCGCGTCCTTCGTACCATTCGGTGCTGAAGCTACCGTCAGGATTCTGAAGTCGCCAAGTGTATTCGATGTAGTCTCGAACGAATTTGTCAGCGCGAGCAAATTGACCGTTTACTTGCTGGCCCTGCATGATGCGTTGTCGAACTGAGAAGGAGAAGCCCATCAAGCGATGCGTGCCGCCGCATGCCGCACCGACAATAGGCTGAGCAAGTTCTTCCTGAATCAACTTGGGGATACTCCAGACTTTGCCATCGTTTGCGCGCCACTGTTTGTCGGAGTCCAAGTAATACGATAGGCCGATCAACTTAAAGGTAAGTTCTGATTTTTCCTTACAAGTAGCCATTTCATAGCGAACGAGATCTTCCACTTTGAATTTGTTGGTACCAATCTGGATGGGATAGTCGAGCGGAACATTCGATTGAGCCAAGATCGCAAGAAACTGACCTTCGTGCCCTTGAACTCCACCACCTACGTTGGGGATAAATCCTTTTCCCCGAGGAGTAAAGATACGTTGGGTTCGGCAAGTTCCGTTATGGCACATCCAGCCAATCGCATTGACACGCGTGTTTCCATGTTGAAGTTCATAGTCGCCTCCGAATGCTAAGAGGGCGTGCATCACCGCCCACGGCGAACGAACGGAAGTGGATTCGGGGTGGGTCAAATAGTACTTCAAGCAATCATCACAACGGGACAATCGATTCGACTGAATTGGGTCCAATGGAACCACAGGGACGATGGGTGGCACTGCCTTGCCTGTTTTCTTGGGATCATCGAATGGGATCTCCCGTTTGAATTGACGAGGTTTGGAAGCTTTGAGTGCATCGACTCCTTGGTCTTCCTTGCCGTTGGCATTTCGCTGATCCAGAATCGGTGCTTCTTGTTTGCTTTCGTCTCTGGAATCGTCCTCTTTCGAAATGTTACTGCGTATGCTTGGGGGTGGTGCTGAGTTGTCGGTAGCGCTGTCTTCCGTCGGGTCGTCAAAAGGAATCTTGATCGCCCGTGGTCGTTTGGATCCGGTCTTGGAGGGGGGCGTGAGTTGGGTGGTTGAGCGAGGTTCCGAAGGTGCATTGATCTCTGCCTCCTCGCTCAAATCTTCAACCTTCGAATCGTCCACCGCCGGCAATCCTGGATCTTCCTCATCACTTTCGGAAAGGCTAGTGTCTGGGACGCCAACAGGCTTATCATTTGTCGTGATGGCTGATAGCAGTGGAGGTTCGACTAGTAGTTTCTTTGCATCATCGCTTTTTGCTTTCGCTGGCGCTTCGTGGACTATCTCCAAGGGGCGCTCGGTCGCAATTCGAAGAAAGTATGGAGATAGCTGGCTTTGCGCAGCATTGGCGATTTCCCATATCAAGGGGACTGAGTTTCTTGACGTGATGATGCGAGAACCATTTTGCTTTTTTGGCTCAACGATAGCTTTATCTGCCGCTCGTTCTACGACGGTTTCGTCATCTTCGCCATGTGCTGCACCTAAGAGCAGCATCGCCGAATTTGGTGTCTCGAAAGTTGGAACTGAATTTCCTGAAGTTCTGAGCCTTGGTGGCTCGTCGTCTGGTGGGACGAGGAGCACTGGAATTTGCTCTTCCGGCCCCCCCAGTATCAGCGGTTTACGAATCGGTGGTATGTCTCCACTCGAACGAGATTGTCCATAGCACTCGGAAAACAGAGCGGTTACCACCACGGTCGAAGCGAACGCTCTAGCCGACCAAAGTCTACGCTGTCGCAGCATGTCTTAGCTATCATTCAAGAGTGTCGAGACAATCCCCAGATAGGATCTATCGGCCAAAGCGATCCACTCTATTCAAAGATAAAAATCAGAATAAATGCTACAGTCTTTGAATAGGTTGACCTCACAGAAGGGATAGGAGTATGCGTTTTCTAGAATTGCCAAAGCACATGGTCACAATCGTCGAATCGAATTTCTCTTGTGCCAGATAGGTGTTAGAGTATTCCGTCGTTCGAAAGTTGTGCCTGAAATGAAAGGGATTTGAAATTGCATTCCGAGATCGCTCAATTCCTTCGTTTTCTCGACGTGGAGAGAAACGCGTCCGACTTAACGATCAAGTCTTATCGCGAGGACTTGGTTGACATGGCGGACTTCCTTTCTAACGAAGGTGTGAAGAAAGTCGTTCCACGGGATGTAACGCCCGTCGAGTTGCGTGGTTATGTAGCCGCGTTGCATGACGCAGGGTATGCGAGAACTAGTATCGCTCGAAAGCTAGCATCGTTGCGCAGCTTTTACAAATTTGCGATACGGCAAGGAATGGCTGAAACAAATCCCGCGCAGCCGCTCCGGAATCCGCGAGGCCAGCGCAAGCTTCCGCATTTTTTGACCAGTGATGAAATCGAAACTCTTCTCAGGGCGCCCGACACTCAGGATGAAATGGGACTGCGTGATCGAGCAATGTTGGAGGTCATGTACAGCGCAGGATTACGAGTGAGTGAGATCGTGGGCATGAATGACCGAGATATCGATTACGAAGAGGGTGTAGTGCGTGTTCGAGGTAAGGGGCGAAAGGAACGGTTTGGTGCGATTGGCAAATTCGCAGATCAAGCGTTAAAGGATTACTTCCAGGTTCGCACGCGAGCCGATCATGGAACTTCCAAAGAGCTACCGACGTTTACGAACAAGTTTGGAAAACGCTTAACCACTCGAAGTGTTGCGAGGATGTTAGAAAAATACATTAATCAATGCGGGCTGGATACTCGAACAACGCCTCATACATTGAGACATAGTTTCGCGACCCACCTGTTGGATCGAGGTGCTGATATTCGAAGCGTGCAAGAGATGCTCGGTCACAAGAGCCTTGGGACAACTCAAATCTATACGCATGTTAGCACTTCCAGCATCAAGCAAGCGTATTTAAAGGCTCATCCTCGCGCCAAGTCAAAGTAGTAGGCACATTCCATGTGCAGTCCACCTAGAATCCCAGTAGATTACCAGACCAGCATCCTAGTGCTTCTTTTAAGGTAAAGGCTGGGTTGAATCAGCCGTTTCGCGAGAATCGCGAGTTCTCGGAGGGCGACAAGTGGAGCCGATTCGTGTACAATTCGGACTCTTCGTCTGAAGGGCTGGGAGTTGTTCCGTTTCGCGGAAAATTGCAGCCAAAACTCGTTTTTATGGAATCCTGATGAACGCATCGAGCGACCAAAACTTTGAGATTGAAAAGACCGACACTACTACTCCCGAAGGCGGCAATTCTGGTACTCCCGAAGGCGGCAATTCTGGTATTCCTGAGGGTAGCTATTCCGGCGAAGACCTCAAGCACCTCAACGACTTGGAGCACGTCCGGGAACGCCCGAGTATGTATATTGGGGATACGAACCTTCATGGCCTCCATCACCTCGTTTACGAAGTCGTCGACAACTCCGTCGACGAAGCGATGGCGGGGCATGCCAAAGCCGTTTCCGTGACCATCAACTCGGATGGCTCGGTGACCGTCGAAGACGATGGACGGGGGATTCCTACCGACCGACATGCGCAGCTTTCCGAGCTGATGCAAAAAGAGATGTCAACCCTCGAAGGGGTGATGACCATTCTGAAGTTTGGCGGAAAATTTGAAAAGAAGGCATACGAGCATTCCGGCGGTCTCCACGGTGTGGGTGTCACGGTCGTGAACTTCTTGTCCCAATGGTGCGAGGTCGAAGTCTACCGCAATGGCCGAGTCTACACGCAATCCTACGAACGAGGCGTTGCCACCGGTCCCGTGCGCGAATCCGGCACCACCACGAAGCAAGGGACCAAGACTACCTTTAAGCCCGACAGTCAAATTTTTCCGATCACCAAATTTTCCTACGACACATTGGTCAAGCGACTTCAGGAGTTAGCGTTCTTGAATAGCGGGGTGCGAATTCGTGTGCGTGATGATCGAGCGGACCTGACAGAAGAGTTCTACTACGAACGTGGGATCGAAGAGTTTGTCGAACACTTGAACCGTGCGAGTGATGTCGTTCACAAAGATGTCATCACGATCAAAGGTAAAGAGGGTGACTTCGCGTACGCGATCGCATTGCAGTACTCCGAGGAATATACCGAGAACCTCCATTCTTATTGCAACAACATCAATACACCTGGGGGTGGCACGCACGTTTCAGGTTTCCGGTCCGCGCTTACGCGAACATTGAACGCTTACGGCAAGAAAGAAAACCTCTTCAAGGACTTGAGTCCGACAGGCGATGATTTCCGCGAGGGATTGACCTGCATCATCAGCGTCCGAGTCGGTCACCCACAATTCGAGGGACAAACAAAACACAAACTGGGGAACGGCGAAGTCGAAGGGATCGTGAACTCGGTCGTCGGCGAAGCTCTTTCGAAATACTTGGAAGAGAACCCAAAGAACGCCAAACTGCTGGTGCGAAAAGGATTACTCGCGGCAGAAGCACGCGAAGCGGCCCGCAAAGCCAAAGATGCATTGAGGAAACGAAAAGACGTTTTGGGTGGTGGCGGTTTGCCTGGCAAGTTGCGCGATTGTATCAGTAGCAAAATGGAAGAGTGCGAGCTCTACCTCGTCGAAGGTGATTCGGCAGGTGGTAGTGCCGAAGGTGGCCGATTCCGCGATACGCAGGCGATTTTGCCTTTGCGTGGAAAGATCATCAATGCTTACAAGAGTCGCGAAGATAAAGTTTTGGCGAACGAAGAAGTCATGTCGATGATCCAAGCTATCGGTAGCGGTATCGGTGCAGACCAAGACATTGCGAAACGCCGCTACAATCGAATCATCATTATGACTGACGCTGACATCGATGGTTCTCACATTCGAACATTGCTTCTCTGCTTCTTCTACCGGCAGATGTACCAGTTGGTCGCAGGTGGACACGTCTACTTGGCGCAGCCTCCATTGTTTCGTGTCGTGCGAGGGAAAAAAGAAAAGTACTACGTCCAGTCCGAAGAGGAAATGAAACACCAGCTTCAAGAGAAAGGGCTCTCGGACAGTCAATTCATCGATGATCGCGGACGCAAATTTGAAGGGGAGCAAATGCGAAAGCTTTGCACCACTCTCTCTACGATGGAAGATGCACTCCTTAATTTGGAGCGACGTGGTATTTCATTGCGTGTTCATTCCGAGCGGATGGAAGTGGAAACAGGACGGCTACCCGTGTTCCATTTGGATATGGGGATTGAAGATCATTGGTTTGTGACTCGCGACAAACTGGACGAATTTATGGCCAGTCGAAAGGTGCAGATCGATGAAGCTCCGATGCCTTCCGGAACCGGTTCAACCGAAGCGCAGAGAGCCGCTTCAACTGAAGGGAAGATAGGTAGTGATCCCAAGAAAGATAGCGAAGAAAAGGCCGCTGTTGCGCACATCACTGAATTGTTTGAAGTGCGTACCATCAACACAGGGCTCAAAGAGCTTGCCGAGTTCGGTTTCACGATCGAAGACTTGATTCCGAAAGAACGAACAGGGGCGACGGATTCACGATTCCAAGTGATCCGAGACGAAGCACCAACGGGTCTTGACGACCTCCGTCAACTTCTGCCAACGATCCGAGAGTCCGGTCGCAAGGGGCTGTCGATCACGCGGTTCAAGGGGTTGGGTGAAATGAATGCCGAAGAATTGCGGGACACTACCTTGAACCCATCGTGCAGAACGATGGTAAAGGTGCTTTTGTCTGATGCTGCTGCGGCAGACGAGATGTTTCGCGTCTTGATGGGCGATAAAGTCGAACCGCGACGAGAATTTATCGAGAAACATGCCCTTGAAGTTCGAAACCTTGACGTATAGTCCAAAGCTCAGTAACGAGACACTCATTCATGACCAACCGAACGGCTAAAATTTCTCGCAAAACGGCTGAGACCTCCATTGAATTAGCCTTGCAGTTAGATGGCTCAGGTAAAAACTCGATCCACACGGGTGTAGGGTTTTTGGATCATATGCTCGTACTGTTCGCCAAGCATGCACTGGTCGATTTGGAGATCCATGCCGTAGGCGATCTCCAAGTGGACAGTCATCATACGACAGAAGACGTCGGAATTTGCCTTGGGCAAGCCTTTCGGGAATGCTTAGGTGACAAGCATGGGATTCGGCGATATGGTCACATGGTATTGCCGATGGAAGAAACGTTGGTAACGAGCGCCGTCGACTTTAGTGGTCGAACGTTTGTGGTGTTCAATGCACCGATGCCATCGCCGAAGATCGGTGAGTTCGATAGTGAGTTGGTCGAAGATTTCTGGCAATCGTTTGCCGCAAATGCAGTTTGCAATTTGCATGTTTTGTTGCACTATGGACGAAATACGCACCACATTGCTGAAGGCATTTTCAAGGCGACGGCTAGGGCGATTCGCATCGCGAGCGAAATCGATCCACGTCAAAGCGGCGTGCCTAGCAGCAAAGGTGTTCTCTAAACCGATTCGTTCCCCAAAAGTCTGGAGTTGTTACCGATGCCGATCTACGAATACGACTGCAAGAAATGCAAGAAGCAAGTGGAAGTCTTCGTGCCACGTGCGGACTCAAAACCCGAGTGCCCTGATTGCGGCTCTCGCGATATGTCCAAACTATTGAGCGTTATCGGTGCGCCTGTCGTGCAGGGTGGAAGCAAATCGTCCTCCCGCGAAGCAGAGAACTGCGGACGCTCTGCTTGCGCCAGCGGCTGCATGTTCGGAAACTGAAATTAGGCAAAATCAGGCTCTACAGCATGAAGGCGAGCCTCTTCCGAGACTCGCGCGGCCAAGCAGTTCTTTTCGCCTCGTTTGCAGATTTCAAGAGGCTTTTTTCGGGATTAACGGATGCGGGAGCGTCTCTTTATCCGCCGAGTCGTAGCGCAAACCCTTTCATTCGAATGGTCGATCGTGCGCACGACGTAGCATATCGAGTGAAATGGACTACACTAATTGAACAGTGTCCAAACCACTTTTGCATGTCTTTTTTCGATTTCCCACCTATCGAAGGGCCGAGCCTGATTCATGTCGACCGTGACGAATACCAATACGCCCGTAGCTGCCAACCTTTCTGATGACGACGTCCAGCATATCGATCGTCTCCGCGATTCCTATGGACGGTTCTCCAAGGAACTAGGACGCGTGATTGTTGGACAGAAAGATACGATCGAGCAGTTGGCGATTTGCTTGTTTGCTCGCCGCCACGCGTTGCTCATGGGTGTACCTGGCTTGGCCAAGACGTTGCTTGTTAGCAAAATTGCTGAAACGATGTCGCTTGGATTCAGTCGAATCCAATTCACACCAGACCTCATGCCGATGGACATCACCGGTACAGATATCCTCCAAGAGACTGCGGAAGGAAGACGCGAATTTCAGTTCATCAAAGGACCGATCTTTGCGAATATCATTTTAGCCGACGAGATCAATCGTGCCCCACCAAAGACACAAGCGGCTCTTCTCGAAGCGATGCAAGAGCAACGAGTAACGGTGCTTGGTAAGACTTTTGAACTCACTTCGCCGTTTATGGTTTTAGCCACACAAATCCCCGTCGAGCAAGAAGGAACGTATCCACTACCAGAAGCGCAGCTCGATCGATTCATGTTTTTGGTCGAGCTTGATTACCCGAACGAAGAAGAAGAAATTCAAATCGCCCGTACCACGACTGGCGACGACGCTTTTCAACTATCGTCGGTGATGACAGGCCAAGAGATCATGGACTATCAGCGGCTCGTGCGACGTGTTCCTGTTCCTGATCACATCTATGACTATGCCGCCAAGCTTGTTCGCAAGACACGTCCCCAGGGGACCACGGCACCGACATGGATGAAGCCATATGTGAGTTGGGGAGCTGGACCGAGAGCGGTACAGAATTTGATTCTCGGAGCGAAGAGTCGTGCAGCCCTTCAGGGGAGTTACATGGTCCGTCTGGAAGACCTGCAGTCGGTTGCGAAGTCAGTCTTGGTGCACCGCATCATCACAACCTTCGCGGCGCAAGCAGAAGGGGTTAGTGCCAAGCAGATCGTGCAGCGACTCGTGGACGAAATGGAATAAGTCGCGGCATGTTTCCTGTCACACGTTCGTTCCTAGATCCTCAAGTGTTGTCACGTTTGTCCGCCATACCGTTGCATGCGAGATTCGCCATGCAAGGGAACGTTTCAGGCAAACATGCATCTCCCCATCGTGGATCCAGTGTGGAGTTCGCGGAGTACCGCAAGTATGTACCGGGCGATGACCTGCGAAGACTCGATTGGAGAGCGTACGGTCGCACGGATCGCTATTATGTCAAGGAGTTTGAGGCAGATACCAATTTGCGTTGTTGCGTCATCATGGACACTAGTGGTTCGATGGCCTTTGCTTCGAAAGGCAATACACCCAAGATCGAGTATGCGCGAAGCATAGCTGGAACTCTAGCTTACTTAGCAACGCAACAGGGCGATGCGGTCGGTGTCGCTTGCGCGGCGGACAAAGTGATTCAGAACATTCCGCCACGGCGATCGCCAGCCCATTTGAAGGTGATCTTGGATACGTTGGAGAATGCGAAACCGAAAGGGGAGACGCAGTTACCCGCTATATTGCATGAGGTGGCGGAGACGGTGCGTCAGCGAGCATTGGTCGTAGTAATCTCTGATTTCTTTTCGGATCCGGATGAATTGCGATCTTGTTTTGAGCATCTGCGTTTTCGAAAACATGATGTCGTGGCTTTTCACCTGCTCGATGCCCAAGAGCTGGCGTTCGAATTTCAACGACCTGTCCGGTTCATCGATATGGAAGGAGGACCATCTATTTTTGCCGATCCTACCGATATCACGGACCGTTATCATCGCGCATTGCAAGAGTACTTAGAAGCGATGCGCAAACTCACGATCGAGACAGGTGTAGATTATCATCGAGTCGTGACGCAAGAATCGTATGAACAACCATTGATGCGCTGCCTGATTGGACGGACTCGCTCTCGAGGTGTTCGATGACGTTTCTTCAGCCTTGGCTGTTGTTCGCGCTGCCGTTGCTGGCGGTCCCGATCATTATCCATCTGGTCCACATGCGCCGGTATCAAACCGTTCCGTGGGCCGCGATGCGATTCTTGTTGGCTGCGACGAAGATGGCCAGCGGTTATAGCAAACTGAGGCAATGGCTGGTCTTGGCAATGCGAGCTTTGGCGCTCGCGGCGCTGGTGTTCTTCACTGCAAGGCCTCTCGCCAGCGGTATCACAGGTTGGTTGGCAGGGGATACCGATCAGTTGATGATCCTCGTCGTGGATCGTTCACCCAGTATGCAACAAACGATCTCCGAGTCCGGTCAGACCAAACTTCAAATTGGGATCCAGCGTTTTGCCGAATGGACTTCCGCAGCGAGTAGCCAAAAGGTTGTTGTTTTCGGAACAGGTCAAGAAAAGCCAATCGAGTTCACGTCGAGCGAAGCAATTGTTGGTGATCCAAACGTAAGTCAGAATCATTTGACGAGCAACATTCCCGCGATGTTGGATCGAGTACGAGAGTACATAGAACAGAATAGCGCTGCGCGAGCTACGGTTTGGATTTGTTCCGATCTGCGCGAAAGCGATTGGCGTTCTAACGACGGTGCATGGAACGCAGTGCGTGAATCCTTTCTGCGATTGAATTCGGATGTGCGGTTCCAGATTTTGGATCTTAGTACGTTGGATGGAAATCGTTCGATCGAATTGATGGAAGCGAAACAAGTTCGCGGCGAGAATGGAGATGAGCTATCTCTTAGCTTTCGCGTGGTCCAGTTTGCAGGCCCTCGATCGGAAACGGTAGAGCAGATTCCAGTGGAGGTCCAGGTGGGAGATGCTAGATCGGTTGTGCAAATAGAATTGGCCAATGGAAATGGTGAACTCAAAGGCTTTCGTGTTCCGATTGCTAATGCAAAGGGTAGTGCTGCGATAGTCGTTGCGGACGAGGAGACGAAGAGCAAAGCGGGTTGGGGATCGCTTCGGATTCCAGCGGACAGCAATTTGGCAGACAATGTCGCTTACTTTGCGTATGAGCCACCTTCACCTCGCAGAACGCTGGTCGTCAGTGATAACGCTGCCCGTGTCGATGCAATGGCGTTGTGTGCATCGATCCCTTCGGATCCGAGTATGGAATGCAGCATCGAGACGATTTCGCTCAATCAAATCGATACAGTCGATTGGAGTCAGGTGTCACTGGTTCTATGGCACGATCAACTGCCCGATCTCACTGCGTTGCCCGAACTAAAGAAGTTTGTGAATGCTGGGGGGCAACTGCTTTTTTTGCCTCCCGAGAATCCGAACGATAACGAAGCATTCGGCATGCGATGGAAGGGATGGAAAGCAACAGACGAAGGGGCCAGTAACGATGGGGCTGGCAACACAGTAGCAGTTGCTACTGATTCTACTAGTCCGCTTGCTCGTGTCGAACAATGGAGAAACGATTCGCAATTGCTGGGAAACACGCTGAGCGGTTCGTCCTTGCCTCTGGGTGAACTGGGTGTCGCTAGGATTTGTCAGATGGAAAGCGAAGGTACCGATCTTGCTTCGATTCGAGGCGGCATACCGTTGTTGATTCGTTCTGATTCGTTGGAAGAGAACGCGACCGGTTCCGTTCATGCGTTGTGTACCACATCGGATTTGGGAGACTCTACATTTGCAAAGGATGGCATTGCGCTCTACATCATGGTCCAGCGGTTGCTTGGAGAAGGCTCCGCTAGGGTTGGCAATGCAAAGAATCGATTTGTTGCCGAGGAGTCTTTGCCGCTACTTCGAGATGCGACACCGTTGATGGGGGATTCGTTACCTCTCTCGAATCGATATGGTGAGCAAGCTGGAGTCTTTGCTTCGGGAGAACAAACGATCGCACAGAATCGACCAAGTTCGGAGGACGATGCTCGTTTGGTTCCGAACGAAGGCTTGGTGACATCCTTTGGAAATTTGCGTTGGTATCGAGTCGAAGCCACTTCTGCTGATTCTAGTTTAGTGCAAGAAATCTGGCGATGGTTTGTCATCGTGATGTTAGCTGCACTCCTGCTGGAATCACTACTATGCATCCCCAAAGCAAAAGCTTTGCCCAAAGTAGCATAATCTTTTCGTGCTGTCCCTAGCTAACTTTTGTTGAAAGTCGTCGTTTTCGTCGTGTCGTAGTTCGGCGATTTGTACTTCGGCGAGTTGTGCTTCGGCGAGTATCGTCGCTGTCTGGAGATTTTGCTACGGCTACTTCTTGGATCAACACGGCGTGCCAGCCACATGCATATGTTTCGAACCCCGCGGAGCTTGCGTGGCCGATGTAGCAGCTGGTTCCACCCACTTCTGCTACTAAGTGCCCGGCTTTTCCTGAAAAGAGTCGGTTACGACCGGAAAAATCAATCGAATCCTTGAGCATGCGATCCGAAGTATCGGCTAGCACGTGGCCCGACGAGTCTAAGATACAGACACGCGTTGTTCCCTTTTCCTCATCGCTCAGAGCCACATTGCGTACGATATCATTTGCAAAAGTTTCCCAATTGAACACGATCCCGAGCACACCCAAAACACGGCCATCGACAAGCCCACCCTCGCGAATTGCCGCTGAGAAGACAACGGACGGTCGGTTGTTAACACAGGCCGATTGATGGACCGTTTGAAAGCCGTAGTCGCGTCCAGTTCGGGTTTGCAACGCGGTTTGGAACCAAGTGGTACCGGATACATCCGTTCCTACAGAACGGAACATGTCAGGACGGCCATTTGCTACAACTTGGCCATTGGAGTTGCAAACTAGTAAATCGCTGTAGACCGTATAGGAATCGAGGATGGTTCGCAAACGTTGTGTTGCGAAGTCTGCAGTCTTTGCAGACTTTTCCGTGAGTGCATCGACGACGCTCGCGTCCGTGGCCCACCAGCGTACGTCGCACGAACGTTCATACAAACAACGATCGACTAGATCAATGTTCATTCGTGCTAGATCGCTTAGGCGAACACCCTTGAAGGATGCCGACATCGATTCACTAATCTTCGAGATTCGCGATAGTGTTTTTCGAGATCGTCGTTTCAGATTGGCAACAACGGTCGTTGATGTGTTGGACAGTCCTGCGATCTCCATCGCCACAATATTGAACGCCTTACCCGCGTCGCCAGCTCGGGCTGCCTCAATGCGTGCGTTCAAAGCAAGAACGCGGATTTGATCGTTCACACGATCGATTGCGCTGATCGTTTTGTCCATCACGGAATCCAATGTGTTGGTTAGACTTGCGACTACTTCTGGACTGAACTGCTCTTCATTACTTTGTGTCATTTAACTGGGCGTTTCGCAGAGATTGTAAATTTGACTTACCTTCGATGGCTGAAGTTGAAAATCTCGCGATCGTTCAAAACCGTTCGAAAGCTTGTTGTGTGAACCGAAAACCTTTGCTCAAACATCAGAATTGTCAAACGACTGAAGGTTGGTTTTTGCGGAAAAATTCCCGCACGTCATAAACCAACTAATTTCGGTTAAGGTTGCCCAATTCTAGGGAACTTCTGCTAGCCCGATATCAAACTGTGCGCAGACTTGACCGTTGAATGGTCTGTGGCGATTGGATGGCTTTCGCGCTTCAAGAAAACAATCAATTCAAAACCACTGAATTCCGTTTCAGAATACGAGATGAAACAAGATGAGCGAGTTCCTTAAAATTCAAGAAGATCCAGAACTATTGGCAGAGTTCACGATCGAAGCGATGGCAGGACTTAATCAAGTTGATCAGAATCTGCTGGCGATGGAACAGTCCACGAATGACTCTCTGATCAATGAGGTTTTCCGTGCAGTCCATTCCGTGAAGGGGACGGCAGGCTTCCTTGGATACGATTTAGTTCAGGCTCTGGCTCATGAGTTTGAAACGATTCTTGATCTTGTTCGGCAAAAGGAGCTTCGGCTTAACTCCGAGGGAATCGATGCAATGCTTCGAACCAACGATGTTCTCAAAAGCTTGCTGGAGACACCGGGGATGGCGATTGACGTTCAACCATTCGTCGTTGAGTTAAAGCGATGGAAAGCGTCTCAAACTACAGATAGTACTAGTGATTTGTCGAACTCCGTGGATACAACATCCGATGTTGTTGCACGCATTGAAAAGTCGACTCAAGACATTGCTTCAAACTCAAAGCTATTAAGCCAGGACTTCGAAGATCCCTCACGATTCAGCGTTGAGGCCAACAAACGTTCCGTTCCCGATGTCATCGATGCAATAAAGACAACATTTGGACGGACTACCGACGAAGAAACACAATCGCCGTCGATCCAGCCGACTCCACTCCCTGACAGGACTGTCACACATAGTCAAAGTGCAGTCACGCTAATCAAGTTAGACTCTGCTGTTGAGGGACCCTCAAAAGAAGAAGCTAGCACTCCGTTAAATAGTTTACCCGCTGCAACGATTTCTCCTGGCCCAAAAGCCACCACGCATGACTCCACCATACGAGTGCCCGTCTCGGTTCTCGAAGAACTAGTGACTTTGGCAGGCGAACTTGTATTGTCCCGCAATCAGTTGATGCGAATGATCCATGCCTCCAAACTGTCCAGCTTTGCAGCAATCGGCTCACGCATTGATCAAGTAACGACGGCCATGCAAGACTCGATTATGAGTGCTCGCATGCAACAAGTGTCCATACTTTTCAATCGATTTCCCCGCCTCGTGCGAGATCTCAATCAAAAGCTGCACAAACGTTGCCGATTGCTCATTGAAGGAGGGGATGTCGAACTGGACAAAACCATTCTTGAAGCACTATCCGATCCACTGACGCACCTACTGCGCAATTCCCTAGATCATGGAATTGAAATCCCAGAGAAGCGAAAAGCCATTGGAAAGCCAGCCGAAGGAACGCTGCAATTGAAGGCTTTTCATGAGGGTGGCAAGGTTAGAATTATCATTGAAGATGATGGGGCGGGCGTGAATCGTGATCGTGTTCTCCAAAAAGCGATCGAAAGAGGTTTAGTACCCGCGGATACTGCTCACAGAATGTCGGACCGAGAAATCGTCAATCTCATCTTCAAACCCGGCTTCTCAACCGCTGACACTATTAGCGATGTCAGCGGGCGGGGTGTCGGAATGGACGTTGTGCGAACAAACATCGAGCGCATCGGAGGAACGGTTGATGTGGAAAGCGACACTGGCAAAGGCGCCAAAGTGCATATTACTCTTCCACTTACCTTAGCGATTATCCCCTCATGGATCGTTCTGCAGGATGACTTCAGGTTCGCGATTCCTGAAGCGTCGGTGATCGAGTTTATCAGCCTGACCCCAGCCGACAAGAACGAACGACTTGAGAAGATCAACGATTCGGAAATGGTCCGATGGCGAGGTGGATTGTTGCCATTATTACGATTGCGAGAATGCCTCCCTCCAGGTTGCAGGACTTCGGAACGTCGGCAGAACATCAATAAAGTAGTCGTGATTGAAACCGGTATCTTTCAATTTGGACTAGCCGTAGAGCAAGTATGCGATCCTGAGCACGTGGTTGTGAAGCCGATTGGGAATCACCTGGGGCAGTGTGGATATCTGGAAGGGGTCGCAGTACTGGGGGACGGGAACGTCGCATACATTCTAGGAATGCAAGGTATTGCGGAGACGGCAAAGCTAGGGGTCAAAGTGGTTCCAGTTCCCGACGAGACCATTAAAATCGACGTGAAACGGAATGAATCGCAAGCAGCAGTCTTGATCCGTCGAACGAATGGAAACCTGGCCGCAATACCTCGCATGGTGCTGCAAAGGATCGAACGTGTTGATCCATCCAAAATTCAGAATTCAGCGGATAGGTTGATAATGGCCTATCGAGGTGAGCAACTGCAGATCTTGGAACTTGAGCCTGGCATCCTGCAACGCATTCGACGAACGAAACAAGATTTTTGCTACGTGACTGTCTTTTCGATTCGAGACAAAGAAGTAGGACTCGTCGTCCCCGAGATTATTGATATCCGGGAGATTTCCACACAAGTCTCGCTGAAGGAATCCATCCATCGCGCGATTTGTGGCACTGTCCTGGTGGACGAAATGGTCGTCGAGTTGCTAGATGTCTATGCGTTTGCCGATCAACAGTTGATCCCAATAACAAACCAGGATCCGAACAAAACGCATTGGAGTAGTTCTTCCAATTCAAATAGCTGGCAAACGTCTCAAACGATCGATTTGTCGGATATTGTCACTGACTGGACGAAATTCACTGTTCTGCTCGCAGAGGACACACCTTTCTTCCGAAATCAAGTACGCAAATATTTGGAACTGGCTGGTTTGAAAGTCTGCATCACGGAAGATGGGCAACAAGCGTGGGACTACATTTCCGACCCAAAAAACAAAGTTGATTTGCTTTTGACGGATATCGAGATGCCGAATCTAGATGGATTTGAGCTTGCTTTGAAAGTTCGATCCAACCCACGTTTGCAAGACATGCCGATTGTAGCCATTACGAGCTTGCATACGGAAGCGTCACAACGACGGGGGCGAGAAGTCGGTATCGATGATTGGCAAGTGAAGCTAGATCGCGACAAGTTGATTTTTTCAATTCAAAAACAACTTCTTGCAGGGAAACGAATCAATCAGCCTTACAGTTCGGTACTAGGAGAATAGAGATGAATAAGCCGTTTGAGTTGATGACGTTCAAGATCGAAGACACTTCGTTCGGACTCGACATAAACGATATTCAGGAAATCAATTGCCATGCTAGTCTCTGCCGTGTTCCGGTAGATTATGAAGCGGTAGCTGGTGTTATCAACCTGAGAGGCGAAGTTCTCACCGTCTTGGCGCTGGGTAAGATGCTAGGTATTCAATCGCATCTTCCGAAGGACAAAACGCTAGGCTATGTTGTTCTGAAGTCAACCAATGGTCGCGTTGCAATCGCAGTCGACAAACTAGAGGATGTCGAAACGATCCCAGCCAAAGACCTTCAGCCCTTGCCTGCCAATTTCAAACTCTCGAATCAACATGTCCTAAAAGGACTTATTCAGAAAAGCGACGAGCTCTTATTGGTGCTCGATTCGATGAAGGTCACCGAATTGGGGATGATCAG
This sequence comes from uncultured Pirellula sp., assembly GCA_903858115.1. GTDB lineage: Bacteria > Planctomycetota > Planctomycetia > Pirellulales > Pirellulaceae > JBKCUI01. The sequence continues at coordinate 104,310 of CAIOHR010000433.1, read as the reverse complement.
CGAGTTTGTCTAAGGTTTCTCTGCCCGATCGGCTGGATTCTTACCTCTTCACGTAGCTGCGTCTCTCCGAGACGCGACTACGTGGTTAGAAACAAAGCCTAGAAGCGGAATCGTGCCAGGACTTGATCCAGCAAGGAAAGAGCTTCGTTGCTTTGTGCGTTCTCCGTCGGCTGGCAATTCGTTCGAGAGTCATCCGTGCTAGATTGTACGAGAACTCCTCCGCGTCCGTTGAACCAATTCATCGGCGGAATAACTGCAGACGATTGTCGGAAACGAACCGGTTCAATAACGACGCTCGTAGCCGACGAACTCCTAGCGTTGTTCAAACTCGACGGCAAAGGCGTACCAGTGATTAGCAGTCTTGCAATCTGCAGAGTCCCAACGTCTCCCCTGGCGGCATCGAGAATCTCAATGGTCCATTGTCCGCGAGCATTCATTCCGTCGAACACCGCGAGACTACCCTCGGCTCTTAGAGTTCCTCGTATAGAACTCCAGTTGTTCAGCCGTCCTGTCGCTTCGTCGGATAACGTGGTTTGAATGTTTCGAGTAGAGCCACCTCGGCGCTGAATAAGAGTTTGTGTGGTGCCGTTTGGTGCGATGAGTCGGATCACTAGATCGCTGGCATAGGTATGCTGGATCTGAAGCTGCACGTCGAGATCCTGAATGCGAATGTTTTCGTTCACGTTAATGGTGAATCGTTGAACGCTCGCTCCGGCTGCGGTGGCGTCCGCAATTGCAAAGTTTCCTTGAATGCCGAACGATCGTGAAACGGGTGTTGTCGGCGGAGGCGTTGTTGGTGGGGTCGTGGGATTGCTTGCTCTGAGCGCTGTAGCGGCAGCTCCAACATTGATACGACCATGCGTAGAGTTTGAAGCTCGCAGAACATTGTCCGTGCTATTGATCAACGCTTGGGAAATTGTCGTAGCAGATAATGTTGGATTCTGTCCCCAAAGCAGAGCCAACGCGCCCGCTACTTGTGGTGTAGCCATGGACGTGCCACTCAAGCTCCCGTACCGGTTTCCAGGCAACGTACTCAATATGGATTGCCCAGGTGCAAATACGTCAACGCTTGTACCGTAGTTGGAGAAGCTTGCACGCGTATCGGTACGCGTTGATGCTCCAACAGAGATAACTCCTTGGTAATTGGCCGGATAGGATGGAGTCACATCGTTGTTCGTCGCTTCGTTCCCTGCAGCAGCAACGAATAATCCGCCGCTGGTAATGAATTGTGATATGGCCGATTGGAGCGCGGAGGAGAAGCCTCCTCCGCCCCAGCTTGCGTTGATGATTTTAGCCCCATTCACGCGAGCGTATTGAATTGCCTTGATTGCATCGGTGAGTGAGCCCGATCCCGATTGATCTAAAAATTTGAGAGGCATGATCGATGCCGTCCATGCAACGCCTGTCACACCGATTCCATTGTTGCCGACTGCGCCGATCGTTCCCGCGACATGTGTTCCATGTCCATTGTCGTCCATCGGGTCACTATCATTGTTCACAAAGTCCCAACCTCGAACATCATCGACAAACCCATTTCCATCGTCATCAATACCATTCCCGGCAACCTCGTCGGTATTGGTCCATATGTTGGATGCTAGATCTGGGTGTGTGTAGTCAACTCCCGTATCGATCACGGCTGTCACGATACTCGTTGCAGTACCCAACGCCCACGCTGGTTCTATATTGATATCGGCATTGAGCAATCCACCTTGCGATCCGTTGTTGCTCAGTCCCCATAGCGATCCAAACGACGGATCATTTGGAATCGATTGTGTGGTCAACTCAAAATCGGGGGTCACGATCGCAACGTTAGGATGACTCTGCCAGAAAGCGAGCGCTTGCTGCATCGACGTTCCGGTGGGAACAGACACGGAGTACCAACCATCGGTTGTCAATTGCGAGTCAATTCGCGTCCCCGCAATGGACTGGCCGATCGATGCATTTGCAGCGTTCGTATCGCGAAACTGTACCAACAGCGAATCATAGTCCGATATTTCTGGCATGATCTGCAATAAATTGGAAGCGAGCAATTCTCTTCGTTCCAGTTGTTCACAACCGAGTCTGATCTTACGTACGACCATCTTGCACTATCTCCCTAATAAGTAGTCGACTCGACTAGCGATCCATACACCGAGTCGACCGAGAATATAAGTATCGTGTAGTGTGGGTTTTGGCGATAAGGCGACGACCATTATTGCAGACTCACTAGAAAAAGAAAGAACGAGGCCAACCGCAGTTCCGCAAGCATGCCAATGGCTGGATACTCTTCAACCAGGAAGTCTAGCAAATAGACAAAGCCGACAAAAGCCAAAGTAGTAGGCACATTCCATGCGCCGTCCACCCAGAATTCCGGTAAATGTCGGAGAGCGGACAGCACGGCGGAGCGTTGCTGCGACTTTGGCGGCGGTGTCTATCGGCTCTGTCCGAATACAAGAAATTCACATGAATCCGCCATTTTGACTTTCCTTTCGATCGGTAATTGAGCTTATCATTCGAAGCCCTATGCAATCTTTTTCATGGCAAACAGAGCAAAAGAAAAGATAGTTGAAAATGGAAAGCAGATTGGCTTCAAGCGTTCTCCGAATTTGGCAAGAAACACTATTAAATCACCGTTGGCTGGCATTCGTTCTTCCAATGTTTCTCTACATGCTCATCGGAAGTTTTGAGCCGACGGATCCAGACTCGGGCAACTATCGATTCTACCCGTGGATCTATGGCTTCAAGCTTTTTGCAACCGTGGCTGCGCTGCGGCTCGCATGGCCGTTGTACAAACCGATGGTCAGACCTATCGGTTTACAAGGAGTATCGATCGGAGTTCTCGGAGCCGCGATTTGGATTGGCGTTTGCCATCTTGAACTGGAGCGTACTTATCTGGTCCCTTTACTCCAGCAGTTTGGGCTGGATCGCTACTTCGGGGCACAGACCCGGTCGGCATTTAATCCGTTCATTCAATTGGCCGGCTCTACCGTTGGGATTACGTTGTATTTGGTCGTCCGCGGAACGGGCTTGGCCCTGGTGGTGCCGATCATGGAAGAGTATTTTCTACGCGGGTTCCTGATGCGATACATGGCAACCGAAAAATGGTGGAAATATCCGATCGGAATGGTCACAAAAAGTTCGGCGGTCGCGGGGACGATCGTGCCGATGCTGATGCATCCTGGGGAGTTGATAGCCGCCGCACTTTGGTTTTCGCTCATTACCGTACTCTACATCCGCACCAAGAACCTCTGGGAATGCATTGCGGCTCATAGTACGACAAACCTACTACTAGGAATTTATGTCGTAATCTTTGGTGCGTGGCACTTGGTGTGAGCATGGCACTTGGTGTCAACAGAAGTTGGATAGAGCCGACAAAAGTCAAAGTAGTAGGCACATTCCATGTGCCGTCCACCTAGAATCCCAGCAAATCTCCGTCAGCGGACGGCACGATGGAACGTCGCTGCTACTTTTATCGGATATGCCAAGCTGAATTTTAGAAGAGAGTTGGAACCCCAAAAGGAACACGGCTCGTCGCGCTCAGGACTCGATGGTTCGTTTGGTTCCAAATACGCGTCTACGAGCAAAACCTGCAGCGGCAGCCGCGGATAGAACAACGAGAGCCAGGGAAGATGGCTCTGGGACGGCCGTAAATTGCAAACGAATCGTATAATTGTTTGGAGTGATATTCCCGCCGAAGCCCGTGCTGCCTGATGGGGCAGTGAAAGAGGATGGGTTATTCTCTACCAGCCAGAAATCGAGTCCAGCATTACTGCCAAGCATACTTCGAAGCGATGTCCCCGTATTCACATTCAATGGTATCCCGTTCGAACCTCCCGCGGCGTAAGTCGCCGGGCTAGTCGAGTTTGTCGTCGTGAAGGTAATGCCGGTGTAGAGGAGGCTACCATTCGATATAGCTGCATCCACGCCAGTTGCACCTGACTGAGCACCCGCAAAGAGCTGTACGTTCGGTCCTTGACCCAAGACTGCAACTGCAGATATTCCTGAGAAAGATTGGATATTTGAAGCATCTTCGGTTTCAAATAGTTTTCCAAGATAAAAGGCCCTGGTACTAGCGGAGTTCACTAGAACGCCAGCTTGTTGCTCCGTAGCCTGTATAAAATCGCCAAAGGCAATGTTTGCTGGAACCGATAGTAGACCGAGCAGGAAAAGCAATCTGGTCATAAAGCACAGCTCCGTTGCGATTTACAGAATCTACGAAGAAAAATTAGCGAGAGAAACAACAATGCAAAACCAACGATCGCCGAAGGTTCCGGCACGGTTATTAACTCAAAGGTAGCCGAATACGGAACCTCCACAAGTATGGGATTGAAATTTGCGTCAACTCCAGTGTTGGTCACCGTACTATGGGGAAACCACAAATCGGTTTCCGTGTCGCTGAAGAACCAAACGTCTATCCTACCCAGCGGATCATTGTTGATAAAACCTTCGACCCTCGCACCGTCGTTTGCAGCAAATGGAACCCAAAGGCTTTGACGCTCATCGACTGAATTGCTGCCCCCTACCGGAATGTTATGAATCGCTAACGACGTTGTGACGACTGTGGGATTCCCGATGGATATATCCAAGACCGAGGTACCGTGGGGGGCAATCAAGAGTCTTGGAGACGAGGACGAAACAACTCCTCCGGCCAAATCGACCCAGCCACGAAACCTGAAACTCTGATAGTCATGAAATCCATGGGAATACGAAAAAGTCCCGACCTTGGCACCCACGCCACTTCCCAATGGCACATTGATGAACCGCTCACCTGACTGGAACGGAATAGTCGACGAGATGATCGCAGACTGCGCCGAAGGAGCGAGACAGAAACAGGAGAAAACTAAAAGAATGACAGAGAGAAGCAAAGTCGAGTTGTGTTTCAAATTCATTTCTCCAACTCCAAAGCAAATGGCTTTGCGGCTTGTTTTACAAAGCATCGCCAAATCCAGCAGTTTGAAAATCCCCATACCGATCAGCCACCAGCAATCAAAAAAAGAGCGATGCAAAAAAGAAAAAGGGAACAATCATTTTGAAAAAAAGGAAAAAAAAGCTTATTCGACACCTGACCCATCGCGATCTCCTGTTGTCACAGTCGACAAAAGTAGCAGGCACGCTCCGCCGTGCCGTCCGATCATGGATAACTGAATTCAGGGTGGACGGCACATGGAATGTGCCTACTACTTTGGGTTTTGTCGGTTGTGACCCTATTAACCGGTCTCAATTGCCTTTGATTTATGGTAGGAGTGCTGTTAGGAAGTGCAAGCACTATTCACGGCTCGGTTTCATTATCTTTCGAATTTCGGGCAGGAAATCCTGAAGAAACCGGTTGGTTGCGGCGACATTTCCTTTTCCTAATCCGGACGCGGTTTGGATTTTGTAGAGATAGTCGGTACGCCAAAAGCGTGGGTTTTCAGCTGCCAACCACGGCCCGCCATCGCTCCAACCATACGTGACGTGCAGCTTGGATCTTTCGACATCATTCGAGGTAAAAATCAACTCCCAGAGACTATTTCGATTCCCGTCAAAATCGTTCTCAATCGATTTTCTTTTGTCTCCTGCCGTTACGCTTCTACTGCTGTAGCAGATCTCCGGGGTATGAACTGCGATGGGGCCTTTTGGACCGAACGTTAACGCAACTCTCACGGATTCTCCCGTCGACTTACTGACATAGACTCGATTCAAATACCCCATGCATTCGAGAAGTGTCAAGGTAGTTTCAGATAGTTCTATATCCCCGTTGGAACTCCATTCTCCTATGGACAACGGAACCTGCTTCAGCTTGGCTCCAATATCCATCATCTTGTCGGGTTGTCCCCATCGGTTCGAATAGTGCCCGTGCAGGATACCGCCCAAAGCGATCATCACAATCGCAGAGACAACACCAAAAGTACCAGTCATCCATGAAGGGGAGGTTCTGTTTGATTCGGCAGTTTTCATCATGCGGAGTTCTGGTTCAGAGTACTAGTTATTTTAAAGGTTGATAAACTTTGGATAGTTCATTACGGTCGCTTGGCGCCAAAACTGTTTTTGACAACTGCTCTAGATTGATCGCCTTAAGTACTCTCAAGGACTCAGGCCCACGCCCGGCTTTGTCCAGCGCCACGTAAAGGTGAAACGCTAAACGCGGATCATTGTTGGCAGCAGAAGCGATTTCAAAGATTTGGATAGCTTCATCATACTTTTTGGCATTCAAGAGAATGACACCCTTGGTATCCAAAATCAAAGGCTGGCGGCCAGCGATGGAAAGAGCTCGATCGATGTAACCGAGGGCTTCCCTTTCATAACCTGATTTCTCGCTCAGTAGTGTCGCAAGATTGTTCAATGCGACAACATCATTGGGACGCAATGCGATGACCTTTCGATAGGCTTCAATCGCTTCTTCATTTTTATCTTTGGATATCCAATATTCTGCCATGGCAAGCTGTAGATCTTCCTCTTGACCCGAATCGGTTTGAAGCTTCTTCAAAGCCGATTCCGCTTTCTCTACCAACTCAGAATCAAATTGTCCGCTTGACAGTAAAGAAGCCAAAAGCATCCCAGAGTCCTTTGCGGAAGATTCACTCACCCTTTTCACCAATGCTTGGATTGCTTCATTTCTAGCGACCGAATCGTCGGATTTCGCAAGACTTCGCACGTACTGGTTTCCGACTCGGCTATCCAGTTCATAGGCCTCGCGTAGCAACGATTGAGCTTCGGTATCCGCACGTAGAAATGATAATGCTTGACCTGCCTGCCCAAGCACCATGGCCTTCTGAACAGGAGAGAATTCTGCAAAACTACGACGTTTCGCTTCGAGCCAGCCACGAATGATAGAAACCGCATCACCCATTTTTCCGTTCGCTTGCTGAATTCGTGCTTGCAAGAAAATCGCGGAAAAATTATCGGGTACCATAAAGGATAAACGCTTAGACTGTTCCTCCGCTTCTGACACACGATTGTTTTCAAGCAAAAAGTCGGCATAGGCGTAGACATAATCTGGCGGGACCTTATTCCCCGTTGTTAACTGCTTGAGTTGACGTCCAGCGGCGTCAAGTAATGTTTTGCTTTGAAACTTCGTTTCACCTCGTAACGCTTGAATTTTTGCATTTCGAATGTAAACGGAGGCGAGTCGAAACTGATCGGAGTCTGTTCTATTGGCTGTGTCTTCGACTAACCCCTCCAGTATGTATTGTGCCTGCAGCAAATCGTCTGGTTTTCCACGTTCCAGCAACAATTCAGCTCGCAATCTCTTGTCGTCTGGTCGCGTAGATTGTTCCGCTCCCGCAAGCATCCTGCCTATCTCTTCCCAGTCTTTGTCCGAACCACGAGTGGCCAAGAGTATCGAAAGCGATCGACGACACTGTATATCATTGGGGTGCTCCCGAAGTGTGGAGGTCATGAGCGTTATTGCATCATCTAACTTTCCGATGCTCGTCATCATCGAGGCCATGCGATTGCTTAACTCTGGTTTATTGGCCCCCGCTGAAATTGCTTTTCCGTACGCGACCAACGATTTTTCGATGTTCCCTATGGATTGATACATTTCGCCAGCGGTTTGCCATTTGACGAGCGGAGCGACGGAATCGTTAAGCTCAAGCTCCTGGGCGATCTTCTCTTCTCGTTCCCGCTGATTGAGAGTTTTTGCTAGCGTAAATTCTGCACTAATCGCCCGAGCATCTTCCTTGGCAGAGACCGACTTGGCCTTTTGAATAGCATCTTCCACCAACTGTAATTTCTTTTGTCGTTCAGTTGCTGGCAAATTGCGGGATGCAGATTCCAAAACCTGCGAGTACCAAATCCAAGCCATGGGATCGTTTGGCCGAGCAGTCGTCCCTGACTCTGCTAATTCTACTAGTTCACTGTTGCTGCGATCCTTCATTTGCAATGCCATCGAGGAGAGACTGCGTGAACTACTAGCCCGTTCACCTAATCGATCCATCAACGCACTAGCGTCAGTCAAAAGCCCCTGACGCAGGTACAGGGCCGCAAGGCGTTCGTAAACGCGAATGGACTGTGAACCTAATTGCAATGCCTTGACGTATTCCCTAATGGCTTGCTGAGCGTTTCCTTGTCGTTCCGCGATTTCCGCCAGCAGTACCTTTCCAGGCGCCCAGTGAGGACGCTGACGGTCTAAGAAGCCTGCGATGTCAGCAACCTCTGTCAGATTGGGCGCTTTGTCCTCGGCCATGACAGCCAGGAGTCGTGTTGCTCTCATGAGTCTCCACTCCGTTCCTGACTCACCCTCCGAAATCCTGAGCTCTTTTTCCAGCGATTCGATTTTCGCGTTCCATGCAGCCTTTTCTTTCTCGCGCGTTTCCGGTGGATCGGTCGCTCGTGTGTTTCCATAGATGGGCGTATCCAGTGCGGATGCACATAGATTTTTCAGCATCTGGAATCGTGCTAGGCCATTGGATGAAGCATTTGCAACATTTCCACTTGGCTGGGTGATGTTTGAATCCAATTCTCCCTTCGCTTGCAGTAGTTCGACGCTATTGGGATTCTCTACCAATCTCTTCTCTAAGAGCTTTTTCGCGTTCTCGGATTCGCCAGTGGAGGCTAAGAAGTTCGCATAGACGATTGCTGCATCATTGTTTCCGTCCGATTGCTCCATCGATCGCTTCGCCAGCCGTTTGGCACCTTCCACATCTCCCCAGCTACCGACTTTTGAAAAACCAACTCTCAGTAAATCCATCGATTCGGGAAATTGTTGGCATAGTTTCTCAAGCTGCGCTACCGATTGCTCAATGCGTTCAGACCTATCTGCGAGTTCAGATCGTAGTACGGCACTGTCGATCTTTAGCAAATCAATACTCCATGGACGCTGAACTAATTCTGGCTCCTCGGAAATGCGTTGCTCGACAAGGCCAACCGCATTATCGAAAACCCTCCAAAGATCTGCGTCCTGTTTTTGGCGTTTCTGGAGTTCCAAAATGGACTCTGCAATCAATAACCAGTCCACTCCAAGCTTAGATTCGATCAACTGTGTTTGCCGAAGCGATTCCCCAAATCGTTGGGCCGAAAACCATTCTCTCGCGGCGTTGCGCTTGTAGAGGGAGTTGGTTGGAACCAACACGGATGCCTGTTCAAACGCGTTTGCCGAACGATCATGCTGCCCCAGCTGTGCATAGGCCCCGCCCAAGAAAGCCCACGCTTCCGCTTGATTCGGTGCATCCAAATCTCGGTTTCCTGACACGACCTCTTCCATGATCGTCGTCGCAGAAAGAAATTCACCAACCGCCATATAGTAGGATGCCCATTGCTGCTTCGCCGACCGAACAATCAAATTTTGAAAATTCCTCGAAACACCAGGAAGCTCTTTTTGAGTGGACTGATCCATGGCCACCAGTGCTTCTTTCGCTTCCGTGTACTTTTTTCTCTGGAGCATTTCTGCAATCATCTGCAAATGCAGTATGGCAGTAGGTGGGGGGGCAACTCGAATTCCCTCTTTCCAAACGGAAATCGCTTCGTCGGAACGATCTTGCGATGCCAATACGGTGCCGAGCGATGAGTACAAAGCAACATCTCCAGATTTCTTCGACTCCTTCACTTGGGTGAAGTACTGCTCCGCGAGCGCTAGCCATTCTTTGCGCTTTGATACATCCATTCGACCGATGTTCGATGAAGATCGACGCAGATAGTGCATCCCCGCCTGTCGGACAGCGATCATGTTTTCGGGCTCAAGAGAAAGGGCTTTTTGTATGTCTGATTCCGCAATCTCATCGTCAATCTTCGACACGATTTCGTAATGCGTCATCCATGCGTCGAGACTATTCCTATCTTTGCTCAACAACTGGTCCGCAAGGACCATCGCTCGATCTCGAAGCGACTCGAGCGATTCTCCCTCAAGCGTGGAACCTGTTGTCAGATCGGATGGCTCCAAACATACCTGCGCAACTGCGACTGTTAGCTCTTTGTCGGCGGGATTATCCTGCAACGCCTTGAAGAGAAGATCCAGCCAATGCATGGCATCTAATTTCAAAAACCACTTTGGCAGGCCGGCCTTAAGAACCTCTGGTAGTCGATCCGTTCGCTTGTCGAGGGCTAATCGATAACGACACAATGCAAACTTCTTTTCTAAAAGCACATCGAGTTCAGGACCTGCCAATTTTGTTATCGTATCCATAGCGTCTTCAAAGCGTCCAACCTGCATGAGGCGATCTGTCAATGTGCCTCGGAGGCCATTAGCCTTCTCGGCCAAAGATTTGTCGACTTCGCAAACCCCAAGAGCTACAGAGTGGAGCGCAATGGATCGCTGGATTTCTCCGAAAGTAACCGCTGACTTGTCATAAACCTCTGCCAGCACGACCTTTTTTTGGCCATCCGTCGGATTCAACAATAGATATCGTTCGATAAACTTGGTCGCATCCTTCCAACTTTCCTGAGCCACGGAATCGTCGATCCGCTTCAGCAAGTCCTTGGACACTCGTTTCATCTGAAGCGAATGCACAAACATGACCAAGGGTACGGAAACGATGATAAACGCGAGGCTCAATAACAAAAGCTTTACGTTTACCTGACGCCGTGCAGTTCGAGAGGTTGCGGTTTTGGGTTGCATGTGGGAGTGGTTTGTCGAAAGGATTCTAAAGGTCGGAGTCTAGAACCTCGGCGTTCGGAGGTCCTATTCAAACTCAGTGGGAATGCATATTTCCCTAGCTAGCTACGTCTTGGATGCGTAGTACTCTCCGTAATAATTCGCATACTCTCGTGACGGAACACCAGATAGAACGGATCCAGCCACTTTTGCCCCAGCCGAATCCAATCGATGATACGCTTGAATCAATTGTTCGATGCGACTCTTGTCCCGCAAAGCGCATACAAGACAGGTGTCCGCAACTCGAGCGAACAGTAGAGCTTCGCTCGCTGGTAGAACCGGAGGGGTATCCATGACGATATAATCGTACTCCTCGCGTGCTTCTCTGATTAACTTTTCTAGGCCACCGGCACTCAAAAGGCGATGTGGGCTTCCCTTCAAATGCCCAGCGGAAAGCAAATGGACTTTATCGCTCCACTCTCGATCCACTACCTCTCGCCAATCGCAAAGTCCGCTCAGATATCCCACTAATCCAGAGGACATTTTCCTCCCAAACACGTGATGCACGTCGGGAGATCGCATATCGCCATCGATCAGCAGGATTCTTTTTCCTGTCGCTCTCGAGATGCTGACTGCCAACTGGCATGCAACACTCGTCTTGCCCTCTCCAGATAGCGCGCTTGTGATACAAAAAACTCGAGAATCCTTCAAAGTTTCTCGGAGAATCAAGGTCGTCGACAAGGAATCCACACTCTCCTCGAACAATCGCAATTCTCGCGTAGCGGTAACTTTTTCGCCGCCCTTTCCGCGGGTTCTCACGGGGATAGTCGCTATCTCGCCGAGGACGGCAAGCTGGCTTCTAGATTCCAGTTGACTCGCGTCATCGACTTTTCTGCTTCGCAGTTCTAGAAGAACACCAACGAGTAATGGGAATACCATGCCACCTATCGCGGCCAAACCCATTTGTTTGTAAGGGAGATCCTCCACTGGGAGCTTTGGTGCTATCGCTCGTTCTAGTTCCCGAACGGAATCGGTTGCTTCTCGTTCGGTTTGGAGTTCGATACGTCGATTGTGTACCGTTGCTCGTATTTCGTTCCATTCTTCGAGGTCGGCTTCCGCAAACTGCAAGTCGATGCTACTTGCACTCGATTGCTTGAGCGAACTCATGTATTCTTTGATCTGATTCTCTACCGTATCTCGTTTTGCTTTGAGTTCGGCTAGACTGCTTTGCATGGAGTTGATGCGACCAGCCGCCGAGTTATCTTGAGAGTCTTGCCCCCGCGCCAGCAGTTCAATTCGCCGGACCCCGGTGATACGTTCCAATTCCGATTGGAGGGTCTCAATTCTTCTTTGGGCTCGAACGTAAACCGGATTCTTTTCTCCGATGTTCGACAAATTTACCAGGTCGCTCATTTCGCGCTTTGCAATCTCTAGTTGGCTCTTCGCTGCCGAAACCACAACATCGTTTGCCAGATCTTTGTCGCTCACAGGTTCGGGCGCTGGGGATTCTTTCGGTAACTCGCCTATTCGCTGCTCATAGGCAGATTTAGCTTCAACAAAACTCAACTCCTCGATCGCGATTTGGCTTACCAACTCCATCCGACGCATTCGCAGACTATCCAAGTAGGCGGTATCGATACGACCGGATTCCTTCTCACCCACAACATTTTCCGATTTGATCGCTTGCATGCTCAATTCTCGGACTCGCTGTTTTGCAGACTCGACTTCCGACTCTGCTTTTTGGAGCACAGCCATCACGTTTCTTTCCTGTGTCGAGGTTTTGATCTGCTCCATCGTCCGTCTCGTACGCAGGTATTCTTCCACGACAGTGTTCACTAATCGAGCCGCGACTTTTGGGTCAGTATCCGTGAACTTCACATCGATAAGCCGCGCTCCCGCAGCGCTGCTAACCTTGATCTCTTTCCTCAGCAACGCGATTGGATCTTTTGCGTTTGCAACTCGCGGAATAGAGGCTATTGCCTCGTCCTGGATCGCTTTATCCAAAACGCTATTCCCCAGCATGATGGCCTTCTGCAGGTCAATGAACTCACTCGAGTAGTTTCGATCATCCTTGAATATGACGTAATTGGCTAAATCCACCTCGAGTCGGTATTTCGCCTCGTAGCTCGGCTTGAAGAAAGACAAAACGACCCCGCAGGCGACTCCAGCCGTCACTAAGCCAAGAGGGATTATCCACATCCAGGATTTCCTCAAAACACCCAACATAAACATCAAATCGATAGCGGGTAAGTTTTGCTGTGTCTGCCTCGCTACAGACCTCCATTGTGCCCGAGTCGCCTGAGGTTTATGCTGCACTGGAGCTAGCTCTTTGGATTGCACTGGTAGATTCATAGTTAAAAATCCTTATCAAAGAACTTGCGGTACTCTAAGCGCGTCGTAATGCAACTCGATCCACTGATTCGCCGTCCGGCACGAGGCGGCGCAAATACAACAATGTCAAACCAAACAAACTGGCAGCCACTCCGATCATGAAGTAACCGGCCCAATCGTGTACCAACTGTCTTGCTTTTTCCCCATCCAGCCACTCGTAGAAAAGCCCGGTCAGTACGATCCGAGTCGCGTTGGCGATCAGTGCAATAGGAATAGCCGCACCGATGAGGATGACTCGTTCCCACCAAACACGCTTGGCTAGAAAAGCGGTCGCGTACGCCAGTGCAAAGACACCAAAGAAAATACGCAACCCTGAACAAGCTCTTTCCACCTCAAGGGTCTGATCTCCCAAAAGAATAGTAGTACCTTCTGGAATCGCAGGCCTTCCAAGCAATTGCAACGTGTAAGTACTGAGGTTCGTTGCGATCCATTGCAGCGGTCGACTCAATTCGTTTTCTATTCTAAACGGAAGAGGGATCATAAAGAACAAAAATATCAATGCAGGGAGAGACCACCGTGCCCATGCAGAACCAAACAAAACCCAAACAAAACCAATGACGGTTAGAGGAAGAGTGATCCCATCCACAAAATCGAAGTAAGCCCATCGTCCAAAAACACGAAGTGCTACCAACGACAGCACCAGGATCAGTCCCCCAACATGAATGCCAATCTTGGCGGCAGGCATGGATTGTTTCGTCGACCAAAGAAGGTACAGTGCAATCGGAATCACGAACCATCCGTGACTGTAATCTGGTTCACGCTCCCAAACGGTGGCTAAACTTACCCACGTAGGCCAATAAGCCCATGCCAACGTCGCAGCACCGAGGAAAAGGCTCGCGATTACGGGTAGTGAAGCGATGGAAACACCCCCACCCCCTGTTGCACTCGAGGCAACGGCATCTCCTTCAGTGGATAACTGTGCAGGAGTTGCGTCAGACAGCCCCGCTTCTGCCACATTATCCGACATTACAAGCGTGGGGCCCTTTCGACGATTTTTCTTCATAGAAATCAAGACCCTGTAGAAACGGAATTTGAGATAACCTACTTCAGAATAAGCGAATTCGACGAATGGTCAATCGAATCGTCTCTAGTTGGTCCAAGTTAGCAAACTCCTTACCGAGAACCTGGATTCTTGGGATTACGCCAAAAAGAAGGATCCTCCGGGCTGTAGGGGGGCCGTTTGGGTGGATGTGAACAAAGCGACCTTAACGGTCGTTAAGGGAGGCCATTCCCCGCTAAGAAGGCGAGGTTATTCGGTCGAGAGAAACGACCGGAAAGAGAGCGGGCTGCCCTGTAAAATCGAATTACAGAACAGCCAGTTTAGACACTAAGGCTTTGTTCAACCACGTAGTCGCGTATCTCCGAAACGCGAAATGCCTGCGTCTCGGACAATCTGCTCGTCGTTACCGCGTGGCTCGTCAACGCGGGACCCTAGCCGAAACCAGCCGCGCGGATCGAATGGGTTCATCACTGCGTTGCTCATTGTCTGGTTACGGCTATGGCTCTACGCTGACCAGCAGCGTAGTAGCCTGGCTTGGCTGCCTCATCCTATGGGGGCATGACAATCTGCTCGTCGTTACCGCGTTGCTCGTCAACGTGGGACGCTAGCCGAAACCAGCCGCGCGGATCGAATGGGTTCATCACTGCGTTGCTTGGCAACGTAGGATGCTGGCCAGGTCGCGTGAGAGATCTGACCATCGCCCCACGCTGGCAAGCAACATGGTGGCGTCTATCGACATCGGCTCATTGTCTGGTTACGGCTATGGCTCTACGCTGACCAGCAGCGTAGTAGCCTGGCTCCCAGCCCGTCTAAAAATGCGAAACGGCTTGTTCAAGGGATTCCACGAACGATCGCCGGACCGATCATTTTGGTAACCCAGACCGGGAGTTTGGACCACATCTCGATAAGCTTCTTCTTTTTCGGAGAGTCGGGGCGCATGTCCGCCGGGGAACCCTGCCTCACATAGTATTGCCAACAAGCCGGGAATGGCTTGGCGCCCCATTGCTCTTTAAACTTGTACGTTCCGCTTCCTTCACTGCTTCGCCCAAAATCAAATGTGGCTGAGCCTCGCTCTATGGCACGTTGCAGTAAATGCCAGTACATCCACATGTTGGCACCGAGTGTCCCAAACTTCCTCAGACTGCTGGCGCTCGGGACCTCGGTCAGCCCCGGGTAATGAACCAAAAGCGACGCGGCAATCGCACGCCCATCCTTGCGAACCACACAAAGCTCCGCATCCTCGCCAAACGATTGAAGGATCGAGTGGAAAAGCCGCTTGGAATAAACGGGCGTTCCCAAGTCTCGCATGTTGACTGCAAATACCGAATAAAACTCGGCTAACAAGGCAACACCTCCGAACTGGACGACCAACCCCTGTTCACCCGATTTTTTGATTTGACTTCGCAGCTTGCTCTTGAAGCCAGCCAGCAATTGATCAGCTGTTGTGGGCAGCGCAAGTCGCATGTGCACTTTGTCGGTTCTTTCTTGGGTCAAACGGGGGTGATCCAATCGAACCTCGTGCCGCAACTCAAGATGCTTTACATTCAACCTATCCGCCATCGCAACCGCTTGGTCGACCAACTGTGTTGCAATCGACGGATCATCCGCCCACACACCCCCTGTATTCAAATAGGGAAGCGAGACCAGAAAGCTGCCAAAGAAAGGACTTCGAACATGGAGCAGTGGCAGAATCCCCTGCAAGCGATTATGAGAATCTACGGATGTTAATGAATGCGATTCATGTCGCAGCCCGCGAGCAATCGCATCGACCCATGGTTCCGAATGACCATTCAATTTTGGCCATCGACTATCGTTACGCATAGATTTGGGGCCTGCTGTACTTCATTCAAGGGAGGATTCCTATTTGCCTCAATGTCCGAATTTGCAGGGCGGATTCATTGGGTTTGTAACGGTGGTACTCGGCTAAATTCGATGGTCGGAATCCAAGAATGAACTGATTGTTGGGCTGCAAGTGGCAGTGATTACAGCTACTCCGGTTGGGTATCAAAGGCTCGCCCTCTGCTCTTGCAAGAATCGCATCGGACTGTGATTCGTTCCATTTGTAGATGAAACCGTACCATTCTCTTCCCTGATGAATCAAAATGCGAGTCTCGTCTCGCATCAATGTTTTGATATCAGTAAACGTTTGAAGAAAAACGGTCTGCTCCGGGAATATAGACTGTTCCGTTTTCGTAAACTCCACGCTACCCGATGGTATTCCAATCCATTGATCGATCTTAAAACGACCAACGCTATTTTCTCGCGAATCAACCATGCATGCATCCGGAGAGGCTAAGTTGGGTTTCGGGGAATAGGAAACAAAGCCTTCTCCAACAGTTCCCTTCTCCGGATCGGCATAAAATCCACTCTTACTCAATCGGATGGGAAGATCGATAGAGGCTGAGGGCGGTGCACTCCGCAAATGGTAAACCTGACCTGCTTCATCTTGCACCAAAGGCTCCTCATTCGAGTCCAAAGTCAAAGAACGCAAACTGACTGTCGAACGACAAACAGGCACGACTCCTTTGTCGGGGTTCGCCAAGTTCAAACGCACTATCTCGCCATTAACTTTATCGATCGCAACAAATGTGGATGGATCGTTCCCAAGTCCTTCATTGCCCCACATCCATGGACTCCGCAAATTTCGAGTGCCATCCGTTTTCCATTCGATTGTCTTTTTGTCGGATAGCTTTCCTGCGATGGGAATCGCTCGCACTTTGCCTTCAGAAATCTCTAGGTTCCATAAGACCATACCCACATGGTCGTAGAAGAGTCGGTCAGCAGCAAGAACTTCTTGTGGGTTAAAAATCGATTCGTCAGGCGCAATGCCACCATCCGATGCGGCATTCCTCGAATCGACTTGGCGGAAATAGCTCAAACCATTTGCGAGTTTTTTTGATTCGAAGCTTTGATTCAAAGCGATTATTCCTTTGTGCTTCCCTGCAAGGAACATAGTACCGTTCGAGCTAGCTAGTATTCGACACCCGTCATTGCCTTCCACGGTCGCAAGCAACGTTGGTGATTCCAAGAGATGGAAGGGTGGTTCCAGTTCGGCCTTTGCAACCATGATCTCCAAGCGAACTAATTCCGATTCGGCCTTGGTTTTCGGTGCCACTCTCGTCAAGTAAATCCGCCCGGTCGTTTCGAACTCCCGATCCAAAACGAGTGACGTTATCTGGGTGGGAGATTTCCATAGCAAAGTTCTCGACTTTGTTGGATCCGATTGCTTCCAGCTTATCCAGAGTTGCGCGTTGGTTCGAGGTTCCAACTCCAAACCCCATAGCATTCCCAGTGCTGGAAAGGCACCGACTTGAGAGAACGAATCGAGATATCCGCTAGGAGGCATTGGATGCAGTTGATAGGGCGTTTCTCGCTTCAACAGAGGGAGATTCAAGTTCTTCCAAAGAGGTCGTTCCTTGAGGCCGAGAGCTAGTTTGCGCTCGATAGGTTTTGCCGTGGCAGATTCAGAAGTTGTGGGAGACTCCTTCATGGGCAACGTTTCAGACTTCTTGGTACCATCGATGGGAGGTGATGGTGGCTTGCCTGCGCTCAAAATGGCAGACAATTGATCTTCCAGTGACTTGATATCCACTAAGATTTTTTGAAATTGAGGATGCTTCTCTCCAAAGATGGATTGATTTCTTCGGAGAACGGAAAGCCGCAAAATCAAGTCAGCAACATCTCGCCTCTTTTCCAATTCTGCAGGTACCGTATCCTCAATCAGTCGTTCATCGACAATGCTTCGCTCCTGAACAGTCATGCTCAATAAGGTAAAGATCAAACTAAAGGTTAGCATGGGCGAATCGTTGGAAAGTGGTCGGTGGTAACTTAAGCGACGGGTGAATGTTGGTTGATTTCAATTATTGCGAGCCCGCATCGCATTTTGCTTTTCGATCTCTAACATAGCATGCCCGACGAAGCTAGAATCAGGTAAAAGCTAGATTCAGGGATGGAAACGACCGACCAGGATCAGAATTGTGAAGTCTTTTCTCAACCCACGACGTAAGGCCTCGTTGCTTGAATCAGCCGAAACGCGTTAGCATCCATTTCTGCGATGCAAACAAAGCATGAATCAAAGAGCCTCTGCTCCAACGATGCATACTCTATTTCTAAACCACGAATAGGACGAATCACGCGAATGAAGAGTCTACGGTATTCCTATTCGTGCAATTCGAGTTATTCGTGGTCAAATCTTTTTGCTGAAATCCCTCGCTCACGCTTCGGGTTATGAATATTCCGGGACCTTCAAGTAGATCCATTGAAGCCAAGAGCCCTTACACCTTGGTCGGGTAAGCAGTCTGCCGCTTCCCTTTGCGACCATGGATCAAATCCTCGTAGATGCGAGCGATCTTCTCCATGCGGACAGCAAACGAGAACTCTTCTTCGATTCGCATTCGTGCCGCACTTGCCATCTGCGCTGTCTTGTCGTTCTCATGGATAGCGTCTCGGATGGCATTACGTAATTCAGCATCGTTCTGTGGAGCAATCAACCGTCCGCACATTCCATCCAGCACCAACGAAGGAATACCGGCGATAGCGGTTGCGACCACAGGCGTGCCAAGTGCCATAGCTTCGAGAAGCACATTCGGTAATCCTTCGCGAATGCTATTGAGCACGAACAGATCCATCGCTTGGTAAAAAGTTTTTGTGTCTTTAAGCTGGCCCAACAGTTTGACGGAACCTTGCAACCCTAGTTCCACGATTAGCTTCTCAAGCTCGGTTCGCTGAGGACCATCGCCTGCGATCCACAAATCGAGAGGGATGGACTCGCTTTGCAAGGAATGAACAGCCCGAATGAGTTCTACAAATCCCTTTTCGGGTGAGAGACGTCCTACGCTCCCGATGAGAAATCGTCGGTCGTGTGCATCGATTTCCTTTTTCGCTTGCTCGGTGGAAAGGCTTCTCTCGAATTGGTCAACATCGATTCCATTGTGCACGAGATGGACCTTAGAATCTGGGATGCGAAGTCTTTTGCATTCCTCGACTAGATCCTTGGAAACGCAAATCAGCGATTGGTATCGTGGCAAACACCATTGATCTACTTTTTTATACAGCGGCATTCTCCCGGACATGTCGGTCCAACCGTGAAGCATACTTACCATGGAGCAACGATGAAAACGTCGAAGGATCAGTCCCAGTGCATTCGATTTGTAGTCGTGTGTTTGGAGCAACTGGATCTTTTTCTCGCGACAGATCTTCAGGAGTGAACGCAGAATACTCCAATCGAAGGGACCGCGATCCGGCAGGACCGTGAGAGGACAGTCCGCATCGAGTGCACGTTCCTGGAGTGAATTTGCCACCGAATCATTGGGTGGGCAAAGGTAAACCACATGCGCCTCGAATCCATGGCGTCGAATAAAGCGAGGCGAGTTGAGGATCGTTTTCTCTGGCCCACCCCCAGTACCAGCGACCACTCGCAAATGAAGCATTCGAATTGTCATTTCTGGCAACCGTTAACCCTGCAGGGTTGCATAATCCGAAAGGCTACTGCCATTCCAAGTACGCCTCCCAAAACTCTCACAAAAGCACCCAAACCACTCGGGCTGTGTCGTACTGACATCACTTGGCCTGCTTCCGCACCCAAGCACACTACTAACACGCAAATGGCGGCTAGCAGTAATGCGAGTTCAAGGTGCCTTTTTAACAAGGAATTGAAAGCCACAAAACTGATTGCCCCTAATGGGGCCGACAACATCCCTGTTCGGAACAAGTTAGATGCATTGTAGAAATCATTTCCACTCAGAAGTTGGCTAAATAGTGTAGACCAAGAATGTTTAGCGCGATGCGAGATTTCCGCCCAAGATTTCAGCCACTCAAAAGGAGCCCATGCCATCGACAAATAGACAACAGTGAATGCGGCAAGTGAGCAAAGTCCCGTCGTTCGAGAAACCCTTGACGACGCAAGAAAGGACGATTGCTGTGTTCCCGAAAAATGAAAAAACGTAGCTACACCTGACCCGGTTCCCACACACGACCAAAAAGCATCTGCCAATTGTGCCGAACGTGTTTCGATAAAGACCTGCGCGATCTCTAGTAACACTACGACTAGGGTGGAAGATGCGATCGCATTAAGCCAAGGTTTTTTTGTCAAGGCAACGAAACTACGACTCGCAACACGATATCCAATAGGAAATGCCGTTGTGGCGGAGACAAGCACCGTGTAGCCCGCTTGCCAAAAGTCAACATTCCATTCGGCAACGAGAGAAAGATCAATCATCCCACCACGCCACTTGGAACTCAATTCTGTCGGAGAGACACAGGGTATGAACGGAAACAACATCCACAGTATGTATCCTGCAAAGTAAAGGTCTAGAAAGGCATCCGCTGGTTTCATTCGATTGTTGAAGAATACCAAATCAAATCGCGCCATCAGCCATTCGCCGCGAAACCATGCAACCGACAATCCCAAAAATCCGCCCAAAGTCTGTGCCGCTGTATCAAACATGGATGGCACCCTATTTCCAAACCAATGCTGCCCCAATTCGACCAGTAACGCTAGCACGAACACGTTGCATAGGAGAAGGCCTGCAATAAAAATCCCTCGCCAAACAGAACTATTCTTGGATGTTCTCGAAAAGCTAAGGCTGCTAAACAATCCTAAAGGAAATCCAAGGAATAGGTTTATTGCCAGATCAGTTTTCACGACACTGTGGATTTCGCCTGATCGCATCCAAACCAACCAAGCATCACCTACTGTACGAGGCTGGTACTGGAATGGATACCATGAACCAAGTATGGTAAATATCATCCACACAACCGAAAGCACAACAAATACGCGTCTCGCCGGAAAAATTCTGTCCATGGTAAGAGCATGCATAGTTGTCATTTTTGGTATCACGATCTCAAGGCACTTACTTTAGGATCTGGTCTATAGGGGATGAATTCAGCCAATGACGAATGGAGTAGTTATGCAATGCTTAGCTTAGCCAATTAATATTGCTCTTTTTTTGGGCTGACTTTCTCCTCTGGTACTTGATTGCTAAAAGACGTTTCTTTTGTCTGAAGGGTGTTGATTGCAACTACGCCACCAACCAGTAGGTAGGCCAATTCGAGTGTGTGGCGTGTCATGAACATGCCGCTTACAATATACGCAGTTAGTGTTGCACCAAGTCCAGGGGCGACCAATTGCATGAGTTCAGTTTGTTTTCGCCGAGCCTGCATCAAACACAGTCCGATTGAACAACCGAACAGGGCGACGTAGAGCAGTCCTCCTAGAAAACCGGTTTCTGCAAACATTCCAATTACATTGTTGTGAGGACTATCTGACTTTCCGTTACGAGAGTATTTTGACATTTGTGGTTCGAAATTGCCAATTCCTACGCCAAAGACAGGATTGCGATATGTCATCTTCAACCCGGCTTCATAGATTAACAGTCGACTGTCAACCGAACCACGGTTGCTTCCACCGTTCCATATATCTTCAAATCGATGCCAGTAACCTGATTCGACAAAAAAAGTCGCTGCGATCAGAGCGACGGGTGTTATCACAACGAGCAATCGCCATTTCCACCGGCTAGCAAGCCAAAGAACAATCATAGCGGCACCGAGAGCCACCAGGCCGCCTCGATTTTCTGTCATATACAACGTGA
This sequence comes from uncultured Pirellula sp., assembly GCA_903858115.1. Taxonomy (GTDB): domain Bacteria; phylum Planctomycetota; class Planctomycetia; order Pirellulales; family Pirellulaceae; genus JBKCUI01. The sequence goes on along the minus strand of CAIOHR010000433.1, from coordinate 82,841 downwards.
ACGACTGCATACCTGCAAACACCAGTGCCACTAACTTGGCTGGTATCGTTTTTGCTACGGCTAAGGTTGCCAGAGCCAATGGAATTCCCATGGATAAAAGGACGCCCATGTCGCCCTCAAGGTGAATGTACCGAGGTGCTAAAGCAGCCCGCAAACATAATGTTAGAGAAAAAGTTATTCCCAGATACCACCATGTTAAGTCAGTTCTCATGCAATATGCTGCGACGACGAACAAACACCATCCGTCTAACATCTGAATTGGAGAATGATTGAGAACGGGCTGATAACCTCCGTAGAGACTGGAGGCCAACGCGGAAATTAGTATCCAGGACACCAATGCTGTCATAAAGATAAACAGCGGATGGCGAAGAATCAAACGTGCTGGATCGCTCTGAAAATCGACATTAGCTCGGCGTTGCAGAAACTGTGACACAATCAATGCGGACATAGAAAGCAAGGATATTGCTTCCAAAACATGCCATCGCAAGAAGAATTCATAGGATTCCTGTCTTGGAAAACCATAGCCAATTGCAATATATGCCAGAAGCCCGAGTTGAGGGCGTAGCGGAGCGAAAATCAACATCCCAATTGCGAACAAAGATGGAATTACTACTTCAAGATTCGGTATCCAGTCGCTCGCGGGCCTTTTCGTGGACTGCGATAAGCCCAAGATTTCTTGGTGCATTGCGATCCACCCCAGCGTCCAAAAAGCCAGAATGACCAATAAACAGTGACAGACATAAAGTCCCCGGCTAATGTCTATTCGCATATAGCGAGACCTTTTAAGTGATTGCGCATATTGAACGCTAGCAAAAAACCAGGTTTATAAGAAACTACGTTCCACAAAATGCGTCGATCTTTTTGTTGAAAGTGACCAACGCGATTTGCGTCTATAGTCAACGGCACCAGAAAAGAGAAATGCCGACGGTATCACGACCAGAGCATTCGCGATCCAGTCCGCACGATTACCGATACCGAGCGAAAGCCACGCAATACCTCTCCATCTCGTCTGGGTTTCCTCCCAAGATAGAGGAGTGTACTTTAGTAGCACCAGTGAGGCATAAATCAAAAGCAAAGTACATGCAATCGCGCCGGAAAGCAAGATTGTAGCTAACCATCGTAACTTTGATACGCCGAATTCCGATGCCGTTTGATTAGACACTAATTAGCTTTCGATTCGGATTCAGACTCGGAATACGATCCAGCATGAACTGCAATCCCACCGAGGCGATGCAGGCAGAGGCTATGGCGATCAGCGTAGCTACCATCGGTGCAGCTGGCATGAAAGTGACCATACCTGAAAGAAAAACACCATGCACTAAAAAGTAAGTGTAAGTGTGGTCGGAAACCCACTTGGCTCGGGCCACCCGCAAGTGCTCCAAGGGAATGGATGCAATTAACGTACTCACGGCAATCGTTGCAAAAACGGATTGGAAAATCGACATACCAAAGAGCCCCATCGCGATTCCCAAAAGGATTAGACTTGGTGGTTTTTGGAAATAACAGGCCATGAGCATCCCGATCAAGAATGGAATGAAGTGATACCATGGCCAAAGCGACCATGCTGTAATGTTCGCTAAAGGAACGAGACAGAACGCACCCACTAAAGCCAAGGCGACAGCAGCCTCAATCCTTGGAGACATTTTCAACAAAACGACCATGATGTAACAGAGGACTATAAAGTTCACGAACCAGGTCGGTTCGTTGACGAGTGTCGTAGGGTGTGTCCATTGCCCAATGCACAAGAACTGTGACAACACTTGCGAGAACGAGACCGTTTCTTGCTTAACGATCGTCACCAAAACGAAACTCACGAACAGGATGATCCAATAAGCGGGTAACAACACACGAAGTCGTTGGAGCATCCATGCCATTGGCCGCCGTCTATCCTGAATGGCCAGCCAGCCGCTAATCCAACAGAAGATCGCTACCCCTGACTGCCCGATAATGCCGGTACCAAGAAGTCCCCATTCCGATAAATCCTCTTCCTTCCACATCAGCGTAAGAACGTGCTGTGCGGTTACCAGAATCACCCCAATAATGCGCAAATAGTCAAATCTATCTTGCCTACCCTTGCATTTCATTGCAACAGTCGAAACGGGGGCTATCTTGGGATCGTTCATGCTGGCTAGGCTTTGTAAACGCTTAGCTATGTTCGCCAGAACGTAGAGGCTCCAGGGAATTTCCACGGTCTGGCGAACGTGGCTACCCCTTTAGCAACAAAGACTGTTTTCATGCAGGCTCTTTCGCTAGGCTGCTTTGAGAGCGGAGTTCTTACGCCTTCGAAGAACAACGTTCAACAACAAGAGCGAAACACCTGACGAGAATGCCCCGAGGATCGCAATCGCTGCGGCGCTTTCCCATCGCAATACGAAGATCGAGAGGCAGATGTGCATGACCGCAACGAAGATGGCGATCGGCGATAGGTATTTTTGATTCCCAAGGATCGTCAGTTGAAAACTAGCCATAAAACTAGCACTCGTTAGCCCTCCTGCCAAAATCGTCCACGGTAGTAAAGAAAGGACAGGCCGATAATCGATTGGCAGTACGTACCAAACGACACTACTGCTCAACCCCCATGCAATCAAACCCAGCACCAGCAGATAGAGCGATACATATCGCATCATCGAGTCACCAAACGCGTCGGACGTAGAGGATGATTGATAGAGAACCATTCTCGGTTGTACGATGCGATGCAATTGAACACTTAGCACAATGTACACTTGCTGGACCATCGTTGCCAAACTCAAAAAACCTGCTTCGGTCGAACTAACTCCCAACTGAGATGCCAAAATGCCAGACGAAATGGGAATCGTGCAAGCCAGACCAAAAATCGCTTGGTGCGGGATGCCATTCGCAAGTGCCGCGATTTCTTCTGAAGATGCTATCCAAAACATCGTTTCGCGGCGGAGGAAGCAAATCCACTGCCATCCTGCCGTCATCACCCACTTCCATGCAAACAAGATTGCAATAGAAAGCATCTGAATTTCACCGAAGAAATTCAACGCAATAACGAGTATCAGAAATCCGAAATCGACAACACTTGCAATTCGATTCGGAGTAAGCGGATTGAGATTGGCTTCAAAGAGGGCGGTCGGATACAACCCATTGGCAATTGAGCCGAAAGCAAGAATACAAAGAGGAATCAGCACCCATCGATCCATCCCCAGGACCGCAGCGGTACCGCACCAAACTAGAGCCAGGGTTACGCTGAGTCCGCTAGAAAGGATGACAAATGCCGTCCCAATTTGGTGGAGTCTTTGCGGATTTCTACCAATACTTTCGATAACCAAGGAGCGCATGCTTCCCGAGGATATTATGACAAGATACCCTTGCAGGGTTAAGCCGAACGCTACCCAACCCCAATCGCTCGGCGACAAAGCACGTGTGATAAGCAGTGAAGCGAGAGCCAAGCAGCCTTGCGATACGACCGAGAGAGATCCCAATTGAGAAAGCTGCCGAGCGATATCCCGAAAGGACCAGTCAGCTTCTGTAGTAATGAATCGACTTCTCAGCATGCGCCCTACAACCGAGGTGAATACGAAAAGAAGTGTGCTTCGTGCTTCGTTGAAGAACGGTGCAGACCAGTGCTTGGTTAAAGCAAATGTCCTTGGTGCTTTGTTGAAAACAAACTCACACCCCGCACCACGCACCACGCACTACGCACTACGCACTACGCACTACGCACTACGCACCAAGCACGTGCAAAGCACTATATCTCATTTAAACAGCGCAGCTGCCCGTGCGAGTCCATACGTGAAATAAAGAACTGCCAGCGCGGGAATACACTTCGTCCGCTTCTCCGAAACGCAAGTTCGAACGGAAAGCAACACGGATGGGAGTATCCAAGCCAACAGTGATGTTAAAGCTAGAGTCTCCCAGGTTCGCTCCATCGAAATGATGGCTGTTATTGCCAATGCCGCAAACACAACTCCTCCGACGAAGTGCCAAAGTGGCCATAGCAGGCTTGGCAAATCTCTCATTGGAAATCCCTGGGAGATCCAGGCTTTGACGCCGCTGCTACCGCGCCAGTATTCTTTTCGGAGAAATGCGATGAGTGTTTTCGGTTCGCCGTGGTGAATGTTCCGAATTCGTTTGTCACAAATGATCCGCCCTCCCAATTGCCTCAAACGGTGGCACAAATCGACATCTTCGGCCGCGATCAGATCCTCGCGAAAGCCGCCTACTTTTTCAAAGGCATCGCGGCGAACAAATAGGTTTCCTGCTCCCAGCCAGTCCACATCGCAACGTTCGGGGCCCCGCAATCGGTGGATTGCCCAGGTGGTCTGAACCCAAGTGCCAGAGGGAGGTGCCAAGTAGTGCGAGCCAACCGCAACGGTGCTGTCGTCCTGTAACAGAATCTGGAGACCGTTCTCAAGCCAATCGGATGTTACTTCATGATCGGAGTCGACAAACGCGATGAACTGACTGGAAGACCTCTCACAACCTCGATTGCGGAGCGCGCCGACGCGAAGTTCAGGGCAAAGAATTACCGAAGCGCCAAGCCCCTCGGCCATTTCTCCTGACCCGTCTGTCGAACCATTGTCGATTACGTAAACCTCAACGTTGGGAGCATAAGATCGAATCGAGTTCAAGCAAGTCCCCAACCTCATGGCATCGTTGCGAACAGGAACGACAATGGAAACCTCGGACTTCATAGAAATCGTTTCAGGTTTCGGGAATGGAGTAGAGTCTCAAACATTCTTGACAAACAAACATTTACTTTGGTTTTCCCGGCTTCACGCCTTCAACAATGAGAAAATCTGATCGCTCGACGAGGTCTACATCATCAATTCGACTTTCGTGAAATTTGCATCGAGCAACGTCAACGAAACCTGCTTTTCTCAATTGATCTGATAGCTGTATTTCGTCATATTGCCATTTGTGAAAATGGCCAACAGATTTCAGCAAAACGCGTTCCGTACAAATGTCTCGAAAGAACATGGCTGTGTGATTCGATAGGCGTGTGGAAGATCTTTCTTCTATTGGCAGTTTCACTTCCTCATTGAAAATTGCGAGATATTTTGACCAAAAGTCAATTCCATCCGGGACAACAAGTCGAATAACACCTCCAGCTTGAAGAACTCGAAAACATTCGGCTGTCAGTTTGACCGCATCGGAAAGCTTGAGGTGCTCCCAGAGTTCACCGGCGTAGATTGCTGAAACAGAATCGTTAGGGAAGGGAAGCGGACGAAGAAGATTGAGTACTCGCGTCTCCTTGTTGAACTCCGTTTCTGGAAATAGCCTAAGCTTGACCAGCAAGTTATCGAGCCAGTTCAACTTGGAGGCAATTTTTGCTCGAATGCTACCATCAACATTCACCCACCCCTTCGGCTGAACAGGCCCACAGCCCAAATTTAGTTTGATTGTTTGACTCACGTTTTTCTGGTCTCAAAATTAGTTAACACAAAAACAAATTTCATAAATGAACGAACGGTTTACACACGAACTTGCAACGGGTGAATTCCGCGATTGCTGTAGCGGATTCATCGATTGTTGACTACTCAATGCGAAATAGAGCCCAAACGACCCAACCAATGGCAGCGATCACCAAAAGGGACAAAATTAAAGCTGCCGCCATCAAAATCCTTTTTGCCCTCGATATTGCAATTTGCCGCTGAGGGATAAAGACCTTGTAGGGTGGCCACTTTATTTTCTTCGATGAGTTAGCCATTCGCGGTGACTGTAACAAAGCCTCGCGTTGCCAACCAAAGTTCAGCAATAGAACGATAGGCCGGCAAAGTGACTTCGAGGCAAACCCATCGAGAGTCTTCAAAGAATGTTCGTAGAAAAATTCTGCTTTCGCCATAAGCCTCTCGGAATCCTCATCGGAAACACACCATTTTGACGCACATGCGAGTACATGCCATTTGCGCATGTCTTGTGCCGACCAAGTCTCAGTTGGGTATTGTAACTCTTGTGGACACGACAGCGTTGGACGCTCGTTCTCTGCCATCCAGTTTGCAAAATGCAGTAGCGAAGCGACTCCGTATTCGAAATCGGAATCCCGTTGCCCAAGCAGATCTTTGTAATCGACAAATCGACCAAGCGCTTGTAAATACATGGTGTAGAACCATCGAAGCTCAGCATTGAGGAGATCCAAAGCATCCAGATTCTGTTCTGGATGCACCGTCCGTCGCATCAATTTCGCAGCCCGCTGAAGATATCTCTCATCGCCTGTCAACTCATGCCCAGTCAACAATGCCAAAGTGGAATTTGCCGATGCCCGGCCAGGCCCATAATACCCGTCCGAGCTACAGGTCGAGTATCCGGTGTCGGAGTTCGTCAACCAACGAAAGGGCGTTAGCCGCCCATCTTCGATTCGCATGACATAGTCTGCTGCGTTGATCGCTGCAGTTCTATAACGTTCTTTGCCAGTTAACCAGTAGGCAACCATCCAGCCTGTGCTGTAGTTGTGTGCAGCCGCTGGCCCGCCGCCGATTGCATAATTTTTGGCAAGCTTTTCGCCGGTTTTTCCTAATGCGGCAAGATCTTGACCACCTTCGAACGACTGGGACACTCGCAATTGTTTTGGATAGCTTCGGTGGGTTGCCGTATCTGCATCTGCATAATGGTAGGTATGCCAAAACAATCCTCCGTTATACAGCAGTTTGTCCTCGTCAGTATGGTATGTATCGATGTCCCAAGCGTGATCCGCCATTGCAACCATTTGGTTGAACCATCGGACATCGCCTGTGCGTAAATATTGACTTGCGAACCCAGCCGTACAATCGTATTGATTGTTGTAGTGGGATATCAGAGGCCCCGATCCTTGATGAAAAACCGCTTCGTGATCTCCGTAGATATCTCCGAAGTGACGCCATCCATATTCGTCGATTTTCTCGCGCTTGATCTCAAATGTATCGTCACCCTCCAAAGCCAGATTGACCAGAGATTCGTATTGCGCATCGCTCGATGGATCGCGCGGTGTGAGGTAGGGTAATGCCTCTCCCTTGGCATACTCTTCCGGCGTCAGTGAAACATGGATCGGATCGAGATACCAATCGATATTGGATGGTTCATCGACCGGAACGATTTCCAGGGCAAACGCATGAGTCTTTTGCTCTCCTCCTTGCAATTCATGCGGATAGCCCGCTTCCTTCGGAAATAACCCGATCGTTAGTGACTTTCCGTTTGCGTGAAGAGATTTTGGGAAGTTCTGCCAAAAATCTCGATACGCTGCACTGTATCGAATTCCGCCTGTTTCAATGCTAACCTTCGGGGTGGCTCGTCGTCCCAGGTGACTTTCTCCATCGGCATTGATTTCATAGCCACGAAACGCCATAGGGACATTGCCATGTTGATCGACGTGGTTACGGCTATTCCAATTTTCGCCACCACTCGAGGCTTGGAATAGTCTAAGCTCATTGGATGCCGCAATGCTGTCGCCGTTTGGTTCTGGTTGGAGCGACATGGAGAACTTGTCTTCACTTGAGTTTTCAGCGAACTCAACGTCGATAGACAGTTCATCGATGAGAATAGCCCTTTTTGCCCCCAGGTCCCAATTGCCCCCAGGATGAGCCATGGCTTGCGGATTGCGAATGCAGAACTCAAACTCTAGTAGTCCACTGCCTGAAAACGAATGAATCGTCAACTCGCCCAAGAGGGCTGACTTCTTCAGTGCATCCTTAAAGGTGACCTGGCCAGACCACGAATTTCGAATCGGTCCCTGATCGATCGGTTTTAGCTTTTCAATGCAGCCGAGAAACTCTTGCCCTTCATTCGTGCGGAGCCGAATCCTTACTGGAACGGATGTTTGAACAGCAAGATTGTTGGATGAAAGGAGACTCAAGCCATCATTTTTCGTTTGCGGGCTCCAAAAATGACGCTTTGTCGAATCTTTGGGCAGATTGGTTGCTTCAGAGAAAACAACCTCGTACTCATTGGAGGGTAGCCACAAAAATTCAGCCAGCCCCCAACGAATAGAGCCATCGGGCCAAATGGAAAGAGACTTTACTTGTGAAATCTCATAATCGCCATTTTTCGTTCGGACACCAATTTCATCTTTGGATAAAATCCGTCCTCTCTCTAAAGGAAAAGCAGTTCTTACAGGCTGACCGAGTGGAACGCTAGCGCTACTCCGTTGCTTTACTTCAATGTTGATGCGTTCGTTAGACATGGATCACAGTTATTGGGAAAAGCATGGTAGAGTTCTTCTCGTGGAAAGCAACGGGAATCGTACATTGTGAAGAAACTGGTGCTGAAATCGCCAGCAAGTTCGGGCTTGAAATCAACCGGACAAACACACATCAAGTTGAGCATTTGCGCCTGTGCTCCACGCGATTGCTCCGGGATACCTATCTACTATCTATAACGCCTCCGGAAATTCCTAAATCGCTGTAAAGCTTTATCCTTTACGGATAATGAAACTGGATCAGTTTTTGGAACTACCGTGACCAGTGTAATGACTTAGACGGTTCTTCAACGAGTGCCCAATAAACCTTGAAGCTGTAAAAAAAAAATTCCTACATTTTGAATGTTCTATTTCACTGTAGAGATTGCCCGCATATTCGCCGAATAAACAGGCTGCATTTCTGTCATCGATCAGACTGCCGAGATATTCTTCAACGCCGTACCGATAATACCTAAGTTCTTGCCACTTTGGATTTGAAAAAACTTGGTCGTTTCGAAACCAAAAAAAAGTCCCAGCAAAGTGAAAATGCCCTTTACGAACGGGTTGCCAGTCTTCGGATTGCCCACGCTTTTTGAATGGCCCTGCACAAGCATACATCCTCAGCAACTTCTTGATTCTGTCTGTGTCAAAAAGGCAAGCATGGTACATTGAATTTTTCCACATCTCAACGGCGAGACTACCTGGGCGGGAAACTCCTTTCGTATGACCGTAAAATGTGGCGTGACTCGCATCAGTTGAAGCAATCTTCGATAGCATCGTAGGAAAAGTAGCCATTTCGCCTAATTTGGGACAATTGGGCTTAACAATCCATTCGATCCTGGTCTCTTGACTTCCCAATTCATGTTGTACCTTTTCAAAGGGAACCATACCCTCGCCAGTTACAACCCCTAGGATGATCCTGTCGAATCTCTCAAAATAAGTGCTTAGCAGTCGAACGTTGTCCCTCCAAACATTATTCGATTGAATTGGAGCTATGTGATAAATTAGATTCAACTTGTGGATCTCTTTATATCGTTTGCGTCGAAACCAACTAAGTCGAGCGTTGATAAGGAGTTGATTTAGGAAATCATTTACTTGCCCGGACAAAAACTGATCGTGTTTGTTTTTCGCAGTCAACATCAGGCTTCGATCACCCACTCAAGTAAATTAACAGCCAGGGATATTGTCTTAATGATTGTTATTGCTAGGTTCTTGCCGTCGGCTGCACAGGTATTTGTGGAGCTTCATTTTGTCCCTCGTAAATTCTGAGGGATTCCGTCGAACCGGTTCGATCAACGGGCCGTTGTAAATTGCTAAATCGGACAGGAAATCTCGGTCAAACCAGTTATAGGGAAGAATGTTGAAAATCAGACCCGGCAATTTCATGAGGCTGAAGGAACGTTGTTTGATCTTTCCAACAATTCGAAGTTTCTGACGCAATCTAGAGGCCCAACGAACGAGTCCGAAATGATGACATACAAACCTCTCTGAAGAAACTGTGTTTTCATAATCCTCGTCCCCCAGCCGAATATTCGACCCATCCCCCCAGACCTTCATTTCGGGAAGATTCTTGTGTACCTGAAATTTATACTCAGCCCATCGTTTTTTAGATGGATTAGCGTTGTACACGCGGTAGTTGCCATAGAAATGAATCCACTCCAGTCGAATAATTGGCTGGCAGGATTCATTAATTGCCTTTTTAAGTCGGGCAAACTCCCATTCAGGAATAAACTCATCGGGGTCCAACAGAATACACCAATCACCAGTACACCTTTGACGAGCAAGATTCTTGAACTCGGCAAACCATTCTTGACCTTCAGGTTCTCCCCAATCCTCTGAAAAAATCTTTACCTTTGGGTGAATATGCTCTAGTGCTTCTCGAGTACCGTCAGTTGAGTTTCCATCGAAGACGATAATTTCGTCAACTAGAGGTAGATGATGTTTTACCATCTCAACAACATGATAATCGAAATAGATTCCATTTCGAACACAAGTATACAAGGAAATTTTCGTCATCATTAATTATTCCGGTGGAAGCTGTATCGCGTTGATTTGGAATTCAGCTGTTTCGATTACATTTTTCAATTCAGATTGTTGGGTTTCCATTGACAGAAACCCACCCGTCCAAATCGCAATAATCAAATAGATGCTCTCAATCATCCCACCACCCGAAAACAAACCAGCGACACAAAATCCAGGGATTGTAATAAGAGGTGCTAGGATGATCGTAGTGCAAGACTCAGAAACATCGAAATACAGTTTGCGAAAATAAAGGATATGACCGAAGGGTATCATGAGAAAAGCAACAAAGCACAAGAATGCAGGTATTCCACAACCTGATGCAATATCTAGAAAAAAATTATGTGGGTGTTTTGCACCAAGATCTGAGAATTCAACCGCATATTTTGGTATCATGAACTGAGTAGCATTTGGGCCAACACCAAGCAACGGATAGTCAAATGCAATTTTCGTAGCGGCGGTCCACAGGATAAATCGACTTTCCGCAGACGAATCCCTTTCTCCTTCCTTAGCAAAAATCGAACGAAACTCTTTTTCCACCGGCGGGCCGGCCAATACTAACACTACAATCAATGCTACAGCAATCCCGATATTGGTGTAAAGCGATTTTCGAACGAACGTTATGAGTAAAACACTGGACAGTGCAGCACCCAGCAACGCACCTCTGGATTCTAAAAGCATCAATTGGTGAACGTGGAGAATTGCAATTACGCTTGCGAATCCACGAAGGTACATTTTTTTTGCGGTAAAGACAAGGACCATGGAACAAGTCAAAGCTGGAAAAGTGAACAGAGAGTAGACGTTGCTATCCCCTTTGTATCCCCAGCTGTTATTAATCCATCGAGCAACGCCAGTGGTGAAGTAATCTTCGTTGATTCGAAAGGCGTTGTAACCACTACCAAGCACTATAAACCACATCAATAACACCGTTTTTTCTGGTGTGTCGACCAGTCTATACGCTAGAAAAGCAACAACGGTGGTTTTCCATAGGACGTCAAAATAAACTTCACTTGCCAATGGTACTAACGATTGTAAAGACGACAACCAAATCAGGCAAATGAATCCGAGCAGTGACAAGATCGATGCCCCAGCCCATCCGCTGAGACGGTTTCCTCTAAATCCCTGGATCGAGGTTCCAATGAGGATGCATCCAACGACATATTTCTGATACTGAAGCCCGTAAAGACCGTCCCAACGCCAGTTCCAATCTGGTTGCAAAAAAAGCAAGAACAAATAGCCTGCCAGTCCCCAGAACGGACGGCACAGGCCTGCAACGCATGCCCACAAAATCAACGCATATACGACAATGGGTCCCATGAAGATTGCTTTACTACTCTGGAATCACTAGGTCAGAAGACGGGAAAACAATGATTCTGCTTTATTCGCGAGAGTGTCCCAGTCGAAGTTGTCCATCGTATATTTTCGGGCGTGGAAACCCATGTGCTTTCGTTGCTCTGGATTCTCGATAAGAATTCGAATCGACTCTGCAAGCAATTGTGGTGAAGTGCAGTCGATAACGAAACCAGATTCTCCAATATCCATTGTGTCTGATGTACCACCGCTCTTCCCTGCAATTACAGGTTTGCCACATGATTGAGCTTCTACCAGAACCATCCCAAATCCTTCCACGTCATTCCCTATACTTCGATTGGCTAAAACAAATAGATCACAGTTTCTATAAAGTGAACGCAGCGATTCATCATCAATTGCACCAACGAACTCGGTGATGTCTGCTACCCCCAATTCGTGGGTTAATTGTGTCAGTCTATCGTGCTCTTCACCTTGACCTGCAATCACATACAAAAGTTCCGGAAAAGTGGTCTTGAGCATGGCAATGGCGCGAAGAACCATGTCATGCCCTTTCCGTTGCTGCAAGCGGCCGACGGTCAGAATGACGAACTTTCCCTGCCAAGTTGTGGGTCGGTCTAATTCTTGAGTTGGTGGTACAAAGTATGAAGTATCGACACCTGGGTGTATCATTTCAATTTTGCTTTCATGTACTTTCCAATCATTCATTAACAGGCCTTTGGTGTACGAGGAATTAGCAATCAAGCGACGGCTATTTGCCAACACCGAGCCTGTCAATATTCGAAGCTCGCGACTCGTCATCGCGACGTTGATATCCTCGCCATGAATGAAACACACGTAGGGTATCCCGTACCTGATATTCATCCACCGCGCCACCAATCCCTCATGCAGTGGACGCCCGGCATGAATGGCACTGACATGGTGCTGGCGAACAATGTTTCTCAGGCGACCGGAAATCTTTTGGTACCTGCGGATACTGGTCCAATTCGACAATATTCGCTTATCCACATGCAAGTTCTCTCGAAGAATTGGATGCGGATAATGACTGTCTATTTCGTGGGTGTCTTGGCTAGATTCCTGAACGACCATCAGGAAGTTCCCTGGATCGAGTCGGCGGTAGACTTCGTAAAACCAACGTCCACTCCCTCCATGGATTGGAGGAAAAATCTCGCTGAGCAAGAGTTGCTTTGGCTGGGGCTTGGAAATCATGAATGTATTTTTGTCGCCTGTTAAGTCGGAATTGACGATCGCAAGTCTCTCGTGTCACGCGGCAAGCCATCGGCTGCATCCTTGCAATGGAGCAGACCTTGAAAAACGTCGATCATCGCGTCGGTGTGTGTGTCAATGGAAAAAATGCGTTCGCATCGGATCCTTCCAGCCTGTCCGAGCTTTTGTGCGAGGTCAGGATTCTCTAAGAGTCTTTGCATCGCGTTTGCTAAGCCATCCGGATCGTTGACTCGTACCAACAGACCTGTTTTCTCGGTCTCGATCATCTCAGGGATGCCTCCCGTGAGAGTCCCAATCACCGGTAGCCCGGTGGCCATCGCTTCAAGCGTGGCATTGCCCAAGGGTTCTTCTCGCGATGGAACCACGGCGATGTCGGCTGCTTGCAACCACTCAGGAACATTGCGTTGGAAACCCATGAAAGTTGCATGGATCCCCTCAGAACTCGCGTAGGTTTGCATCTGCTCGCGATAGGCCCCGTCGTTTTGGATATCATCACCGATCAGGAGCAGTTGGGCCTGGTATTTCTCCGAGTCGATTTTTTTCCAGGCGTCGAGTAGTTCTTTGACCCCTTTTCGCTCGATGACTTGACCGGCAAACAAAACCAGCCGCGATTCCTGAGCGATCCCCAATTTCTCGCGGGCGTTTCGACGATCCGTGTCGCTTCGCGGAGAGCCCATCGGCAGTCCATCGTAAAGAACTTGGCGGGGTTCGGAGGCGAGTTTTGCTGATTCGCCTGAGAGTAGATCCTTCAAGTAGTTGGAAACAAACAGATGGATTTCGGCCCCTTGACGATTCAACCAATCGATGCACTTTCCGTTGTAGACAAAGCGGTGATGGCAGACACGCGGCAGGCCCAAAGAGCCCGCGACACTCGAAACGAATTGGTGGGTGGGAAGATCGTTGCTGTGTACCAGATCCGGCTGGAATTTTTGAACAAACCGTCGCAGACGCACCCAGTGGTATGCGTAAGATAGTACATTCTTTTTTTCCCGAAACGGCAAACGAAAAACCTGGCAGTCCAAGCCGTTGTCAAGGTAGCGATTGTAAACCTCGTTTTTCTGATCTACTACGACGACGATCTTGTGCCCGCGCTCCATCAACCCGAGGGCTAGGCGCTCGCAGGCGACCTCCGCCCCACCAATAAAAGGGGCTCGCGAAAACAAAAGCAGTTTCAAGTTTGTTGGCAACCTAATAATATTTCATCGAGGAAGAGAGGAAGAGAGGAAGAGAGTAGGTCATCAACTGTCTAGTCAATTTAACAATTCGTCTCAATAGACAGATTCAGGAAACGCGCACGCATGGGCTAACTTATTTGGCGATACAAAGCCCTAAGGACTTCAAATGTCTTGCCAGGATTGAACTCCTGTTCGACACGGCGTCTGGCAAGTCGACCATATTGTTCCCTCATTTTCGCGTCCCCGACTAGACGTCTCGCTATCGAAAGCAACCTGGGAAAATCGCCAGTTTCCGCGATACAGTCGTCAATCCCTATAACTTCACGAACGGAACCACCGGCGTAACCAATAACCGGTTTGCCACATGCCATCGCCTCACAGACGCTCATGCCAAAGGTTTCATACTCACTCGTGCTAACAGAAACATCGATTGCCTGATGAAAGGGTTCAATATCCACTAAGTCGCCTAAAAACAAAACATGATTTTTGAGATCCTCTCGATCTATCATTGTGTGGAGCTCCGACGTGTAATCCATCTCATCAGAAACTGGACCACCCGCAATCACACCGCGAATCTCTGGAAATTCAGACCTTAGAACGGAAATAAGGCGGATAAAATCCTCGACCCTTTTCCTTCTGCGGAATGCGCAGGCAATTCCAAGAACAACGTTATCGGAAGTAAACCCTAACGATTCTCGAACCTCCATTCCTGATGTTGCTCGAACCCCAAAACGACTCGGATCTACGCCCATCGGTAACACGATTTCAAGGCTGTTATCGAGGAGGCCCTCTACCGCCTTTGAGGAATCAAATCTCTGTGAATGCGCGGTCCAAACAACTGCGGTTGGTGGATGCTGGTTTCCAAATGCCCACTCCGTAAAACCACGTTCCAGTCTGTACTGGACGTGACACACGGTTTGAACATTAAGCCATTTACCCAGTCGCCATGCAAAGGGAAAACAATTGTGCTCCATGCAATGAATCAATTCAATACGGCGTCTTCGAAGCAACAGGAAAGCACGGCTTATCCCCAGAAGACTACCTAAAAGTCTCTTTTTCGACAGAGGTTCTGCACTTGATAGCCTATTCGCAAATCCCCGTGAATCCAACCATTCCTTTAGTGGTCCCTGTCTTGGAAGCAAAACCGTTGATTCGATCCCGCACTCCCGCCCCAGTTCGAACCAATCAAGAAACACCCTCGCAGTGCTTCCCAAATTCGGGTTGTTGGTGACGTATGCTATTCGTTTAGGCGAGCTCATCTTAAATATTCATGTCAATAAGCATGGCATCCAAACTCAAACCATTTTCCAAATCAGGACTGAAGAACATTGGTATTCGCCATACCGCTCACATACGCCCGAGATACTTTAAACATGCTTTGCTTTCATCCATAACCATCTGTTACCAGGACTGCGCAATTCATCCGTAGCCATGCTCATCATCTCATCATCAACACCGAGTTCCTTTCCTAGGCTCATGACGCCGACAGGAAATTCGCACTCATCCAAGACGCTGATTTCGTGGGACTTGGAAAAGCGTTCTATAAGGCGGTCTGTCACGCCAGGAACGATGAAATCGTGCGTCTCCACCATGATGTCACACTTGTCAAGTTCGCGAACGGAATCAGAATCCAAGATGTCGTTTTCAGCCCCTTCGCAATCAAGGAAAACCAATTTTAAACCATTTGCTTCGGAAAGTTCGGACGAAAGGGAGTTTCTATCGCAATATCCACGAATTTGAATCCGATGTAAACAGTTGTTTAAACTCGCGATTTTCCTTATTGCATCGTGCTTAGCAAGATCTGCCTCGAAACAAACCACCCTGCAATCGGGCTTTCTGTAGGCAAGATCACACGCGTAGTAACCTTCGGCGGCACCGATGTCTATGATCAGTTCATAGTCTGTTTTGCATATAGATTCAACTGCTTCTCTGAGTGGATATTCGTAAAAACCTATGACCTTTTGCGTAAACCACTCTTTGTTGAAGGACTTGATGTACTTCATTCCAGAAAATGGGCCGGACAATATCACCGCGGCAGGACCTGCTGCAATTCTGTTCATCACTTCTCTTCTTGCTTTATTGTGACTAAGCCTACGGCGTCTGCTGTTTAAGTAAGATTTTCTCCACACCCGATCGGTCAAAAACGGGTGTGACCGGCTAATCAGGATGCATGTAGTGACGAGCTGTTAAATGCTGGCACAACATTTGGTAGCAGCATTTCTTCGAGACACGATTTTCTTGCTAATCGTTCAGGATGTGGATAATAAGGGTGTAGCCGTCACGCCTCGATTCTTGTTCAATTTGGAGGGATTTCTGATGAGCCAGTCTTTGAATTTCGAGCGTGCTGATCAAATCGTCTCTGCACTTAAGCAGATGGCATCGAAGGCTTTCGCCCAAGGGCAAGCGATGGATCAGACCGAGCAACAATTGTATCAAGAGCTGTTGGCTTTGGGCCATGCATTAGTCGGTTCCATCATCCAAGCCGCTGGAGACGGAGACGTCGGTCCGGCAACCGAGAAAAACGGACGAATGCACAAGCGACTTCCGAAGCGACGGCGACGATACCGATCCATCTTCGGTGAGTTTCAGATCGAGCGATACGTTTATGGGAATGATCCAGTCCAAGCCGTACAGGCAATCCCATTGGATGAACATCTGGGACTTCCAGAAACCGACTACTCTTTAGTACTCGAGGTTTGGACAGGCATCGAGTCGACTCAACAGTCGTTCCACAGCGCCATCAAAACGCTAGAGCGTATCACGACGCTTCATGTTCCGTTGGACAGTGCAGAGAGGATCGAACAACGCCTGGGAAAATCCGCCGCCTTGGTTCTCGACAATCTCCCATCGGTCGATCGAGACTCCGAGGCTGAAATCTTGGTGCAAACCAGCGACTGCAAGGGGATTCCTATGGTTCGTCGTCAAACGGAAAAACATCCTGTGGGAGCTCCCGACGAACGCAAGGGTCCCAAGCCGAATCAAAAACAGATGGCTTGCATGGCGGGTGTCTACACGATTGACAGAAACATGCGTACTGCCCAGGAAATCGTTGATGCTCTCTTCCACATACCTATCCGAGAAGAACGACATCCCGTCGATGCTCCACGAATCAACCCCCGTTATTTCGCAGCGTTGACGAGACATGATGAACAAGGCAACGTGATCGGCAAGAGTGCCGAGGATCAAGCACAGCAATGGCTTACTACCAACACGCTTCGTCGTCACCAGCATGGACAGGAGATCGTGGTCCTGCACGATGGCCAGCGTTCGCTTTGGAAGAAGTGCCAAGAGTATCAAAAGGATTGGGAGATGGTGGAGATTTTAGACATTCTGCATGCCCTTCAACGGATCTGGTCTGCAGCACACATTCTCGTCGCTAAAGACAAGGTCGAGGACAAGGTGAAGGAAGATCTTTGGCTGATCCTGAGCGGCGGCATAGGGATGTATATTGGTGGTCTACGCCGAAGTCTTCACCGACAAGGCATGAACAAAGCAGATATGAGAGAGCTCGAAAAGATCATTCAATTCTTGGACGCGAACAAATCTCGGATGCAGTACGATGAGTACCTGGCCAAAGGGTACCCGATCGCGACGGGCTTTATCGAAGGCGCGTGTCGGCATGTGATCAAAGACCGGATGGAACAGAGTGGAATGCGTTGGAAAGAGAAGAACGCTCAATCGATGCTGCACATGCGGTGTATTGAGGCAAGCGAGCTATGGGATGTAACCACAGAACAACATAGAGTATGCAGTCTTGCCAAATACGGAAAAACAAGAAAGAACTACTCAGAGTCATTCCTGCCAATGGCAGCATGACTAACCGAACAGCCGGTCACACCCGTCAAAAACCAGTAAATCAACTTAATGTTGTTTTGTTCCATGCCGAGAATACCTACGTTGCTAAAAAGTTATTAATTCCGATACTTACGTAATACTATGCGCAAACGAAACGCATCATCCAGCAAAAAAAGAAACTTAAGAAACTAGGTTTGAAAAGAGAAGAAACAAGCGTTTTCCAATAGGACAAATTTTTAGGCGTTAGTGAGATAGCATGTAGGTAAGCCCTCCTTGCCAAACGGGCCTTGCCCCATTTCCAATAGACGCTATATCCCAATTGCCACATATACAATTCCGCCAGTCGAGATCGCAAACGCCTCATCCCTGGCTCGCCGATTTCAATCTGCTTGGGTAAATTCTCGAAACCCTCAATCAGCCCTCTAATCAGTTTTTCTTTCTTGGGAAAGTTCATCACGGTCGCTGAACCACTGGAGTTGCTGTCGTGAACCCGATACTCGACATGAACGTTGTCGAAATAGGCAAAACGCATCCCAGCATGAATGGCCCGCGGTATCACGGCTTGATCCTCCGCCTCATTGTAAAAGGCTGTCACAAATCGGCGTTCCTGAAAAAAGGATCTCCTTATGACGGAATTCTGCAACCCTGCGAAAAGGCCTACTCCACCCAAAACGTTCTCCAATAGCTCCTTCGTCTTGATAAGATGCAAATCTCCCCGTTTCTCAAAAGCAAGTAACAGGAATTCTTGCGGCCTGCCCTCCGTGTAGAAGCAATTTTCCGACAATATCTGTTTGGTACTTAAGTCGACAATACGACTTGCTCCATATACCCAATCGACATCACCGAATTTCTCCATCGCATCGACACAATCTCGCAAATGATGCGGCAACCAAGAATCATCGCTATCGTAGAAGGCGACATACGTTCCTCTGGCGGCATCCAAACCACGGTTGCGCGCGGCATAGGCGCCCTGATTGTTTTGGTAAATGTATTGCCAGGGTTGAACCAAAGTCTTTAAACGTTGCGCAAGATATTCTCCGGTGCCGTCTGTGCTTCCGTCGTCTACAACGATCAACTCCCAATTCTCGAACTCCTGCGAAGTAATCGATCGGATCGCCTCCTCCAAGAAACCCAGCCGGTTGTAGGTGGGGAGGATAATACTTACTCTGGGAATCTCTAGGCTGTTGCTCATCGATCTATCGTTGCCAAATGCGTAAGTACTTCACGAATAGAATTCATGCTCGATCAGGATTCAGATGGGTTGACGATCTGTGCGTACTCAAGCCAATCGCCGACGATTCGCAGACACTCTGGACGTGCAATCATCGGCTGCCAACTCAACTCCCGACGGGCTAACTCGCTACGGACCGTCGCGTGACGTGGCAAGATCCTCAGCGGCTCCTTGCAGGCCTCGGCCGATTCCGGCCGATAAGTTGCGGCAGAACCAAGCCCGGCGAGCTTCTTGACTCGCCGCTTCCAGGTCGGTTTGCTATCCAACCACTGCCTCGCAACTGATCCGACATCCGTCTGCCATGCGAAGGCCTTCAATACCTCCTTGACTTCCTCGGACTTGGCCAATCCCAAAATCGTCCCCGATTTTGCAGATCGCTTACTGCCCTCCGAAAGCTGTGGAGAATAAGCCTCCGGCTCGGTCCGAAACGTCATTCCAAAGCGGTTCGCAAAGTATCTATAAAACTCGCCCCAGGTCATCCCATCGTCATCGGCCAACGTGTAGGTCTTGCCCAGGCTGATCTTGTTTTCCAACGATCGAACGATCGCTTCGCAAAGGGAGTCGACATAGACGGTGTTCGATGGCGTATGCTCGGCTCCGCTGAGTACCAATCGACCCTCGGCCATCGCTCGAATGGGGTTTGTGATAAAGGTCTTTCCATAAGGCCCGTAGACACAGCCAGGGCGAATCACCGTAAAGGGAACCGAGCCGTTGCGAACGGCCAGTTCCGCAGCCATCTTGCTCTCCCCATACGTATTCCCTTTTCCAGGCTGGGTTGGAGTTTGCTCATCTATCGTGCCGGTATGATCATCCGAGTGCACGGCGATGGTGCTGATGTGGACCAATTGCTCTATCTCCAACGCCTGTGCGGCTCGGAGTAAATTTTTGGTTCCACCGACTGTGATCTCAAAGACCCGTTTGGGATTCCCTATTTCGGTACCGATCGCGCAGTGCACGATCGCATCGCATCCCGCAACAATCCGTTGGACCGACTCAATGTCCCCAAGGTCGGCTTGCACCATCTCGGTATCCAAGCGGGCGATGCGGCTGGCGTTGGCAGGGTTATGGACCGCCGAACGAACCTGGTGTCCTGTGCGTTGCGAGAGAATCTCGGCCAGGCGACAACCGATGAATCCGCTGGCACCTGTGATCAAGACCTTGCGGGGCTTGTCCAAAACTTTCGCATCGCTCGAAACTTTTCGATCGATCAGGGGATGAGGTTCCCAGGAGTGGCTCATACCTTGACGCACGGAATAGCAATCGTCGATGAGTTTCATCACTGGCACGGCCGACTCGCCGGAGAGTTTCGGCTGGGTCTTGTGCTCGATCGCATCGAACCAGTCGTCGATTTCGTCCCTGAAGTTTTTCAGCCAGGGAGTTTCTGGTTCCTTGTCCCAGGCCATCGAAAACTCTACGGTCCCGGAGCCATGAAAGGAGTCTTGAAGGTGCCAGTCTTTTTTACGAATCAACACTCGGTAGCGATCCGAGGGTGGGATCACCAGGTCTCCATCGCGACATTTTACGACGAATTCGTTCGGCATTGCGTGCGTGCGGCTGATTTCGACCGTCCCCTCGACGGGCGAACCGGAATGGGTCAATCGCAATTTGGCGATACAATTGGCTTCGATCCCTCCGAGCGAATCGTCGTAGTATTCGAGGATCTCGCTTGGCCCTTTGAATAGATAGAGGAGTTGGTCAAAGTAGTGGGGCCCCATGTCCATGAGAACTCCGCCACCCGCTTGAGATTTGAGCATGTTGCCGAGCGATGCAGCCTCCCATCCGTACACAGCTCCGCCTTGAACGCAAAACCCAGTAACCGGTCCCAGTAATTCCTGGCCCATGGCTTCCTTTAGAAGCCTCAAGGAAGGCAAAAGTCTGCGAAAGACAGCAACGGCCAGAACTGCTCCATGCTCCTTCGCACATTGAACCATCCTCTGTGCGTCTAAAGCATTGGTTGCTATCGGTTTCTCGACTAAAACGTGGATACCCTTTTGAAGCAATGCGATGGATGCCGGTGCATGATGAAAAGGTGGTGTGCAGATGATGGCTGCATCAACCTGCCCCCGATCGAGTTGATTTAAATCATCGCTCACCAGCGGCACGTTGTAGGCCTCGCCTAACTTACGCGCCCTGCTGAGATCTCTATCAATGAAAGCCGTCAGCTTAGCCCTTTCATGACCAGCAATAATCGGGATGTGATACTTCTCCGCAACCGCTCCGCATCCAATAATTGCAATTCGTAACATGTTTTTCATAGTTTATCAGAAAATCCTTAAGAGGATTTTGGTTTTGTTGGCGCCAATATCTCATCAATCATTCCACGCATCATGTGATGCCTTCGAAAGCTGGATAACCACAGCCGACTTCGGAAAGGACGCAACAGTTTATCCAAAATCATGCTGCAGAAGTACTTTTTCCACATCCACCTGGGTGCTCCATACAGAGTTTTCGACGGCATTGTTCCATCCATACGAACGGAAGTTCTCCCAGCACCGTTAAACCAACGTCGCAAGAAATCCTCTGATAACCTCTCCTTAGGAATGAAATGTTCTACCTTTGCTGATCCTACCCAGCCAAATTGAATTCCTGATTCGGATAGTCGTGCAAGCCATTCGCAATCATCTCCCCCAGATAGAGTGGCGCCCACTCTACCAAGTCGTTCATTGAACCGATGCATTTTCGCGATGGGTAAACGCACCCCCATATTTGCTCCCACAGGAGAAAGTTCTGATGGGCAAGGAAAAGCGTTTTCGTAATGCTCGCGCACCACATAAAGTCCTTTGATAAAATCCCAATTCTTGCGAAACCATTTTGGAGGTTCTTCTTCAAGCCACGGGGCTACCGATCCTCCGAACCCGCCAGCATCAGGCCAACGATGTGCTGCACGGACATATTCGGTGAGCCAATCTGGATCTACAAGAACATCATCATCTGTCCACAGCAATAGATCGCCTCGCGCTGCTTCGATCGCGCAATTTCGTGCAAAACAATGCCCTTGCTTTCGTTCGAAGAGGCGACGCAATGGCAGAGCATCCGCATGTTTATCCAAAACAGCCTCAGTGTGGTCGCTACTATTATTGTTGACAACAAGCAGTTCCCATCTTGTATCAATGGGAATATTCAGCTTGCGCATTTGAAAAAGCGTTTTGTCAAGCAAACTAGCCCGATTCCAAGTGCAGATCGCTACAGTGACATTCTTGATGATCTTAATGATTCTATTGCCCTAATCTCACGCAGGCCGTGGTTTTGTAAGCAGTGCTTCAGATTCACCGATTTCGAACCTGCGAAACTAGCACCCCAGCAATCAAAATGTTGCGAAACAGCATAATTCTCTTGTATAGAGATAACCTCAAAACTGATATTTGCTCGCCTTCAAATGGGTTCAATTCCGTATCGCGGACGTCCAAGCCTATGAAATACAAGTCTCATCGGCATGAACGACGAATGAGTTGGTCAGTAACTTCAGCACAGACTCGAATTCCTTTCCCCAAACATGTGATAGCTGATGAAGCATCGCATCGACTTGGGATTTTTTCAGGTCCAGGTTTTGGAAGAACTTTTGAAGCGAGATGGCTTTGTCAAAGACAGACCCAATCCGTAAACTTGATGTGCGATCGCCAGGATGATTTCGATCCCGAACTCGCTGCGACCGAGCGCACCTGGAACCACACCGTACTTGCCGTTGGGTTCCCGATAGATTCGGTAAGCGACCAGAGTGCCTGGCCGGCTTCTATGCGAACCATGGGTTGAATATGCGACATCGAGCAGGTTCTAGGATCGACATCGTTAGGATAGACTTCTTATAGGCAGTTATTACAGCCTCTAAACGAAGCATTAGATCGCCTTAAGACTGCAAATGAACGCATCGAAGCCTTGGAGAAGCAACTGAACTGGTCCCTTCCTTCCAAGCTTCCCGTTCCATTCTCGGTTCGGTCCGCTGAGGATCGTAAGAAACGCCAGAAAGACCTGGACAAAAAGAACAAGGGAAAAACAAGCCGCTTCGCTCGGGCCGGATCAAATCGCAAGAGAAAATTGACAAAGCGAAACGGCATGCAAAAGCTCTTCGAGCTTTGGATTTGCTGAATTGATTGATGGTTTTTCCATCCACCATTACTAGCAGAATTCGCCAGCTATTTCAGCACCAGTTTCCATACAATGGACAGTTACCTCCTAGCTACCGACCGGATGGACACTAAATTTCCCGAAGAACCAGTTAAAATAATGATCGCGTTTTGGGCTCGCTGTAAATAACTGTTTCAGATTCGCAAGACTTTGCGGACCACACACTTTGTCAGTTCATCCAAAAGGCCTGAACAATAGGTAAATTTGGAAAATCGAACTGTTGAAACGAGTGAAATGCCATAGTCTTGATTCTCTGCCAATTCCAATAATCTTGGATGTGTTTCGAACGCAGTTTGACTTGCGTACAGAAAAATGTTTTGCCTGTACCAAAGCTCCACTCGCTTATCGGTCAATGTTTTGGGGCGAATACAGTCTACGACCTGAAATCCGTTTGCTTTAAATACACTATGCCAATACTCGTGCCATCTCTCGTTTACATGATTTGTTCCCCCCTGGCCTGGAATGGCGGCAGAGAATAGAACTAAAGGTGACGTACTGCACATTAACTCAACAAGCTTTTTGCCTACCTTATCTGGCAAATGCTCCAGTACTTCAAGGCATAAGGCTAAATCGAATTTCTTGGAGATACTATCTAGCTCATGAAGATCTTTTGCGCAAAACGAAGAGGGGTCAATCTCAAGCAAGTCTCTTTGGACGTACCCGCCGTCGTAACCCATGATTTCACTCACACCACGTTCCTTGAAGGCCCTCAACCACGAACCTGTGCCGCATCCGATGTCAACTACCGATCTGATTGGGACCATCGAAAGAAGAATATCGGAAACCACGGCGGCAGAACGGTATGAACCACTTAGGTCGTCTGTGAAAAATCTACGATCGTAGTTATTCATCATTTGCTCTCTTCATTGCAAAACACCATATCACTTTAAAGCAACGTCCAATGACCTGTCCATCGAACTGGCCCTGCAATCCTTGGTGGTAGTTTTCCTGTACCAAAATAGTCCATAGCGACTATTTCGAAGTCGATTGCTTGCTCTATCACGTCCAAGTCCGAATTCTTATCTCCAAAATACAGGTCAAGGTCATATTTTCCGGGCAAAAGCGGAACGTTCCCCATGTCACAGACCACAACCCCCTCGTTTGTTTCCCCTTTGTAGCTAGAGTTGTCTATGAACCTATTATTGATGCCAAAAATGCTAACACCCATGTTCGACTTCACGACAATTCCTAGGACAGGAAAGAACGGATCTAGCGAATGAGAAAATCGAACTCCTATACGCAAACTTTCATGCATCCCAATGGCCCGTGAACTTGGCACTCCATCCCTTAGGACAAAGACCTCTCGCATGACGACGCGGGAAGATTTGTTGCGCCGAGGATGATCGCAAAGACTGACTACAAAGTCCGACGAGTGAGTATTTCGAGACAGATACACAGAGATGATATCACCAGGGGTTCCGATCTGCTGGCAACTTCCGCTCAGCATTAGCATCCCTCTCGTGCAGAGTTTTTGAACTGCTGCTAGGTCGTGACTAACGAAGACCACGGTTCGGCCGCTCTGCGATACCTCTCTAATTTTTCCTACACATTTGCTTTGGAACTCGGCATCTCCAACTGATAGAACTTCATCAACAATCAGTATCTCCGGTTCGAGATGGGCGGCGACAGAGAATGCCAATCGGACTTTCATTCCTGAAGAGTATCGCTTTACCGGCGTATCCAAGAATTTTTCAACACCTGAGAAATCCACAATTTCTTCAAATTTCTTATCAATCTCTCTCTTTGTCATCCCCAGAATCGTGCCGTTTAGATAGACGTTTTCTTTGCCCGTCAACTCAGGATGGAATCCTGTTCCTACCTCCAAAAGGCTAGATACTCGACCCCGAACTCGTACACAGCCGGTCGTTGGCTCCGTGATTCGACTGAGAATTTTGAGCAAAGTGCTTTTACCTGCACCATTCCTACCGATGACTCCTAGGACCTCCCCCTCTTTGACTTCAAAAGACACATCTCGTAATGCCCAATGGAAGTCGTCATCGCTATTCTCCGCTTTGCTATTGACCGAAGTTGGTTGTCGAAAAGAATTCCAATTCCTGAACGGGGCAGTCAAAGAGTCTCGCAACATGCCCACCAAGCTATCGGCTTTCACTTGCTGCGTGCCAACTCGGTATGCTTTACTCAGGTTTTCGACGGAGATTATGGACATTCGCGAAGCAAAATAACAGGGAAAGGGAAGAGGCTATTCTCGAGAGCGACTAGAGTCGCTATTGGATCAAAGCGTATGATTTGGGAATTCTAACAGGCTCTAAACAAGTCTGAATTGTTCTACAAAATCGACACTCCACAATTCGTAGAGAGCAACGCAGGATCAAGGATCAACAAGCCAATTACAAAAAAGAATAAATCGCAAAAGAAAGGATTTACACCAAGGAGACTGCCTCGAGCCGACCAGTCGCGTAACCCAAGGTCTTTCAGGTCACTAAGGATGACACTAAAACGAACGCGCGTCCACTATTTTCTGACAGGGGAGAGCATCTGAAGAAGACAACGCGGCTGACTAGATTGTCAAATTTCGGGTCCGTAAATCCACAATTTACAGCAGACAGAAACGTCCCATCTTTTCAAGCGAAACTAAGCTACAAAGAGCAATCTGAGACGCTTTGAAGTAAGTTCGCTTCGCCTGCTTGCAGGCGAAGCGTCGTAAACAAATTCGCATCAAGTTTACTACTTGGCAACTCGCCGACGGTATCGGGCTACCATTCCCAATCCGCAAATACCAGCCCACAACGCTATCGACGCTGGCTCGGGAATAACAAATTCCGCATTATTTTCATAAGCACCTTGAACGTTTCCTACAAACAATCCGGTTGGATTCGGACCGTCCGGCTCGTCGTTGAATACGTAGAAATTGAGGGTGTTCGACCCATTGATTAGCGACGCTGCCGAAACGCTTACGGGAATGGTCGCTCCAAAAGAATTCGTCGTGGTGTTCAGCAAAGCACTGGCGAGAGTAGCACCATTCAACGTGACGACCAAATGATTATCAGCGGCAACATCGAAAGTAAACGGCGTCGTTACCATAAAGTTAGGGAATCCCAAAATGTCAAAACTCTGGGAATACTTATACCAACCCGCAGCCCCAATAGCCGAGCCCCCGGTAGACGCGTTAATCCAAGTGCCTGAAACGGGAGACACCCACGGACCTGGAATGCTGTTAGTGACCGACTGAACTGTTCCAGCGGTATACCCCAACGCCAAAGGATCCTGAGGAGGATTCGGGGTATTCGACGGATTGTAACCAACCGTCCAACCTGTCGTTGTGTTAGTTCCGTTGAAATTAATCGGAACTATTACCGCACTAGCAGTGCTGCACAAAAAATTCGCGACTGCAAACGCCGCTGCCAAAAACATCACTCTCATAGGACACCTCGTAAGTAAGTAACTCTCAGAAGTTGGACGGATTATCCAAGTTAAGCCTGCAGCTTAAACGGTTGGAAGGATAATGTCAAGCATTTTCTGGAGAATTTCATTTGGCCGACAACTCGATATGTCGCTGCGTTAGTTTGTTGCATTTCGTCTCCCGATTCTCTTACGCAACGTCGGCGAAGACCCGCTCTTGCTTCCGGAATTGAAGTAACCCTAAGGTGAAGATTAATGTCGATGTTACAAGCCCCGTTGCGATCCATAGCCATGGCATGTCACGCGTTCCCAAAAGGGCGGAACGAAAACCTTCGATCACACCAACCATGGGATTCAGTGCATAGTAGGGCTGTAGCCATTCGGGAACCAACGTCGCGGGGTAAACCACTGGTGCGGAATACATCAACAACTGTACCAAAAAATTCATGGCGTGCTTGACGTCTCGATACTGAATAGCCAACGAAGTCAAAATCATTCCTAGTCCGCCCGCGGTCATCATCATGATCCAAATCAACAAGGGAAGCATTACGATCCCCCATGTTGGCGGTCGCTGGTACCATACCATCATGCCTCCCAACACCATCAAGGCAATTCCGAGATCTACTAACTTGGCCAAAATGGCTGACAGCGGGAGAACTAGCCTCGGAAAATACACCTTGCTGAGCATGTCCGCTTGCGAAACTAGACTGTTGCCGGAATCAAGCAACGCATTCGAAAAATAGCTCCACGGTACCAACGCGCAAAAGCTAAACAACGCATAAGGTATCCCATCCGAATTCATTTTGGCAAACATGCCAAAGACGATGGTGAATACAATCATCGAGAACAAGGGCTGCAACACGGCCCAACCAATCCCAATGATGCTCTGCGCATAGAGAACTTTGATATTACGCCAGGTCAAAAACCAAAGCAGGTCTCGATATCGGTAAAGCTCGCCAAAATCGACGAGACGCCAACCGCTTGTCCTTTGGATGACGATTTCGGTGCGTCCTTCGGTCGTGCTTGGTGCTTGGTGCGAAGTGCTTTGTGCGTCGTGCATATTAGTGCTTAGTGATGAGTGCTGCGCACGTGATTGGTGCTTAGTGCTTGGTGCTTCGCACGTGCTTGGTGCTTGGTGCGTGGTGCGTGGTGCGTGTACGCATGTCGCACACTTCTTCAGTTTTTGGTCGTTAGGTAGTGGATGAAGGCGCCGATTTTGGAACGTGTCCTGGCCGCTTGTTCGTAACAACGTTCGAATTGCTCTTGGTCTATATAGTTCTGATCCGATGCGACATACAACTCACTTTGAACCTCGGTGCAAGAACGCTGCGCATACCTCAGAAATCTTGCAAACTCGGTATGGCTGCCTGCGTCAAACCCCTCCGCAATATTGTGCATGGCCGAACCAGCCGCTCGCTGGATCTGGTCCTTCAATCCCCAATCCTTGGAGAAACCGTGTTGACTTGTAAGCCCATAAACTATCTTGGTCAATTCCCCCGCCATTTGCCAACTTTCGATTTCCTCGAATCGTGTGATGGGGGACATGGTTTTGGGTGCTTCGCACGTGCGGGGTGCTGCGCACGTGCGTTGTGCTTAGTGCGTTGTGCTTCGCACGTGCGTGGTGCGTTGTGCGGGGTGCTTGGTGCGGGGTGTGTTGTGTCGGGTGTGATTTTGTTTTCAACGAAGCACGAAGCACATTTGCTTTAACTAAGCACTCGCTTCGAAAGTGCTTAGTGTGTGGTGCTGCGCACGTGCTTGGTGCTTAGTGCGTGGTGCGTGGTGCGTGGTGCGTGGTGTGTGGTGTGTGGTGTGTGGTTTGTGGTGTGTGGTTTGTTTTCATCGATGCACCGTTCTTTAACGAAGCACGAGGCACCAAGCACCAAGCACTCGTCTTACTCCGTTCTTCAACGAAGCACGAAGCACGAAGCACATTTTATTTAACGAAGCACTACGCACTAAGCACAGATCGCAAGTAGTCGCCGTACTCGTTTTTCATCGAGGCGGCTAATCGTGCTAGCTGCTCTTGATCTATAAACTTCATGGCGTACGCAATCTCCTCTGGACAACTGATCTTGAGCCCCTGCCGCTTTTCGATCGCGGATACAAAATTACATGCATCCAACAGGGAATCTCGCGTACCCGTATCCAACCACGCAAATCCTCGTGATAACAACTCCACGTTGAGTTGCTTGCGCTCCAGAAAAACCTTGTTCACGTCGGTGATCTCCAATTCCCCTCTCGGCGATGGTTTCAAGTCCCTAGCAATATCAAGCACCGAATTGTCGTAAAAATAAAGTCCAGGTACCGCATACGACGACTTGGGCTGCTTCGGCTTTTCTTCCAACGAGAGCACCTCGCCCCCGTTTCCGAACTCGACGATCCCATATCGCTGGGGATCCTGTACGTGATACCCAAAAATAGTCGCTCCCGACGAACTTGCCGCAACGCGCAGTAACTGTGTTCGAAACCCTTGGCCGTAGAAAATGTTATCGCCTAACACCAACGTCACGGGCGATTCTCCAACGAACGATCGACCGATGATAAACGCTTGCGCTAACCCCTCGGGTTTCGGCTGCTCAGCGTAGTGAAAATTCATTCCCCATTGGGAGCCATCTTCCAATAGCCGCTCAAACCCTGGCAAATCTTGCGGCGTCGATATGACCAATACGTCTCGGATCCCCGAGAGCATCAACGTCGACAACGGATAGTAAATCATCGGCTTGTCGTAAATCGGCAACAATTGCTTGCTGATTCCACGGGTGATGGGATGTAATCGTGTGCCGGAGCCGCCGGCGAGGATGATGCCTTTTCGCATAATAGTGCTACGCATGTGCTTGGTGCTTGGTGCTTAGTGCGGGGATAGGGCGCCTAGGCGTTCTAGTTGATAGCTTCCGTTGAGGATATGCTCCCACCAATCGCGGTTTTCCAGATACCACCGTACCGTTTGCTCAAATCCTGTCTCTCGACTCTGCTCCGGCCTCCAACCAAGTTCGCGATCGATCTTCGATGCATCAATCGCATAACGTGCATCGTGCCCCGGCCGGTCCGTCACAAAGTGTATTTGCCCCTTGTAGCTGGCACCATCTTTTCTCGGCTGCAACCGATCCATGATTTCGCACAACAAGCTGACGAGATCAATGTTTCGCATCTCATTGTTTCCACCCACATTGTACGTTTGCCCCAGCGCCCCTTGAGTCACCACTCGCCAAAGTGCTCGGCAGTGATCTTCGACATGCAACCAGTCTCGGATGTTTTCCCCTTTGCCATACACCGGTATCGGCTCGTGACGCAAACACTTTAGTATCACGACAGGAATCAGCTTTTCCGGAAATTGGTACGGGCCATAGTTGTTTGAACAATTGGTGACCAGCACCGGCAATCCGTAGGTATCAAACCAAGCTCTCGCGAGATGGTCGGACGAGGCTTTGCTGGCTGAATACGGCGAATGGGGATCGTAAGGGGTTTCCTCATGAAACAATCCACTCGCGCCTAGCGAACCATAAACCTCATCGGTCGATACGTGCAGGAACCTAAACCGATCCCGCTGTTCATCCGACAACTGACGATAATGTTTCAGTGCCGCTTGTAACATCTGAAACGTGCCCATCACATTCGTTTGAATGAAGTCCCCGGGGCCATCGATCGAACGATCTACGTGGCTCTCCGCGGCCAAATGCATCACTGCATCTGGTTGAAAGTATTCAAAGGCGTTTTGGAGATTGTCCGAATCGCAGATGTCCGCCTTCATAAATCGATAGTTCGGGTTCGACTCTATATCCTTTAAAGAAGAGAGATTCCCTGCATAAGTAAGCTTGTCGAGATTGAGAACAGACTGCCCCTCACCTAAAAGGTACCGTACCAAATTGGAACCGATGAATCCCGCTCCGCCTGTGACTAGAACTTTCATTTGTTACTATGTCTATTTAAAGAAGTGTGCTTCATTGAAGAATAGTGTGCTTAGTGCTTAGTGCTTGGTGCTTTGTTGAAAACAAATGTGCTTGGTGCCTCGTGCTTCGTGCTTCGTTGAAAAAGGGTGCAGACCAATGCGTGGTTGAAAACAAATTCACACCCGACACAACGCACTACGCACGTGCGAAGCACCCTGCACTAAGCACCAAGCACCAAGCACTAAGCACTTACCTTCGATTCCCAGACCCAATTCGCGAGACTTTCTCGAAGGACTTCTTCGATGGGACGCAACTTCAGGCCAGCAGCCAGCGCTTTGGAACTATCCATCACGCAGTTGGATCGCGGGGTTTTCGCGGCGAGAGCCATAAATCGCTCCTCCGTTTCGAAAAAGCGAAATTCCTTTTTCGTCAGTCCAGCATTCTGAATCATCTGTGCGACTTCCGAGGTTTTGACCGCACCTGGGTTCGTCACATTGTAAATGCCGGGAGCTGCATTCAATGAAAAACAATCGATGCATGCGCTTACGAATTCGGGCAGATAGGACAAACTGTTCTCTGCTTCCAGCAACGTGTCATAACGCATTACTTTCGACAGATAGTTTCTCGGTGAATCCAAGTTCGAAAAGGGAATCCGTAGTCTCCACACGAAGCAGCTGGGATCGTCGCGAAGAATTTCTTCCCCTAAAGCTTTTGTTCCAGAATAGAAGCTGCAGTTGTTTTGGCGAAAGCTAAAATTCGGTGAATCGAGTTCCGTAAACCCGCCTCCGTCCCCTCGCCTGCCTGTAAAGATGCAACCGGACGAAACGTGTCCCCACCTCAGTCCCAATTGTTGACAAACCTTGGAAATGGTTCCAGGAAGAACCGCGTTTCCGTGCAGGCAGTTGGCTTTGTCGAGCTCGCATGCATCCACATTCGGTTTGCCCGTGTAGCCTGCGCTGTTGATCAGAAAATCTGCTGCGTGGCTCCCCCAGGAATCGACTAATTCACTGATCGACCTTCCCTCGAGTTCCGATCGGCCTATCCTAATGACCTCGTAGAAGCGTTCCGAAAGGAGTTTGGAAAAATCGGAACCAACATATCCTGTGGCTCCTAATAGGAGGACTTTTTTCATAATAAAGTAATGCTTAGTGCGGGGTGCTTCGCACGTGCTTCGTGCTTAGTGCTTAGTGCTTAGTTTAGTGCTTAGTGCTTAGTGCTTAGTGCTTAGTGCTTAGTGCTTAGTGCTTAGTGCTTAGTGCGTGGTGCGTGGTGTGTGGTGTGTGGTGTGTGGTGTGTGGTAAGATGCCCCATTCTTGAACGAAGTACGAAGCACCAAGCACATTTTATTCAACGAAGCACGAAGCACAATTCTTTTCAACGAAGCACATTTGTCTTAACCACCCATCGCCTGCCATTTCGTTTGCAGTCTGGAGGCAGAGGCAATCAGATCCCTCAAATCAACTTCATTCATCCTGATTGGATCTGAACTGAGATAGCAAATACCCTCGCATAAACCATTTTTGCATCACTACCATTCCATGACGTTCCGGATACTTTTCATACACCAACACGCCGGGAACGCAAGTTTTTGGTTGATTACCAAGCTGCCTTAATTCTTCATCACGGATCGCCTGCAATCGTGGTCCGGCGTCCTTCCATTGCTGGACCCACTCGGCCGCAAAGGAAGGAGGTTCGGGGATGTTTTTCATGAGGGAGTGCTTTGCACGTGCTCAGAGCTCAGTGCTTAGTGCGGATTAGGATCGGTTTTTGATGACTTTGGCGGGGACGCCGACGGCTACGGATTTATTGGGTATCGATTTTGTGACAACACTACCCGCAGCAATTACCGACTGAGTGCCGACATTCGCCATCACGATGGAACCTGCACCAATCCAACAGTCGGCACCAATCTCCACGCGTTGCAATGCTCCGCGTTGATTTCTAATGGGCACGTCTAACCGATCAAATGTATGCGTATGCGGGCCAGAGGGTATCTGGACACTTGGACCCAACAAAGTCTCGTCGCCAATGGTGACCAAACCGAGTTGGCAATAAGGTCCTATATAAACATGGGAACCAATCCTACACGCAACTTTCGATAAGACCGAACCGAAACAAATCGTCGCATTGGATTCGCACTGTTCTAGCACGCGCGCATAAAATGCCACTCGAAGTAAATTGCCGCACCGTCCGGGTAGCATCGATAGCATTTGACTCGCTCCTTCCAAGGCTGAGTCACGGCCAATTGCCAAACTGTAGGCGTAGTACCAAGCGAGTACAGGAAGAATGACCACCGTGCTCATTCCAAGCATCATTTTGCGAATCAAGATGCTATTCTCAAGTGCGGTTTCCAATATTTGGAAAGGTCGTGGTGTGGACGGATGGTCGACATCACCTGGTGCGCCAAAGGTGTACTAAGACCATAATGCTCATCGGCCGCCTCGCTCTTTTTTGCTAATCGATTGATAGAAAAATAGTCACCAAGGTCCCCCCAAAGCTTGCGAATGTTCCAACGAGGCGTCGACGAATCGTCAATGAATTTTGAAACGTTTTCGTGAAATGAAATCCCGAGCCAATCCAATACTCTCTTCCATTCCGTTTTTGGGGAGAGTAGTACATCTTCGTAAATCAACGTGGTCGTTCGAAACTGTCCAGCTAGCTGCTGCGATTGCAATGCTTCGACAAGCCAATTGAGCGCCATGAGTTCCACAACCTCGCAGGACATCATCTTTGTTTGATCGTACCCTAGACCTTCGAGAATATCAGTATATCTCTGCCACATGGCGTTCGGGTCTGGTATTGGCATGCGCCCGAGATCTATCCCACGCATCCAAGAACTAGCCACTGCACATGGGTGTCGCATCAAAACGATCACGTCTGACGCAATCCCCAGCATAAGGTTGTTCATCCCAGGGAATATGCTGTTTTTGATTACCAAGTAATCATTTTTCGATAGCACAGGTCTGGCTACGGTCCGATAAACATCGTTTGCACCTGGGATAAATATTGCAATTACCCATGCTGCGAATCGAGTCGATCGCGAATAGCGTAAAAGGATTTTTGGGACAATTCCCCTTTGTGAGTCTCTGGATAAGGAACTTTGGGCCATTCGACAAGGTGCCCTTCATCCCTGGATCGCGGACTGTTCCCTAAAAGCCGTTGCATACACTACTGCATACTCGCATCATTGCGCATTTATTTAAACGGTTCATTGCAACCAAGCACGTTGGGGTGAGAATTCAGGATCGCCAACGACCAACTCGTGCCGCTTCTGGCACTTCCTAGCAATAGAATGTTTCGATGCGGGTTCTCCCCTGAATCAAAACGATCAATAAGCTTTTGCGTTTTTGGCTGGATTCGATCTCGTGCGATAGACGAGTCCGAACCTGCTTTCCACAAATGAAGCGATTGCATACCTAAACCTAATTCCAAGGTCGTGTTTGAAATAGTTGCTGTTGTCAATTTTTGAGACTGTCATCCTTCGAGTTCAATTCCCTGCGAATTGAGACCCCGGAGAATGTCCACTCAAAAGTTCATAGAGACTTTTGTATCGATCGATGGCAGTTTGCAATTGAAAATCTCTTTGGACTCTTAGCCTTGCATTCGTCGCCAAAGTCGAGGAAAGCTCTTCGTCGTTCAACAAAGTACTCAGGTTTTCGGATAGTTTTTGTACATCTCGCCTTGGCGACAGCAATCCGTGAACGCCGTGGGTTACATGTTCCCCATTTCCGCCAACGTCAGTGACAGCCACAGGGCAGCCGTTTGCCATCGACTCCAACAATGTTATGGAAGCGGCCTCGCTCACACTGGTTAAGCTGAACACATCGCAAGCTTGGAGGATATCGCTAATGTCTCGTCGCACTCCCCAAAACTCAACCGATTCAGCAATATTCAAATCCTTCACCAAGGTTTGGATTGTGGCCTGTTCAGATCCTGTGCCCACCAATACCAATCGTGTCTTCGGACGAACTGCCACTACTTCCCGAAACGCTCGCACCAGCGTTTCGTGATCTTTGACAGGATGAAATCGTGCGATACAAACCACGTACTTGCAGTCCTCAGCCAATCCCAATCGATTTCGAAGACCTTGACGGTCCACTGCGTCGAGTCGTGACGGATGGTGATCTAGTTGAATTCCATTGTACAGCACTTCGACGTTTCGAAACCCATCTAGCCTTTCCATCGCCTCAGCGCTGAAGCGACAACATGCAGTCACGTGATCGGCGTAGCGCGATAGAACCCAACGATTAATGATCCTTCGTTTCCATGAGACGAGATCAGGAAAGTGTCTACCGTGCTCGGTCACCAGGATCTTGGTTTTCCTAGCACCACGCATTCTCGCCAAAGCAGTGTAAAAGAACGGGGTATATTGGTGCGCGTGAACGACCTCTATTTTTCGTTCTACCAGTTCTTTGGCAAATTGCTTCGCTAACGACATGTCGATGCCTGGCGCTCGCTGGAGCACCACCACTGGGATCCCTTGGGACTGAAGTTCTTCACCGAGTTGCCCGATGCGATCTAAACAAAAGATGTGGGGTTCAATCCGTTCCGAAAGCGATCGAATGATTTGGCTCACAAGAACTTCCGCTCCAGCCACTTGCATGGCGTGCAGACAAAAACCAACTCGTATTTTTTTAGCGACCAATGCGTTCAGTCGATCGAAGTGAAAGAGGGCTGTTGGAGCTGAAGCATTTCTAGGAGCGGGGTCAGTCGTGCCGACCAACTATACTGCGTCATGACCCCATTTCGTGCTTGATGACTTGCTTCGGCATGTCTCTTCTGGCATTGAAGCGAGCGAAGGGTTTCAACCCACTCCTCCGGTTCGTTGGCAATGAACAAGCCGCCTTGCTGATCAATGCCAGCCGCAGCATTCGAAGTTGCGATTACAGGCTTGCCACAAGCTAGCGCTTCTAAAATTTTGTTTTGAATCCCTCGTGCGATCTGCAATGGAGCGATAGCCACATTCGCCGATAGGACATAGGGCCGAACATCATCTACTTCGCCCACCACACAAACTTCAGGATGCTTTTCTAGCTCCTTGATCTGGGGCATGGGTCGCCTGCCAACGATACTCAGTCGTAGCCCCGGAAATTCACGCTTTAACAGGGGAAGCACATGACTGCAAAACCACTCCAGCCCTTGAACATTGGGTAAGTAGTCCAGCACTCCAACAAAAACGAGTTGAGGTTCCCCTTTTTGGATCGACTGCCAGGAGCTCGCCTCAATTGCTTTGGGCGAGTAATACTCGTGATCGACTCCGTTGCTTATTGGGTGAGCCTCTCGATCTTGGTGCCAGCTCCGAAACAACTCAGCCTCTTCCCGACTGATGACGGAAACCGCATCTGAGTCCGTTGAGAGTCGTCGTTCTAGGTTTCTGATCTTTCTCGACTCCCTGTGGTACAACCATTTCTTGACTCCACGAGAGGCATGGGCATAGTCGAGCCATTTTTGGCTATCGACGTCGACAAGGTCCACGACTACCCTCTTGGGCCGGTGATGAAATGCATGGCTGTAGGCTCCCATACTGGAACAGTACAAAAGGGCTGCATCCATGACTTGTGTTTTGGTCCAGGACTGTATCTTCTTCGCTAATGTGCTGCTGTAGAACGCGCCGGTAGTAACAGACTTCCCAACCGCCATTCCTGCCGCGGCTCGAATCCATCTTCCCCTCGGCTGCAATCGGTGAATGGACAACTCTTTGCAATATCCCTTCAATGTCTCTTCATCCGCCGACTTCCATGGCTCATCGGCAACGCAACCCAGATAAATATCCGCGCGTTCAGCCAAGAATTTCAAGACATGAAAAGCCCGAATTCGATCCCCCCTGTTGGGAGGGTACGGCATTCGGTGCGTCAGCATCAAAACTTTCGGCCGAGTCACAGTCTAGAACAATCGAGTTTCAAGTGATTAGCCACTCGGCCTAAGCAAACGAGAGCGATTTCTGTGCTTGGCGGCTTATTGCTATCGTCCCAACCCGAAGGGTGAAGGATTGTTGCTTTAATCAGCCGGAACGCCTTACCGCGGGGTGTTAAAAATTTGGCATTGACACATTCATTCGACAAGTTGTTTTTGTTCCTCAAAGATCGCTTTGCCCCCAGTTGGCTCGTCCAACTGGGGCATGAGACTCGCGGCTAGTATTGTCCACCTTGTACCAGGCGTCCCCGGTCGGCTTGTCCGACCGGTACGCAAGGTTCGTTAGCAAATGAACCTGATTCACCAGTGACGCAAGGTCACATGGGGTCTTTCCAATCGACCTGCCTCGGCTTCTAGCTTACGAACCATATTCACCGAGCGGCACAAGGCCGCTGGGGTCTCGATGGAACGAATTTTGCTCAATCTAAAGTTGCTGCAATACCAGATTTTTAACACCCCGGCCTTAGCGTCCGGTTCTAGGCTGCAAACCGGGTGCTAACGCACGCCTGCTAATCTCGAACTCACAAAGTGCCTCGAACTCACAAAGTGCCATTAAAACAACAGCCCTGTGGACGACGGATTCTGCGTCGATCATTCAGGCGAGATATCCGTGCTTCGCTCCTCTGGGTGACAAACGAATGTCACCTTCGCGACAATGCGCGTTTTGGATTTGCCAGCATGGATGAGGACGACTGAGTTTAGTACACGAACAGCACATCTTTACCATGAACGCTCAGAAACAGCGATATGTCCTTACCTAAACCTCCCCCTCGGTCCTAGAAACGGAATATCTATTCCAATACGAACTATTCCAACGCGAGGGTACTAGTAGAAATGGGGGGGGTTACCCTTCCGAAAGAAAACTCTCCGAGCATTTTATCCAGCCTGTGAAACGTTCTATCAATGTTTCGATAGTGCCTGAATTGCGTAATGGGAGAGATCTGTCGAATTCGAGGTTGCTCGGAATCAATCTCCCATGGGTGAATGTAAAAGTGGATCGGAACCCCTTCTTTTTCAAGCCTTTTGAAGGCCCATCGAGTAAACCACCACGGAAAAATCCGAAAATATCCACCACCCCCTACTGGGAGCATCAATCTCATCCATCGGAGCACGGAGACCGGAAATTCCTGTACGGTGCTGTCACCGTGAGAGAGTTGATAAGCGCATCTGGGGGTTCCAGGGATCCCGTACCGGTCGTGGAGTATGGGAACGATGCTGCTATCGAATTCGATTCCTTGAGATTGCAAAATTTTGATGGCCCAGAGGCTTTTGCGAGTGATCGAAAAACTTGGCGCACGGAAGTGCTTGACCGGATCTCCGGTAATATTTCGAATTGCCTCGCAAGATTGCGCAAGATCGATTCCGAACTCCATCGCTGACTGGTCGTAGATGAGTTTATGCCAGTAGGTGTGACTTCCTAGAACGTGACCGCCAGCCTTGATTTTCAAGACGAGGTCAGGGAAACGATCCGCCACCCATCCGAGAATATAGAAAATGCCACGAACTCGATGCTTTTCCAAGAGATCGAGAATTCGGTTCGTACTCATGACGACGCGTGACTCTTGATCTGCCCACGAATCAGGAGATACAAAGCGGGAGAAAGCACTGACGTGGAAATAATCTTCCACGTCTACTGAGAAGAAGTGCAGGGGTTGCATCTTTAGGTCGATGCTAGCTCAACCGCTATCGAATTTGTGTTGATTTTCTGAGAATCCTCGACGTTTTCGTCTGTGCTACTATCGTCTTGATAATAGAAGCTAAATCGAGAGTCTGCTGGCACCATCACCAATCCACAGACTTGAGAAGCCGCTAGACCAGAAAGACCGAACAAACGGAGTGCAGTGCAGAAAATCATCTTGAGATCAGACCAGAACGAAGCGCTCTCTATGTACTCCAAATCCAAAGTCTGTTTCTTGTGAACGCAAAGTAAAGTCACATCGGGTGGCAAATTGATCTGTGCAAATCCTGTAATTCCAGGCCGCACTGTTAAGCGAGAAACATAGTAAGGAATGCTCGCCTCAAGCTTGGAAACAAACTCCGGGCGTTCTGGGCGCGGACCGCAAAAAGACATTTCTCCCTTTAGGACATTGATAATCTGAGGCAATTCGTCCAAGTGCAGCTTTCTGAGCCAGCGTCCGAGAGGAGTAACGCGAGGATCCCTAGATCCACTACTCCACTGGGCTCCCCATCTTTCGGCATCTTGGTACATGCTTCGGAGTTTCAGTACCTGAAAAACTCTCCCATGGAGTCCAATACGGTTCTGAGCATAAATCCCCGGACCACGGCTCGTAAGCCGGATCAGTACAATCAGAATAGCCGTCATGATCAACGCCGGGGGGGCAAGAATTAACGCAACCGGAAGCTCCCAAACCCGCTTCCACGCGTGGTATCGGCTAACGTTCAGCGTATCCAGATTTCCCCTGGGAACCAAAATCTCCGGCTTATCTAGCGTTTCAGCCAGAGTAGTGGACGCAGACCTATCGGCTATTTTTTTTTCAGTACGACTCAAGCTGATTACTCTTCGCAAGCGTTTGACAATCTGAAGGGTAAATTTTCTCTAGACCCTCAATGTAGTCGGCAAACGCAAAATCATCAATGTTTGCCCCACTCTTTTTAAAACTATTCCGACGAACAACCCAGTCTCATGTTAAGACCAAATATTTCGTCGCCACGGAAACACACCAAGATAGTTGGGCCTATACTTTGTAGAGATCTACACGGCATGGATGGCTTTATGGGCTAAAGTCCGATGATATCGCATTCCAGTCAATTAGCTCGTAGTTTTCATCCCTTGCAACGATCGTTGCTAGGTCTTCAGTTCAACGGGGAAATCTTTCGGGCTCGATGAGTGACAAAAATTAGCAGCATGGAGAGCCGAGTTCTAAGCTGGAAAGTCTTTGACTGGACCATAAAAATTCTGGGGGCCCGACCACAAAATTTTTCTGGTGTTGGTGCGTTTGCACGTCTGGGGACAAATGTAGGCTTCGAAATCTACCGCATGGGTGTAGGCTCGGTGGACACTATCGTCTATTTGCAATTTGCAGAGAATGGCGCTTGGGTGTTGCCAATCAAGACTCAATTGCCAATGCGAGTTCATTTTGTCGAGGTTGGTGTCCCTTTTCATGTCGATAAACACCTACAGTTTTGCGTTTCTCGCTCGGTGCCGATCACCGAACAAGAATCGCTTTCACAGGTTTTGAGAACAGAAAAAGCTGGCAAAAATCCTAACAGCCTCTATCTTAAGAATGGGTTACTGAAGGGGCCTGCCGAAAAACGCAGATTGGTTGTTCCGACCGGTTTGTCGCTGATTGGTTCTAGCCCCAATTGCAATCTGCGGCTCGTACATCGATCCATCGTGGGTACACACACATTGTTGTTTCGATGCCCG
Source organism: uncultured Pirellula sp. (assembly GCA_903858115.1). Classification (GTDB taxonomy): domain Bacteria; phylum Planctomycetota; class Planctomycetia; order Pirellulales; family Pirellulaceae; genus JBKCUI01. The sequence continues at coordinate 43,303 of CAIOHR010000433.1, read as the reverse complement.
ACTTCAGAAGAAGTCAGGGTAGTGGACTTAGGAAAATGTCCACACACCGAGCTAGGGAACAAAGTTCCTTTGGGAGATTTGATCATGGATGGTATGTCATTGAAGGTTGGGAAACTGGAGCTTGAAGCCGTCAGTGAACCAATTTCCCTCGATGCAAATTCCGCGACGAGAGCGACTCAAGGTGGAGATGCTGTCGTGAGGTCCATTGATGCTGTTTTTCTACAGAGCTTCGACGATTCACCTGTGCCAAAATTCACTCAAAAGTTACCAACTCCACAGATTAAGGATGTGAGTCATCTCGTATTGCGACTCGACTCGCTAGAGCGAGAGCTGCGAGGGCTCAGTTCGAATAGTAGTCAGGACCCTCAGATTACCCTTCAGTCTGTCAGGTCAGACGTCAATAATTGCATGCGTAGCATCGCCGAGCTCAACGAAAGACTAGCTCTGTTAATCGCTAAACAAGAGGCAATTCTCGCAAACATCCAGAACACCGGTTCTGATCACATCTCGGCGTCGAATCCTTCCCCAGTCCTTGAATCTCCGAAAAACGCTATTTCCGCCCGTCTGAAAACTGTATCGCATGCAATTCCTAACGGATCTCCGGTTCAGACGAAGAAGATATCTTCTACCCAAAAAGAGTCAGCCAAAGCTGTTGAATCGAACGATCGAGAGTCTTTAGTTCTAGGCAAGTTCGTCGAGCTTCGATCGCAAGACGATGTGCGTTCCCGCGGTCGATTAGCATTTGTCATTATTGCTGCTTCTCTGCTCCTGGCTGCTGCACTACCGATCATCTGGTATTGTGTTCCGATCGGATGGCGAGTCCGAATCATCAATGACATCAGTTCCGTTAACCAGCCCATCAAGCCTTAGCATTTGTGGGGTGGCACTCTTCACCAGTGCAAACCCACGTTTACCAGCGCGATTCCATTTGGTCGACGATGTGGTTGGCGAGGCGTTCAATCACGCGTTGATTCGCTGTACCAATCGATTGCCCTGCCTCCGGAACAAAGTCGGTGTTCTCGGAAAAGTAAAACGTGGTCTCTCCAGGTGGCAAAAACCTAGTTTCAATCAAAGGGATGTTTCGGCGATCGACCCAACTCACTTCCACAGCGATTGCCGACCGTAACAACCTCGATTCGTCCGTTCCTGTCTCGCCAACCACTTGTTTGTTTTCCGATGTTAACCGGCAAGTCATAATCGAATCAGCAGTGGCAAATTCCCCGATCTTGTAGGGAGTTCGTCGCTCCAATTCTTTCTGCAACGCTTCCGTTAGTTGCACGCCGAGTTCCGGTCGAAAGGAATCGGATTTGATAATCGGAATGTGGACCGTGCGAATGTCATTTCGATAGAGCGACCGTGTGCCGAAGCGATATCCCGCACAGCCAGTCATCATGAAAGCGACTGCAATACCCAAGACAAACGAACCTCGCATCATCGCGGTCCTAACGAACCACTGGTGGATGGAGAGCCAAGCAACCGAGGATTGGCCGTTCGTTCGATCTCGTCACGCCTCGTCGAGTCTTGTGCCTCGGCCGGTAAAGGCTTGAGCAACGGCGCTAATTTGTCGTTTGTTGGAAACATATCGCCAACCCATTTCAAATAGGGCGTTGGCTCGTCTGGCATGTCTTTCGTTTTTGCTAAAAGCTCTCGCGCGGGCTCAGCAAAGACTGTGTTCTCGTAATCTTTAAGTAGTTCCTCGCACTTCACTCGAGAGGCTCTGGCCTCCCCTTTGTTGAAGTAATACTGAGCGCGATTGTATTTGTACTCGGCGCGGCGATTGATCAACTCCGTATACATTCTGTCGATCTCGGTTTTTTCCCGGCGAGCTTCCTCTGGAAACTGACGCATCTGTTTGATCAACTTCTCTGCATGATCCAATGCTTCTTGGGAATAGTCGGGACCGCGATAGGATTCCAATGCTGCCTTGAGCCCTAAGAAGTGCGCATCGAACAAATGCCGAGAGTCGGGATAAGTCGTGATGAGGTCGCGATACGTATCCAACGCTTCGATCCACTTTTCGTTTCTGAAGGCATTGTTTGCAAGCTCCATCGTCACATCATCCGCCAGCTTGCCCGTCGGGCTATCAAGTCGTACTTTTTCCAGTACACGAACACCATGTTTGGCTGTGTCGTTCCAAGGCCTTCGTTTGTCGGTAAAGTTCACATGATAGAACCGGTCTGGAAACTGAAGCCAGTAGTTGCCAATTTCCATGCGGCGTTTGTCGACACGATCCTGGTACCTGTTTCGAGGATATTCCTTGAGCAATTTAACGTATCGATCCTCTGCTTTGTTGTAATCCTCCGAAAAGAAATAGCTTTCCCCCGCCCAAAACATTGCATCTAACTCAAGATAGCTACTCACCCAATTCTTGCCTGCTTTGTCAAATCGCTTACCGGCCTCATAGAACTTGTCCGCTCTAGTTTCCCCTTCGAGTGTTATCGCTTCCTCGTAGAGTTTCTTGGCTTCTTCAAAAGTCGATTTTGCTAGAGCCTCGTTCTTGGGCTTAGGCCCAATCCCGGGTATCGATTGGAGAAACTTTGGGAGATCGCTCTTCTTTTGTTTATCGGCTCGAATACCTTCTGGACGGATGTAGTTCCCGTCTTTGTCTTGATAACTCTCGATCGAACGTTTGGCTAAGTCGTACTCATCGTCCTTTTTCGTCAATCCGAGAGTAGCGCAGCCAGAAGCACTCAGTGCTATCACAATCACAAGAAACCTCGGTCCAAACTTTGGCGTGAGATAATCGGCAACGATTCGCAAACCTAGATCGGCGATCACGCAGTGAGCTTGGATTGTATTGGTCAACGTTTTAATTCCTCTAGGAAATCCATCAGTCGCAATCGGCGATCCGAAAGGTGAGCTATGAATCGTTCCATCACTAACCGAACCTCACCCCGTGCGGCAATGGGGACTATCGGAACTTTATCGGCTTGCTTCGCGGTCGTTGCTTCGCGGAAATAGTGAATGGTCTCTTCCTCGAGTCGCAGCACATGGTGCTGCCCTGCAAGGCAATGTTCACACAAAACTCCGCCAGCATCGACGCCAAACAAAAAGCTCCGATTCCTCCCGGACTCTACTGAATTACCACACCCCGCGCAAAGCTCAAACGAAGGCAAATGACCGAGCACTCGCAGGAATTCCAACTCAAAGGCTAATACAATCTTTGCTGGATCCTCCATCTCATCCAGTTTGACAAGCGATCGGTCCAGCGCTTCAAAAAGTGTCTCAATGGGGAGATGGTTCTCGGTAAACGTGAAAACCAATTCGCCCAAGTAGTAACCACAATAAAGCGCTAGCAAAGAACGTTGACCTGAACGAAAGCGCCGAATCAGCTTCGCTTCCGTCAAAAGATCGAGCGTATCATTGGACTTTGGGATGAATACAACATAAGACTTCGCTAGCAAATCCAACGATGTTTCGAATGGACTTTTTAGCCGCCGAGCACCCTTGGCTACCGCCGAGACCTTGCCATGCGTTCGCGTAAAGAGTGTCACGATGAGACTCGTCTCGCTCCACGCGACCGAGCGAATGACGATAGCTTCCGTCTTCTCTGTACTCATAGCCGTTCAACGTTCATAGAGGTCGGACTGCTTAGGAGATCTTCTTTTGCCAAAACAGCGCAGTCCCTTGCTCTGCGTCTAGTTGGTATCCTTCGAATCCAAACGCTGCATAAGCGGATTGAGCTACTGTGTTTCCGGAGAGCACCTCGAGAGTCATTTTGCAACAACCGAGTTCCCTAGCTATCTCTTCAGCGCGATTCATCAACAGCTTGGAAATACCGCGACCGCGAAATGGTCCCGAGACGACGATGTCATGAAGATTGAGGAGTGGCCTGCAGGCAAACGTCGAGAACCCTTCGAAACTGATCAAAAGCCCCGCTGGCTCCTCTTCGACGTAAGCCAGAATCGCATGACAATTGCCTAACTTACCTAACGCTGCGAATAGATTGGCTTTGGTGGTTGGCAGTAGTTCCTGGCCGCCACCCATGAGATCAGTCGCGTAGACTTGGAGCATATCGATCAAATCCTGACCGTGCTTTGGATTCGTCCAATCGACATCCACAATCCATACTGAGCTCATGGGCTATTCCACCAATCGCGGTTTTCCGCTCCAACCGAGTTTGTCGCGAAGCGCTTGATAGTCGTCGTGACCTGGCACACTGATCAACTGAAACGTCGAGTCCGCTCGCGAGATCCTGACGGTGACATCTCGCTCCAAGTGGCATACGACGCGACCATCCACCACGACACTGGCTGAGGGATGATCCACCCGCAACGCCAGTTCAAAGACTCGGTCCGCCGTATCGACAACAGGCCGCATTGTCAATGTATGAGGGCTAATTGGGCAAATTACAAACGCTTGTAAATTGCGACGCAATATCGGACCGCCTGCAGACAAATTGTGGGCCGTCGAGCCAATCGGTGTACTGATGATGAGCCCATCGCATGCATAGGTTGTGGCGAGTGTTGAGTCGATATACAAATCAATATACATCATCGAATAAGGCGGTCCACCAAGTATGCTCGTTTCATTGAGCCCCATGATGGAATGCAACAGTTCCGACTCTCGGTAAACTTCACAACGTAGCATCAAGTGATTTGTCACAGCAAAATCACCCTTGGCTACATCGGCCCACACGTTGACGAAGCGATCTGGTTGGATGGCTGCCAAGAACCCGAGTTTGCCGAGATTCACCCCTAGAACGGGTCGCTGTCTCGATCGCATTTGCCTGGCCGATTGCAATATAGAACCGTCACCGCCAAGTACCACGACCAAGTCAGCGTCGCAGGACTCCAAATCGTATTTAAACTCTTTGTCGACGGCGAGGATCTCTGCATGCTTTTCAATACAACGCAATATCGTTGGCAGTTCGGAGTCAACACGTGGCCGATTCGGAGCGGCTAGCACCACAACCCTTGGACGCTCGCGACCATCCTGTTTCCAACGAGCTGAAGGGTGACTATTCACTTGGTTCAAGCTCCAGCATGGCTGGCATTAGAAAATCGTTCGCTCAGTGCCTGGCATGTTTTTACGATGCCCGCTGCATCCAATCCGAGATCCGACAACAAGTCATTTCGTTCACCGTGTTCGATGAATCGATCGGGAATTCCCAAGGTACGCAGAACGCGAGTGTCCCAACCGTTGGCACAAGCGGTTTCCAGAACAGCCGACCCGAACCCGCCCATGAGCGCTCCCTCTTCTACCGTTACGATGAACCGGCAATCCTCAAAGACTCGTGTCAGCATATCGATGTCTAACGGCTTGATGAATCGAGCATTGATAACGGCAACATCGAGCCCTTCTTCTTTGAGCATGTCCGCTGCCGTAATCGCTTGTTGCAGTGAAGCCCCGCAAGCGATAATCGCTCCATCCGTTCCCCACCGGAGCGTCTCTGATTTCCCGAGCTCAATCCGTTGTGATGGGCGTTCGAACGAAAGTGCTGTAGTCTTTGGATATCGAATCGATGATGGGCCGGGCAAGTTTAGGGAAAACTCGAGCATCGGTTCGACTTCGGTGGCATCTCCAGGAGCCATCATGACGATGTTCGGGAAGACTCGCATATAACCGATATCGAACAAGCCATGGTGCGTCGGTCCATCTGGTCCTGTCAAGCCTGCGCGATCGAGCATCATCGTGACAGGTAGATTTTGCAATGCGACCTCTTGAAAGATCTGGTCGTACGATCGCTGCAAGAAAGTTGAGTAGATAGCAACGATAGGACGAAGTCCTACTTTCGCTTGACCTGCAGCAAAGGCGACCGCGTGCGACTCGCAAATACCAACATCGAAGAATCGATCTGGAAATGCATCGCGAACCGGTTCTAGTTTGTTACCTTGACACATGGCAGCCGTCATCACCGTAACCTTGCCGTTTTTTTTCATTTGGCTCAAGATTGCATCGCGAGCAAAGTTCGTAAAAGCGGGCTTCTCGCCGGAGGTTACGATTTTGGGTGAACCATCTTCATCTTCAAAGGCTGGCGGTGTATGGAAATAGACGGGGTCCTTTTCGGCTGGTTTGTAGCCACGCCCCTTTTCGGTAACGACATGCAGCAGAGTTGGTCCTTTTTGGTCCTTGATCATCTCAAGATACTTGCGCATCAGGTGAATATCATGACCATCGATGGGGCCGATGTACCTAAATCCGAACTCTTCGAAGAGCATCCCGCCGACCATTCCAGCCTTGACCCCTTCTTTGATTTGGGCCAACAACTTTTCGGCGGGATCACCGAACAACGGCAGTTTATTCAAGACCTTGACGACTTCGCTCTTCAGTCCCGTGTAAAACGGGTTGGTACGTAATCGATCTAGATAGTTGGCTACAGCTCCGACTCGCGGGCAGATGGACATTTTGTTGTCATTCAAGATCACAATCAAGTCGGAGTTAAGCTCGCCTGCATTATTCAACGCTTCAAAAACAATGCCAGAGGGGAATGCGCCGTCGCCTATAACCGCAACACTTTTGCGTGAGGCCTGATCCATCAAGTCATCGCCGCTCTTGAGCCCCAACGCTGTCGACACGGAGCAACCCGCGTGGCCGGTCATGAATAGATCGTATTCACTTTCCACGGGATTCGGGTAGCCCATCAATCCGCCTTTGGTTCGGATCGATTGAAACTCACGGTAACGACCGGTGATCAGTTTGTGGGGATAGATTTGGTGGCCAGTATCCCAGATCAATCGATCTTTTCGGAAATCAAAAACACTATGCAATGCGAGACATAGCTCGACAACCCCGAGGTTGGATGCGAAGTGGGCTGTGCGAGTCGCGAGAAGATTGCAAAGCACATCGCGAATCTCGCCACCCAACGATTCCAACTGCTCCACACTCATCGAATGGAGGGCTTCGGCGGACTCGAGTTTTGAAAGCATCTCATGCATAGGTCTAGTGACTCCTGTCGATAATATATCTCGCCAACTGTTGCAACGGGGCTGCCTTCGAACCGTAAACGGAAAGAACCTCTTCGGCTTGCGCTACAAACCGTTCCGCTTTTTCTCTGCTCGCAGCAATTCCGTGAATCGCGGGGTAGGTCAGTTTTCCTCGTTCCTGATCCTTGCCCGTTCGTTTTCCAGTGTTCTCCACAGAACTCTCGACGTCTAGTAGGTCGTCGGCAATTTGAAATGCAATTCCAATGGATTCTCCGTATGCCGCCATTATATCTTGATCTTTTGTTGTGCCACCCGCTGCGACCACTCCGAGCTCGACCGAGGCTCGAATCATTGCGCCCGTCTTTCTCGCGTGAATAGACGCCAATAACACAGCATCTCCGCCATGCTTCTCTGCCCAAAGATCGTCCATCTGTCCGGCTACCATTCCCTCGGCCCCCGCTGCCTGCGACAACAATCGACAAGCCTCGATCAATTTTTCGGAAGGTAGTTCCGCTCGAAGCAATGTCTCAAAAGCCAAACACTGGAGGGCATCTCCCGCCAAAATAGCTGTTGCTTCATCGAATTGAACATGACTCGTCGGTCGCCCACGACGAAGATCGTCGTCATCCATCGCTGGTAAATCATCATGTATCAATGAATAACAATGGATCATCTCAAGTGCGATGGCGAAAGGTATAGCCAGGCGACGGTCTCCACCAAGCGTTTCACAGGCCATCAAGCAGAGAACAGGACGAAGCCTTTTTCCGGGACCTAGTAGTGAGTAACGGCACGCTTCCCGCAATCGTTCCGGACACCGTGGACCGAGCCTGTCGATGGAACGGTTCATCTCGACGTCAACTTCGCGACAAAGTTGCTTCCATAGATCCTGGAATGAGACTTGGGTCGGAGCAGTGGAGATGGTGCGAATTCCTGAAGTATCATCTAGTAGAAGAGTAATCCCCCCATTTTAAGGGAAAGCTTGAGAAAATTGTAGCCGTATGTCCAGTGGTCTGCAGCACAATTCTCCACGCTTGCCTTCACCCTTCAGGCTGGCCTGACAAAAGTAGCAACGGGCACGCTCCGTCGCTCCGTCCGCGGATGAACATTTGTTGGGATTTCTAGGTGGAGGGCATATGGAAGGTACGAACTACTTTGACTTTTGTCGGTTCTGTCCCTTCAGAATCGGACGAAGTTCTTCCACAAAATCCTGGATATCGCTAAACCGTCGATAGACGCTGGCGAAACGAACAAAAGCCACCTGATCCAGTTCCCTTAGGTATTCCATACACAAGTTGCCAATGTCCTCGCTGGCAACCTCTTTTTCATATTGATCTAGAATATGGGCTTCTACTTCTGCGGCGAGTTTCTCTATCTGTTGAACATTGATCTTGCGCTTCCAACACGCTGCCTGAATTCCTCGCTCAATTTTTGCACGACTAAAATCCTGGTGGCTCCCATCGCGCTTTACGACTTGAAGTAGCCCTTCGACTCGCTCGTAGGTGGTAAACCTACGTCGGCAGTGATTACAAAATCTCCTCCGCCGAATCGCTTTCCCATCCTCCACAATTCGCGAATCGCGGACAGCGTCGTTGTCGCTCGAACAATACGGACATTTCATGGAGTATGTCTATAAGCCTCGTGAATGGAATCACAAAAATTGCAGATCTTGTCCCCCAGTTTATCACAACTCAACCCATTTTGGCATGAGCAATCGACCATCGCGATTGAATAGGCAAGCTGGGGCGAAGCTACTGCGTAGGTCAACTAGGGCTAGCCTCCCCGCACCGCGTCATGTGGCATATTTGGAACAACCGATGCTACCCTTACGAGAATTTGGCAGCAGTGCTAGCAGTCTCTAAATCGTTCGTGAAGTCGCAAAATCGACTAACCATCCGATTCAACACTCCAAATCCAGTCCAGCATGAAACAAAGACTTTTCACCAATTGGGTCCGAATGCTGTCTTCGGGCCTGTTGGCATCAACGCTGTGTCTGGCATATACGGCTGCACCCGCATTGGCGGACCCAACCCACCGATCGACTCCTATCGTTCATGCTATTAAGAAAGCTGAACCTGCCGTTGTCAACATCCAAGGCAACAAGACTCTGACAAACACAGGGTCCAACGGAGTTGCAACACGACAAGAAGTCAACGGCATGGGCACTGGGGTCATCATCGACCGCCGCGGTTTGATCATTACGAACTACCATGTGGTTGACGCAGTGGAGAAGATCGAAGTCACACTAGCTGACGGGACGACGGCGATCGCCAAACTGATCAACTACGATCCTGAAACCGATCTTGCGATGATCAAGATCAACGCGGGGCGCGATCTTCCCGTCATCCATATCGGTCGAAGCGATGATTTGTTGCGGGGAGAAACCGTCGTTGCGATCGGCAATCCGTTCGGCTATCAAAACACCGTAACCGTGGGGATCATCAGCGCTCTTCATAGAGACATTCCAGTCAACGGCACTCAACAATACACCGACCTTATCCAAACGAACGCAGATATCAACCCAGGAAACTCGGGCGGCCCACTCTTGAATATCGACGGAGAAGTTATCGGTATCAATGTGGCCGTCCGAGTAGGCGCGCAAGGTATCGGCTTTGCCATTCCTATCGACAATGCATTGGAAGTTATGGCAGATCTCGTTGCCCAATATCGGACGTCTGGCTCGCACGGCTTATTCTGCAATCGAGTCCCTTCCGAAAATGGCTTTCAGCTCATCGTTCAAGAGTATCGTGGAAACTCGAACAAATCGTCGCGCGATATTCGAACAGGGGATGAGATTCGGACCGTTGCAGGTCATACCGTCAACAATCCTCTGGAACTCGAGCTTGCCTTGTTGGATGTAAACGCGGGCGACACCTTCGATATCGAACTAGATAGAAACGGAGAGCCGCTAGTTCAAAGCGTTGTCTTGCAACGTTCAACGATCGCTTCGGAAGAAGGAGAGATCTTGCGGGCTGCTTGGGAGCAATTGGGGGTTCGAGTCATCGCCGTTCCCGCATCCGCAATTACTGGACTTTCGAACGAATACAAAGGCGGTCTCAAAATCACGGAAGTTAGACCAGGAAGCCTAGCTTCCCGCGAACACTTGAACCCAGGAGACGTTATTGTCGGAGTGATGGACTGGCAAACGCCTACGCTAAAGACTCTCGCGTGGATCATGGCCAACAATAGCTTTCAAACAGCAGCGAGTGTCAAGTACTACTTGATACGAAAAAGCCGCCCACTGACAATCGCCGTCTCGCAGGAACGCAGTCGGCGATAGTTTTAAGGATCTGCTCCAATACGTACTTGAGTCGCTAGGGCTGGTTGGATGGCAACGACCGAAACTGCCTCCATGTGATCAGTTCAATCTTCTGTGCTTTCAAAAAGTCTCTCATCGCTGGATCGGTAAAGAGAACGCGATCTTGGTCTCGCCGCTTTGCACTATCGGTGATGGCACGCAACTCTTCATTGTCTTGTCCGCAATGGATAATCAACTGAGTCACTCCCGGTCCAATCTTGGCGATCTCTTCTAGGTAAAGTTGTTTGCGTTTCTCGGCATTTTCGCCACCATAAAACTGTAGTAACCTATCCAACAGAGGAAGTTCTTTGCTCGATAGTTTCGATATCGATTTTTGAAATCGGGACGCTAACGCCGGGTATTCTTGCTCGATTCCGAGTGGCAATTGTTTGAAGAACAAGATTGGGAGATTGTATTCCACTGCCAGATCGACATATACGTCGACAATATCTGGGCGGCATAGCACAGCCCCCATGTGTGTATCGAGGTGGCTTAACGGTACTCCAAACTGCAACGCGCGATCGATCTGCGCCTTGAGCTCGATCTTGACTTCATCCGCCTTTGCATTCGCCGCAACTTGCCCGACGTTGTCCCACAAACAACCTGTCGGGTCGACAAGACTGGGTACGCGATCTCGCGATGCAACCGGCCCCCACCGATAATCATTCCATTCCGAATTCAAGGTCAAGTGAATGCCGTAATCGTACTGCGGATTCGTCTTGGCATAGTTGGCAAACTCTTTGAACCACGGACACGGAACCATGATGCTGGCCGAGGTCACAATCCCACTCTCTAGCCCAGATTGCGTGGCGAAGTTCACTGAATGCGACATGCCTGCATCATCGGAATGAATGATCAAGTAACGCGTCGTATCTTGCGAGAATGCACCCCCCGAGCAGAAAAAGACAAATGCGGCAAACCAAACCGAAAACACTTTCGTATAGGACATGATTTATTCACGGAGATTAGAAATGATTACAACGTTATCGATGCCATTGCTCATTTGGAATTCGCCATCCTGAATCAGCGCCGTCAGCGTCATGCGTCGATCGAGTAGTCGTGTAGCTTGATCCAAAGATTCTGCGTCAATATTCAACACTTTCAGATTCTTTTGCTTGGTCAAAGATGATGCGTTTTTCGACCACCAAACCTCGGCGGAGTTTCCGCTATAGGTAACGATGATGACTTCCTTAGAAAGTCCGCATGCTTTGCGAATGTCAGACTCTTCGGGTTGGCCCAGCTCGATCCATTGCTCTACAACGCCCGCTAAATCTCGGCGCCATAGATCGGGGTCTTGATCGGAACTGATTCCACGTCCAAACTCCAACCTCTCGTGCGCGAAGATGGCAAATACGATCAATCTTGCCATCACGCGTCGGTCGGGTTCAGAAGGATGCTGGGCGATGACTAACGGGTGAGTCTCGTAATACTGGCGATCGATATTCGTGATCGTCAGCTCTGCTTTATAGATCGTCGATTTCGTTCCCATGGAACGCATCGTCCCTTCCGCTTATGCGTATGCTACTTTTGGGCTATACAGAACAAGTGCCCTTCGCTGCGTATAAACATCTCGCCATCGACAATCGCCGGCGTCGCATCGATTCCCTCGCCGAAACGGTTCGTTGCGACAATCTTCAATTGATCGCTATCTTCAATTACGACGATGGTGCCATCTCGGTCTGTTAAGAAAACATACCCGCCAGCGGCCACCGGAGATGCATAAGTACTACGCATTCCCTCAATACGACTAGCAGCGTAATGAACTTTTCCCGTCTTCGCGTCTACACAAGTGAGTTGGCCTGTTTTGCCTTTGTAAAAATACAATCGACCGTTTGAAAGCAACGGCGACGCGACATCGGGCGTATCTTGTTTCATCGACCAAAGGACTTTCTTCGTACCAGCCAAGTTCCCTTCGCCGGTCATATCAAAAGCGCCCATGAAGGCCCCTCGAAAGCCGCTTCCCACAAACGCAATGCCATCCTGCGAAACTGCCGACGCACAAGGCCGCTCGGTTTGCCCTGAGCAATACCAAAGCTCTTTCCCTGTCTTGAGATCGTATCCGCGAGCCGCCGTCTGACCATTCATGACGATCTGCGATCGACCGGTTGCGTCTTTTGCAATCAAGGGAGTCGCCCAGCAAGTCGGTTCATTGCGTGAAACTTCCCAGATGTTTTTTCCGGTACGCTTGTCGAGTGCGAACAGCTTGGAACTCGACTCATGATCCCAAGGGACAATCAGCATATCGCCCGCTATGGTCGGCGAACTTCCTTCTCCGAAGTTATTGCGAATCGCCATGTCACCAAAATCTCGATTCCACACCAGTTCCCCTTTCATGGTGTAGCAATACAGACCCTGCGAACCAAAGTGTGCATAGACAAACTCACCATCCGTACATGGAGATGCTGAGGCATAGCCGTTTGTCTCATGGGTGAGCGCGTGAGGCGAAGTTTCCACTGCTGTCTTTGCCCAAAGTGCTTTACCTGTCGCTCGATCCAAGCACAACAACTTGAACGCCAACGGCCCGCGTGACGCGCCAGTCGGAGCAGCCGTGACAACAAAAACTTGATTGTTCCAAATCACGGGGGAACCCGAACTGCGACCAGGAATCTCGACTTTCCATTTCACATTCTCTGTTGCCCCGAACTGAGTAGGGGGCTTTGCTGAGACGGCTAGACCATTGCCGTTCGCTCCACGCCAGTGCCCCCAGTTTTCCGCCATCACGGAAGAGTTCGCACAACAATAAACTAGTCCACTCATTGCAATCGTTAGTAATCGTGCACGCATCTTGTTTTGTTTTCCTTTTACTTGGGGGGCACTGACCTTCGTTGTATTCGAAATAGACTGCGAAATCTACTATCTTTGAAATTCTCTACTTGGCTACTAGCGATCGAGCCAATTGGCAATGGTTTTCGTCACGAAATCTGCCGCATCTTGTTGAACGAAATGGTCCGCATCTGGAACCGTAACTAATGTCAAATCTTTCTCGATCCATTTCCAATTGTCGTTCAATCCATCCGCCAAAAGATATTTGTCCTTGAGGCCATGAATCATCAAGACCGAACACTTCACTTTCGGGCCGTCGCTAGCAGGAGCAACGTAAGGTTCTCGCGGATAGTTGGCTTTGTAGTAGTTCAACATGCCATCCAACGAGGAACGAAGCATCGCCTGACGATAAGCATCTTTTGCTGCAGGGTCCTTTACCCAATCCGCAAGCGATTCGGCCTTCACCTGCGATGCCGCCTCTGAGGACTGAAAGAATCGAGCATACTGGCTATTCTTTTGCTGCTGTGGATTGTTCGCAAGCTCCCGTTGCAACCCGTTCGGGTGAGGCAAATTGAGAATCACCAATCGCTCCGTAAGCTCTGGATAATTCATGGCAAACTGCCACGCGACCATCCCTCCCCAATCGTGCCCCACGATGGTTGCCTTCTGTTGCTGGAAGTGTTTCATCACAGCCACAACATCATCGACGAGCTTTGGCATCGCATAGTTCGCGACACCTTTGGGCTGACCGCTTAGGTTGTAGCCACGCTGATCGATAGCTACGACTTGGTACTTCTCTGCAAGCGCAGGCATTTGTTTTCTCCATGTGTACCAGAAGTCTGGGAAACCATGGATCAACACAACGAGCGGACCTTTTCCTTTGGTGACAAAGTGGATCCGCACATCACCCGAATCAACATAGCCGTGCTCGCCCAATCCCTCTGGGGCAGGTGAGCCAGCCTTTGGAACATCGGTCGCGTTCTGATGGGTAACGGTAGCCTTTTCATTCGGTATCCCTTGAAATGACACAGGTTTCGATTGAGCAGGCTTAGCCTCGCGAATACAGTAAACACGGGCAGCCGTCCGAATCAACAATCGATCTCCTGCGATTGCCGGCGTTGCCATACACATGTCATCTTCTGCAAGCGTATTGGTATGGAGTATTTCTAACTCGTCAGCAGACTTCACCACAAATGTCACGCCATCTTCGTTCAAACAGAAGACCTTCCCTTGGTATGCCCACGGCGACGACGTGAAGGCACGACCGTTGGGGATACGCTTCGATTCGTAAAAACCTTCTCCAGTTGCGGACTTGTAGCAGCTCAAAAAACTCCGGTCGTAAAGGACGTAAAGCCGATCTTCGTAGATAATCGAGGTGGGATTGTAGGGGGCTGCTTTCGGTTGACTCCACGCGATAAACTCGTTGGAACGCTCTCCCTGTGCTAAAGAGATGTCGCCACTCGCCCCTGGCTTGATGGCCATGAGAGGTTTCTTCAAATCCATAATGTATCCCGAACTGATGTAGAGCAGTCCGTTGTGTTCGTACGGCGTCGCGATGGTGATACTCGACATCCCGGTCAAGCTCCAGAGTACGTTTCCTTGCAAATCGTACGATCGCACTTGGCCTGATCCAGGAGTCACGATTTCGGTTCGAATACTGTTCTGCCAAATGAACGGAGTCGCCCAATTGCTCTTCTCGTCACGTTTTGCACGCCATAGTTCGCTTCCGGTCTTTGCATCGAGCGATAACAAATAGGAATCCTGTTCGTTGTCATTGACCAGATAGAGGCGTCCCTCGTGAAGCACTGGAGATGCTGCAGTTCCCCAGCCGAACCGCGTAGGATTCGGGGGGAGTATTTTCTTCCATTGCTCGTTTCCATCGAAGTCGAAACAATAGACTCCGAGATTCCCAAAGTAGCAGTACAGTTGTTTACCATCCGTAATCGGAGTTTCCGAAGCAAAGCTACTTTTGATATGAATGGCAGAATCGGGCTTCCCCTCGTGAACGGTCTTTTCCCACAGTGATTTTCCTGACTTCAAATCGAGACAGATCACCTGCCATTGATGCATTGAATCAGGAGGATTGGGGCGGTCACCACCGAAATAGAGCCCTTTTATCGGCTTTTCTGATTTCCCCTTGTTGATAACGGTCGTCAGAAAAACGCGATCCCCCGCGACGATCGGAGAAGACCAGCCACGCCCCGCAATGTCCGTTTTCCATTCGACGTTCTCCGTAGCAGACCACTTCTCAGGAAGCCCTTGTCCATCGGAAATTCCGCGCGCGTCCGAACCTCGAAATTGAGGCCAGTCCGACCGAGCGATGGACGGACTGCAAACAAAAGCCAGGGCAACAAGACATCCAATGCTCTTGGCCAAACGCCCCACAGTATCTCCAAAAATGTTGTGTATCTTCATCGGTATTTCTTTATGGCATGAGAGGTGTCGTCGGATCGTAAAGCCAGCAGATCGTCATTGTAACGAGTTGTCCGTGTTCAATCCCAAGTTTTGATAGGCGTTCACGGCCAACTGGTCGCAACGTTCGTTTTCGGCGTGGCCACTATGTCCTTTGACATGATGCAGCGAAATTTTGTGAATCGCTTGAAGACGATCAAGCTCTTGCCACAGATCGACATTCTTGACTTCCGCAAACGTATTCCCTTCTTTGCGTCGCCAGTTGTTCTTTTTCCAAGGGGCCATCCACTCCTTGAGTCCCTTGAGAACATACTGGCTATCCGCGTAGAGTGTGACATGGCATGGGCGTGTCAGAATCTTGAGCCCCTCAATCACCGCCTGCAATTCCATCCGATTGTTCGTAGTCTCTGGTTCTGCTCCGCACCCTTCTTTCTCCTTCTTGGATTGCATATCTCGCAATACGTAAGCCCAGCCCCCGGGACCTGGGTTCCTACTACATGCTCCATCCGTGTAAAGCTGAACGTGGCGCAAAGCCGTTGACTCGTGTTGGGCGTTCATCCGTTAAACTCGGTACTCCAAAAATCTTGGTCTGAAAACTGCGGATCTATGGTAACGTCCCGTGAATTACTCGCAATCATGCATCCTTAGGAAAGCAGCGTATGCAGTTTTCTCCCACCCCGAAACCTGGAGTTTAGACCGGCAAACGCTGCATTACGAATGCCGGTATAGTAAACTCTGTTGAAGCTCCTACCTTGATTCCTCCACTGAAATTTGAAAGTTAGATGGCGATGTTCCCAACGTATCATCGAAGACAATACTTCTTAATGGCTACTCTCTTGACGGCGTTGGCTCTCGCCATATCGCTCCCAGCAATAACGATCGCCGAGGAATGGCAAGGTCGAAAGAAGATCGATTTTCAGATCCAAGGTCGCAAAGCATTTTTGGTCGAACCCACCAAGCCGGCAACGAGTAGGCCTTGGATTTGGCGAACCGAATTTTTCGGTCATGAACCTCAAGCCGATATCGCGCTGCTAGATAAAGGCTTCTTCCTCGCTTACGTGGACATGACGAATTTGTATGGAGGTCCATTGGCGATGAGCATCATGGACGAAATGTATGTGACCGCGATCGGGAAGCATTCACTGTCAGAAAAAGTAGTCCTCGAAGGATTCAGCCGTGGTGGACTCTTTGCGTTGAACTGGGCCGCGCGAAACCCCGCCAAAGTTGCATGTATTTACAATGATGCTCCCGTTTGCGACTTCACAAGTTGGCCCGGCGGCAAAGGGCAAGGCAAAGGCTCCCCGGCCGATTGGGAGCGTCTCAAAAAAGTCTATGCGATGCGCGATGAAGAGGCAGCCAGTAGCCCATGGAATCCGATCAACCAACTCGAAACCATTGCGAAGGCCAAGATACCGCTATTGCATGTCTGCGGAGCGACCGACGACGCGGTTCCAATCGCCGAGAACTCACTGATTGTGCAGAAGCAAATGGTTGCACTTGGGGGCTCCTTCACAATCATCTCCAAACCCAATTGCAATCATCATCCGCATAGTTTGAAAGATCCAACGCGCATCGTCAACTTCATCTTGACCCATACAGGGCTTGCAGATCAAGTTACCGACGCGCTTACACCGTTCGGATATGATTACTTTCAATTGCGAGGTGGACTGTATCGCAGTTTTGCTAAATTTGAGATCGAGAAAGTCGGGCGTGTCGCGTTCCTCGGTGGTTCGATCACTCAGTCCAAAGGCTGGCGTGACTTGGTCTGCGAGGATTTGCAGAAACGTTTTCCCAAAACCAAATTTGACTTTGTCGCTGCAGGGATATCTTCGCTCGGGTCCACCCCCGGAGCTTTTCGTTTTCAGCGCGACGTTTTGGCTAATGGCCCGGTAGATTTGTTATTCGAAGAGGCAGCCGTCAATGACGACACCAACGGCTTCTCGGATATCGAACAGATTCGCGGCATGGAAGGAATCGTGCGACATGCCTTGCGCTCCAATCCGAAGATGGATGTCGTCTTGTTGCACTTTGTGGATCCAGGAAAAATGAACGAGATTCGCGCGGGCAAGACTCCAGCAGTGATTGCCAATCATGAGAAAGTAGCGGATCGCTACGGAATTCCCTCGATCGATCTGGCTCGTGAAGTTACGGATCGAATCGATGCAGGTGAGTTCACTTGGGACAAAGATTTTAAAGGGTTGCACCCTGCTCCATTCGGACACGAACTTTACGCTCGCTCGATCGGCCGACTGCTAAACCAGGCTTGGAAAGAGGTTCCTACCAACGTGAATGTCCCCGCACGCGAACTTCCTCCGCCAGTGGATTCCGCGAGCTACTTTTTTGGACGGCTGGTTGGAGCTGCAGAAGCGGTTGGCTCAGGGAAAGCCAAACTAGTAAAGGGTTGGAGCCTTGCGAATCCATGGACTCCTACCGATAAAGCCGGCACTCGACCTGGTTTCGTTCAGTGCCCGGCACTGATTGCAGAGGAATCGGGTGCGACGATGCAATACTCCTTTTCAGGGACAGGCATCGGGCTCTTTATTGCAGCCGGCCCCGATACCGGCAACATCGAGTATCGCATCGATCAAGGAGATTGGCGGACGCAGGAGCTTTTCACCGAGTGGAGTTCAGGGCTCCATCTCCCATGGGCAAAGATGCTTGCCTCAGAGCTCAAGGATGGAGAGCATCAACTAGAGTTGCGAGTTAGCCCAACGTCAGACAGTCGGAGCAAGGGGCATGCTATTCGGATCATCCACTTTTTGGTGAATGATCCAGAATGAATGATCAAGAAAGGGCAAAACAAGTTTCCTTTCGAAATTCAGACAGCATGTGTTGCAGTGGGACGAAATCGAGATAGAAGATCCTGCATGGTGCCACACAGTCGCTCCAACTCGGTATCACCCATTGTGGCCTTACCACCGAAAATCGCAATCGCCATGATTGACTCAACCGCGGTTCGATCTTTCGCCGTGAGGCGATCATCGTTGGAATGTTTCAACTGATCCAAACATACTCGCCAATCGGAATCGGTATGCTGGCCTGTCCATAACCTTGAAAACTCTCGGGCTAACGTCTCGGATGCAATCTTGTTCTGGAGATCGACCGGTCGTGATGCAGACAACAAGTCTCTCGCTGTTCTCATCTGCCGCGATGTATTATAGGTAGCAAACCACGTAGAGCGATTCAGCAACTGCCATAACACGAAACTGATGACTATCGCAGCCGCCCCTGTCCAAATCCAACGACTGTAATCCTCCACGGCTGTATTTCTGGGGCGGTCGCGAAGTTGCTCATTGATCTGCACTGGGTCGGCTACTTCCTTCAATGCGGCGTTGGCGACCTGCAGCAGTGAGGTGATCTGGGGTGTCGGACTCGCTGTGGGTAACGGCAGTTCCTGCGTAGCCTCCTCTTGCTTTGGCAATGTAGGCAGAATAACTTGTGATTGAATCTTGGAATCCACAATCATGATAAGAGTGGAACGATTCTCCGACGCAAGCTCTTGCACTATCGCGGTTGCCAGTTCACCATTGTTGGCATACCACAACATGCCATTGGAAAAGATACTTGGGTCTGCGACCAATACGACGAATCCATCATCACTTCGCTGCGAATAGCCTATCGAAAGCAAAGGTTTCCCGTCCGATGGCTTGGCTGTCAACCTGCTGCCGGGTTGCAAACGCCGATTTTCTCGACCATCTGGCAGCAGGAGTAGATCCTCCCAGGTCAAGCGTTTGCTTTGCGCGTCAATCCAACCTGTTCGGTTGGTTACTACTTCGGTGAGTCCCCGGGTGACGGGATGGACACCGGAAAAAGATTGAACTCGAATGCAATCTTCAAATCCTTGAAACTTCTGCTCCGGATTCTTCGCGGTGACCGGTCCCTGATTGATCGTTCCGAAACCTGGCGAATAGAAATGTCCATCCGCCGCAATCATAAGCTTGCCGCCGCGATCCACAAAATTTCGAAGGTCCGTCCATTCTACGACCCGCGATCGATCCACGTTCCCCATCGTCACAATGACCGAAGTGCGAGGATTGGCGATGGCTTTCGCAACATTCTTCTCGACTCGCAATCCTGATTGTTGAAGCAGCAATTGAAACACATCGTAGCGAAAGTTCCATTGCAGATCCATTGCATTGCTGGGTGCACTACTAGGTGCCTGGCACCAAGCGATCCCGCCGTTCAACTCTACGAACAGCAACATGGCAAACGGCAAGAGCCTCCGCAACGCATGCGACCACTGTGGTCCTGAACATCGGCTTGCCCTCGGGCTCATTGCAAGACGCCTGTTAAAGAGCATGTATTCATCGCAAGTCTCATGCGTTCAAGATCTGATTCGGATAGTTCTTGATCCGCTGGGAGATACCGTGCCATCTCATAGATCTCGGTCGCTTCTCGCATGGTAGGAGTCAAGCTTGGGAGTGTTTTATCTACCTGCTGCAACGCAAGACGCGATGTCCACCATGACTCGAAGGAACGAAACTTGGTCTCGATCAATTGATGAAACGCGTCAATCACGTCAGACCGATTGCGAATGGTCCTCAAAGCGACCGAAGCGTTCTCTGGTCTCGGTGGTTTGACACCAAACACTTTGGCAGCAACCACCGGATCCTTGCTCAAGAACCACAATGCGAGGCCGAGCGCAATGAGGGCAAGGGCTGCAACAATCCACCAGACCGAGAACTTTGGCAACTCCAACTTTGGCAATTCGAAGGGAGAAGATGGTTCTGCCGAATTGGCATCGCGTGAAGGAGGAGCAACCGAGGAACGCGGTTCGGCCGAAGACCGATTCGTGTTTGATCTTGAGGGTTCCGAACGCTGCACGGTTTGATTTCGCGGCGGCGCAGAGGCTACTTTTTCATCGTCGTTCGAGCGAGCATTAGACGTCCTCGGCGCACTTGGCGTGGAAGCCTTGTCAGCTTTGCTTGGCACTTTGTTTGGCGATGTTGCAGCATTGCGATTCGCAGTTTCGTTTTGCTCCAATCCCGCTGCTTCTTTGGCGATTTTCTCCATCACGCTTCCAAAACCCAGTTCCTGGAACGTGCGCTGCATTTTTTCTAAGGCCGTTTCAGCGGGTGCACTGCGAGAGGAACTGCGAGGGGCATTTTGCTCCCCCTTTTCATTCAGGCGATCCGTGGAATTTCTCGTAGAACTATTGTTCGGAGTCGATGGATTCGATTGAGATGGATTTGTCTCGCGTCTCCCTGTGCTGGGTCGAAACGGTGGGTTGTCGGCTGATGACTGTGGAGGCTTTGACGTACCTGGATTCGATTGCTTTGGCCGACTCGTAGATGATCCATTCGCTTGGTTAGGGGATTCGGTCAACGATGGCCAAGATGAATTGCCGGAAACAGGGCTTCCTTCGGTCAAGCGTTGGGGATCCAACTGACTGCTATTCTGCTGTGATGGATTATTGCCATTCGACGTGTTGTTTCTATCGAGGGTCTTTTGCGATAGCGTTTTGCTAGCGGAGGGCAACGTCGACTTCGAGTCACGAGAGACGTTCGGTGCATCTTTTTGCTTTTCGTTCGGCTGCGTGGCATTCTGTTGTTGGGCATCGGAGCTTGAAAAGGCAGGTGCAGGGGCGAATGGGTCTTGCGCTCGGCCAGCATCGTCCGAAGAGTCCTGTTCCTTCGTGAGAGATTTCTCTGCGAGTTCTTTGGCCAGTTGTTGTAATTCAGGCGACTTTTGAAACTGTTCGAGCAACTGAGGTGGAATACGCTCAAGGTCTTCGGGTTTGAAGGGAGGGTTGCCATCTTTGATATATTGTTCAGCAATCTTGCGGAGTTGCTCCCGCTGTGCGGGTGACAAATCGGGAAGTCTGCTCGGTAATCCTTTGCCATCGCGAGGAATCAATCCTGGGATTGGGGACGAAACCTCGGGTGGATCGCTTGGTAATCGTTTTTGTTTCCGTAATTTTTCTAGCAGTTTTCTCGCATCGGTGGAAGAATTGTCCGGCGAAGGGAGCCAGCGTTGATAAAGAGAATCGCCAGCAGGAAGATCGGGAACGGATGATTGAGCGTGGCAAATAGGTGGTAGAAGTAAGCCAACAACAATCAGGTGTGTGGAATAGCAAAAGAGTAATCGTGCGAAGGCCCGCCGATGAAAAGAGATGCGACCGGAAACCGACCAATATGCAGACATTCGAAAACTTTTCCTCGAAGACAGGCCTTGATTTCGGAAACCAACCAAACCATGCATTGTATCGAGAATTCATAGAGCATGTCAAAGAAAAGTAGCTTGTTGCGCTCGATGCAAGATTCAACGCGATCGTGGGCGCGATCCTGGAGTCCTGCTAGAATTCTGGTTCCAGCACGGGATTGGCGTTGCTAAAATACTTTTATCTATAAATCGTCTCTCTGGTCAGGAGTCCTGATATGTCTAGCGATGCACCTGCACAGCCGCCAATGTTGGTTTCCGAGCATCGCCCACTGCCCGTCGAATTACACCCTAACATTGAACATATCATTACGGAGGATGGTGCGCCCGTGGATAATCAATTCTCCGAGAAGCAACAGCGATTGCTAGCAGAAGTTCTTTATAGTTCGTGGCAACCTGGTGAGCCATTTGTTGCCATGAGCAATGTCGGACTTTTTTTTGCAATCAGAACGCCTCCTTTTGTTCCAGATGTTTTGGTTAGCCTAGGCGTCGCGTCCCCTGCGGATCCCTTCCCGAAAAAGAACAGGTCCTACTTTGTTTGGGAATATGGAAAGCCCCCTGACTTGGTCGTGGAGATTGTCTCCAACGAAGAAGGAGGGGAGGACACCGTAAAGCTTCAAGGTTACGCGAAGTTGGGGATTACTTTCTACATCATCTACGATCCAGAGGAGCACTTGAGTTCGAAACCTCTTCGAGTCTATCGGCTTGTGAGTGGTCGCTATGAACTCGACCAATCGGAATCGCCTTTCTTGGAGTCGCTGGGGCTTGGAGTTCGGATATGGCATGGAGTCTACGAGGACATGTCGCAGGTTTGGCTGCGGTGGACCACGGCAGATGGACAAATCATGCTGACGGGAAAAGAGCGAGCCATTGCAGAAGAGCAACGGGCAGACAAGGAGCAGCAGCGAACGCTGGTAGAGAAACAGCGAGCGGACGATGAGAAACAGCGAGCGGATGAAGAGAAACAGCGAGCGGACGATGAGACGCAACGGGCAAACGATGAAAAGCAACGGGCCGATGCAGAGGCTAAGCGAGCGAACGAAGCAGAGAGGGAGGCACTTCGCTTGAAAGAAAAGCTACGGCAATTGGGCATAGAATAGCCATTCTGTTCCTGACTATCACCCTTGGCATTTTCTCAGGATGCCCAGGAAAAAAACTCTACGCCCAGGAAAAAGCAACTGCCTCAAGAACATGAATCGACGTTGATGGCGTGCTCGTGCTCAGCCATAGGCGGTGCTCGTACTCTTGAATCGGACCTTCTAAGATAACCGATCAGAGAACCATTGCATTGAGCACGAGCAGGGCCTTGCTTACAACTGTGCGTGCGATCAGCGATAATTTTCCAAAACCACTAAGAAATCTGGTTTTGGTGCGTTTACTTAGTCAATCCGTTCGAATTCGACTCGACGGTAGCCTCGTCCGGACCAACTCATGAACCCAAAACCTCCTTCTGATGCGAATGGGATTTCGCCGGTTGCTAGCGCTGTTAGTGACCATAAGTGGCTGCATACCCTCTTCGAACGCTACGAGCGTCCGTTGGTGGCCTATGTGGCTCGTTTGTTAGGAGACGATTGGGATAACGCCCGGGATTGTGTGCAAGATGTCTTTCTTCGTTTGTGTCGCGAGCCTCGCGAGAACGTCGAGGGACACATCGAGGCTTGGCTCTTCAAATGTTGTCGTAATCGCGCGATGGATAGAAATCGCAAGGAGTCACTTATGGTTGTTCAGTATGCATCGGAGCATGTCTCGAATGCTCCTGGAAACGTCTCACACCCCAGCGAGTCCCTGGTATCACTCGAAGAAAAGGGAAAGCTGCAACACGAGATTGGGTTGCTTTCCCCGCGTGAACAAGAGGTACTCGTCCTGCGACTGCAGCAGGGGTTGTCCTACAAACAAATCGCTGAAGTGATGGAATTGAGTGTGTCCCACGTCGGCGTGTTGATACACCAAGCAGTCACTAACCTACGAAAAGCTATTCCAGCTTCATAAACCAAAACACCGAAACCAATTCCTTAGGAAACAATCATGTCATCGTCCAATCCATCTTCCGCGAACGCAAATGAACTTCCCTTGGAAGAGTGGAAGCTAACCGCTTTTGTTTTGAACGAACTCGACGCCGACGAAATGGCAATCGTCGAGAAAGCCATCGTTGCACATCCACAGCTGAAACGCGAAGTGGACTCGATTCGCGAAACTGTGGGCGTCCTTCAACAGTCCCTGGCGATCCCCGACCGCAACGTGGCTTTGACCAGCACGCAACAACGGGTCGTTCAAGAAGCGATCGACGACCGATCGGTAACGATTGCGTCATTGAACTCAATTCCTTTTTATCGACGCAAGCGGTTTGTTGCGTATCTAGCTGCGGCAGCTTGCGTGCCGCTGGGACTGCTGGCATGGAGCTCGTACCAACTCGGCAATACGCCCAATGCGGTGGACGTCGCGATGAACCCTCAGAGTCCTTCTGCAGTAGGCGCGCCGACCCAAGAGAAACTGCAGGAAGTGGTTTCCACCATTCCGGACGCGGCTAACTCTATGGCTTCGATGGAAAAAGCACTCCAAGAAAAGGAAGCGAAAAGTTCTCTTATGTCGGCCGTTGCACCCGATAGCTCCGTTTCCGGGGGACAACCAGAGCCAGCGGTAATGGCGAGAACCGAGGTTGCATTGCCTATGCCGTCCGGTGGGCCTGTGGTTCAACTAGAGGCTCGTACTGCAAGCGTTCCTGGTTATGGAGGCATGGGCATGGGCGGAGATGGTAATGCGATCGCTGCCCCTGCTGCGAGTGACGCAACAGCTGGAACTGGGGGAATGGGACCAAGTCGCATGGCAGGCGGTGGCATGGCCGGCGGCGGCATGGGGACAGATGGTATGGGCACTGGTGGTATGGGCTCAGGTGGCTACGGAGCTGAAGGTGGCTACGGCGGGGGGATGGGTGGTTACGGTGGCATGGCCAGAGGTGGTGAAGGCGGCGGCTACGGTAGGGGTGGCGGCATGGGCGGCATGGGCGGCATGCCAGGGGCTCGCTCGGAAAGCAAAGCAAACGAGGGCTTCGACCTCCCGGACTATCGAGACGCTAAGTTGGGTATTGACCTATCGCGAAGATTGCCAGACGAGCTTCGTACCAACCTCAAATCGAGGCCCTCCGTCGAAAGTCCATCTGCGGACCGATTTGACTCGATCATTGAAAAGCCATTCACCGACGCGAATACCGAACCTGTCACAACGTTTTCGATCGATGTCGACACTGCATCCTACAGTAAAGTACGGCAAACAATCCAACAGCAAGGTCGACTTCCATCGCCGAACATGGTTCGCATCGAAGAGTTGGTCAATTATTTCGAGTACGAGTATCCTTCGCCACAAGACGACACACCCTTTGCAGCTAGTATCAAAATGCTTCCATGTCCATGGAACAAGAATCACAAGCTAGTTCGTGTCGGGATCCAAGCAAAGAAACTACAAGCCGAGGAGCGTCCCAAGTGCAACCTAGTGTTCCTTATCGATGTATCAGGTTCGATGAACGATCCGAACAAGCTTCCGCTGGTTCAGAGATCTCTTTCGATGCTCGCCTCGCGATTGAGAAATGATGATCGTGTTGCGATCGTCGTCTATGCAGGAGCCGCAGGCTGTGTGTTGGAAAGCACACCCGGTCACAACCGTGAGAAGATTGTTGCTGCCATTCATAATCTGCAAGCGGGTGGATCGACCAACGGCGGCCAAGGGATTCAGTTGGCCTATTCGATCGCTCGAGAGAACTTTATACCAGGCGGTGCGAATCGTGTCATTCTTTGCACGGACGGGGACTTTAACGTCGGTGTGACGAACACCGATTCTTTGGTGGAGATGATGAAAGAGAATGCAAAGAGCAATGTCTTTCTCACGTGCCTCGGCTACGGAGCGGGGAATTACAACGACTCCATGATGGAAAAGATCTCCAAAGACGGGAACGGCGTGTATGGCATGGTCGACAACGACCGTGAAGCGAAGAAGCTGATGGTGGAACAAATGACCGGAACGTTGGTTACTGTTGCGAAAGATGTCAAACTGCAGCTCGACTTCAATCCGAACTTGGTCCGATCGTATCGACAGATTGGATACGAAGATCGACAACTAGCGAATGCTGACTTCAACAACGACAAGAAGGACGCGGGGGATATCGGTGCGGGCCATTCGGTCACGGCGTTTTATGAAATCGTGCCCGTATCGCTCCAAGAGCCAAGCTTGACTCCGGATTCGAGCGAATCCAAATACAAGAAACGTGGAGAATCAGCCGTCCAAACGAAACCACAACCGACCGGTGATGAAAGCGAATGGTTGACGCTACGTGTGCGATACAAACAACCGGAAGCCTTGGAGAGCACCAAGCAGGAGTTTGTACTTGCAAATCGTCCGATCACTGAGGTGGGCGAGTCATCCGATTCGGAGTTGCAATGGGCGACTGCGGTCGCTGAGTTTGGATTGCTGTTACGCCAATCCAAAATGGCTCCTAACGCCAACTGGGATAGCATGCTCGAACGAGCCTCTGCGGCGTGCAATGGCAATACGCACCGGATCGAGTGCCTCGAGTTGATGCGAACGGCCAAAGGACTAGCGTACTAGCGTTGAGGAATAGTACTTACGACGGTCGCTAGGAGTGTTCCACTAGTGATGGACTGTCTTCAAGCTGGTTGAATACTGAAAACCCTAAAGACAGTTAGGACTAGAGCGACGATCTTAAGAGTGAGCTCGCAATTCTTTGGATGCGATTGCGATGCTTTGCTCT
This sequence comes from uncultured Pirellula sp., assembly GCA_903858115.1. GTDB lineage: Bacteria > Planctomycetota > Planctomycetia > Pirellulales > Pirellulaceae > JBKCUI01. The sequence goes on along the minus strand of CAIOHR010000433.1, from coordinate 17,049 downwards.
TGTGAAGTTTCTAATTCACCTAGCAATGGTTGCATCGGGCCAGTGTCTGCGATGTCGGCGGCCTTCACCGCATGATGCAATACTCGGATGGGTTGAATGCCATTTCGAAGATCCTCTAGAGGTCGGAACACTTCTCGAATCGATTCCGCTTGAGCATAGTCTTTCGCTTGAATTGCCCGAAGCATATCCATGGATAGCTTGGGAGCTACACATACGCAACCACTGGTGTAGCTTCCGACGCCGAAGTCTCGCATGTGAATGATGGCCGGTTGTTCTCCGATACCGCTCACCACAATATTCGCAGGAGCGACATCGAGCACTTCTCGAAGGTAGCGATCCTCCAAGGGTTGATCGAGGACTACAGCATACTTGATCCAACTCACCAATCCGTCTTTGACCAGCTTGTCAACAATCGAAGGGCTTAGCCAGCGATCATGCTTGAGATAAAGAACGATGGGCTTTCCATAAGCTTCGGCGAACTTTCGGATTCCTGTCGCGATCCCTTTTTCGTCAGCGATTTCTTTTTGAGGCAAGATCATCACGGTTGGGAAATTGAATTGATTCAAGATCTCCACTTGATCCATCATGATTCCGTACGTTGGCCCGACCGACGGTATCATCAGCGACGTCGGGGCTGCACTCTCTGCGATGATTGTCAGTGCATCTGCATACTCTGACAAACGCATATGATAGAAAACCGCATTTCCACCATAGAGAAATGTAGTGACCCCTCCTGCTTCAATCCAACGGATGATCTTTTCATTGTTGTGGCGGCAAAGAACTCCTTGAGCATTTCGTGCCATCGGGGGTACCGCGATGACGCTACTCGCGAGTCGATCGGCAGTAATCTTTGCAGTCCACATCTCAATCACCTAACGTAAGAGGAAGTACGAATTCTAAGGGACTTTTCATCCCGCATCGCTTATGCCTTGATCCTAGGCAAAAGCTCACGCTCCACCCATTTAGTATCCACTGTTCCTTCGACAAACTCTGGTTGCCGGAGAACGATTCGGTGGAAGCCGGCGGTCGTCTTGATACCCGTGATTCGCAGTTCATCCAAGCTGCGAATCATGCACTCGATAGCTTGTTCGCGTGTCGGACGATGTACTATGATCTTTGCAATCATCGAATCGTAGTAGGGTGGTACGGTGTAGCCTGGATGTGCATGGGAATCGACTCGAACCCCCAAGCCGCCAGGGATAAACATTTTTTCGATTCGACCTGGGCACGGTTGAAAGTTTTTGTCTGGATCTTCGGCGTTGATTCGGCACTCGATTGCCGCGCCGAATGGCTTGATATCCGATTGTGAAAAAGCAAGCTTTTCCCCGGATGCCACTAGGATTTGGGACTTGATCAAATCGATCCCGGAAACCATTTCGCTGACGGGATGTTCCACTTGGATGCGGGCATTCACTTCGATGAAGTAAAATCGATCTTGTTGATCAACGATAAACTCCACCGTTGCCGCGTTGTAATACTTGGCTTGTTTCACCATCCGCACAGCAGCGTCGCACATTTCTTTTCGTGTCGCTTCCGGCAATCGAGGTGACGGGCTTTCTTCCACGAGTTTCTGGTGACGCCGTTGAACCGAGCAATCTCTTTCATGCAGATGAACTACGTTGCCATGTTGATCGGCGATGACTTGCACTTCCACGTGCCGTGGACGATCGATGTACTTTTCGAGATAAACACCTGCATTTCCGAAAGCAGCCTTTGCCTCGGTCTGTGCCTGAGATAGCGAGGTTTGCAGTGATCCTTCATCGACGGCCACGCGCATTCCTTTCCCACCACCACCGGCTGTGGCTTTGATCAGGACAGGGAAACCGATCTTTCGAGCTGCGTGTAGTGCTTCGGCTTCGGAGTTTAGCAATCCCTCACTCCCTGGGACGACAGGTACGCCTGCGGCGACTGCCATTTCGCGCGCGGTGTTTTTGTCCCCCAGTTTTTCCATGGCTTCAGGTGACGGCCCGATGAACTCGAAGTTGGAACTGCGACATGCTTCGTTGAACTGGGAGTTCTCAGCCAAGAATCCATATCCGGGGTGAATCGCATCGGCTCCGCTAGCTTCTGCAGCCGCGATCACTCGTTCAAAGCGCAGGTAGCTATCGACCGACTTGGGAGGGCCAACACAGAACGCTTGGTCGGCAAGGTCGAGGTATTGCGAGCCGCGGTCTGCCTCGCTAAATATCGCAACGGTTTCGATCCCCATCTCCTTGCAAGCTCGAATGACTCGAAGGGCGATCTCGCCACGATTGGCGATGAGAACTCGTTTGAACATGATGAAACTGCCTTTATCGATTAACCGCGAGTGTCAATTTTGAAGAGAGGTTTGCCAAAGTCGACAGCTTCTTCATTTTTGACGAGCACTTGAACAATCTTGCCTCGCATCTCGGCAGGTATTTCGTTGAAGACTTTCATCGCTTCGATAATACAAACCACCGTATCCGCTTGAACAGCCGAACCTACGTCGACAAAGTTTTTGGCGGTCGGATTCGCTCTGGCATAAAACGTTCCTACCATAGGCGATTTGATGATCGCGATGTGTGGGCCGTCCGCGTCTGCCGGTGCGGCGGCGACAGGGGCGTTCGACGCAGAACTTGCAACTGGACCACCTGACGACCCAACCGGAGCGGATTGCATCTGAGGAAACGAGGTGACGATCGGTTGGCCATGTCCTGCACCACACAATCGAATCCGTTGACTATCTTGGCGCAAGTCGATTTCGCCAAGCTCGTGTTCTTTCATTAGTTCGATCAGTTTGCGAATTCGATCGATATCAAACACGTCGTCAGGTTTCATCGGTTCTGTCATCGGACAGGTCTTTCGGATCCAAAAAAGGGAGCGAAAATTCAAGGAAGCGGGCTCCAACTCAAAACACTATAGTTAGAACGTCGCTAACCGCTTTAACGGACCACGTTTTATACAGTCCGTCTCCGAGCCCTGGAAGCCCTAGAACTCGAACCATGTGCATTGATTTTCTACCTTTTGCCGAGATTCTTGTCCCCCAAACCGTGGGCGAACACGCATCGATTTGGGCAATTCGATTGGCGATGATGGTATTGGTCATGTGTTTGGGGTTGGAGATTCGAGGCTGGCCTAAAACATCCCCGCTCCTCTCAAATCTATGGCTTTTCGGGGCAATAGCTGCCTTTTGCCACAGCCTCGGTGCCTTGAATACGTTTCACCATGGAAGCCATGCAGAAGCGTTGAAATCGACTGCCGACCAAACCCAGGAGTTGTTGGGAGTTCCGATCGCTGCCGGGCTCTATTTCAACTACATCTTTGTCGCAACCTGGTTCGCGGACGCGATTTGGCGAATCGTCGCCCCAATGCGTTATCAAAGGCTTCCCCCAGCCTATCACCTAATGGTGACAGGCTTTCTGGTCTTCATCGCCTTCCATGGGGCTGTCGTTTTTAAAACAGGTCCATTCCGATGGGCTGGCATCGCCTCGGTTGTTGTACTCGGAGCGCTGTGGCTTCTTCAGAAACGCACTGCTGAACAACACCTGAATAAACTGAACAACACCACTGAATAAACTCAGGGCTGAACCCATGTTGCAACAAGAACGTTCGAGGGGCAATCGCCGGCTAGCGATCAACCCGATTGTTAGTGATGGACCCGAAAGTACTCAGGTGCGATCTCTTTCAGATGAAGCGCGCATTTGTCGACGGCATACAAAATCTGTTGATTGGTATGCGTCGAGTTGATGAAGAACCTCAGTCTGGCCGCCGATTCTTCGACAGCAGGATAAAGGATTGGCTGCACATTGACTCCAGCTTTATTCATCCTGGACGACAGTTGCAGAGCATGGAGCGAGTTGCCTGTGATGACGGGAACGACCGCTGTTTGCCCGCTCTTCCCTGTATTGAGTCCGAACTTCCGTGCTTCATTCAGGAACAGTGCAGCCGCCTCGTGCAATCGAGCAACTCTCGCGGGCTCTTCTTGCAGAAGCTTCAGCGAAGCCAGGGCCGCGGCGGTGTTTGTCGGCGACAATCCCACACTGAACACAAAGCCCGGCGCGGTGTACTTGAGGTACTCTACGAGCTCTTTTCGTCCAGCGATATAGCCTCCGCATGAACCGAATGCTTTACTGAGCGTTCCCATCCAAATATCGACGTCGTTTGGATCGACTCCAAAGTGTTCTGCGATCCCTTTGCCGGTCTGTCCCATCGTTCCGATCGAATGGGCCTCATCCACCATGAGCCAGCACTTATGCTTTTTGCATACCTCGATAAACTTTGGAAGATCAGGGAAGTCACCATCCATCGAATAGACTCCTTCGACGATCACGAGAACGCGACGGAAGCGACTGCGAAGCTCCGTTAGCGCCGCATCGAGCGAAGAAGCGTCGTTGTGTACAAACGCACGTCGTCGACTACCCGACAGTATTGCACCTTGTACGATACTATTGTGGGAGAGTGCATCGTGCAAAATCAAATCGTTCTGACCCACCAGGTGACCGATCACGGTTTCGTTGGTCGAGTGACCCCCCACCATAACGACTGAGTCCTCCACTCCAATCCATTGTGCAATGGCGATCTCTAACTCTCGGTGGATATCCTTTTCGCCACTGACAAGCCTGGATGCGGATACGCTCGTACCGTACTTTCGTGCGGCGTCGACGACAGCGTCAGTCACAATAGGGTCTCCGCTCATGCCAAGGTAATTGTAACTGGCAAAGCTAATCAATTGCCTTCCATCGACGGTTGTTGTGTCGCGAGTCAGCCCTTGATGTACCGAAAAGTAAGGGTTCGGGATCCCCGTCATATCGAATTGCAGCATCGTCTGCTTTAGTCGACGATACTCAGGCATCAAGTCGAAACGATAGTCCTCGGGCGCAACTTCTCGTTTTTCAGGTTCGTCGGAACTTGTGGTGATGAGATCTTCTCGGATTCTCTCTTTGCCGAAATTTTGTTCGATCGCTTCTGCGATTTCGCGAACGGTTTCTATTTCCTGCAACACTTCTTCGGGGAATCGGCCACCCACCGCGTTCTCCAGGGTGTGCGCGATTTGAAGTCGCTCCAAACTGTCGAGACCCAAGTCGACAATCACATTGGTATCCAAATCCAACAATTTCGCGCGTTCTTGTGCCACCGACTTTACGGCGCGACGCACAAGATCGACGACATCGGGATCGGGATCACGCGTTTTTTTGGCCCCAGAAGAGCGTTGAAAACCTGACTTCAAGTCCTCTAGGGTTGCAGCGGCGATCATTGGCATCTGCTCAGGAAGCCCATCTTCCCATGACAGCCACTGATGAATCACGCGTAAGTTCGATTCGCGGAATCCCTTCAAGCACGCATGTCGCTGTATCTTTCCCGAAGAGGTCTTCGGCAGAGATCCGTGCCGCACCAAAACGACCGCGTCCGGTGGGAGTTCATGAACCTGAGTCACAGCGCGACGGATCGCTTGGACTACGGGGCCCCAATCCGATTCGAGAGATCGCTGCACTTCAACGGCGATGATCAATCGTTCACGCGGTCCGGAGTCGTCTGCAAACGCAGCTGCGGCTGACGAAGAAATGGACTCATGGCATTGCTCGACGGTCTCCTCAATATCCTGGGGATATCGGTTCACGCCACGGACGATAATCAAGTCTTTAACACGTCCTGCTACATAAAGCTGTCCTTCGCTCCAAAAGCCTAGATCTCCCGTTCGAAGAAACGGTCCTTGGCCATCTGCTGTCTTCGCTCGAAATGTGGTTTGTGTTAGTTCGTCTTTCTCCCAATAACCATGACCGACACTCGGACTCTGAACCCATATCTCGCCGATCAAATCTTCCCCCAACGGCTTCAGGGTTTCTGTGTCGACAATCAATACGGTCTCATTTGCAGTCGCGTGGCCGCATCCCACCATTCCACGCGCTTCTCTTGCGTCCTCGCTAACCGGAGTCACCATACGTGCATCGAGACGGCGACTATCAAAGGTTCGAATGACTGGCTTTTGTTGGAAAGGTCCGCCCGTAACGATCAGCGTGGTTTCCGCCATGCCGTAACATGGGAAATGTGTTTGATGTCGGAAGCCGCACCGGGAGAACTTTTCAGTGAACATTTGCAACGTACTGGCTCGAACGGGTTCGGCACCATTGAACGCTACTTCCCAGGAAGATAGGTCCAGCGTCTCCAGTTCTTCTTCCGTAACCTTATCAACGCATAGCTGGTAAGCGAAATTCGGACCACCGCTCGTCGTAGCCTGATACTTGCTAATCGTTTTCAACCAACGAATCGGTCGCTGCATGAACGACATTGGACTCATCAGGGTCATGGTTGCTGACATGTAAACCGGCGACAGTACTCCTCCCACGAGCCCCATGTCGTGATACATGGGTAGCCAGCTCACGCCTCGTTTCGAATGGTTGTTTTGAAAAAGAACCGAGATCATCTCGCTGTTGCGAATCAAATTCGCGTGCGTTAACACGACCCCCTTCGGTTGTCCAGTTGAACCGGAAGTGTACTGTAGGACTGCAATATCTTTCGGGTCGACAGGCAAGTCGCCATATTGAATCGCCATCGAGCGATCGACCGAGTCCGTGGCGATGAGTTGCATCGATTGCGTCTCAGCTCGCATTCCTTCGTCTTTGAGAATCTGCGCCACCGTGTCGGCGGTCGTCAATGCAAATTGAGCGCGACAGTCCTGAGCGATCCCCTGAATGCGGGCCCCCTTTCGGCTTCGTCGCGGCGGGTAGGCTGGGACTGCAATGCAGCCCGCGTACAGGCAACCAAAAAAGCCAACGACGAACTCCATGCAGGGGGGATAGAGAAGCAAGCCCCGTTCGCCTGGTTTGTGATTCTCCAAAATCTTGACCGCGACTGCTCGTGCGGCATGATCTAGTTCTGCATAAGTGAGCGATTGGTCCGAGTCCGTTTCGCCATCGGTGTAATAGAAGGCTACTTTATTCGGCAAAGCATTCGCCCAATAGCGAAGCGCCTCGAGAAGGTTACCGCTAGGAAGCTGATGCGGGGCGTGAAGCCCTTTCAAATCCAACACTTGTTTTCCCTTAATAAACCACGGACGAGGACTGTCATACGGCCACAAAGACCTCAAAATCGACGCATTCATTAGACTTCCCCGTAACCAATGGATCGTTATACCTGCGAATTCGCAAAGCCGGTACACCAAGTTTCGACCATTTATCGTCGGCACTTTCCGACTAGAAAGATCGCCAAATAGACGGGAATTCCGAATTCAAAAGCACTTGTGAGCAAATCGGGCGGTCGATATACTCTCCCACCTCAATTCCCAGAAAAAATGGCACTAGAAGAGATCAGTCCGGTGGGATTTCCCACCGATTCGTTGATCCCTGCAGAGTTTATTATGGTAGCACAACCCAAGACTTACGTCGCAAAACCACATTCCGTCGAGCAAAAATGGTACATCGTCGATGCATCCGACCTAATTCTAGGAAGGTTAGCTAGCGATATTGCCATGGTTTTGATGGGTAAGCACCGACCCGAATACACGCCCCATGTCGACACCGGCGAGTACGTTGTGGTCATCAATGCTGAGAAAATTGTAATGACCGGCGATAAGCTTGGTGTTCGCCATTATGCTTGGTACAACGGCTACCATCGCCAAAAGATGGAAAGCTACGCAGAACGTTTGGAGAGAAAGCCGACGGATTTGGTCAAATTCGCTGTGAAGCGGATGCTTCCCAAAAGCTCCCTCGGCCGTCTAATGCTCGATAAGCTAAAGGTTTACGCAGGATCAGAGCATCCTCACCAGGCTCAAAGCCCTATTCCCACCAAGATGGGCCAATCCGTCAGCTAGTCAGTCTCGGCTGGCTATCAAACCCAGGCCAGCTGTTTGTAACGATGAACTAGCTCAAATATAGTTCTCAAGAATTGATAGTCCTCAATAATTTTTGGCGAACTGAAATTGGTCGCCAAGTAACCGTTCAACAAAATTCATTGATTTCAAAAGGTCGTAGCGGATGATTACTGCAAAGAAAGACAAAATTAGTGGCGATTGCTTGGGAACGGGCCGTCGAAAAACTGCAGTCGCACGAGTGCGTATCCGACCAGGCAGTGGGAAAATTACCGTCAACGGTCGTGAATTCGAAGAGTATTTTCCAAACGATGGTGAACGACGTTTGGTGATCGAGACTCTGGATCACGTATCCCATCGAGACAAAGTAGATGTCGTTTGCCGCGTCAACGGAGGTGGTGTTATCAGCCAGGCTGGTGCTATCCGAATGGGACTGGCTCGGGCGCTTGTCGGCATGAGCGATGAGAACTTTACACCTCTCCGAGATGATGGATTCTTGACACGAGATTCCAGAATGAAAGAACGAAAGAAGTACGGTCTCCGCGGCGCTCGTCGTGGTGTCCAGTTCTCGAAGCGTTAATTCTCGATTGGCTCACCCAGAGCTCATATTCGCCAAACAGTATTCACGAAAGCCTGAGGTAATCGCCTCAGGCTTTTTTGTTGTTCTCATCCATTGCTAAGCGAGTACGATATCTGGTCACATACCCCTGTCCCCCTTCGGCCCTGCATACCCTCGCATGCCAAACATCGACTCCCCCTTCATCAACCGCGAGCTTAGTTGGCTTGAGTTCAATCAGCGAGTTTTGGATCAAGCCATCTATGCAAAGGTACCTGTTCTAGAACGATTGAAGTTCTTGGCGATTACCGCAAGTAATCTGGATGAGTTCTTCATGGTGCGTGTCGGGGGACTTCAGATACAGCACTCGCGTGGAATCGATACTCGAGACCCGAGTGGACTGACGGTGAGTCAACAACTGGAGCAGATCTTCGATCGGGTAGGAAAGATCGTTCGAGACCAATACGGTTGCTTCATGGAGCAAATCGAACCTATCTTGAATGCAGAAGGGCTGGAGCATGTTGTTGCAAAATCGGCATCTGCCCGCCATCGTGAAGCCATGGCTCGCTTCTTCCGCGAGGAGATTTATCCGGTGGTCTCACCGATGGATATCGACAGCGAGAATCCGTTTCCGATCCTTGCGAATCTAGGACTACATCTTTGCGTCCGAATGGCGAGTGGCGATTCGGAGAACCCCTATCGATTTGCCATTGTGCCGCTAGGCAAGGCGCTATCGAGGTTTATTACTCTCCCTAGCGATCGTGGCTATAGCTATGCGTTGCTCGAGGATATCGCGTCTGAGTTTATCGACGAGTATTACCCGGGCAAACGGATCGACGAATGCGTAGCGTTTCGCGTTACCCGCAATGCGGACGTTTCCGTGCGTGAAGACAGCGCTGCCGATTTGATGCTCGGCATGGAAGAGGTATTGCACTCGCGTCGCTCAGCGGGCTTCGTGCGTCTGGAGATAGCTCAGGGTGCTTCAGAGAGCACAGTTGATTTTTTATCGACATGTCTTCAATTGCAGCCTAGAGATGTGTTTCGCATTCCAGGCCCTCTCGATCTTGCCAATATGATGCATATTGCAGATATCGAGGGATTCCCCGCATTGAGAGACACGGTGTGGCTTGCTCAAAAATCGCCTGCGATCGATCCTACCAAAAGCATGTTCGCTACGATTGCAGAGCATGAACTGTTGCTGTGTCACCCATTTGAGAGCTTCGAGCCAGTCGTTCGGTTTATCGAAGAGTCCGCGAAAGATCCTGACGTTCTCGCGATCAAACAAGTGCTGTATCGAACCAGCCGCAAGAGTCCTATTGTCGCCGCATTAAAGGCAGCGGCTGAACGAGGAAAATATGTCACTGCCATCGTAGAGTTGAAGGCCAGATTCGATGAGCAACGAAATATCGAGTGGGCTCGGGAATTGGAGAAGTCTGGTGTCCAAGTCATCTACGGTGTTCGTGGATTGAAGACTCATGCGAAAGTCTGCGTGGTGGTACGGCGCGAAGCATCAGGTGTCGTTCGTTATGTACATTTTGGGACGGGCAATTACAACGAAGTCACCTCAAGAATGTATAGTGACATCAGCTATATGACCTGCAATGAATCGCTTGGACGCGATGCAAGCTCGTTCATCAATGCGATCACAGGCTACAGCCAACCGCAGCCCTACGAGAAGTTGGATTCCGCACCCCTTGGGCTTCGAAAGAAGCTATTGTCATTGATCCAAGCGGAAACGCAGAATCGTCGCAATGGCCAGAAAGCATACATTGCTGCCAAAATGAATGCGTTGGTCGATCCTGATATCATCAAGGCACTCTACGAAGCGAGCCAAGCGGGCGTTGTTGTACGATTGAATGTAAGAGGGATTTGCTGCTTGCGACCAGGCGTCCCAGGCCTTAGCGAAAACATCTCGGTCGTTAGCATTGTCGACCGATTCCTGGAACACGCGAGAATTTTGTATTTCTACCACGGAGGTGACGACTCGGTCTTTATTAGTAGCGCGGACTGGATGACTCGCTCTTTCGACAGACGGGTAGAATTGCTGGTACCCGTCGAAGACACCGCGTCTCGCAATCGGTTGATGGAGATCCTGGATACTTATTTCCGCGACAATCAAAATGCATGGCGGCTCGGTCCAGACGGCCAATACACTCGTGTCCAAGCGGACGGCCCACAACCTAAGTTTCGCGCACAGCGTTCCCTCTACGAATCCGCGGTTGAGGCGATTAAGAAAGCGGAACATGCAGCCAGGACAACCTTTGAGCCGCACAAAGCTTCTGGTCAAATGAGCTAAGAGCAATCACCGAAGAGTCTGGTGCTGAAATAGCGTTCCGCGCGATCACACAATATCGTCACAACCCTCGCGTCGGAAGGAAAGTTCCTCGCGACGCGAAGCGCAGCAGCTACATTGGCCCCAGACGAAGATCCTACTAGAAGCCCGAACTCTCGATTGAGCCTTAGGGTCATTTCCATCGCTTCCTGGCTCGATACCTTGACGACTCCACTGAGCTCCACACCTTGAAGTAACGGCGGTACGAAACCGCCTGCTATCCCTTCAATCCAATGACAACAGGCCTCCTCGCCAGTTAGCAACGCCGCTTCTGCTGGCTCCATCGCGAAGATCTGCGTCATTGCATTACCCTTCTTCAACGCTTTGGAACAACCCGCCAACGTTCCTCCCGTGCCATAGCCAGAAACAAAGCAATCGACCCGTCCCTCCAATTGCTCTAACATCTCGACACCCGTTTCCCATTCGTGGTCCAAGGCATTGAGCGGGTTTTCAAACTGGCGAGGCAAAAAGTACCGTGGATCAGCCTGCGCCATTTCGCGAGTCATCTCGATACCTCGCTTGTATCCCGCATCCGCAAAGAGAATCAGTTCCGCACCAAAATGCTGAATGATCTTCCGACGTTCTCCACTCGCTCGTTCGGACATCACGATTGCTACTCGATATCCACGAGCAGCTCCTACCATGGCGAATGCAATCCCGGTATTGCCGCTCGTACACTCGAGAATGATCGACTCGCGATGCAGCAATCCACGGGACTCCGCATCGAGGACAATCGTTCTGGCCAATCGATCTTTGATGCTACCGCTCGGATTGAGAAACTCGCACTTAGCCCAGAGGATTCGATTCTCTTCCGCAAAATGAAGCGGGATCATCGGAGTGTTGCCGATCATTGCCAGCAGAGCATCGCCTCGCACTGACGACGTGGTTGTGACTGAGTTTGTATTCGTTTTCATCGTTGATCGCGATCGTCAGACGTGAGTGCCATTAGCCTACGGCTTGCAAGAGTTCCAGCCGTCGAGCGTATACGATACCCCTTGCTTCACGAAGTATCCATTGGCAAGCTTCGGGAATGGGTTCGAGCGTCACGCGTTGGAGGATACCATTCATTCGGTGCATCAGTCCATCATCGGTCAAATAGTCAAAGAGAAATCTTGACGACAAGTACTTGTCCATAAACCGCGCCAAATCATCAATCGGTCTTGATGCAATCGCATTCACCGTCGACTCCAGCAATGGCGCAGGAACTAACTCGATCGCTTGATAGTAACGTTCCATCGTTCCAGGCTGATCCGTCTCGATCGAAGCATCCAACAAAAGCTCCGTCACAATATGTCCAACAAAGGCAGATCGGTGCCCGGTACTATCCGGACAATGTTCCCTCATGAGCTTCGATATAGAGTTGCATGTTTCTAAGAAGGGTACAGCATTGTGAAACGAATCATCGTCCTGCAAGTGTCGTGCGATCCCATGCGCGACTGCGACCCGCCCGTCCCGTTCATCGGTTGCGCGGAGGAAGCTTTGGACTTGGGGGCGCCTGACTCGTACCCGTCGATTGATCATTCCGATCCAATCGGGAAGACAAGTGCCCGCGGCAAACATGGGATCGCTGAGATACTGAAAAGCGTGGGACAGGCAGTTCATCAGTGCTTTCTTGCCATCTGCTGAAACAACTCGTAACGAGCCTTCATTTCGACGAGACTGTCCCCGCCGAATTTGTCGACCACGGCTGCAGCGATTTCGAATGCGACCACATGCTCTACGATAATGGCTGCTGCCGATATCGCACATACATCACTTCGTTCGTAGCTCGCTCGATGCGACTGCTTGTCTTCCATTCGAATCGAATCGAGTGGCTTACGAAGTGTGCTGATCGGTTTCTTGGCAGCACGCAATATGAGAGACTGACCGTTGGTCATTCCACCTTCCAGACCACCGGCATTGTTGGTGGGTCGTACGTAACCTAGATTGGCAGTCTCTGCTTGCGAAGGGTCATAATGGATCGGATCATGCACTTGCGACCCAGGACGGCGTGCGGCTTCAAAGCCCATGCCTATTTCGACCCCTTTGATGGCTTGGACCGCCATCACTGCTTGGGCCAATTTACCATCCAGCTTTCGATCCCATTGTGCATGAGTACCCAATCCGAAAGGCAATCCATCCACCCGAACCTCGATAATGCCACCGAGCGTATCACCTTCGTCGGCCATGCGATCGATGTATTGTTCTGCTTCTTTATCCCGAGATGGAGCTACCGAATAGATACTGCTCGAGTCTCGCAATTCGCGAGCAGCGGCAATGGTTCCCCCAAGTGTCTCGCCGCGACCGATAGGCATCGCTCCCAATTCCAAAACATAGCCAATCGTTTCGATGCCAAAATGGCTCAACAATTGTCTGGCCAACGCTCCAGCAGCCACGCGTACGGCTGTCTCTCTTGCGCTCGAACGCTCCAGTACGCCTCGGATTGATCCGAGATACTTGATTGCGCCCGTTAAGTCGGCATGACCAGGTCGAGGGCGTTCTAGTTCTTTCAGTCGTTCCAGCTTGTAATCATTATTGATCACTTGGAGCATGATCGGAGATCCTAAAGACGTACCCTGCCAAACACCCGTCAGGATATCGACATGATCCTGCTCCAATTTCTGACGCCCACCGCGACCATAGCCTCCCTGCCTGAGTTGCAGTTCTCGATCGATCATCGCAGTATCAATGGGCATTCCCGCAGGAAATCCGTCCACCAACGCTAATAGTGCTTTCCCGTGTGATTCGCCAGCAGTCCAATATCGAAGCATAAATGGTGGTTTCTTAATGACAGGAATTTGGTAGTTTCTACTTTGCAAAACACAGGGAACCCTTAGTTTAGTCCCTTCGAACCGATAGCCAAGCCGCGATTCTCCATGGCTGGCAGTCCCCAACCGATCCCTCCTCATGAACCCTTCGAATCCGATGATCCTTCAAACAGGGTATTGCACCAATGTTCATGCCGGACGCGATTTTGCTGCGGTGATCGACAATTTGCACCTATTCAGCCACCGAGTCTGGAGTTGCATGCATGCGTCTGATTCCGACAAGACCCTCGGTGTTGGGTTGTGGTTCTCGGAATTGTCTGCAATCCAAGCACTCGAATCTGCCAATCTGGAAAAGCTTCGAAGTACCCTGGCTAATCTGAAGTTGGCACCATTTACTTTGAATGGATTCCCGCAGGGGGACTTTCATCAAAAGCGGGTCAAGCATCAAGTCTATTTGCCAACATGGTGGGAGGCTTCGCGTGCAAACTACACTTCGCAACTGATTCGACTGCTGGATGCGATTTTGCCGGAAGGTATGGCTGGCAGTATTTCAACACTCCCGATCGCATGGGGAACACCTCAGCTATCCAGCGAACAACAGACGCTTGTCGTAAAGCACTGGATGGAGATCGCTCAACAACTGGATCGATTGAAACAAAACACAGGGCGACACATCGTATTGGCAGTCGAACCAGAACCAGGATGCATGCTGACCGATAGTGCATCATTTCGTTCCTTTTATTTAGATCGTTTCCTAGCCGCCCTTCCTTCGCGTGAGGATCGACGTATCGCTCAGGATCACATTACACTTTGCCATGATGTTTGCCATGCAGCCGTCATGTTCGAAGACCAGTCTAAAGAAATTCAACAATCCATCGAGGCCGGTATACGAATAGGGAAAGTCCAGGTCTCATCGGCAGTCGCTATCGACTGGCAAAAACTCGATAGAGAGCAACGCGAAGCGAGTTGGAGCCAACTCGCTGGGTTTGTTGAAGAACGTTACCTGCATCAAACCCATATCGAAACATCGAATGGAGAACGTTTGCTGGTCGAAGACTTACCAGATGCAATTGCTTCCTGTGGTGGTACGCCACCGAGCGACGGGAAGTGGAGAATTCACTTCCACGTTCCAATCTACCTGCCATCCTTGGGTGCACTTGATTCCACACAATCAGAAATCTCTCGCTGCTGGCAATTACTCGCGCCTCACATGGGAAAGGAGTCATTCCCTACAGGTCACTTTGAGGTGGAGACGTATGCCTGGACCGTGCTACCGAAAGAACTGCAGGTGTCCGAGTTGAGCAAAGGCATCGCCAAAGAGATACAATGGTTCGAATCCATGATCTCTCAGCCGTTCGTATCTGAGCGTTAGGGGCCTAAGGCGAGCGGCGGATGAAATCGTCCCTTGCTTACGCTTCGGGTTGCGATGTTTCCAACTGTCTTTTCGCCTAAACTTCTTGAATGACAGGGTTGCGCAAAATGCCAAGGGATTCGATCTCAATTTCGACGACATCACCCTCTTTGAGAAATCGAGGTGGCGTTCGAGCCATACCCACCCCTGGCGGCGTTCCGGTATAAATCACATCGCCGGGCTCCAATGTCATTACTTGTGAGATATAGGCAACGATCTGCAAAGGCGAAAAGATAAGCTCTTTGGTCGTTGAATCCTGAACCGTTTCGCCGTTGATTCGACATTGAACCCGAAGATTCGATGTGTTGGAAACTTCGTCGGTCGTAACGATCGAGGGCCCGAGCGGTGCAAAAGTGTCAAAGGATTTCCCAAGGAACCATTGCTTGCCAGGTTTTCCTTTTTGCCAATCGCGTGCAGATACGTCATGCCCGATCGAGTATCCGAAGATCCCCTGGCTGGCTTCTTGTTCTGAGACGTTCTTCATCTTTGCGCCGATGACGACCACAAGTTCCGCTTCATAATCAACCTCCTTGCTGACTTTAGGTAGACGGATAGTTTCATCCGGTCCAATCATGGACGTCGCCATTTTGCAGAAGACGATGGGCTCGTCTGGAATGGGTGCTTTGGTTTCGATGGCATGATCCCGGTAATTCAGGCCGATGCACAAGATCTTGTTGGGGCGATCGATTGGGCAAAGCACTTTCAGCACTTGGTCGCTCGTGCCGAGTTTCTTCGCCAAGCTTTGAATGCGAGGCAGAAGCGACCTCCATTTTTGAATCAGGTCAGACGTGGAGGTTGGCAAGCTTGGGTCTGCAAGCGTCAAGTCTTGGATGCCATAACTGTTCTGCAATCCCCATCCTAGCGATTCATCTGGGCGTGCAAATCGAACGATCCTCATTCGTTTACTATCCGAGCATTTGAAGAGTGTTGAAGTATAATCGCCGCCAATCTCCCGAATGAGATTGGCCAATGGATTCAGATTGGCTATCAGACCGCGAGACGGAGATCAGGCGATCAAAATCGCAGGATTGCTTGATTACTTGATTACTTTGGGGCTACCATCGCAATCATTTTCTTTCCTTGTTGCAACGGCGGTTGTTCGACTTTGGAATACTCTGCGAGAACTTGGAGGACATTCTCCATGACTCGTCGACCTTCATCGACGTGTGCCATTTCTCGTCCACGGAAGATAACAGAGACCTGCACTTTATCTTTATTCTTCAAGAAACCGATGGCTTGGCGAACTTTGGTATCGATGTCATGTTCTCCGGTTTTAGGTCGGAGTCGAATTTCCTTTGTTTTCGTTTGGTGAGTCTTTTGGCCAGACTTCTTGCTCTTCTCATACTTGTACTTGCCAAAATCCATAATGCGGCAGACGGGTGGTTTTTCCGTGGGTGCCACTTCCACCAAATCTAATCCGGCGTCGCGTGCTCGGTTAAGCGCCTCATCGGTGGGGATAACTCCATATTGCGTTCCATCGGGACCAATCACTCGCACAGGAGATATGCGGATTTGATTGTTCACTCGTGTCTGAATGCGTTCTCGTTCGATTGCAAAAGCCCTCTTGATAGTTTTGAACAAACCTTACTCAAGGCGGATCCTGAACATACAGGAAGCCCCGTTGCGGCAAAATCTTTTGCCGTAAGGTCGCAGATTGCCTAAAGTATCTTCAAAAGCAAGGGGTTCGGTCAACAGAGCTTTCGAGAAAAATTGAATATGAGGCCAATCTACTAGCGATTTTCCAAAAAAAGTTGCTCTTGCAAGCGAGCCATTGGAGGCTACTATACGACACTCCAAAAGGAGATTTCGGTCATCTTTTGGAGGCACAGCGTCGCCTTTGGGATTTCTCCTTTGGGATCGCCGCACACGAATGTGCCCTCGTAGCTCAGTTGGTAGAGCAGGTGACTCTTAATCACCGGGTCCAAGGTTCGAGTCCTTGCGGGGGTACTCTTTTCTTACCGTTTCGCATTGTTTCTTATTGCGATCCACCTTGTTTCGTGATCCACCTTGTTTCGTGATCCAAATTATCTGTTTGTGATCCATCTCTTTCTGGGTTTCGAAACTTTGAGTCTGGTGTTCTTGTCAACGAGTCTCCTATTCTTTGCACATCGCGTTCAAGACAGCAACCGGGGCTAGCGCCCCTCATCATTACCCACATTTTGATTCAATCTAGAATTCTAACTCCCTTGAAATCAAACGAAAACCCTGCGATTTTCTCCCCCTCGCCCCTTTTAGGGG
>CAIOHR010000432.1 GCA_903858115.1 uncultured Pirellula sp. | reverse complement strand
GACCTACGTTGACCTACGTTGACCTACGTTGACCTACGTTGACCTACGTTGACCTACGTTGACCTACGTTGACCTACGTTGACCTACGTTGACCTACGTTGACCTACGTTGACCTACGTTGACCTACGTTGATCTATGATTTGCTTGCGATCGCGAACCAGGGACCAGAAAGAAGTCTTTTATCAATTTAACGGGTTCTCGCTGTTTTCTGTGGTTCGACTGGACTGATCAATCCGATTGTATCAAGCGTTAAGGGTTGGAAACCGACTTTAGGGTTGCATGATGTCAAAGCTAATTCAATTTGCTGCCATTGCTTCTATTGCTGCGTTGACATTGGTATTCGCCGAGACGACTGCACTAGGCCAAGGGGGTTGGATTTCCGCCGCAGGTCCAATCAATCGTAGTATGGGCGGCGCATCGGTCGCTGCACCTATTGATTCCATTGGAGCCATTTATTGGAACCCGGCGTCCATTGCTGGGATGAAGAGTTCAGAAGTAGGTTTTGGTGTCGATGTGCTTTGGAGTCAGCAAAATGTCCGATCCACGCTGGGACCTTTTGATGGTTCCACAGATGCGGTGAACGGCACTTTTCCGATCCCGAATATTGGGTGGGTTTACAAGACTGAAGTGCCTGAATTAACGCTCGGTCTTGGAGTCAATGCAGTCGCAGGATTCAAAACCAATTTGCCGGCAGATCCCAACAATCTGGCCTTGGCACCCGCCCCGATTGGACTAGGCCAAGTGTATTCCCAGGCTCAATTCTTGCAGTTGGCTCCCGTAATAGCGTACTCCTTGAGCGATAAGTTATCGGTTGCCGTCGGTCCTACCATAGTCACAGGGGAACTTCAGTTGGACCCTTTTGTTTTCGCCAGTCCAAATGCGGATGGCAATTATCCTGCAGGTCGATCGTCGACTTACGAATGGGGAGGTGGCGTGCAGTGTGGAATCTTCTATGTCGCAAATGATGCTTGGCGGTTTGGAGGATCCTTCAAAAGTACCAATTGGCTTCCCGACTTTGTCTATAACAGCGAGGATGCAAACGGTCTGCCTCGCACACTTTCTGCGGATTTCGATTTGCCTATGGTCGTATCACTTGGTACGTCGTACTCAGGTTGGGATCAGTGGTTGCTTGCTCTCGACGTACGGTACTTTGACTATGGAAACACGGCTGGCTTTGGTGATCCTGCAATGTTCCGGCCGGATGGCAGTCTTCATGGACTCGATTGGAGTTCTGTGTTTGCAATGGCGTTGGGGGCTCAACGCAAGTTAGGCGAGGTACTGACAGTAAGAGGTGGCTACACCTACAACCAAAATCCGATCAAGAACAGCGAGGCCTTCTACAATATTGCCTCGCCGCTCTTGTACGAGCATATGTTGAGTACTGGCTTTTCCTTACAAGCAAACAGCAAATTGTCCTTCAATACAGCCTATTCTTACGTGTTCGAGAACAGTCGCACCGGACCGTTGGTTTCGCCTCTCCTAGGACCGATCCCTGGATCGACAATGGTCAATAGCCTGAATGCTCATTTCCTAAGTTTCGGCATCTCCGTTTCTTATTGAGCTTGCACCAGATGATCGCGAAGATCTCTTTTGCCATCTCCTTTGGAAACAGGATCACACCCTATCCTCACTTCGAAACCGAGGATTACAGACCGAGAACTGTGATACCTTTCTCGGAACAGACCCTTCTATTTCAAGAGTTCGACCGCTTGGGCACGAATCGAATGAATGGTTCGCAAGGTGCGATTGCATTCCTCGACTTCGTTGCGTTCCAATTGCTGACGCGCATCCGATTCGAGCAAACGCGCCGCCTTCAGAAGGTTTTCGACTGCGTGCCAACGGTCGTTCGAGTGTTGCTTTGGTTCACTTTGCGAAGGCTGCGATTTCGGCTCGTTGGAAGCCTGCAAAAAAGCTTTCTTCAGTTCTTGAAAGACAGGATCTTTTTCCAACTGTGCCTGCGGTGGCAATGGATTTGGAATCTCCGCGCTCTGCTCTTCCTCTCGGCGCACCTCCGCCAGGCTAGGTGAAATCTGTGGTGGATACGGAATCTCTTGAGCGATGAGTTGGTACACCAACAGTGATCCAAACGCGCTCGCGGTTGCACACAATACCAACAGTCCGACCGCTCTCTTTCGACTTCGCATTCGCAATCCCTTTCGTATTCGACTAGATGCCCATACTCCGTATGGAACGACAACGACTATCCCTTACGATGTTCGTCTCCATTATACTTCTCACGATAGCATTTTGAAACGAGCTTCCTCTGTCCGAAGTCACTGATCCAATAGATGAACAACTTGATGAACGTCGCATTCGAGAACTTGCCTCGCATTTGGGTACGGACGAGTCTCAAACAAGAGATACGATCTCGGCTGCTATTCCTGTTCTCATCGGTGGAATAGGACGGTCTGCCGAGACGCCGGACGGAACAGCCCGCACGGCATCGCAAATGAATGCTCTGTTGATAACATCCGCGATCTGTTGGGTGGACGCAGGTAAGATCTACCTACAAAAACTCTGAGCAATGGATGCATTTTGCGGGATAGGAAAGAGATGGGAGCGTCGTGAGTTTCTAGCATGTTTCAAACTGTGAAATGACGAAACTACAACAGCTATTGGGTTGATGGAGTCGACCGATACTGCCTTAAAATGACGCGATTGTAGTCCAAGGATGGCTTCCCCTATTTGAAAGGTCCATCCTATGCGACTGTTTGCGATAGCATTTCTCATCACCGCACTGTTCACATCTCTCAGTGCGATTGGTCAAGAGTCGGAACCACTCACAGGCGGTTCTCCCTCAGACCGTCCCATGACCCCAGGCTGGGCTCGCTTTGAACCGACTCCTGCCCAAATCTATTGGACAGCCAAGGCTCGGGAAAAAGCTCAGTATCGTGAATCGCTTAATCGTTACTACGACATGATGGGTTTCGACTATGCACGTCCGAACCTGAACTCAAGTCTTTCGATGATTGTCCCAGTTCAACGAACACACCGATGGGTCGTTTCGCCCGGATTTGTAAATTACACGCCGTTCGCGTACTAGTAACACAATCGAGCGGCATCCTCTTGTCTCAAGTTCGTCTCGTTTGGCCAGATTGTCGTAGCTCCACCCTCCTTTTTGGGGAGCGTGGAGCTAGGGAGGGTTAAGTTGCCAGTAGCGATGACGTAAGTCAGTCCTCCCTCCCCAGCCTTTGGCCGACCCTCCCAGAGCTTCTCAGATGGAGCGTGTCCATACACAAACAAAAAGAGCCGGAGAAACACTCCGGCTCGTTTCATTCATTGAAGTCGAACAACAACTGAAATCGAAAAACTAGGCTCGTGCTGCCAGTTGTTTCTTGCGTTCGCTGATGATGTCATCTTGCAAGTTTCGAGGAACAACCGAGTACTTGGCTAGTTCCATCGAGAACGTGCCTTGTCCTTTGGTCATACTTCGAAGATCGGTTGCATAACCGAATGTATTCGACAATGGCACTTCTGCAGTGATATAGGAAACTCGATCTCGCGTATCAGTTTGCGTTACCAATCCACGTCGAGAAATAATATCACCTACTACGGAACCTTGGTCGTTCTCAGGGCACTCGACATCGCATCGCATGATCGGTTCGAGCAAGACAGGTGTCGCAGCTCGCATCGTTTCGCGGAAGCAATCGCACGCAGCGATGTAGAACGCGCGTTCGCTCGAGTCCACATCGTGGTAGCTCCCGTCTTTCAAGTCGATCTTCACACCCACCACCGGGAAGTCTGCCAAAGGTCCCTTGACCATCGAGTCTCGGAATCCCTTTTCAACAGGAGCGATGAACTGCTTTGGAATACGACCACCGGTGACGTGATCTTCGAAGACGAAGGTTGTTTCACCTTCAGGATCGATTGGTGTCAGGCTGCCAACGATGTGGGCAAACTGACCAGATCCACCGGTTTGCTTCTTGTGCTTATAGTTGAAGTCTTGAGCTGCGCCTGGTGATTCGCGATAGCTAACCTTCGGAGCACCCACTTGGACTTCGACCTTGTACTCGCGGCGCATTCGTTCGACGTAAATGTCAAGGTGCAACTCACCCATTCCGCAGATGATTGTTTCGCTCGTTTCTTCATCGTTGTAGATTTGGAATGTTGGATCTTCCTTACGGAATCGATTCAATGCCTTGGACATCTTGTCGGCGTCCGCGCGGCTTGCAGGTGTTACCGCCACCTTGATCACAGGTTGCGGAACGAACATAGTTTCCAGTGTGCAATAATCGCGGTCGTTCGAATAGGTTTCACCACTCGCACAATCGATACCCATGATCGCAACGATGTCACCAGCCGAAGCGGTGTCCACTTCTTCACGTTTGTCAGCATGCATTCGGACGATTCGGCTGAATCGTTCTTTCTTGGCGGTACGCTGATTGATGTACATTTCCCCTTTGCTGATCTTCCCTTGGTAGATTCGCATAAAGGTTAACTGACCGAACGGATCTTCCACGATCTTGAACGCCATGCCAACAAATGGGAGAGTTGGATCGGGCTTCAATTCAAGCTTGATCGACTCATCGCCAACTTTGCGCGCTTTGATTTCTCGTTCTAACGGGCTAGGAAGATATCGAAGCACAGCATCCAGGAGCAGTTGTACGCCTTTGTTCTTGTACGCACTACCGCAGAAGACAGGGGTAATTCGGAGTTGTTGTGTTGCACTCTTGCAAACACTGTAAACCAAATCATCAGGAACAGCTTCTTCGCTCAACAAAAGTTCCATCATCTCGTCGCTGTACATCGAGAGCGACTCCAGCATCTTTTGCCGCATCTCAGCAGCTTTGGCAACGTAGTCGGCTGGAATCGCTTCTTCGCGGACGTTTTCGCCATCTTTGCCGTCGAAGAAGTACGCCTTCAATCCAACGAGGTCGATGACCCCTTCGAAAGTTTCACCCGCACCAATCGGGATTTGCATCATGATGGCGTCTGCGTTCAGTTTATCGCGAACCATTTGCGCCACTCGGTATGCATCAGCACCGGTACGGTCCATCTTGTTGACGAACGCCAATCGAGGAACGCCGTATCGTCTCATTTGGCGATCGACTGTCAACGACTGGCTTTGAACTCCACCGACGGAGCAAAGCACGAGAACGGCACCGTCCAAAACTCGGAGCGAGCGTTCGACTTCGATCGTGAAGTCCACGTGGCCCGGGGTGTCGATCAAGTTGATAACGTTGTCTTTCCACGAGAGCTGGGTCGCTGCGCTAGTGATCGTGATCCCTCGCTCTTTCTCTAGCTCCATATAATCCATTGTCGCGCCGTCGCCGTCTCCCTTGACCTCTTCTATCTTGTGGATTCGACCTGCGTAGAAAAGAACTCGCTCGCTGAGGGTGGTTTTTCCAGAGTCAATGTGTGCACTGATACCGATGTTACGTAAATTTCTAAGGTCCATACTTCACTCAGCGTTGTGTGCTCGGAATAACCCAAAAGCACAGCAAAGGAAAACAATTAGCCCGCTCACGGCTCAAACCCCGACAGTGGAGCTCGCGTGTACGACGCTTTTACCAGTAAATATCCTGGAAATTCTACAAAATTATCGCTTTTGCGAAAGGCCAAAAGTCCAGCGACGAACTAGAGATTCCCCAGCAAAATCTGGGGTCGGCACTGCCGAGGCGGGCTAAAAGCCGCAGTGGTTGGTCAAGAAATTTCGTTCGCATACGCTACGAACCGTCAGTCGGCAAACGAAATCGTGGTTTGGGGGCAGGGACGGCAAAACTGTGAGAGCAGGATGGATGATTTCCCTTCACATGCACTTGGTTCATCTGCGACGCTGGCATCAACTCCCGGATGCGCTGACTTAGTATCGCTGCGTCATGCCAAGTAAAACCAAGATTTGGATCGGCAGCGTATCGACCGAGGGTACGAAGCGTCTCGGTTCGATTCGCTTCATCGAACAAAAAAATATACTGTTCCTCGCCGCGTGCTAACGCAACGACATTGACTTCGCCGCTCATCGAGCGAACCTCCGTGCCTTGGTTTCTATCGCTGGTCGCTCTTCGAAGTTCGAAGTCAACCGTGCCGCTGTGCCTTGTTGCGGCTAGCGTTCGTATCGGCCAATAGGCCATCGGAGATTCATTCGACTTTCTAACTGTCCTCCACGCGAACTGAGCGTTTCCACGATATGACGATGACAGCAGAATCTTATAAAGTCTTCGCTGCGTTGGAGATACGATTGCCAGCCTCCAAAACGCGCGTCGTCACGAAAGTAATAGTACTCCTGAAGTGATTGCGTGAAATCTTCGTCATTACCGTTATAGGCCTTCATATGTGAAATGACTGGCTCATACTGTGCTTGCATTGTCGGTCTTTGAGGGCCCGGTCGAGGTGGAATAAACCCACTCGGATCGGGCCAGTCCGGCGGAAGACTTCCTGGCCTAGCATTTGCCAAATCGAGGCCTTCTCCGTCCCGGTCAAACTCTAAGGGGGACGACGTACTCGCCGTTGCGTCTGGTTCCAACGATTCGGAAGACTGCACAAAGGTTCCGTCTTGACTCATTACGATAGGCGATTGCTCTCGAAGGGATGCTAGCTTCGGAGGGATTCGAGCGGGCTCATCAAACTCCGCTTCTGCCGATTCACTCGCCTCGGACTGGCTACTCGCTTCACTCTGGTATGGATCAGCCTCGGTCGAAATTTGCCCAGATGCAGGAATGACACTTTGGCCTGAGTGAAGGGGTAGCTGAAATCGAGCTAACGCGATCGGATCCTTGCTCTTTCCGGCGACCGCGTCAGAGGATTTACTCGGTTGAGATTCGTCAGATTCCCCTTGTTTTTGCACTTCCTTGCGGCTCGGAGCCTGCACGGGTGGCACCGATTCCGAATTCGGCGGCTGCGATGGGGTGTCGGTAGAGGGGGAGACGACTTCCGGATTTTCCAAAGGATTTCTGTCTTCGGTTTCATTCTCAAACGGAGTCTGGGTAGCGATCTGCTCCCGAGCCAACGCTCGCTCCGATTCGAGTCGTATCCAACTCGGGATCTTTTTCTCGGCCTTCGTTCCCCACGGCAATCCATAACCTATCGGAATCGGATGCAAACCTGGATTGGCAGCATACCAGTTCACCTTCAATGTCATCCGAGGAGGATAGTATGGATCGTAATCCGTAATCGCACCTTGAAGAACGGCATCGACGCCGAGATGTTTTGCAAACTGCTGAAAGTCCTCGGCCGTTCCTATGGGGCGACGAAGCACTTGCGATTCGAAGAATGCTAGCTGGTTCTCAACCACTCCGAATGGCACAACCTCAAAACCCGGGACCGATTGCAATTCGTTGTAATAAGCCATCGAGACGCGGCCGCCACTCAACGTCGGCTCTTGGCTCTGATTGCGAAAAGGCATGACCGCTACCCGCGATAACTGCGGAAACGGATTGTGAAACTGGGGCTTCGTCCGAATGTCTGGCACGAGATTGCAGCCCGAGAACACAGTTGTTAGCAAGCAAAACCAGAGAAGCGACCACGCTTCGGACCAGTATCCAACCCGCGAGCACGAACAGACAGCTCTTTTGCTTGGACTCGGTAACTGGAGTTGCATGGAACGAGGGGGACTGTTGGTTGATGGAAGCTACTCAACATTCGGTACAGCTAAGGCACGAAGCTGCTTTGATCCGAATCTTGTGTATCTCTTTCCCCCTAGGCACATCACGATTTATCGGATTCTTCGGTAGGCCAGATTGAGTTTATGATCCCGTTTCCGGAAATTTTGTAAGGAATTGTCTACCTATCCGGAATTAGTTAACAAACCCCATCCATATTGCCGAGTCAATCGATGTGAGACCGTGTCCTCCGACGCGTTCGTAGACTTCCGATGGTTTCCACTCAATCTCATCAACAGTTATGGGCGTCAATCCTTTGAACGAGACCGCGAATGAATCTTCCTTTCTCATGGTTGGGCGCAGGGATAGCAGCAAGTCCCATAGCTTTCCAAACAATTGGACAAGCCACCAAGGCGACGAGCAAGCTCTTTGGCGATCTTCTTTCGCCAAACGAGACCCCAAAAACCAATGGCCCCTCGGAACGAACGGCAAACAACAATCCGAAGACTCCAAATAGCAGCCTTCGCAAGTCCTCGCTCTTCGAAATTCGGAACTCCATCGCGAGCTGGATTGAGAACGCTAGCAAACAACTGGGCTTAAATCATCGTGCAAGCGAATTCACGTTGGAAGTGAATGATGGCTCCATCGCAATCGACGGGCCAGAACCAGTTCGTTCTCAACTCTCGCAGCATCTTGACGATTCGCCAGATACCGTTTCCTCGATTGTCGACTCGGTGAAACAAACCGAGTCACCACTGCGTTGGTTACCCGGCACGCAAGATGTCGCGCCGAGAGGAACACCGTTTCGAATGAAGCTTGGTTAGTCGATGACCGCTCCGTCGGTCATGCCGGCCCAGCAGTCTCGGCTATAGCATCTGCTTTCCAAACAGCCATTTGATCGGCGGAGCGATCAACGACTTTGGGTTAGCGAATGATTTGCTTTTGCTTCAGCATCTCGACAACAGCTTCGACGCATTCGGCAATCGATGCTGCCCCTGTGTCCAAAACCAAGTCTGGAGAATCCGGCGCTTCGTATTCGCCAAAGCTCCTGCGATCAACCGTTGTCGTGTCGGACTCGCCCGCTACCTTCAGTCTTTGAGACCGGGTGCTTTCTTCGGCTTTGCAATGAATCACAAAGAACCGGTCCTTGCCTATTACTTCAGCTACTCGATCTCGCACCGATTGACTTGGTGCAACAAACGCAGCCAAACAAATGAGCCCATGATCGTTGAACAGTTTGGCAACATGGGCAGACCGTCGCAAATTCTCGCTGCGTTCCTCCACAGTGTAACCGAGGTCTTTGTTCACTCCGCGTCGCATCAATTCCCCATCGAGAACTGAGACTGCGCGACCACTATCGAACAATGCTCGTTCGACAGCGCTCGCAATGGTAGTCTTGCCCGTCGATGGCAAACCTGTAAACAACAGCGTTGCTGGCTTTTGCCCAAACCGAGCAGCTCGCTCGACATCGTTGACTTGGGACACTTCACCCGTCGACGAGATCTCGGAACCTTCGGTGCTTTCCCAAGCGGCCAAGGCTTGGCGGGCTGAATCCCGATCCGAAATCATCCCAGCCCCTACAGTCGCATTCGTAATGCGGTCGATAATGATAAACGAACCAGTCGTCCGGTTGCGTCGATAAGCATCGAAGTAAATTGGCTGACTCAATGTCACCGAACATCGGCCGATTTCATTCAACTGGAGATCGGGGGCGTTGACGCGGTGCAATGTGTTCACATCGACCCGATATTTGAGTGAGTCGATTTGCCCGGTCACGGTCTGCGTCGTATGCTTGAACAAGTATGTTTTGCCTGGAACCATAGCATCGTTACTCATCCACACGATCGTTGCGTCGATGCTGTTGGCGATCTTCGGGACGTTGCCCGGTCGAACAATCATGTCCCCGCGCGAGCAGTCGACTTCGTCTTCGAGTACCAACGTTATCGATTGAGGTGTGAAGGCTTCTGTCACATCGCCATCGAAAGTGACGATCCGTTTGACTTTGCTGGTGCGTTTGGCAGGCAAGACCATAATCTCGTCTCCCTGCCGAATGATTCCAGAAGCGATCGTACCGCAGAAACCACGAAAATCCAAATTGGGTCGATTCACGATTTGAATCGGCAGCCGGAAGTCCTCAAAGTTTCGGTCGGATCCGATGTAGACGCTCTCCAGGAAATTCATCAACGTGCTGCCACGATACCAACTCATGTTGGCGCTCGGGTCAACCACATTCTCACCATGCAACGCAACGAGCGGAATAAAATGCAAATCGGGAAGCTGAAGCCGCGATGCAAATGCGCGGTAGTCATCGCAAATTTCGTCGAACCTCGCTTGGCTATAGCCGACCAAGTCCATTTTGTTGATCGTCACAACAACGTGTCGAATCCCCAACAAGGAAACGATAAAGCTATGTCGCTTCGTCTGAGTCAGCACACCATGTCGGGCATCGATGAGAATGATGGCCAAATCCGCCGTTGAAGCGCCGGTCGCCATGTTGCGAGTGTACTGCTCGTGGCCAGGCGTGTCGGCGATGATGAACTTGCGTTTGGCAGTGGAAAAATATCGATACGCTACGTCGATCGTGATCCCTTGTTCACGCTCGGCTCGCAATCCGTCAGTTACCAATGCAGGATCGAATCCACCGCCGGTCGTTCCATGTACTTTGCTTTCCGACTCGAGTTGTGCTAACTGATCTTCGTATAGCATTTTGCTATCGTAAAGCAGCCGACCAATCAACGTGCTCTTGCCATCGTCGACGCTGCCGCATGTGATGAAGCGCAAGAGCTCTTTGCGTTCATGCTGTTCCAAGTAAGCCAAGATGTCTTGGGCAATAAGATCGCTCTGGTGCGACATGCTTAGAAGTATCCTTGAATTTTCTTGAGTTCCATACCAGCACCGCCACCATCTTTGTCGATCACGCGGCCTTGGCGCTCTGATGTTTTGGTCAAGAGCATCTCTTGAATGATCTGCGGCAATGTCGTCGCATCGGACTCCACACCACCCGTCAATGGATAGCAACCTAGCGTTCGGAAGCGAACCATCCGTTCTTCGATGACTTCGCCCGGCAGTAACTTCATGCGATCGTCATTGACCTGAATCCAGATGCCATTGCGGAAAACTACTTTTCGAGGCTTCGCAAGATAAAGATCGGGCAACGGAATCTTCTCAAGGTAGATGTATTGCCAAATGTCGAGTTCCGTCCAGTTCGACAAAGGGAACACTCGGATACTTTCACCAGGGTTGACCTTTGCGTTGTAAAGACTCCACAACTCAGGGCGTTGATTCTTCGGGTCCCAACGATGGAATTTGTCACGGAATGAGAAGACTCGCTCTTTCGCTCGCGACTTCTCTTCATCCCGCCGAGCTCCACCGAATGCCGCATCAAAACCATACTTGTCGAGGGCAGCTTTGAGCGAGTCGGTCTTCATGACCTCCGTGTGCTTTTCGCTATTCTCAAAAGGACTGATACCGAGCTTCAGTCCCTCGTGATTGATGTGGACCAACAGCTCGATTCCAAGTTCATTCTTTACGTAATTGTCGCGAAAGGCGATCATCTCTTTGAACTTCCACGTCGTATCGACATGCAAGAACGGAAACGGAGGCTTGGCTGGATAAAATGCCTTGAGAGCCAAATGGGTCATCACGGCGGAGTCTTTGCCAACCGAATACAACATGACGGGTTTTTTGAATTCGGCCGCGACCTCCCGAATGATGTGAATGCTCTCTGCCTCAAGTTGCTTGAGGTGGGTCAAATGGTAGGAACTCATTCCGTCCTCTCAATGGCGTGTTAGCAATGTATGAGCTTGGAGTGTCGAAATTTTGGACTCTGCGTCAACCCAGGAAGAGGCCCGCGACACACGAAAAAGAACGAATTCCAAGGGTTCGCGAGAGCTTGCAAATCCCGGTTGGCGATGACTGTTAAAAAAAATGGGCCAGGTGAAAACCTAGCCCATAGCTTTTTCAATTCGTGCAATCTATAGACGAATCAGTAATCAAGACAAGCTGGAAGCTTATCCCACGTTGGATTGACTATGGTTTTGCCGACTAGCCGATGGCGACCCGACGGAACGAAACGATTTCCGCTTGATCAGAAAAGGCTTTGACCGCGTCAACCACTGTCTTGGTCTCATCAAGAACATAGAACTGGTTGAGCAAGCATTTGTCTTGGTCCAACAACGTGTTGTCGGCAACAAATCGCTCTAGCTTGCCCGGTACAATCTTATCCCAAATCTTCTCAGGCTTGCCTTCGGCCTTGAGTTCAGCCTTGATCGCATCTTCGGCCGCAGCCATGACTTCTGGAGTCAATTGAAGTCGGCTAACGAACTGTGGCACCGTCTTGAGCGGCTTTCCGAGTCGTGTCCTGTCTTCGTTCTCGATTTTGATCTGGCTCTGCATCGACTCTGTTTCTTTTGCAACATAGTCCGCAGCGAACTCGGTAAAGTTCAGAATCGAAGGCTTCATGGCTGCAATGTGCATTGCAACGCCACGGAAGAACTCTTCCGCTCCGGCTTTACCGCCATCTTTGTACGAAAGAATGACTCCGATCTTGCTACCCGCATGGATGTAACTGGAGAGTTTCTCTCCCTTGACCAAAGACAGGTCGGCAACCACCATCTTCTCGCCGGTCTTGCCCGTTTGTTCAACGAGCTTCTCAGCGACGGTCATGCCGTCTATCGACAATGCATTCAGTTGATCCAGATTCTCTGCCCCGGCATCCAACGCTAGTTTCGCTAGTTGGCTAGCGAGACCAGTAAAACCATCGTTCTTTGCCACGAAGTCTGTTTCGCAACATAGACCGAAAATGATGCCAGTCGTTTTGTTTGCGTTCAGCATGGCAACGACCGTGCCTTCGGTCACTTCTTTGTCTGCTCGTTTTTCTGCGACCTTTTGACCCTTCTTGCGAAGGTAATCGAGCGCTCCTTCGTAGTCGCCGTTTGATTCTTGAAGGGCTTTCTTGCAGTCCATCAGACCTGCGCCCGTTTGCTTGCGAAGATCGGCAACATCGCTTGCGGAAATCGTCGTCATTGTATTTGTCCCTATAAAGGAATTCTGTTGAAAGATTGTTTCATCTGTCGGCGCGGATCCTCGAAGAGGAGGATGCATCGCGATAACTTTATGTTCACTTCGATTCTGTCGAACGACTAAACCATCGACTCAGCCTTGGCGATCATCTCCGCCGTTGCATCCGGCTTGGATGGGGAAGACTTTTGGAGTTCTGGGTTCTCTGCACGTCCCGCGAGAACTGCGTCGGCCAACTGCTTCATGATCAGGTCGATCGAGCGAATACCGTCGTCGTTTCCTGGAATCGGCAAGTCGATTTCGGTTGGATCGCAATCGGTGTCAATCAAAGCAACTGTCGTAATTCCCAACGATTTCGCCTCGCGAACCGCATTCTTTTCCTTCTTCGGATCAACGATCACCAAGCACTCTGGCAATCGATTCAAGATACGAAGACCGTTCAAGTTTCGATAGATCTTGCGATATTCACGATTCAAAGAAGACTGCATCTTCTTCGAATATTCATTGATTTTTTCGCTGTTCATTATCAGCTCGAGCTCATCCAATCGCTTCATACGATCGCGGACGGTGCGGAAGTTCGTCAACGCTCCTCCCAACCATCGCTCGCTAACGAAAGGCATTCCACAACGCAACGCTTCGCGTTGGATGACTTCCGAGGCTTGTCGTTTCGTTCCAACGAAAAGAACTAAAGATCCCTGAGTCGCAACTTGATTCAAGTACTTCTTCGCTCGCAACATCCCTCGCAATGTTTCGCGAATGTCGATGATGTGAATCAGGTTCTTGCGACCATAAATGTACGGCTCCATCTTTGGGTTCCACCGACTAACGCGGTGTCCAAAGTGAGCCCCTGCTTCGATTAATTTTTCTACTAATTCATTGGCCATGCTGTTCTCCTCAATGCGGTTCATTCCAACCATGCTTTTATCCCCGGGCCAGCGAGGAGCACAGGCAAAAGCTGAAGCTTTTTGCCTTCGGTTCGTTCGGAATGGGCAAAATTGACATATGACTCGACACTCTGTCGAAGTCTGAGAGACAGAGGCTACCCGACTCAACCCTATTTCGTCAATGGAAAATAAGAGTTCCGGGCAATTACGAACGGTCCGAAGCTCGAAGATATTCCTGCTGCAGAACCCATCGAGTGAGTGTCACGTCATTTTCCAAGCCGAGCTTGTCAAGAATACGTTGTCGGTGCCTAGCCACCGCCTGAAAACTGGTCCCAGAAATCGAAGCGATGCTTTTCATGGAATTGCCCGCAACCAAAAGGTTGAGGACTTCTCGTTCTCGATCGGTCAGCAGATCAAGCTTCCTCAGGGAGGCATTCCGCATTTCCTCGGTCTGCTTCCGTTTGCTGGCGATTGCAAAACAATCATGAATTCGGGAGATAAACCGATCCTTTTGTACCGGCTTTTTCATATAGTCTGTAGCTCCAAGTCCAAACGCCCGGGCGCAGTATTCGATGTCGCCTCGCGTTGCCAAAACCACAATGGGGATTTTCCATCCCGCTAACCGGCATCTTTCGAGCAATTCGATTCCACTCGTCCCAACGAGATGCTCCTCGACGACGACACACCCAAACGGTTCGTCTGGAATCAAACTGCAAAAACGATCTGCGGAATCAAACGGAACAAATCCGATTCCCTCGGAAGCCAACGTATCCTCCAATGATTTTCTCGCTTCTGAATCAGAATCGATCAAGTAAACTATCGGTTCGAAATTAGTCGAAGAAGACACAGATTTGGAAGGCTGCGAGTTGGAAAAGTTCAGCACAGGCTGACCGGAAGACGCAATAGATGTCAACAAAATGTCTCCGAAAGGAAAAGGGGGCACAAAGCTTGTTGGGCCGATGTCTTTGAACACGACCCGAAGCCGTTAGTTTCGATCGCTCGCTTGAAGTCTCGATGTTAATAATTCAACTGCAGAACACTTCCTACGTGAGCATATAGTTTTTCTTTCTCAGCGATTTCACATCTCAATCCCCCTTTTTGAACAAAATCCAAAATCATGCCATCCAACAAAGCTGCTGAGATCTCAAAACCCGCGGTAGACGCCGTCGAAGACGCTGGCTTGGTCGATGAGCAAGCCAACTCGTTGCCACGAAAGCTCTCGCCGCGGGTGGAGGAACGTGCTCTGATCCCATCGCTGCAGCAATGGGACTGGAATCTCGTTCGAAAAAAATGCCGGCTCGATGCGAGCCAAAAAATTCATATCGCTAGCGTCTCTTCTGGCAGGCACCAAGCTGCCGAGTTGATCGCCAAAAGCCTCAATGACGCCGAGATTACCTGCTGGCACATTGATTCGTTTCAAGCGTCTAGAACCATGGAGCAATTCAACCTGGACGATACAAACGCTGTCATTCCATCGCCAAAAAATCTTCAAGTGATTTGTAGCGCCGACTTGCCGGCCGAACCAAACCATGTCGCTATCTTGTCGCTCATCACGACGGGTGAAGCTGAACTTTCCAGAGACTACATCCAACAACTGTACCACCACCTCGTTATCGGCGGACAACTCATCGTCTCCGTGGATAATGCCGACGACCGATGGGTACATGAACAACTCAAAGGGTACGAGAAGAGTGTTAAGGTTCGTCCGCAGGAAGGTGCAACGGTTTACTGGATCGAAAAAACAGCTCCGCTCAAAAAGCTCAAGGACTTCTCGTGCGAGTTGGCTTATCGCGATTGCGACGATTTGATTCGATTAGTAACGCGGCCTGGCGTCTTCTCTCACCGACAACTCGACAACGGAGCGCGGCAGCTATTGGACGCGGTTGACGTGTACCCAGAAGCCAGGCTTATCGATATCGGCTGCGGCAGCGGTTCAGTTGCCCTCGGTCTAGCCAAACGAGATCCGAAGGCCACCATTCACGCAGTCGATGCGAACGCTCGAGCCATCGACTGTTTGCATCGCGGATTGGTTCTAAACGAAATCACCAACATCACCACCGAGGTCAACCCAACAGGTGTCTATGGTGAACCCGAATCTTACGATATGGCTCTGGCCAACCCACCGTACTTCGGTGATTTCCGCATTGCTGAAAAGTTTATTGCCGCCGCACAACGCTCACTGCGTACAGGCGGTCGAATTGTACTGGTCCATAAACAACCCAAATGGTACGAAGAAAATCTGCAACGTTGGTTTGTTGATTGCGAAGTCTTCCCGTCCAAGAGATACTTTATTGCGTCGGGTATCAAAGGCTAGTTGACCGCGACAGTCGTCACGACGTTCGTAGAAGGGACAAGTCGAGCGGCGATTCGCTCAACATTGGTACAATTCTAGTGTTGGTGAGAACCGGATTGACCAGCCCGTTTCGATTTATACAAACGGCTGCCATGTAACCACGTGCAGGTTGAAATTGCCAAAAGTGCCATTGGTCAGCGTATTCGGGTTTGTGAGCGAGCTTCAATCGAATGGCAGATGCTGTTGGGAACGAGAAGCTGAATTCGTCGAGTGGTATGGAGAGGCCCAATCCAACTGCCTTGATATATGATTCCTTGAGAGTCCAATACTCATAAAATCGTTGCTGCTGTTCGAGATCCGATAGTTCTCGCAGTGCTTCGACTTCTGCACTAGCGAAGAAGGATTCCGCGATCCCCAATGACGGCTTGCGTCTATCTAGATTCTCGACATCGACTCCGAGCGACGGCTCTCTTGCGACTCCGACAATCACCATTCCGTTGGTATGGGAAATGTTAAAAAAGAGCCCCATCGCGCTGGCATGGTCGTTCCCGATAACAGGCTTTCCATGGGTTCCTTTGCTGAATACCCAGTCTCTCGGGGCGATATCGCAGTATTTGGACAATACAACACGCACAAGTGCACGGGTTACCAAGTATCGATGTTGATCGCGTTCGAAATGGAAACGCGCTTGCTGAATGCGTTCCTCAGGCGCGAGCAGATCTTTGTATTGATCCAAGAGTCGGTCTTCGACAATCTCGTGCAAAAACGATGTCCAAAGTTCGATCTTTCCAGACTCCAGTTCTCGTATCGCCATCAAAACGTGTTTCTCCAGGCTCACTAAAATTTTAGAAGATTGTAACCGTAACTGGTTATAATCCGGAGATGAAGATTTGGATTGATGCGGATGCCGTTCGCTCTTGGAGAATTGCTGGGGTTCGAGGTGGATGGCACATGGAATGTGCCTACTAGTTTGACTTTTGTC
The DNA here is from genome assembly GCA_903858115.1 of uncultured Pirellula sp. Taxonomy (GTDB): domain Bacteria; phylum Planctomycetota; class Planctomycetia; order Pirellulales; family Pirellulaceae; genus JBKCUI01. The sequence goes on along the minus strand of CAIOHR010000432.1, from coordinate 158,912 downwards.
GGGCGGGCGTCCAACTACTTCTTGAATACGCTCAAGATTTCAATGGCCTTGTCCAAGTTACCCGCTTCATTCACGAAGGCTTGCATCGTTGTGAAGAGATCATTGGTGGAAGAAGAACTTGCAGCGACTTTAGCTGCTCCAGGCTTACGCCCTCGTTTACCCTTTGATGGGGTTTTCGGCTTCCCATTCGTTTTCATTGCTTGATAAATGAGCGGAAGCGATACGGCAATGCCATCTTTCTTCATAAGCGCTAGGACTTCTGGAGCCTTTGCTGTTGGGTTCTTGGCGATCATGCCTCGGATCAGTTCCGATTTATTGACTTTCTTCTTCATTGTTTCTCTGCTCTTAGGGATGTAGCTCACGGGCAAACATTATTGTAATTACCAAAGGGCAAAAACCTCTAGGCTTCAAAAACAAAACGGTAGAAATAGGGGAACGCACTTCCAGTCTCATCGTCGATACCGAGACGCTTTCCCTTCGTTGGACCGACATCGTGATACCTTTTCGCTTTCCGCGGGCGAGGGGCAAACTTAGTAAATCACGACCGACATCAAGGTTGAATGGTTTGATATTCCCAATCCTTGATCTCACACACCGACTGAAAGACGCAGTATCCTAACGGTCGCGAGGCCATCACCTCAGCACGAACCGAAAAGGACTTTCCTTCCCGATCGACACTCACGACTTCTTGATCGTCGATCCAAGCTTTGATTTGCTTCTTGTCGACTCGAACTCGGAACGAGTACCACTTGTTGTTCTTAAAATCGCGAAAGCCGGAGGTTTCGTTCTCGGATGCGTCGTTGCCATTGATACTGCTGATACCAACCAAGCCACCTCCCCAACCGCCACTGATCAGTGAACAAAACTCTTTGCCGACGGGGAACGTGATACCAACAAAAAAATCGGAGCCATCGACACGGCGCGCCTTCCATCGCATCTCATAGTTCTCTTGAGGAAAGTCCTTTTTCTTGGAATGGATTCCTGTCATGGGATCGCCGCGATCCAGCATCAACACTCCTTCGCGGACCTCGACCGCACCCTCGCCACCAAAGTTCGTGATCTCCCAACCGTCGAGAGAATTGGATTTCAGTAGAGATGTCCACTTGGACTCCTTCTTGGACTCCTTCTTGAACTCTTCCTTCTTGCTATCGCTTTTTGTTTCTTGGGAGATCTCGACAAAGGTCGTTGCAGACTTTTTCTCTTGAGCCCAAACAGTTGTTGAACCAGAATAACAGACGGACAACGCAAACAATGAACCAATGACCAGGGAGGGGATTCTCATGCTATTCACTTCGAGGGACTAGGACCAACAAAGACCGGAGCCATCTATTCAACTAGATTGCTGCTAGAATAGCAACCGATGCTTCGAGGAAAAGCTGGCTGGTGTCGATGCGAGCAAGCATCGGCCTGAAATAGATGCTTGTCTGCGGTTCCATTCGGGTATCGAGCAAAACTACTCGCACCACCCTGGCAATGGGTCGCTGAACATAGCCCAACGCTCCGGGGCAATTGACATTTCCTCTTCCGTTAACAAGCATTCATCTAGCGATTCCAGGATGGATTCCTCATCCAGTCCCTGGCCGATAATGATCAACTCGGTTCTTCGATCACCCCATGGTGCTTGCCAAACTTCCATCGCTTGATCGCGAAAGCCAGGAAGGTCTGGCCAATCGTCTTGCGGGACAGACGCAGCCCAAATACCAGCTTGATGGATATTGTAAAGCACGCCTGCTTGCGACCATTCGGCTGCGATATCGTTGTGGTTCGCTAGCCACATCACTCCCTTAGAACGGATCACACTCCCGAACGATTCCCCCTCCACGCATGCGTGGAACCGAGCGGGATGGAACGGACGTCTTGCAGTGAATACGAAACTTTGAAAACCGTATTCGTCCGCTTCGGATGTTTCCGAGCCTCGCTTCACCGCCAACCAGTTCTTACTCTCAGCCGCCCAGTCCTCGTCAAACGCTTGCGTATTCAGGACCTGTTCGATTGGGATGTTTCCCATTTGAGATCGAACGATGGTCGCTCGCGGATTCATTAAATGGAGCAACTCCTCCAGCTCGTCCAGTTCCGTCTCGTCCACCAAATCGCATTTCGTAATCACCAGAACGTTCGCAAACTCGATTTGATCCGTAAGCAAATGGACCACCCCGCGTTCGTCCTCCTCGTTCACACCGATCCCCCGTTCATGGAGGCTGTCCGGTGTGAAGTAATCGCAATCGAAATTGACTGCATCGACCAAGGTGACCAAGGTATCCAATCTCGCAATCTTACTGAGCTGATTTCCGTTTTCGTCTTCGAAGGTAAAGGTCTCCGCGACTGGCAAAGGCTCCGAGATTCCTGTCGATTCGATCAACAGATAGTCAAACTTACCTTGCAAAGCCAATTCGCGAACTTCGAGAAGCAAATCCTCTCGCAGTGTGCAGCAGATACATCCATTGCTCATCGAGATCAGCTTCTCGTCGACCCGACTCAGCTCCGCTCCACCATCGCGGATGAGGCGTGCGTCGACGTTGATCTCGCTCATGTCGTTGACGATCACCGCCACCTTGAGCCCCTGACGGTTCTGCAAGATATGATTGAGCATGGTTGTTTTTCCCGCGCCGAGAAAGCCCGAGAGCAATGTGACAGGTAGTTTGCGTTGCATGGACTACTCGTCCCCTTCATTCTGTTCTGCGAAAATTTCTTCCATCGATGGGATGGGCAAGGGGCATTCCCAAAGAGCCCACTGTTCAGGTGGAAGCAACATCTCTTCGTCCGTTAGGAGGCAATCTTCCAATCGCGATCGCAAGACGACTTCGTCCATTTCAGAGCCGATGAAGACTAGTTCTTGTCGTCGATCTCCCCACGGCTCTTGCATCGTCGCCACGATCCATTCACGCGACGCTTCGTCTTCGGGCCATTCCGATTCGTCAACCGTACACATCCAAGGCCCATCTTGATCCATCTTGATCGAAACCCCTGCTTGAGACCAACGAAACGCTTCGCCATGATGCGTAGCGATCCAGCAGTACCCCTTGGATCGCATAACGCCAGCCAAAATCCCATCGTCAAAGTTCAAAGCCAGTGCGAATCGCTCTGCGTGAAAAGGCCGGCGTGCTTCGAAGATAAAGGACTCGATACCGTATTCGTCAACTTCGCTTTGCTCGGAACCGCGTGGGACAGCCAACCAATTCGGATGCCCCTCGGCCCACTCCTCGTTGTAGGTTCCCGTTCCAAGCACACTCTTCAAATCCACCTGGCCATAATGGCTCTCGAAGATCTGGGCATACGGATTCAGATGGTGAATGAATCGCTTCAGTTCTTCCATTTCCTCGCCCGCGATTCGATCCGACTTATTGAGAACAATGACGGTTGCAAATTCGATTTGGTCGATCAGCAAGTCAACAATGTTGCGGTGGTCGTCGTCGCTGACACCGAGCTTTCGATCGACAAGATCATCGAACGTTTCGTAATCTCGCAGAAAATTTTCGCAGTCTACCAGCGTGACCAACGAATCTAGCTCTGCCACAGTAGATAGGCTTCGGCCTTCTTCGTCGGTGAACGTAAAGGTTTCCGCAACAGGCATCGGTTCCGAGATACCGGTCGACTCGATGAGCAGGTAATCGAATCGACCTTCAGCAGCCAATCGCTGAACCTCGAGTAATAAGTCTTCTCGCAGCGTGCAACAGATGCAGCCATTGGTCATCTCAACCAGTTTTTCTTCCGTGCGGCTCAATGCCGTCTCCCCGCGAACGATAGCAGCATCGACATTGATCTCGCTCATGTCGTTGACAATCACCGCCACCTTGAGTCCTTCGCGATTGCGTAGGATATGATTGAGCATGGTTGTTTTGCCTGCACCGAGGAAGCCGGAAAGGACGGTTACGGGGAGTTTGCGTTGCATAAAAATTGGAAAAGAAGGGATGGAGGCAAAAGTCTGTTTGTTGACGCACTTATGCTTGTAACGAATACCCTAGCCTTAGACTATCTTGCCTGCACTGATTATGCAAGTGCGTAAAGTAATCTATTGATATCCTTGTTCTAGCTAGGTTAATAGGAGACCAATGAAGAAGATCGCGAAGTCATCCGGCGGTCACTCGCTCCGAAGTCGCCACGCTAATTCGTCCGGAGAACCGCTGTTTCGCCAAGTCTTTCATGGAAGACAATTTCTTAAAGCCCTAGATGCACAGGGCTGCTCCCTGTGGAAGATAAATCGTTAGGTTGGTCAGGTTCTTTAGGATTCGAGTTGCTTCATAGCGCTTCGCTAGAAAGTCTTGTCGCGAAATACGGTCACCACCCGAAGACTTGTGAGGATAAAGTGCGGGAGCTATTCACTGCTTGTCGAAACTTGTGCGACGAGGTTCGCAAGCTGTTCAAATTGAGGCGCGTTGGCTGGACGAGCATTCTTGTCGCGTGGTTGTGACGAGGGGCGCATGTTGATCGCAATCACCCCCTGCATCTGCAGGCGCTCTCGGAACATAGCCAGTCGTAGTGATTCATTCGAGTGATCAAAGACGAGGTGGGTTGCATGCCGCAAAGCTACCGCTCGCGCATTGATGGTCTCGTCCGACTCATCTGCGTGAACCTGAAGGACGCCAATTCGAACGCCAGGTACTTTCGCTGAAACTACAGCTGCTGTATATGGATCTGGAACAACCACGATGATCGAACTCGGCTCTCCTGCCAAGCTCGACAAGGTGGTAGAATTGATTAGACCAATCGCCAAGAAAAATGATCGCCACATGGTAGCCTTTCGTTAGAGCAAGAGTCAATCACTAGAGTAATGCACATGCAATACGGTTGCAAGTGGCTGGCGGTTCGGTTATTTTGGAGATTTGTTAGGGAGTGAATCTGAGGGCGATGTTCCATTTTCGCCGCCTAGGGAGAGAGCTGTGATAGATAACGACGAATCGCTTGAATTGGTCAAGCACGCGATTCGCGAGGTGGGCTTACGGGCAACACCCGCACGAATCGCGATCCTGCAAATGCTGTGTCGATAGTATTGTTGAAAAGTATCTAACGTCAGAGCCACATGAATCTGTTACACCGAAAACAACTAAGTCCGACGCTGGTCTGCTTGGCAGCCGCCATCGGCGCGCTATTCCTCGCCCAACTTCCCAACGACACGCGGAGCGAGTGGTTTCGCTCGTTAATTCGTCCCGAGATTTTACCGAGATCCATAGAATCGAAGATAGGCTTTATTTGGACGACGATCTTTATGTTAGCGGGCCTGGGAACTGCAGCAGCGGTTGCGTCGGTGCATGAAGCAAAGTGGAAGCGGCTGCAGGTCGTTCTGATCCTCAGCGCATTGGTCTTGAAAATGGCTTACACTTTTACTTTCACTCATCTGCACAATTTGTGGATGGCGACGGGTATCGCTGCGGCCCTTGCCTTGCTCTTGCTGGTGTTGGTTGCAACCGTGGCTTGGCGTAGAGTTTGGCTAAGTGCCTTCTGTCATCTGTCACATTTAGGTTGGGTGTGTTTTGCTACGTACGTGACAGTACGTATAGCACAACTAAACTGAGCTTGCATATCGAGCGTGTTGGTGTAACGCCTTCAGCCGGCTATTGAATACAATAAAGTCTTGTCCCCGTTCGGATAAGGATCTTGCCATCGGACGCAACGGCTCCATAGACAATCGGATCGCGGGCTTCTGTAGCGGAGTCTGCTCGTCGCGCGGCGAAGCTGTCCGCCATAGCCTTCATTTCGTCCTTGTCCAAGCTTCCGTCGCCGTTCTTGTCGATACGCGCGAGCATCGGTCTGAAATCTACGGGGATCTCTTCGGCACTGAGAATGCCATCTCCATTCTTGTCGGCTGCTGTCAGCATACCCATCATGCCACCGCCAGGTCCGCCTGCACCACCTCTTGACTCTCCCGGACCTCCAGCGCGACGGTTGCTGGGGCGACCAGAGTCTGCTGATCGTCCATCTGAACTCTCGCCCGATCCACTGCGCTCCGCTCGTGTTGCTTCCGTATAAGTCGCTGGTTTGGGTGGATTGGCGGGATCCCATAGTTCATTGGTTGCAAGTAATTCGTATTGGCTACCGGACTTGAGTACCAACGTTTTGCCATCCTTGCCAAAGAAGTAGATGCGATCTTGTGAAACGATTGGCGTTCCCCAGCATTGGGTACCAAGACGTTTCGAGTAGTGAGCCTTGCCGCTGTTGACATCCAAGCAATAGAGGATGCCAGCCTTGCTAATGTAGTATGCACAGTCACCGCAGACGACGGGACTGGCGTAATCGCTGGTGACTTTCTCGGCACGCCACAGAAACTCCGGCTTGCCTTCAACCATCTTCGATAAGTTGATACAACAATTCGATTGGCTACCAGCGCTACCCTCTTCTGCAAACTCAGGAAGGCGTGCACCGACCAACAACATAGAACCATGTACAGTTGGCGATGGAACCGAGTTTCCGTCCAAGCCGCCGACATCCCAAAGCTGTGCTCCCGTTGTCGCATCGTAAGCCATGACCGAGCCTGCCGAACTAACGATGACGGTCTGTTTATCGGATGCATTCACAACGATCGGCGAAGACCATGAGGATGACGACGGGCGATCTGTCTTCCAAGTAGTTGCTCCCGTTTTGTTATCGATTGCGAGCAAATAGGACGGCCCTTTATGCTCGATGTTGAGAATCAAATGGTCTTTCGCTAATGCAGGAGACGCACCCAAACCATGACCGTTTTCAAATTTGCCGTAGTCTGCGGTCAAATTGCGATGCCATCGTTTTTTGCCTGAATGGTCGATCGCAACAACATCGCCGCTTTCAAAGAAGGAATAGACAGCATCGTTATCAACGATTGGAGTTGGCGCGGCGCGTGAGGCAGCATAATTCGACGGCGCTTTGTTGGAGGATTCGAACGAGAACTTCCATAGCTCTTCGCCGTTCTTCAAATCGAGACACAGAATAACGCAGTTGTCTTTCATCGGTCCTTCGACTGCCGATAGATAGACTTTGCCCCCTCTCACAACGGGTGTGGACTGACCGTACCCGATCAGTTCCCTTTGCCAAGCGATCCCTTGGGACGCAGACCATGTGGTGGGTAAGATCGAATCGATTTGCGAAGCTCCTCCATTGCGGAAGGACGGCCAATCAGCCGTAGCTTCCGTGCCGCAACAGAAACCACCCATCGCAATCGCGAGGGTGAGATGCCAAGAATTGTATTTGGACATCGTACGTACCTTTTCTCGATAAATTTGAACGTCAACAATTATTTGATCGGCGGAAGTTTCAGGCCGAGCGAAACATCAAAAAATGTAAGCGTGATGATTTACGGCGACCGGGAGTGACTGCATCGATTTCGGAGTCAGAAATGGAAAAGTTGGCTGCTGAGATTCGTCCTGCTTATTGGCAATTCGCAGAATTGTCGCAGGTTGATCGCATTGATAATTTAGTGCAAATGCATTTCGGTTGCAATATCCGACTTACCCGATTTGGTCGGTGTGCAGATGGAGCACCGCGTTCATTCTCCTCGTTCACACCGGTTTGCAACAACGCCTTAGGGTGCCCGGCCATTGGTTTGCACTAATTGTGCAAGTGCGTACAATACTCTTTCGCTACCCCTGTGCCGAAGAGGTCCTGCCATCACGAAACTACCTGTAACCGTCCTGTCTGGCTTCTTGGGCTCAGGCAAGACTACGCTTGTGAATCACATCCTCAATAATCGCGAGGGGCTGCGTGTCGCGGTCATCGTGAACGACATGAGTGAAGTCAACATCGATGCTATGTTGGTCGCCGATGGCACCCAGCTGAGCCGCACAGAAGAACGACTCATCGAAATGTCCAATGGATGCATCTGCTGCACCCTACGTGAAGATTTGCTCATCGAGATCTCCGAGCTGGCTCGTCAAGGAAAATTCGATTAACCTACGTGGACGATGGAATGTTCCACTACGATACCAAAATCCGAATGGCAGAAGTGATAGACGGGACTTCCAATACAATCATGCTAGGTGAACGATATGGATTTGATCGACATTGGGGAGCATTGACCAGAAGAGCTGCGAATGACATGAGAGCATTTTCTGCATGGTCTGGAGGTCCATTCTTTAGCTGGAGATCGACGCTCGCCTCTGTCGGTTTTCAATTGCCAGCTTCAGTTGCGGTAGCTCCTCCGCCGCTCGGGAGCGCTCAGTACTTTGACATGTATTACAGGCGACTTATGGCTTACGGAAGCGCTTCGCCGGGCGGCGCGAGTTTGGCGCTGACTGACGGTTCGGTTCGATTTGTTTCGTCGAGTATCAACCATCTAACTTTGCGAGAGTTTTCCACTCGCAAAAGTGGCAATGTGCTTCCGTCCGATGATCTATAATTGGCATCAGTACCAAGTGATCGAAACTTTTCTTCATTCCTAAGGCAAAGGCACTCGCCGATTCCCTTTTTGGGTTCGGTTTAGGCCTAAGGCTTAACTAGGCTAGGCGTAACCCCGCTCACCGTCACGATTGAAATCAAAAAATGGTCAAGCTACTCGCGAGCATCTTCATAATCTTAACTTTGCAGCCTTCGTTTATTGTTGGGCAGGAAGTTTCCTCTCGATCCAATAACACTGAGAAGAAGTCGAATACCTCAGTACAAGTCGATGCAGAAAACAGCAAGACAATCGACGCCATAGTTCGAACGGATTTCTTCCCTATTGAAAAGCTGTCAACGCCATCGCAAAAACTCTCTGAAGATTTATTGCTTGCGGCACTCGATAGCGAGGCACTGTACACCATCGTTGGTCAAATCAAGCCGGTCTCCGAAGGATTTTGGGGAACGTACTTCCCGATTGAGTTTGGTGACCTGAGCGAGATCGAGAAAGTCAGAGAAGCAGTCAAATCCTGGTCTCACGGCGGTTTCTTTGCAGCCGATGTATTGATCTACGAAAAGCAACAATCGGGCCGGCGACATGCCTCTTTGTATCTCGCGCACGCTCCAACTCTTCAGTCAACCATATCGCGAAATCCAAAGTTCTTTGATCGCTTCGGGCTAAAGGACGACTCACCCGCGCACCAAGTCATGATGACGATCGAACGATCGACGAGTCCCGAAGAACGTTGGAAAGGGTTTGGCATTGCCTTTGGATACCCCGAATATGCAATCAACTTCTTTGTTGGGGCCGGATTACACCAGCGGGAAACGGGCGAGTTCATCGAACGGGACTTTCGTCATATTCCAACCTTCAAGAGTAAGCAAGGTCGCTTTGTCTATGCAGTACCCAAGATCAGTCCGTTGCGTACCGAAGACACGGAACTGCTTCAGCGTGCTAAACCTATCTTGAACGAATACCGTCGGCTGCGAGCGCAATACATTGGCGATGGAAAACCCGGCCCTGTTGCATTGCTACGCGATTGGTTCGATGACGGTAGTGGAAAATGCCATCCGAACAATGCGATCGAAAAGCTTGGTGCATCCGAGGAGGGGCCTGTTGAAACGAATGAGGATGAACAAGAGACTCCCGCCATCTCCAAACCTCGCATCGTTTTCAATCATCTCTATATGGTTCTAGAGGAAGAGGCATTTAATGCACTGCGAAGCTCGGAGTTCGTAATCCAGCAGCTGGCTGCAAGCGATCAAGGGTTTCCCAAATTCAAAGCAGTCGACGATTCGTGCCAGTCGATTTGCTTGCGTGGCAAGGACACCTATATTGAGTTTCTCGGACCGAACAACAACCTCGGCGCGCCTGTTGGAAGCGTCGGTCTGGATTGGTCCGTGGAAACAAAAGGGGCCATCGATACGGTAGAAAGTCTTCTTCGGAAATCGAACTCCGACGTGTCTCGGTATCTCAAACACTGGGACTTCGACCGCACAGGATCGGTCAATTGGTACCATGTCGTTCATCGAAAATTCCCCGAACGCGAACTATTCCAATGGTTGTTTAGCGAATACCATCCAGACTTTACCCCTGCACTGTATCCGGCGAGCGAACAAGGCACGAAACGAATTCTCCGAAGCGATTTCCTGAGCTCCCGTTTCGATCGCTCACGTCATCTTGAAAATATTCAAAGTATCACCTTCGATCTAAAGCCAGCCGACGCCAAAGCTCTCGAACAAGATCTGCTCGCAGTTGGCTTGCGGGTGGAGTCAGGCGACGGGCGTATCTCGTTGTTGATAGGTTCCGATTGCACTTTGGTTGTCAACTCCGATCCTGCGATCGCAACATCTCGGATCAAGTCGATTGGTTTTTCGACCAATAGCAGCAATCCAATCGATACCCTGGCACCGATTGGAGGCGGAATCGCAATACATGGCGATAACAACAAACGTGGTTGGATGGATTTTGAAAAACCACTTTCAAAAAAATGAAGCAAACTTGCTTAGGATTTCTTGAACTCAGACTCGCCAAACTTCTCTGTTATGTCTACTGTGTAATATTTCGTTACAACAGTTTATTTCGAAGCCAAACGGAGATTTCCGCTCGTGTCTCAGAGAATCCTTTATGAGTCACATTCACACACAACTCTTTGCAATCATGCGGATGGTGAGCCGACTGAATATGCAGCGGTTGCGTACGATCGCGGACTGAGAGGACTGATCGTCACTTGCCATAATCCCATGCCTAACCGGTTTTCGCATCACGTGCGTATGCGAGAAGATCAATTCGATGAGTATGTTGACTTGGTAGCGCGAACGACCGACGAGTGGAACGGACGCGTTGACGTGCGACTTGGGCTCGAAGCAGACTATTTCGAAGGCTACGAATCGTATCTAGAGAAGCAACTATCGTCGGCAAATTTTCATTTCGTTCTTGGCTCCGTTCATCCTCAAATTCAAGAGTTTCGCGCGAAGTATTGGCAAGCCGATGAAGTGGAGGTTCAGCGAACGTACTTTCGATTGCTCGCGCAGTCGGCGGAGACAGGTTTGTTTGATTCTCTGGCCCATCCAGACTTGGTCAAGAACCATACGGCCAACGTTTGGCGCCCCGAAGAGATCATGGACGACATTCGAGCCGCGCTCGATCGAATTGCGGTCACAGGTGTTGCCATGGAACTGAACACTTCCGGGCTGAACAAAACGATCACCGAGATGAACCCTTTTCCTCAGATGTTAAGTGAAATGCGTCAACGCAACATTCCGGTGACGCTCGGTGCCGATGCTCATGAGCCGAATCGAGTGAGCGATGGCTATGAACAGGCCCTCAAAATTCTAACAGAGTGTGGATACGACCAAGTTAGTTTCTTTCTCGAACGCAGACGCAACGATGTTTTGATCTCAGACGCCCTGGAAAGCCTGGTTGCAAGATCCAATGCGATCTGACGAGCATTAGTGCTAACGTTCCATCGGTTTGCTGTTCAGATGAGAGCATCAAGCACCCAAGAGTAGAAACGAAGGACATGTCATCCACATTCCGTCCTGTAGGACGAATGCAGTAGGTAAGCAACCCACATGCCGATCGAATTGTTACAATTCTTGCCAGTGACTCATCCTCAGACAATCTGCTTGCAATTTCAATTCCTATGCCTCTCACTGCAAAATCGATCAAGAATGCATATACCCTCGCGAAGGAGCGGTATGCTGGTCTGGGGGTGAATACAGAAACCGCACTGACAGCCCTCGCGAAGATTCCGATTTCGTTGCAATGCTGGCAAGGTGACGACGTCGGCGGTTTTGAAAATCACGGGACAGGACTAACCGGCGGCATTGCCGTCACGGGAAACTATCCAGGAAAAGCAAGGAATCCAGACGAGTTGCGTGCCGATCTTGAGAAAGCCCTTGCATTGATTCCAGGACGCCATCGAATCAATCTGCATGCGTTTTATGGCGAGTTCGGGGGCAAGAAAGTCGACCGCCATGAGATCGAACCAAAGCACTTTCAAAACTGGATCGACTGGGCAAAACAGCTCAAGCTCGGCATGGATTTCAATCCGACGTGCTTTTCCCATCCCAAAGCCTCCGATGGCTTTACTCTCAGCCACACCGATCGCGGAATTCGCAATTTCTGGATTGAGCACTGTATTGCGTCGCGCGAGATCGGCGCTGCGATGGGGAAAGCACTCGGCTCCCCGACAGTCACCAATGTGTGGATCCCGGATGGTTACAAAGATACGCCCGTCGATCGCATGTCTCCAAGGAAACGGTTAACCGAATCACTCGACAAGATCTTTGCCAACCCCATCAGTCCCAAGGTGCACTTGGACGCGGTCGAGTGCAAATTGTTCGGTATCGGAAGCGAAAGCTATGTCGTCGGAAGCCATGAGTTTTATCTTGGGTATGCGATCAAGAATCAAAAGCTCCTCTGCCTCGACGCTGGTCATTTTCATCCGACGGAAGGCATTGCCGACAAGATAACATCGACCCTCCTTTACGTTCCCGAGATATTGCTTCACGTAAGTCGGGGCGTTCGTTGGGATAGCGACCATGTTGTTATCCTCGACGACGCGTTGCTGTCGATCGCGCAGGAGTTGGTACGGAACAAACTGCTGAACCGAACGCACATTGGACTAGACTTTTTCGATGCGAGCATCAATCGCATTGCGGCTTGGGTGATTGGGACTCGCAATACGATAAAAGCGCTCTTGATCGCGATGTTAGAACCACCTGCGTTGCTCGAAGCCGAGCGAAACGGAGATTTTTCCTCTCGTCTGACTTGGATGGAGGAGGCAAAGTCGTTGCCTTGGTCAGCGGTTTGGGATCAATACTGTACTCTATTCGAGGTTCCTGTCAGTCAAGACTGGCTTGCGGTGGTCCAAGCGTACGAAAAGACCGTTCTATCGAAGCGTTGAAATACGATGCTTCCTCCTTCCTCTCCGTGCGACCGTTTATCCACGGCAAGAATGTTCCTTAGAAAACCTCTCTATGTCAAACGAATCAGAAAACACCAGTTCCGAGTTCGAACGCGAACGAGTCCCAGAACGGGCACTCAAAGGCCCCTCTGCGTTTTGGGGAATGTACGCGGGTGAGCACACGGCGGGCACCGAGTTCATGATCGGTCCGCAATTTGTGGCATGGGGTGCTACTGCCAACAGTCTTATCTTCGGACTATTGCTTGGAAATTTGCTTGCTGTGTTGACTTGGCGTTATTTGACAGCAACGATCGCAACGCAGCAGCGATTCACTCTCTATTACAAGATGGAGAAGATCGCGGGCAAGCATCTAGTGAAGATCTACAACCTGGCCAACGGTATCTTGTTTTGTTTTCTAGCAGGTTCCATGATTACCGTTTCAGCGACTGCCGTGGGCCCGTTCTTTCCTGCGATGAAGATGCCGACCTTCGACTCAACCATGCCGACTGGGCTGGGATGGATCGTCGCATGCATCTGCATTGGAATGGCCATGACCTTTGTGGCAATGAAGGGTTACGGCGTGGTGGCAAAGGTCGGGAATTATTCAGCCCCCTGGATGTTGTTGATTTTTATCGCTTGCGCTTTGGTAACTTTGGGACGATTGGAGACGTTTGATATCTGGGAATTATTGACTCCTCCAGCCGGAACAGCGGAGAAGATCAGCTTTTGGGGAATTGTGTTTTTCTCTTGGTTCTGCAATGCTGCGATGCATCTAGGCATGGCAGACCTTTCGGTACTCCGGTTTGCCAAATCGCCGAACGCGGGTTTTGCCTCCGCCGCCGGGATGTTTCTCGGTCACTACATCGCGTGGATTTGCGCGGCTCTATTGCTGGTGTATTGGGTGAGGACCCATGGCGTGGATCCCAGCAAAGGAAAAGATCCAGGAACTATGGTCAACGATGCGGTGGGCTGGGCTGGATTGATCTGCATCATTATCGCAGGCTGGACGACAGCCAACCCTACGATCTATCGCGCGGGCTTGGCCTTTCAGGGAATCATGCCGACCATGCCTCGCAATGTAAGTACTCTCATTGCGGGGATCGTCTGCACTGCCGCTGGCATCTTCCCTGCCTTTGCCATGAATCTACTTAGTTTCGTGGGAATCTACGGGACGATCTTAGCCCCGATTGGAGCCATCCTTATTGTCGATCACTTCCTCGCGAAAGCCGTTGGCATTCCAACCGATCCAGCGGAACGAACAGGAACCACGTTCAATGTAGTCGTTCTTCTGGCTTGGTTGATTCCAGTCGGCATCGCAATCTACCTCTATCGATATCAAGAGGTCTTCCCATCCTATTTGCCTTTGCCAACGTCGATCGCATGCGGATTTCTCTACATCCTTTTGTCCAAAGCGATCGGTCCCAAGCTGAAGCTTTCTTAATCACTGAACCACTTTGCCCTACGATAGGCTTCTTACATGATCAAATCGATTGCTCGACCTGTTGGCTACTTATCATTGCTCGCCACCATCGTTCCACCCATGTTGTATATGTTCGGCGTCATTTCGCTCGAACCAGTCAAGACGATTTTGCTAGTGGCTTGCGTCGCATGGTTTGCTGCCGCCCCATTTTGGATGAAAGCCGAATAGCCAAAAAGGGACTGCCTTACAAGCCACAAAATTTCTTGCTCAACTCCCTTGAATGCGACCAAGCTGTTGGAGAAATTTGCCGATGGATCTTGGGGGAAACGACGGGCATTTCGCGATGTACTGTTGTTCTATTCGTTGTCCCATTCCTGAATTTCTAGTAGAATCATATGCCCAGCAACGGGTGATTCCCCTCCACTTTCCTCCATCGTGCGACTGAATCTCCCCTCTAGTTTCAGGAAACGTGATGCGAACCAATGCCAGTATCCTAGCATTGCCGGTAATCCTATCGACAATCTTGTTGCACGCCCAAGAAGAGGTTATCTCGTACAATAGGGATATTCGACCACTCTTATCGGACCGATGTTTTGCTTGTCACGGTCCCGATGATGCGACCCGCGAGGCCGACTTGCGACTAGATATTCCAGACGGTGATCTCGGTCCGTTTCATGTGCGGGATGGTCGCCAGGCGCTTCGACCTGCCGACCTGGATTCGAGTGAGCTTTGGAAACGACTGACGACGGATGACCCGTCGCTGAAAATGCCTCCGCCCGAATCGGCCCAAAAACCTCTGACCGATGCGCAACGTGAGATGGTGCGATTGTGGATTCGACAAGGGGCAACGTACGAAGATTTTTGGTCCTACGAATCGCTTCGACCGCATCATTTGCCGGAGGTCAAGAACAGGAGTTGGTTGGCGAGTCCTATGGACCAATTTGTCCTCGCTTCATTGGAAAAGAAACAGATCGCACCACAGCCACTGGCTGACAAAAGGACGCTGATTCGGCGCGTCACTTTAGATCTGACGGGCCTGCCCCCAACCAGGGAAGAGATCCATCATTTTGAACAAGACGATGCACCGGACGCGTATGCAAAACTAGTCGACCGGTTGCTATCCACGCCGCAATATGGGGAGCATATGGCTCGTTACTGGTTGGACCTGGTGCGCTATGCGGATACGAATGGAATGCATCACGACCATTATCGCGAACTGTCACAATATCGAGACTGGGTGATTCGAGCTTTCAATACGAACATGCCTTTTGATCGATTCGCCACGGAGCAGCTCGCGGGTGATCTATTGGAGAATCCGACGGTCGACCAGCAAATTGCATCGGGCTACAACCGTCTCCATATGGTGATGGACCGAGGTACCAATCCTCCTCAAGAAAGTTATACTCGCAACGTCGTGGACCAAGTGTCTGCTTTCGGAACAGTGTTTCTCGGGCTGACGCTCGAGTGTGCTGTTTGTCATGACCACAAATACGATCCCGTAAAGCAAAAAGACTTCTACCAACTCTTTGCGTTCTTCAACAATATCGATGGTGACCCCGAAACTCCTGGCCGCGATCAGCAACCACCGATCTTGCGATTGCCAACTGCGGAGCAGACCCTCCAGTTAAATGAGTTTGTTGCGCAACTCGCAACAGCCAAGCAAGAAGTCGAACGTCTGAAGCAATCGATCAAGGACAAGTCTGCTGAAGCAAAGTCGGAGAAGACCGAGGAAGCGACATCCGATCCGTCCAGCGATCTAGCTGAGCAACTGAAGCAGAAGGAAGAAGCGCTGCGTATGCTTCAAAAGTCACATGACGAACTCGAAAAGACCGTTTCTATCGCTCTGGTAATGAAGGAGCGTAAGGATTTGCGACCGGCCTACATTCTCAAGCGTGGTGCTTACGATCAACCGGGTGAAGAGGTTTCTCGGAACACACCGGCGTTTCTCCCTCCGCTGAAGTCTAGCGACCAGTTAAAGACTCGCCTCGACCTAGCACGGTGGGTGACGGATAAGCGACACCCATTGACTGCGCGCGTAACGGTCAATCGATTCTGGCAGCAATTTTTCGGCGTGGGTATAGTGAAGACCTCCGAAGATTTCGGCTCGCAAGGGGAGTTTCCTAGTCATCCCGAGTTACTCGATGACTTGACCAATGCTTTCATCGATTCCAACTGGGATATCAAGTCGCTCGTTCGATCGATTGCGATGTCGCAGACGTACCAGCAAACGTCGCGAGTGTCGCCGACTGAATACTTAGCCGACTCAGAGAACCGTATGTTGGCTCGTGGCTCGCGCATTCGATTGGACTCTGAAGTGATTCGCGATCAAATCCTTGCGATCAGCGGTCGGCTAAACAATGCGATGTACGGAAAAAGTGTAAAGCCTCCACAGCCCGCCGACCTTTGGAAAACCGTTTCCATGGTTTCGTCCTCCACCTACTCGTTTAAAGAGGATACGGGAGACAAAATATTCCGACGAAGCTTCTACACATTTTGGAAACGTGCGATGCCGCCGCCGCAGATGACTATCTTCGATGCCCCGACTCGCGAAAGCTGCACGTCTCGCAGAGAACGGACCAATACGCCAGTCCAAGCGCTGATGATGATGAATGAGAGCCAGTATTTCGAAGCGGCTCGGCATCTCGCACAGCAACTGCTAGGATTGCCGAATCATGCCGAAGAGGAGCGGCTCCGGATTGTATTCGAGTCGATCACGTCTCGGTTACCGAATGCCGATGAACAAGGGGACTTGCGAGTCGGCCTCGACGGCTTTCGCTCTCTTTATCGAGAGGACATAGACGCCGCGCAGGCGATGACCTCCGACTTGAACCTAACCAGCGACTCGCAACGTATCGAACTGGCTGCGTTTACGATGGTAGTCAATTCCCTCTTCAATCTGGATGTCACCAAGACACGCGAGTAATGAATCATGTCTAATATTCCTTTCGATCAACAGCAATGGTTGCAATCTCGGCGTCGATTCTTGAATCATTCAAGCATGGGGTTAGGCGCTGCGGTTCTTGGCTCGATAATGGCCAAGCAGACCTCCGCTTCGCTTCCAGAACTTCCTCATTTTCCGCCTCGTGCAAAGCGCGTCATCTTTTTGTTCATGGGTGGTGCGCCCAGCCAGATCGAATTGTATGATTACAAACCAGGTCTAGAAGCAAAAGACAAACAGCCGCTACCGGACGACATACGCGATGGACAACGCGTAACCGCCATGACCGAGGGCAAGGAGAAGTTGATCCAGCCATCGATTTTCAAATTCTCACAACACGGGAATTGTGGGAGATATCTAAGTGAGTTGCTTCCGCACTTGTCCACGGTGGTAGACGACCTGTGCTTTATCAAGTCGATGCGAACAGAGGCGATCAATCATGATGAGGGCAAGACCCAGATGTGTACTGGGTCGCAAATCCAAGGCAAACCGAGCTTGGGCGCATGGTTGAGTTACGGACTGGGATCACTCAATAAGAACCTCCCGGACTTCATCGTCCTTAACTCGGCCTTTTGGTCTGGCGATCAACAGAATGTACAAGCACTTTACAGCCGATTGTGGGGCACAGGGTTCTTGCCGTCCAAGTATCAGGGAGTCGCTTTCCAATCTGCAGGCGATCCGGTGCTTTTTCTTTCGAACCCAGCAGGTGTTTCACGCAACAGTCGAAACAAGATGCTGGATCTGGTGACCCAACTGAATCATAAACATTCCGCGGCGATCGGCGATCCAGAGATTCAAACGACGATTGCACAACAAGAGATGGCGTTCCGCATGCAGGCATCGGTTCCTGAGCTGACAGATCTTCGAGACGAACCAGAGTCTGTCAAGAAGTTGTATGGTCCCGAAGTCGAGAAAACAGGCTCCTTTGCACGAAACTGTTTGCTGGCGCGACGGATGGCGGAACGGGGCGTACGCTTTGTTCAAGTCTTCCATCGCGGCTGGGACCATCACAGTACGCTTCCCGCGAAGATGCGAGGCCAATGCAAGGATGTCGATCAACCGTGGGCAGCTCTCATTCAAGACCTCAAAATGCGAGGCATGCTGGAAGATACGCTTGTCGTGTGCTCCGGTGAGTTTGGACGAACCGTCTATAGCCAAGGGAAACAGACTGCGACCGATTATGGACGCGACCATCATCCTCGATGCTTTACAGCTTGGATGGCCGGTGGAGGAATCAAGGGAGGTATCGAACACGGCAAGACGGATGAATACAGCTACAACATCATTGATACAAACGGCCAACGAACGACACGGTTCGAGGACGATGCGGTCCATATCAATGACTTGAATGCCACCATCCTCAACCAACTCGGCATCGATCATCGTCGCCTCACGTTTCGAGCGCAAGGGCTCGATCAGCGTTTGACGGGTGTGGAGGAAGCGCACGTCGTCAAGAAGATTCTCGCCTAAGGTTAGGATCGGCAAGTCTGGATCGGCGGAGCGATGCACAACATTGTCGTTACGACTGTTACATTGCGTTCACATCCAAGATAGAAAGCGGGAAACTACTGTTCTTGGTGCCAATTGGAACGGAACGTGTTTATTCTAGTGCTTCAGCCAGAATCGGGAATTTGGTTTTTTAGCCGAATCATGGCCGCAGTCACTTTGTCGTTCCAGACTGCCAAAGTTTTTCGTGACTATCGACGCAGGTTAAACTTCGAACATGAGCTTTGTCCCGTTAGCCATCCTCCCTTCGGCGTTGTTGGCTTGGCCGATCTATTATTATTGGATGGGGGCAGACGCGGAAAATGCTATGGTCTTCGAAGATGCGATAGAGCATTGCCTGGCGTTGGTTCTGACGACTGCGAGCTTCATTGCGTTGAATCGTATTGCGCGTCGTTGCGTTGAACGCGATCGCTTGCATTGCACCTCGATCGTGTACCTTCTTGCAAATAGATCGACGATGGAGAAGGTGTGGTTATTGTTGCAACCGTTGTTGCTGGCGTTAGCCTGTTGGCCAGGTTTCACGAGTCAATTCTCGTTCGTACAATTCTCGTTGACCGGACGCATGTTGTCGTTCTTTTTGCCGAGCGTCCTTTTTTTCCTTTGTTTGCATGGATCGAACGACAAACTGCAATGGATGGCGTTTCTACCATTCGTAGTGATGACGACGATTGCAGCCGCTTGCGATGGAATGAGATTCGCAAGTGGACCCACCGCATGGGAGTCCGATCTTTGGAGCATTCGAAGTATTAGCTCGATGACCATTGGGAGTACCATTTGTATTTTGCTCGTGTCCGGCATCTTGACCTCGCTATGGCTGCCTATGTGGATCGTATGGAGTTCAGGTGCAGAGCGACTGTGCGACGGAAAAACGAACGAGTCCGATGCGGGAGACGACCGGATTCGATCCATCCAAGAGTTATGGATTCGAATTCATCGAACCAGTCCTTCCGTTTTCCTTTGGCCGACCAATTGCCGTATGAGCAACGCAGTTATTGTCAACGGTTTGTTTCGAAAACAATTGCTTCTTACGGATCGATTGATGTTGCGATTTACACCGTGGGAAATCGAGTTGATCGTTCTTCATGAACTGGCGCATTGTATCCGTCGACACGGGATCGTACGTTTGGTACCAGCCGTTGTGACTATTCCTTTGTTGGCATGGGCGATGACATCATTAACGGGAACTTCGCTGATGTTGATCTGCTCGTTGCTTGCTATCGCGTTTCCGTTGTTATTGATCGCGACGTGTTGGTGGACAGAATGGGACGCAGACAAAATGGCGATCGAGCTTGCGATCGAGCACAAAGGTCTCACGCGTGCGGAAGCTTGTGATCGTTACGCTCAAGTCATCCAGAAACTTTATCGAGACAACGGGATTCGCCGATCGAGTTGGTCGCACCCAAGTTGCGAACAGAGGATTGCGGCATTTCAAGGCAGCTAGGCAAACTGTTTGGCAGTGGCGACGGTAGCCGCATGGATGTCTACAATGTCATGAACATTTTTGGCATAACCGCCGGCCATCGCGATGACGACTGGTATCGCATTGGTTTGTGCAAATTGCAGAACCGCCCTATCTCGTTCTATCAATCCTGGTTTGGTGAGTTTCAATCGTCCGAGTCTATCTCCTTCGAAAGGATCTGCGCCAGCCAGATAGATCATCAGATCGTAGTGTCCTGAGGTTATGCACTGTTGTAAGCCTCTCTGAAGCTCAGATAGATAGTGTCCATCGGTTGTTCCGTCTGGCAAATCGATATCCAGCGAACTTGGATGTTTGCGGAGCGGAAAGTTCTTTTCCCCATGGATAGAAAAAGTGAAGCAGTGAGGGTCGTTTCCAAATATTTCTGCCGTTCCATTCCCTTGATGAACATCGCAATCGACCACCAATGCATGACGAATCAACCCTTCGTCACGCAAGGTAAGAATGGTGACGGCAGCATCGTTGAAGACACAAAAGCCTTCGCCTGCACTTCGCATGGCATGATGCGTACCGCCGGCGAGGTTGACAGAAATTCTCTCGGTGAGTGCAGTTCTCGCGGCGGCAAGCGTTGCGCCGCTACTACGGCGAGAACGTTCCACCATTTTCTCGGACCAGGGAAAGCCGATACGTTTTAGTTCGATATCGGATAATTGGCCATGAAAGACGCGGTTGACATAGTCAGGATCATGTGCGAGGGTCAATTGCTGCACGGTCGCTGCAGGTGGTACTAAAAGCACATCTTGCGCATGCAAAGGGTTCGCTACGATTCGATCTCGGAGCAATCGATACTTGGACATCGGAAATCGATGCCCATCTGGTAACGGTAACTCAAAGTGATCTGAGTAGAATAGTTTCACGGGCTCCCATTTCTACGAATCGAGACATGATGGAGTGGATTGATGGGAGTGTTCTGCTAGTTTAGCCAGAATCACCGCCGCATTCCCCGAGTCGATCGCATGTTGGGCACGAGCGACACCGTCCAACAACGAATGGGTCAATTGGGAAACCCATAATGTGGCAGCGACATTCGCAACGACGATATCGCGGCGTGGGCCATTCTCGCCGGCTAGTATAGAACGGATGGCCTGGGCGCTTTCCGCAGGTCCATCGACTACTAGTTCCTTTGTGTTGCTAGCTGGGAGCCCAAATGATTCGGGTGACCATGTCGTCTGCGTTAGCATGCCGTGGGCGATATGATGAACATGGGTTTCGTCGGCGAGCGTAACCTCGTCCATGCCATCGGCGCCGCGTACGATGATGGCAGATTCTATCGGTAGTTGCAGCATGGCCGCAGCAATCTTGGTTTGCAGGTCTTCTCTTCCGACTCCTATCATTTGAAATTGAGCCCCCGCTGGGTTGCAGAGAGGTCCCAAGTAATTGAATAGCGAAGGGACCCCCAGGGAACGTCGAACTTCGGCGACCTGTTTCATCGCAGGGTGAAGAAGTGGAGCAAAGCAGAAGCAGATGCCGATTTCGTTGAGACATTTTTCGACAACGTCGCGAGGAGCATCCACTTTGACTCCCAGTTCCGACAGCACATCGGCGGAACCTGTTGCGCTGGTGACTTTTCGATTGCCATGTTTTGCAACCGTTGCACCGGCAGCAGCGGCAACGATGGCAGTCGCCGTTGAAATATTGAATGTTCGCGCGCCATCGCCCCCCGTACCGCAAGTGTCGACTAGGTTTTTGCGTTGGGTACGGATAGGGGTCATCATGATCCGCATAGCCCGGGCGGCCCCGACCAATTCGGAAACGGCCTCGCCTTTTTCTCGAAGCGCCAAAAGCAACTCCCGAATTTGCTCATGATCAACCCGCCCTGCAAGCATCCAGATGATAGCCTGCTGCATTTGATCGGCGGACAAGTCCGTGCGTTGGCGGACGGTTTCTAGTAAATCTTCGAGCATCGGCGGTCACCAATACCAAATAGAAAGTAGTGTCGTCTAGCGAAAAGGGGCTAAGTCACGTACAACAATAGAGTTGCGTGAAGAATACGAGTTGACTCCTTCTATCGGTTTTTGTCCAGCATGGCGAGAAAAGTTATCATTGATTGTGATCCAGGAATTGACGATGCAATCGCGTTGATCTTGGCTCTTTTCGATCCGCGGCTGGACGTCATTGCTGTGACGACTTGCTCCGGAACAGTCGAATCGGACCGGTGCACCCAGAACGTGGTAGGGCTGCTGGAAAAACTCGATCCGCCTCGGATCCCTCGCATTGGTGCGGGTACCGACCCTGACGATGCCCCCGTGACGGACAATCGGTATTTGCATGGTGAAGATGGACTCGGCAATGTCCATTTTACGCCGATCCAACGGCAGCACATCATGAGCAGTGAAAAACTGCTCGCAGATCAAATCAAATCCTCGCCCGACTCGGTCACGATCCTGTGCCTGGGACCACTGACCGGATTGGCGAAAGCGTTCCAACGCGATCCATCGATCATGGAACAAGTCGACAAGATCGTCATCGTTGGTGGTTCGACTCACGGGATCGGCGATGTGACTGCGGCTGCTGAATTCAACATGCATTTTGATCCATCCAGCGCTTCGTCTGTATTGCGATCTCCGACGACCAAGACGTTGATCCCCTTGGAGATCACGCACCAAGTGACTTTTGATCTCAACTTTTTGAATAGTCTGCCAGCGAAGCACACACGTGCGGGCAGTGTTCTACATTCGATCGTCCCGCATTTGTTTCGTACCTACCGGCAACATCGAGGCCAAGAGGCAATCAACTTAAACGCTGTTCTCGGCGTCGCTTATTTGGTCGAGCCCATATTGTTTGGTTCGGAGGACTGCAGCGTTGATGTCGAGGAGTTGGGTGAGCTGACACGCGGAGCAACCATAGTGGATCGGCGTCCGTATGTTGCGACCCGACGAGGAGTGGAGGTTATCAATAGGGTTGATATCGAAGCTGTCCGAGATTGCGTAATCAATGGATTGAAGTTCGCTGGACAGGCGACTGGGGGAGGCTGAGCCTGTGACCCGTTCTCGCATCGGACCACTTGCTCTGGAGGCTCCGCTCGGTTCACCGGGCTCTACATTCTTTCGCGCCATCCACGTTCAACAACGTTCGCAAGTTGCAGTTCGTGTCTTTTCGATGCCGATGGGAATGACGCCTGAGAGCAAGCAAGAGTTTGCGAACAATTTAGAGCGAGTCAAAACGCTGAAGCATCCTGGTATTGTGCGTTGTTTTGGAGGTGGCTTTGACGCGAAAGACGCATATCTCGTCTATGAACTGGTCGAGGGAGAGTCTCTGGATGTCATGCTCGAAAGACGGGAAAGGCTCACTTGGGAGGTTGTGCTCGATTACGGGCTACAGCTTTGTGATGCGTTACAAAAAGCCCACGAAACAGGATGGGTGCATGGTAGGATCCGGCCAGACAAAGTTCTACTCACACTCGGAGGAGAGGTCGTCAAATTAAATGAAGTCTGGTCAGGGCCGGCCATGAACAAGCCTCCGAAGCCCATGGACTTAGCATATCAGCCGCCAGAGCAAATCGAGGCGAAGGGTAAGCTCGAAATTGGAACGGACCTCTACTCACTGGGAGCGACGTTGTATCACGCGCTGACGGGTTCAGCTCCGTTCGGAGGCGCAAATGCAGGCATGGTTCGTCAAGCGGTTTTGACGACGGAGGCAGCGCCGGTTGCAACCATCGTTTACGATTGTCCTGTATGGTTGAGCGCGATTATCGAACAGTTGCTGAACAAAGATCCTTTGAAGCGACCTTACTCTGCAGTCGCAACCGCGATGGCACTTCGCGAAGCACAAAAACGTGCAAGCTCTGGCGTTGGAGTTGGGGAGCATGCCATCTCCGGTTTTAGTCCTTTGCAGATGAATGTAGACAAAGACGAAGCTGCGGCTGCATTGGGCCGAAAAAAGAAGAAGTCGCGCACGCGAAAAGAAAACGCAGATGGTTACGATGATTCACCAAGTCTCATGGAACGCCCCATGGTGCTTTTCGGTATCTTGATCGCGGTTCTCGGGCTAATCGGTTATCTGATGTTGCCGCTGGGGGAGAAAACACTGCGCGCACGGGCAGAGATTTTCCTCGATCGGAAGGATGTCGGCTCGATCAATGAAGCCAAAGATCGCTACTTGTTGGAAATCATCCAGCGATTCCCTAATAGTGAGACCGCTGTTTGGGCTGAAGAACGTTTGGTCGAAATTGAAATGGTCAACGCTGAACAAAAAATTCAAACGAACAAGCGATTTGGGCGTGATCCTTCGACCGAAGGTGAACGCAAATATATGGAAGCCAATCGTTTCGAACAATTCGGAGATCGGGTGACGGCACTCGATAAATACAAAGCCATTGTGACTTTGCTCAAGAGCGAAGAAAAAGATCGAGCCTTTGTCAATCTTGCGCGGCGACAAATCGCCAACATCGAATCGCAACCTCCGAGCGCGGATGAACTACGAAGATTCCTTCAGGAAAGATTGGACGAAGCGGACA
This sequence comes from uncultured Pirellula sp., assembly GCA_903858115.1. Taxonomy (GTDB): domain Bacteria; phylum Planctomycetota; class Planctomycetia; order Pirellulales; family Pirellulaceae; genus JBKCUI01. The sequence continues at coordinate 134,423 of CAIOHR010000432.1, read as the reverse complement.
AGAAGTATGCGAACGGTGATCTGCTAGGCGCTAAGCAAATATGGGACAGTGTTATCAGTTTGTACAATGGGAACAAAGAGATGTTATCGCTCGTGGAACGAGCACAAGGCAAACTCAACAAGATCAAAGAATAAGATGCTCTCGAATACCTCCTCCATTATCGCGCCCGAAAATCTTATGTGGCGAAAATGCGTTAACCTCTTCATGTTGGCCGGTTGCATTTTTGGTTTTGCGATGTTCGGATGCCAACCTAACCCTGAATCGAACAATGCTTCCTTGGGTAATGAGACATCCAGGAAGGCAAGTCCTGACGGCAGCACTAAAGCGGCCGAGGAACTGACCAAGAATAACGGAAAGCAGTCAGAATCTAGCAAAAAAGTCGAGAGCAACACGGATTCTGAAAACAAGAAGAGAGCGGACTCGCCCATTGCAGACTCAGAGGAAGAAGCGAAACGATTGGTCGCTGAGTGTGTAGCAAACTATGGTTCGCTAAAGTCCTATGAAGACGACGCGATACTTCACCTTTCTATCCCGTTAGAGAAAGATCCCGTTTTAGTAAATCAACCGTTGAGGATTGCGTTTGAAAGGCCCAACAAACTCGCATGGAACGCTAGGGCGTTGCGATCTATGTGGACGACGCAAACCTTTGAATCGATCGTTGGCGATGGATTGACCGCAATCTTTGACAATCAACGTGTCGTTCGGCCATTGCCTGATTCCATCGATCTAGATTGGCTTTTAGAAGATCATCTGTTCCCAGTGCTGTCTATCCCCAACGTCGGGACTCCTTTGGCTGTTGAATTGTTGTTGGCATCCAAGCCGATGCAGTATTTTTTTGACAAAGGCAAATTTGCAATGCTGTCAAAGGATGATTTCGACAATATTTCTTGCGATCGTGTCGAGATCATTTACAACGAAGGACGATTTGTCCTATGGGTAGATCCAACTCGAAAGCTCATTTTGCGTCAGGAATTGCCGATCGAGATCATCTTGGCGGCGTCCCCGCCAATGCCGCCTGAATTTGATCGAACTAAGATTCGATTTTCAGTCGATCTGATCGCCGCCAAAGCAGACAGCCAGATCGATTGGTCCAAATGGAGTTTGCCTCGGAAACCAACCGATTTACTCGTTCGACGATTCATTGAACCACCCCCTCGAAACAAGCCCAAAGCGCTAGGCGAGTTACTCTCACCGGTTCTTTTGAAGGACTTCGACGGTAAAGAAGTGTTGGATAGCGCTGCGAGGAAAACGCCGATCACTTTGCTCGCTTGGATTGACAATTCCAATGCGAGTCGTTCGTACGTGGATGAGATTCGTGCATTAGAACGGGAGTTCTCGAATCAGGGGCTGAAAAGCACTTGTCAAATCATTTTGGTTTCGAGTTTACCAGCCGACAAAATGAAGGTGGCGATGCAGGCGTGGAACTGTGACTTACCGCTCGCATTGGATACGAAGAACGAATTGCAGAAACTATGTGGAGTCTCCCTTACGTTTGCCAATGTCGTGATCGGTCGCGACAACAGACTGCATATGATTTCTGAGATACCAAACTTTCGAGTGCTACCAAATGTCGTTCAATCGTTGAAGGAAGGCGTCGACGTGGCAACGCGTGAAATCCAGGATGCTGTTCATGACGAGGCCCGATACGCTTCACGTTTGCACAGAAACATACTGGATAAAGATCAGATTGAAAACATGGAGCAGATGCATCAAGAGATTGCTCCGTTTCCGATGATGAATCACGATATGGAGAGAGACTGGGCTCTAAAGCTAGAACAGCCATTGGCCGCAGCAGGCGGCGAACTATACCTCCCGCATGTCGCTCCAGATGCCACTATGGCGGATGATGTTTTTGCTAAAAGAGACAATGGTTATCGCATGATTACCGGGATTGATGAAAGCGGAGGTATTTTCACCGTCGATCAATCAGGAGAGAAGTCTCTCGTCTCGAGTATCCCCATTGAATTGGCAACCAACGCAATACGAATCCACATTCGCCCCGACCCATGGACTCACGGGTGGGTGGCTGTGATTCCGGAAGGTTTGCCGCGATTTTGGTTCTTTGTGGCACCAAAAAGGACGACAGGAGCATGGGTACCGACCGAGGCGATTCAGATCAAATTGGACGAAGGAGAATCGATTGAGTCGTCAATGTGGGCCATGAAGGACGGATCACCGATTTTGTGTATGACGACAAACAAATCGAGGTTGAGGATGTTTGAGCCAACGACTCAGAAGTTAACCAACTCGAAACTCGAGTCGAATATGGTATCAATGGTGGGTGTCATCCCTCAATTGGATATGGACGCGAATTGTGTAGGCTGGAGTTCGCTCTGGTCCGATTCCGCCTTGGACCCGCTGGCTGGCATGTCCCTAAACAGCCAGACGCAGCAGCTAATGTTTCGTCCCGAGTTTGGGAACTGGGTTTGGGGTGTAGGACGCCAAGGTCCGAATCTCGTTGCGTTAAGAAAGCTTGAATCGGGTGAAACAGGTTCGATCCAGTTAGATAGATCCTACAAGCCTTTGTTTAGCACTGCTTTGTCCGTACGGCCCGAACAATGTCGGCTTCTATCCGCCGCGACCGTCGACAAGAACCAGTTCTATTGGTTGGCAGCAGCCCCGAACCGAGTTCTTCACTTGCAGACAAGGGATGGTGGTCTTCCCGACCAAATGTCATTTGGCGAAAGAGTATTTGGAGCTACTATTTTGCCACATGGTTCGAAGCTCAAATTGATTGTCGCTTTGGAAAAGGAAGTGAGTTGCTGGACTTTGAGTCCCAAGTCCCCTAGATAGTGCATGTCATTCGGGAGATTTATGAACAACGACAGCATTCATGCGTTTTTCGTTTACGGAACGCTCAAGAGGAACCATTTACGGAGTGGCATTTGGCCGAAAAAACCGGTCTGGGTCCATCAGGCAACGGTGGCTGGCGATTTATATGACTTAGGGCCCTACCCTGCAGCATGCGACGGAAACGGCCTGATTCTGGGGGAGGTTTGGGAGATTCATCCCGGCGACATACAGGAGACTTGCTTTGTTTTGGACCGAATCGAAGGATACGACCCAAGTGGGACGTCCAACGAGTACATACGTGTCGCGGTACATGCGACGATCTTCGATGAATCTGGACAATCCAGCACGATCGCTGCGTGGATGTACCATGCGGCGGATTCAGGACGTCTAAAATACGCCAGGAAAATACCGGTTACCCAGTGTTTTTATGGGAGTTTCGTCGCCGAGTGGCCGGATAGTTTGTCGCGTGTTCCCAACTCGTTTGCCGAAGAGTGAAAATCTAGTCCCGATTGCTCAATCGAGCTAGGATTGCAGGTAGTCAAACCTATACAATGCAACATCACAGAACAGCATCGCCACCGAACAATTCGAACCTACGAATTGCTAACCCTTTATTGATAACCGATACATCGATCATGTTTACGACAAACCCTACAGCCAACCCTACAGCGATTTCTACTCGACGTGCTTTGGCTCGAAAGCAATTGTTGGCAGCTCTCGCCACAGGCTCGGTTCTTCTTGTGTGGGAAGGTGGAGTTGCCGTAGCGCAAGACAAGCCACAAAAGGGATCTGGGGAACTTGTCATTCCTGAATCGAAACCGGGGGAAGCGGATTTTGACAAAGCGATTCAAATGAGAATCAACGTCGACTCGTTGGATAAACTCAATGAGATTGTCATCTTGGTCGACTCCGCTATTCGAAAGGGTCTGTCGCCAGCGAGCGATGAAGCCGCAAAAACTTTTTTGGCGTCCGTTCTAAAGCAACGCGTAGAGTTCGGAATCCGAGATCTCCAGGAATCTCGCCGCTCGCAAGCTCGTGTCAGCAAAGCGTTGGGTGAGTTTATTGAGGATTTGTCACGATCAATCGAATTAGATCCTTCCCTGATAGAAGCTTATGTAATCAAAGCGGCGATCCTTCGAGATCGACAAGAGTTTGGGGAAGCACGTGACGTATTGAGCGACGGTATCAAGGTAATGGAGCCAGTGCTCAAATCGAAGCCGAAGAGCTTAGAGGTTCGCGAAAAGCTTGCAAAGCTTTATGCAACCCGCGCTTCGATGCAAGAAGAGACAGATGACCAAATTGCCGACATGGAGAAGTCGTACGAGATCAATCCCAACGACGCGGATATCTTGAAGCGATACCTGTTGCTGCTGCAATCGCAACAAAAATTTGACAAGGTACTTCAGACGCTGGAAAAAGCTCTGGCAAGTGAACCTGAGAACATCGAATTTATCGCGAGCAAGATCACGATTCTCCTCCAGAGTGGAAAAATAGATGACGCACTCGCATTTAGCACCAAAAGCATTGATGCTGCAACCGACGACGAGATCAAAGCGGCTCTATTGCGTCAGCGAGCTCTCATTCACACTTCAAAGGAAAACGCGGACGCAGCGAAACAAGATTTAGATGCTTCGTTGGCTCTCATCAAGAACAACGTTCCAACCATGCTGCTTCGAGCCAGACTCGCGGTTGGTACGGGGGATTTTGAAGGGGGTTTGAAAGACGTTGAAGCAATCCTTGAAATCGAAGAGGACAACGCGGACGCCATTCTTTTGAGAGCCGATATTGCTACGGACAGCGATCGATACGCCGAAGCCATCGACGATTACAAATCGCTCATCAATCGAATTCAACCTGGTCCACTCCGCGAGGAACTGCAACTCAAGCTTGGTTTAGCCTACTGGCGAAACAACAATCACAAACAGGCTCTACGAGTTATCGATCAGGTTACTCGAGCGAACGACGGGAATTGGCAGGCTTATCGGCTTCGAGGTGAAATTCTATTGAGCCAAGGCGAACATGGAGATGCGGTTTCTGCTTATGAAAAAGCTGTCCGTATGATGCCCGAAGCAGTCAACGAAGACATTCGTTCGTCGCTCTTGAACAATCTATCTTGGCTACTCGCAACCAGCCCGGAGGATGGGGTTAGGGATGGCGAGCGCGCCTTGGAGCTGGGGCTAAAGGCATGTGAGCTTACGAATTATGCCGAAGCGCATATTCTCAGCACATTAGCAGCGGCTTATGCCGAAAAAGGTGATTTCGAGAAGGCGATTGAGTTTGCAACGAAAGCTGTCGATATCGGAAAGAAAGAAGAGAGCGAGCAACTAGAGCAACTGGAGGGCGAACTCAAGAGCTACCAAGAAAAGAAACCTTGGCGAGAAAAGCAAGAAGCCAAACCAACGACGAATAAGCCAGCGATTCCTGCCCCTTCTGGTGCAGGCACTTGATGAATTTGGATCGGTTCCTGGATCGATCCGAGCACGACTCCTTCGAACGAGCATGTCAGAAGTACCCGAATCGAGCGATTAGGCTTCGAGATGACCGGTTAGATCGCATGCTTCCGTTCAGCGTGGCTCCCGTCGATTGGCATCCGCGCGGGCGTTGGGTGCTGTCTGAGCAAGGTAAGCATCGTGATTCGAGTATGCCGGCAACGTTGAACGCTGAGGGCGATTCGGTCCGCCCCGCTTCCTTCTTGAATTATGCCGTTGGCGATTACTACATCCAAGACGCTGGCTCCTTATTGCCGATCGCATTGCTCGATCCGAAACCTGGTGAATGGATCTGTGATTTGTGCGCAGCACCAGGTGGCAAAGCTTCAGCAATACTGGAAAGTATGAGCGGCGAAGGTTTGCTCGTTGCGAATGAGTCGATCCGCTCACGGACAGATGTGTTGCAATTCATGCTCAGCCGAACGGGGCATGCAAATTACATAGCTTCATCCTATGACCCCGAAGATTTAGCAGAGTTGTTACCGGAGACATTCGATGCGGTCCTGGTAGACGCACCTTGTAGCGGTCAAATGCTTGTGGGAAAGGAAAAACGCAGCACGAACGCTTGGACAACATCGCAAATTGATCATAGTGCAAAGAGGCAACATCGCATCCTCGATGCCGCTATCCAACTCGTTCGGCCGGGTGGAAGAATTGTCTACTCTACCTGCACCTTTGCGGAGGAGGAGAACGAGTCCCAGATGGCCAGAGTCCAGAGACTTTATCCGGACTGTTTTAAACCCTTGAGTGCACCCGAGCTCGGTGCATGGAGTTCCCCAGTGCAAGAGGGATGCTATCGGCTTTGGCCACATCGCGATCGATGTGCGGGTGGTTTCGCGGGCGGTCTGCGCCGTACTGAGAAGCCATTGGATTTTGCATCCACTAACAAGAGCAAGCCGCAGCGAAATGACCAGCATCCGCGAGGGCATAGCAAATCGGAAAGGTCCGCGATCGACGAGTTGCACTCCTACGGTGTCGTTGGCGATGAGGTCGAGCAACGATTATGGAATTCTGGATTGTGCATTGCGAGTGCCCAGGTTTGGAAACTGCTCGATCGTCGCCCATGGCTAGGGATCCCGTCACCAGGTTTGTACAACAAAGGCAGCCGTTGGTTACCATCGCACACATTAGCTTTGTTACGGAGTCAATACTTTCAACCCCATCAATCGCAGGACCTTTCCTCGGAGCTAGCTACGCGATTCGTTGCTGGCGAAGCTATCCAGCATGCGATTGACTCTACGGCACACGTCGACAGGCATGGTGCTACTGGATGGGTCGTAGCGTCCTGGCAATCGCAATCGATCGGCTGGGCAAAATCAACTGCGAATCGCTGGAACAATCATCTGCCCGCATGGGCCGTCCAAAACAATATCAGTCTGTCGGACCACTAAGTGCCTGCTGGAATACCGCTTTCGCGACATTCGCTTGCTGGGATCTTGCCTCTTGACCAGAGTGTTCGTTCCACCATCACGCGTAAGAGTTTCTCTAGGCTGGATTGAGCTTCGGCCGATTCTAAAACTCCGATCGCTCTAGCAATTGCTTCGAGAGTACAGAGATGCTGCTCATTTCGCTGGACTCGCAATCGATACTCTGACGGCGGTCCAGGCATCAACTTCACATGCTGAATTCGTGCGATGGCAGGCTCGTGACGAACGAATCTCGATGTTTGCCGCCAGCTAGCATCCGGAACAATAAGATTCACCGGACTGGAAAGCTGCGACACGAAATCCGGCGTGAGCTCAACGGCTCGCGGACTTGGGAACAGGAGCAAAGAAGCTCGCCCCGACTCAACCAATCCCTCCGTTTTCATCCTGCCATCTTTTCGACCGTGAATCCTTACTTCACTATGGACAAGTGCTTTTGCGGCCAAACGTGCAGTATTGGAGGTAAGCACTTCTTCGCACGTATGCATCAAAACAATCAGTCGTGTACTCAGTTCAATACGTGGAATCCAAGCGCAGAAGCATAGCGGTTTGCGGATTTCGCAACCTGGACATCGATGAGGTGCCAATAACGGACGCATGAGGATAGAGCTTGATTCTTTATAACTACTTTTTTGTTTTCTCAGACGGATAAAGTGTTTGAGGATTGTCTGATTGACCCGCAGGGCGACGCGCAGTGGGCGACGCGCCACCGATCTCCATGTTAGCCTTGTCTGCCAATGCTTGCAGTTTTAAAACGATCTCGGGATGCTTGGACGCGACGTTGGATTGCTCGCCGATATCGGCGTCAAGATTGTACAATCGAGGATTGATTTCAGCATCTCCTTTTCCTTTCATCCCCATCGACTCGGGTTGGTTGGCGATTGCGAGTTTCCACGGTCCTTGTCGCACGGCTTGAAGGTTGATTCCAGCGAAATAGTAGTGGGCTTCGCGTTTCGACTCCTTGGATGTTCCGAAAAGAAGGGAACTGATGTCGCGACCGTCGATGATTGGTTCGGCGGAGGCTTTTGCTCCAGCGATGGAAACACACGTTGGCAATATATCGATAGTGCCAGCAACTGCATCACAAACCGAGCCTGCAGGGATCTTCCCAGGCCATCGCGCGATCGTTGGAACGCGTACACCGCCCTCCCAAGTACTCCCTTTTCCACCACGCAAAGGCCCTGCGATTCCACCATCGCTACCCTTGATCAACCAAGGCCCATTGTCACTGGTGAAAAGCACCATTGTGTTCCGATCCAGATTTAGCGACTGGAGGGTATCAAGCACTTTACCTACACTCCAATCCACCTCTTCGACCCAATCGCCGAATCGACCATTTGCAGATTTTCCTCGAAATGCTTCACCTGGATAAATCGGAGTATGTACGGCTGTATGCGGCATGTAGAGAAAGAACGGTTTGTCTTGATGGTTTCGCATAAAGCGAGTCGCTTCGTCGGTGTATCTTTCTGTGATCTGACTCTGCTTGTCATCGGTCAAAAGCTCTGCAACCTGGTCGTCCCTCAATAATGGTACGACGGACTTTCCGGTTTCGGTCGACTTGCGCTGCATGTCGTTGGAGTAGGGTATTCCAAAATAATGATCAAAGCCCTGTTTCGTGGGAAGGAACTCAGGTTGGTCACCCAAGTGCCATTTTCCGATACACTGCGTTGCATATCCACGTTCTCGTAAACGTTCGGCGATAGTGAATTCGGCTGGATGAAGTCCATTGCGATTCGCAGGACCGAATACGCCAGGAACCGAAACTCGCACTCCATAACAGCCAGTCATCAATTGAGCACGCGAAACGGAACAAACCGGCGCCGCATAAAAGCTAGTTAGCTTCATCCCTTCGCTCGCCATTCGATCAAGATTGGGAGTCTTTTGCTTGGTAGCACCAAAAGGGCCAATGTCTCCGTAACCTAAATCGTCAATAAAGATGACGACAATGTTGGGGCGCTCACTATCCGCAGGAGGCGCGAAGGCGGATAGATGCCGAACACCAGGCAAAAAGTTAGCGATCGCAAGCAGGAACACCATCATCCCCCAAGGAGAGCGTCCAAGTCGGAGATGGAGGGAATGAAGAACAGCCTGAATGTGATGCGTCATAAATGGGATCTATCCGGGAAGGACGGTTCTGGACGCGGAAGTCCAGAGAGAAGTACCAAATCGTCGAAATACGAATCGAAAGTCCCATGATACTCGATTTCAACTGAACTACGAATCGAACTCCCATGAGGATTATCGATCCCAATCGCTCGCCAGGTTCCGGTCCTCGTCAAAGTCCGATTCCCCTCCGCCGATGAAGCCGAATGCGTCGGTTGGCTCTAGCGTCCAAGGTGGGAGGAAAAACAAAGAAAGCGGAGAAAATCTCGTGGCGTCAGAGCATCATGATTTGTCGGGATTCTAGGTGGACGGCACATGGAATGTACCTACAACCTTGATTTTTGTCGGCTCTGTCTTGACTTCTCTCAGCATAGCGTTCCGTACTATTCATCGTTGTAGATCCGCTACTTGACTATGCAAAAGCGTTAGCGCGTTTGTTCTCCAAAAGAACGTTGCAAAACATCTGGCCGAAGAGCACCCCAACGCCATGATCGCCCAGTTTTGAGATTCACAACCGTTAGCATCGCTGGACTAAATAACCCTGGGTCTACTTTGTAAAAATCGAAATCATATTTTTCGAAAGTCGTCGCAAACGGTTGTCCAAAGTCTTTGGATGCACAACTAGGAACCTTGGGACCTAATTCCACTAGCTGATCGTCTTCCGATTCGACCCAAAGAGTTACATGAGACCCATACAAAATAGCGTCATTTGTCCTACCAATTCCGCTAACGAAATCGATCGCTGGCGGCGGAAGTGGGGCAGTTCCATGTCCACCGACGACCGACTCGAGTTGAAATCCTAACTCAAATAGTTTGTGTAGGCTCGTCTCAATCGACCTAGCTACCACTTGGAGTGTGCCTGCAATCGAGCGTGTCGGCGCAACGCACAAATACACTTTGTCGGTAGGCACTTTGCATTCGTCGGCAATGAGACTTGCAATCTCCATCGAGGGGATCGAGTCGCATTCCAAAACCCCCACCGCGACGGAAGAGTCATCCGCTATACCTAGAGATTCCAACACGGGCTCCCGCCCACGTTTGGTTCGCATGGGCCCTGAACCCATGGCAAAAAACTTTTCGTGTTTTATCGGCCAACCGGCGTATTGTGCCCCCATGCATGCCTGAAGCGGATGTTCCGTATAGACTTGAATCGAAGGCCATGGGCCCAACGAGTAATCCGCTGGGTGCACCGTAACCTTTGCCCGATCCGCCATGCATATTCTGGCGAGATTCTGGCCGGCCAAAATACCGCCAGACACATGAACACCAAAGTCGATGACCGTTGCGCCATTGTCCAAGGATTGGCTTGATATCCTCCAGGCATCGGCATGTCCGATCGCTGACTTGCAGATACCGTATGAAAGTTCGTTCAAACGAACGTTTGATTTTTTGTCCATGTTGACTATCGGTTCTAGAGATGGATCGCTAGTGGGAAAATCTCGTTGCTGGCATTAGCCTCTCGAAGCAGACCGGCTAATCTCTGGACAATCTCTGGGTGAGCAGCAGACATGTCCCTCGTTTCCGATGGGTCCTCTGAGATGTGATAGAGCTCCCATGCACCTGGCTTCTTCGTTGCAAGTCCGACGCGGACGAGTTTCCAATCTGCATCCTGAATCGCGACTTGTCCGCCATACTCCGGGAAAATCCAAATCATTGGGTTCTTTCTTTTCCAAGCAGAAGTTTTGTTCGTCAACTTACTCCAAAAACTCTCGCCATCGGACTCGATCGGAGGGGAGAACTTAACGGCATCACAAAGCGTTGGAAACCAGTCGGCAAAGTAGGTCGCACAATCCGTAACGGCCCCAGCTTCAATCACATTTGGCAACTTTGCAATCATCGGAACGCGGATTCCGCCTTCATAAACGCTCCCTTTGTAGCCTCGCAAGTTACCCGTGCTTTCAAAAAAATCTATGTCAGCGCCCCCGATATGAAATGAAGCTTCTTTCGTGCCTGGATGCGTTGCTCCGTTGTCGCTCGTAAAGATGACCAAGGTGTTGTTCGTCAAATTATAGGTGTCCAGTGCCTTAAGAACACGACCGACATAGCTATCGAGATCATGAACCATAGCGGCGTATGCTGCTCTCGGACGTGGATGAGGCAAATACCCATTCCCCCCGCGGTACTCGAGTTGATCCCATTCAGACGGGAACTTCTCATACGATGCCTTCGGAGGATGCATTGCAACATGTGGCTCAATGAATGGAAGGTAAAGAAAAAATGGGTTGCTTTTGTTCGCTGTGATAAACTTCTCTGCTTCTTCGATCATTCGATAAGGTGCATAAGATTCACCGATCCACTCTTCGGCAGTGATTTTGCCTTCAGGTCTTTTTGCATGGCCTGGTATGACTTTTGTGTTGAGCGGAACTTTGTCATTGTTGTGCCAGAGAAAAGGAGGGTAATAGCTGTGTGCAACAGATTGGCAGTTATAGCCAAAGAACTCTTGAAACCCTTTTTTGTCCGGTGCACCCGTGCTTCCAACGGGGCCCAGTCCCCATTTGCCGAAAGCACCGGTAGCATAGCCAGCCTCTTGAAAACGATTTGCAATTGTCAATGCAGAGGAGGTAAGCGGGTATTGTCCTTCGGTGAACTCCGGAAACTTCGTTTTCGCTTGCAAGTTTCCTCGAATCTCGGCGTGCCCCAAGTGCTTGCCAGTCATAAGCACGCATCGCGATGGCGCACAGACCGGTGCTCCGCTATAATGGCGAGTGAATCGCATCCCCTCGCTTGCAAGCCGATCTATGTTTGGAGTGGGGATCTTTTGTTGTCCGTAACATCCTATGTCTTTCCGTCCCAAATCGTCCGCAAGAATGAAGACGACATTGAGCCGCTCGGCTTTTGCATTGGGAGGTTGGCAATAGGCCATTTCGGGCATAAACATGGCGAACGCGACGGCTGCGGCGAGGCACAAGAATTGGATCGCGGCACTTCGTTTTCTCATTCAACATCCCTCCAAAAGAATACCAACAGCTTTTCCACCAGCATTGCGAACCGGACTTCGGTGCACGAAAAAATTTGTCCGACCGTTTCGAGCGGAGTTTACCTAATCTTCATCATTCGCACCGAGCTTTTTTGGATCCGTTTTCACTTCGGAATTTGACTTGAGAGCTAGCATTCTTACAATCCCCACCTGTATCACACGACGAGGGTGACGCGACAAGCAAGTGCCGTTAATGGCGTGCGAATTGTCAGCAAGTTAGCGCAACGGAGCGATAAACCCCATTTTTGTGATACTCTGACGGGATGGTTCCCGATCAGATGGAAACTAGACCGCATGCACGATGGCAACCGGGATAGACTCGCATGGTTAAGGAATTCGCGATGAAATTGACGCACGACGTGGCAAATAGCGACCAATCCGTCTCGAGAAGGGTTGTAGCGTCTCTCCGACAAAGATTGGGGGCACATCGTATGGATCTTTGGTTCGGAGCCGATGCGAAGTGGTCTGTTTTAGGCCATAATATGGTCGGAATCGAGGTTTCGAGCCAATTCGTAGCGGACTGCATTTCTCGCATGTTCCGCACAGAGATACAGCAAGCCATCGAAGAAGTTGCGGGTTCGCATGTCGGATACCGAATTTCAGTTGCTGCGGATGTATCCGAAAAAACAGAATTGGACTCAACCTCGCGTTCCGCCACCGTTGTTTCCGTTTCGTCAAATACCGCTGCATCAACACCATGCAATGCAGCGGTATCCAATCAGTCAGTCACGTTTGTGCCAACGCTTCCACTTGCCAGCGATAGAATTCGAAAGATCCGTGACGAATACCGAGCGCCGTCGAGCGCTGCTTCGGTCAAGGCTCATCGTGGAGCTCCTGCAGCGATTTCGGAAGAACGCAATGATCACGTGACGAGCAGGACTGAGCTGGAAACGGGCGTTGAGCGTTTGTCGGAACTAAGGCGAGAGAACGAGCGACGTTGGGATCAGTTTATTCCTGGACAACACAATCGTTTAGCGTACACCGCGGCTTCGATGGTGCTGGAGCGACCAGGTCAGATTAGTCCATTGTTCCTTCATGGGCCACATGGATCAGGAAAATCGCACTTGGCCATTGGCCTAGCCCATCGTTTGCGGACGATGCATAAACTCCGTCGTGTTCTCACGTTGACGGGCGAGCAATTTACTATTGAATTCACCGAGAGTGCTCGTGGCGGTGGTTTCGCTAGTTTTCGTCGCAAGTATCGAGATGTCGAAGTCCTTGTCATTGACGATTTGCAATTTTGCTTGGGCAAAACCGGAACGTTGGCTGAGCTTCGGAACACAATCGATATGCTACTGCGAGAGCATCGACAGGTGATCTTGGTCGCGGATCGTTCTCTCAATGAGTTGAACGGATTGACGGCCGACTTGCATGCTCGCTTGTCCGGCGGGATGGCTTGTGGATTGGAGCCCTTGGATCCAACGACGCGATCTCGGTTGCTCATGCAATTGTGTAATCACCACGGTGTGCAGCTAGGGGAATCCACCGTAGAAGAGCTTGCATCGCACGCATCCGGTGATGCGAGAGTACTCCAAGGAGTCGTACATAGACTTGTTGCACAGCAACGAATGAGCGGTGCTCCCCTCGATCACGAACAAGCGATCCGATGTACACTCGATCTACTCAGGATCTGCCAACCTGTCGTTCGCATGGCCGACATTGAACGAGCTGTTTGTGATACCTTTGGATTGGAAGAAAAAGTGTTGCGAGAAAAGACCAAGTGCCAGAACGTCAGCCAGCCTCGCATGTTGGCAATGTTTTTGGCGAGGAAGTACACTCGCACCGCTTTATCGGAGATCGGTGAGTTCTTTGGAAAGAGGCAACACTCTACCGTGATCTCTGCTCAGAAAAAGGTGGAGAGCTGGCTGTCTGACGACGAGTTGATTCATTGCGGACGAGGCAAGATGTCGGTCAAGGACATCCTCAAGAATCTCGAATCAACACTCCGCGTAAGTTAACCCGACAGCTAGAGCGTTAGATCAGCTCATCCAATTCGTGAACGAGCTTGCTAAATTCACTCAAAGCGATTTCGACTGGTTCGGGTTGGTTCATATCGACACCTGCTCCCTTGAGCAGATCAAGTGGATCTTTTGAACACCCGCCCTTCAAGAATCCCATGTAGTTTTGAAGATCTTGCTCGCCACCGTTGAGAACTTTTCGCGACAACGCGATGGCTGCGGACAGGCCTGTAGCGTATTTGTAAACGTAAAACGCATTATAAAAATGAGGGATGCGAAAACACTCAAGCGACAGTTCGTCGTCGATGGAAAAGCCAGGGCCAAAGTACGCTTCGAGCAAGTCTCGGTAAACCGACTTCATCGATGCGACGGTGAGTGGCTCACCCGACTCGGCCATCTCATGCGTGATCTTTTCGAATTCGGCAAACATCGTCTGTCGGACGATCGTCGCGCGAATACTATCTACCTCGTGATTGATCAATGCTGCTCGCTCTTCTTTGGAGCTGGTGCGATCTATCAAATACTTTGCTAACAACTGCTCGTTAAATGTCGAAGCGACTTCGGCAACGAATATGGTGTAGCTGTAGTATTGAAAGGGTTGCGATTGGGTCGAGTAGTAGGTGTGCATAGAATGCCCTGCTTCGTGCGTGAGCGTAAAGACATCGTTAAGCACCGAGGGTTTGTAGTTCATCAAAATGTAGGGATCGCCGTCATAGGCTCCGCTGCTAAATGCACCACTCCGTTTTCCTTGGTTTGGATAACGATCACACCATCGACCTCGAAGGCCAGATTCGAGAACGCTGCAATAGTCTGCCCCAAGCGGCCGAAGCGAGGCGATCACCACCTCGACAGCTTGGTCCCAAGTATGATGGGTTTGTCGATCCGCTAGAATTGGTACGTACGTATCGTAATGATGAATGTCCTCCAGCTTCATTTTCCGCCGTCGCATGTCAAAATAGCGATGAACCGCTGGCAGGTGCTTTCGAACTGCGGCAATCAAATTGTCGTAAACACTGACTGGCACATTGTCTGCGAAAAGCGAACTCTCGCGAGCGCTCGCGTAGTTGCGCGCTCTCGCATAATAAACATCGCCATGGATACTCCCCGCCAACGTCGAGGCCAATGTGTTCTCATGAGCCGCGAACTGCGAATAGTACTGCTTGAATGATGTTTTGCGGACATCGCGACCCGGTGAGAGGAGGAATGAACTGAAGGAGGCGTTGGTGAGTTCTTGCTCGGCCCCTTTTTCGTTAGTAACTTTGCCAAACTTCAGATCGGCATCGTTCAATTGACGAAACGTCTTGCTCGCTGTCTGTGCCATTTCTCCTTGCATGGCAAGGAGCTTTTCTTCTGGTTGACTCAACGTATGGGCGCGAAAACGATTCACCCGTTCCACCAGAAGCTTGTACGGTTCCAACGCTGGCGACTTGAGAAATTCAGCCAATCGCTCTTGAGGAATGGAAAGGATCTCTGGGCGAATGAAGCTTGCCGCTTGGCCTGCTTTTGTGGCAATGCTGTAGTACTTGGCGACAAATCCCTGATAGTCGCTATTCCCTTGATCCTCGGATGTTTTAAGCGATGCATAGACGCCAACACGTTCGGCCAATCTATCGACGCGGCAATCGTGTGTTAGGCATTCGGCAAGCACTTCCGCAGATTCACCCAAGCGGCCAACGAAGCCAGCGAAACCGTGTATGAGTTCTTCGAATTGTTGAAGCTCCTTTGCCCATTCGTCATCATTGGCGAACAGACTGGATAGATCCCAAGTGTCTTCGACTGCAACTTGTGAACGAAGGGGATTGTCGGATGTGCCTGTCATAGATCGTTTACTAGAGGAGACGCGGGATGAAGAACTCACTCCGATGGATAAAGATTCTTAGCTTTGAATTCAATTGGCGGTTTCGATGGAATGAATTTTTTCAACACGGCGTGAGTGTCGTCCACCTTCGAATTCGGTAGCGAGCCAGACTCGGACCAAATCGCCAACGGGTCGGTCGCCGATCAAATCGCCTGGCAGACAAAGAATATTAACGTCATTGTGCCGGCGACACATTTCGGCCATTACCTCATCTGCACACGCTGCTGCTCGCACACCGCGAAATTTGTTCGCAACAATAGCCATACCGAAACCGTTCCCGCAGATCAATATTCCGCGTTCGGCACTGCCATCGGCAACTTTCTTCGCGACGGAAACGGCATAGTCTGGGTAATCGACGGGCTGGTCGTTGTGCGTGCCAAAGTCTTCTACTTCGTGACCATCGGCCGTCAACAATGTGATTAGTTTGCCTTTGATTTGAAATCCTCGATGATCACTTCCAACGGCGATTCTCATTGCTTCTATCCTGTTATTTCCAACGAATCAAATCCGAGACGTTGAGTTGGTTGATCCAATAATCCGTATGCTGATCCAACTGCTGAGCGCATCGTTCATAGACATCCAACGGAGCACCGAACGGATCCGTGATTTCTGCACCTTCGGGTGAAATCAAATGGATCTTTGATTCAGCGGAAGGCCATTGAGAAACGATCACGTGTTTATGTCTGCCACCCATGGTCAAAATGATATCCGCATGATCTACCATTTCTCGTGTTAGCTGACTGCTCAAATGTGTATCGAGGGATGCTTTGTGTTTCTTGATCGCCTGGGATGCTCCCGGCGAAGCCGGTTCTCCGCCATAGGCTGCGACCCCCGCCGAGATCGCTCGG
Source organism: uncultured Pirellula sp. (assembly GCA_903858115.1). GTDB lineage: Bacteria > Planctomycetota > Planctomycetia > Pirellulales > Pirellulaceae > JBKCUI01. The sequence continues at coordinate 117,973 of CAIOHR010000432.1, read as the reverse complement.
ATCGGCAGTTCGTTATTCGAATTTTTGCTTCCGAATTTTTCAGCGATCTTTCGATTCATCATCGCCTGAGCCATCGGAGAACGGCAGGTGTTCCCAGTACAAACGAACAGTATCGTCCAACGCGAAAGAGACTTCAGGTACTCAAGAGGCAACAGTCCTTCTCGAGCGATCGACGCTTCGTTGTCGTCGAACTCGACCAGGGTTGGAAGGCCGACCGCATCAGTGTCACCATCATCAATGGCAATCGTATAACCATCGGATGCGACATGGCTTAGGTTTCGTGCAAGGTTCCCCTTTGCATCGAGAGCGGGCGCTGCGACCAAGGGGCCAGAAAGCAGTCGGCCCATCTGTTCAAAAACGGAATGAGAAGGCTGCGAGGTCCGAATCTTGGTGTTTTGCTGCCTCAGAGCTTGTATGACAGGAGCGTCGAGGCATCGCAGCAAACTCGATTCATGCGAGTCTTTCAAGTCAAAGGTGATCGGACCTGGCCATGCCTTGGCAGCTAAGCGACGAATCGATGGAGAAATGGCCGGAAAGTAATCCAGCAATTCTGCAGAGGACCTAAGCATCAGGGTAACACCATGCTGGTTTTTGTCAGACTGTGCAATTTGTGCCAATCGCGACACGGCGTTGATGTGCAATCCAGAACCGACTAATAAATAGGAGCAGTCACCAGGGACTGCGACGATGTGCCCCTCCGCGACGGCCTGCACTGCAATATGCACCACATCTCGCGGATCGTCAGCGTTTTTCCAGTCGATAACTCTCGCCATACCTGTTGTCGGTTCAAACCAATAATTCTGTGTTCCTGCCACTTTTTATTATGGTATCAGAATTGCAGTTTTCTCGCGAACCCCCTTCTTTTGAATGGAGACCATGGGAAATACGGCGAGCGTGTCTTTACGATGCTAAAACTATTTGACGAAAATTCTTGACGGATGGGGTCGAAATTTGCGACACTGATGCTTGATGAGCTTCTTGGTGATGCAACAGTGAGTCGGCGTCCTTCCTTTATTTGATGAGGTAGTTGGCAATGAACGACAACGTAACTGAACTTCGGATGAGCCTTGATCACAGTCAATCTGGGATTGCAGAAGGGCTCCAAGAACTGAATCTTGATTTCAAGTACTGGCTTGAGCATCCCCATCAACGGGCCACTTGGGGGAAACTGATGGAGCATCTGGTTAGTTTCCGATGGATTCTCGATCAACACTTCACGCGTGTTGCGGGTGAAGGCTATTTAGAAAATGTAGCCTGTCAGTATCCTGGCATGTATTCCGAGCTTCGGGAGATTGAGTGTTGGCAATGCCGACTGATCGACCATCTGGATGCGATCATACACGATGTTCAAACCTATGACCCCCAGCGGGATGAAGTTGCCGATATCGGTGATGATTTCGGACGATTGCATCGCGAGATTTTGGAAGAGGAGTCGCAGGAGCGATCGCTTGTCGAGCGGGGTTTGGCCTAATTGAGGACAGAGCCATCATCGATACTTGAGATTGTCACAACCGTCTCGAATGAAACAGAGGCTCGCACGCTGGCTATGGGTGGCGTGGAGTCTGGCCTCGTCGCTTGTAGCCAAATCGAAGGTCCTATTACGAGCATCTATCGCTGGGAAGACGCTATCCAAACGGCTAGCGAATATCGCGTCACCATGAAAGTTTCTGTTCAGAACAAGAAGCTCTGCCTCGAATGGCTCACGTCGCACCATCCATACCAAACTCCAGAAGTCATCGTCCGCGTTGTTGAGTCTACCGAGAAGTATGCAGATTGGGTCGATAGACGATAGTTCACCGAGCGCTTGCAGCGTTGTCTTTTCGCGGACCGTATCCTAGTCCGTGGAGTTTTGCTGGTTCGCCGCCACAAGTGGAATTTTCTTTGCTACAATCGAGAAAGTTGGTTAAGCCTATTAACCTTTTTCTTACATCTTTCTTCTGATGCAAGCGCCGGAAAGAGTTCATGAGTAGCCCAAATCCGAACGACCCGAATCCTTACACCGCATCGACACAGTCCCCCCCCTTGCCGAACCCTTCGAATAATAACGACAGAGATGCAACTGGCGGAATCATTCCCTACAAGAATCCGAAAGCTCTTATTGCTTATTACTTAGGCATCTTGAGTGGGTTGCCAATCATCGGACTTCCGATCGGAGTTGCCGCGTTTGTTTTGGGTATCAAAGGACTAAAGGACCGCAAGCAAAACCCTGCCATCAAAGGAAGCGCACACGCGTGGATCGGAATCGGTTGTGGCGGCTTTTTTGCATTGCTCTGGGGCTTTCTCTTGGTTGTGATCATCGCGGGCTTGGTCATTAGATGACAGCAAGCAGCTGTCTGACACAGCCGGCAAAAGTAGCAGGCGCGCTCCGTCGTGCCGTCCCGCTCATGGACAGTTGCGTGAATTCAAGGTGGACGGCACATGGCATGTATTTACGATTTACGTTGATGCAGTATCGGGCAAAACTTCGCCAAAGAATCGTAGCCAGTTTCCATAAAATACCGCCTGGATGTCGTCGTCCGAGAAGCCTCGGCGTTGCATGATCTCAACCATCTTTTGTAAATCACGATAGCGACGCAAATCGATCGGCGTCTGCTCGTTGCCGTAACCGCCATCGAGGTCCGAACCGATGCCGATATGTCGCATCGATCCGCCAAGGTTGCGTACATATTCGATCTGATCCACGGCTCGCTCCAGCGACTCTTTCGGCGGTGTTACGCCACGCACATATCCCTCCTGCAACATGATCACATCCATCGACACGCCAAGTACTCCATCGCGCTCGATAATCCATCGAATCTGATCGTCGCTGAACTGGCGCTGCCAATTGCAGATACCGCGCGCGTTCTGATGGCTTGCGTGAACTCGCCCTCCGAAATGCTCCGCCACTTGCCAAAATGCAACATCCGAAAGATGCGTCATGTCAATCGTTATTCCCAACGAATCGCAATTGGCCAACAATTGCAGTGCATCCAATGACAGACCAACCTCGCTACGCGTGCCACCTCCATACCGATTTGTTCCGTAATGCGTCAGGCCGAGCGCTCGCAGCCCATGATCGTAAAACTCGAACACCGTGTCCGGCGTTAGCAATGGGTCAGCTCCCTCCATCGTCAATATGTATCCCAATGGCGTTCCTATCGGATCCGTTTCGTAGGCTCGGATGTGAGCAGCTAGTTCGCTTTTGGTGCGAATCAACTTCATAACCCCGGATCGTTCCATCGCTCGATAATAGGCCAGATGCGCATGCGCCATGGCATAGCACGTTTGCGGACTTGTCCAACCAAACGAATGGTTGATCGGTTGCTCCAACCTCGCCAACATCGTGGTCAAGCAGACAGCTAACCCGGATGCCTTCAGCTCTGGAAAACTCAACGTATTGGTCTTCCGTCCCAGCTCCGTCATCTCCAGTGTGATTTCTTGAGCACGGATATCATCGACCGTTTGCCGTAAGTCACGGTTAAGATCTACGCCGTTGAGAGCGAGATCTAAATGGGCATCAAACAACATCATGATTGGATGCTCTCCTCCATCAATGCATTTGTCGTGGCTATGTAAGCGGATGAACAACCAGTCCGGATACAAGCTTAGGATAAAAATAGGTACTTTTGGCAGGCATTCGTTCTTGGTTCAACGAGACGGATTGAATATGTTCGATGGTTGCCGGCATCACCATGGCTGCCAGCTGATAATCCAAACCTTCGTCAAGATTTCCCTTCAACCCATCGATGACCTCCCGTACCGAATGCACGTAAGTCGGTTCTGGCATATCCGCCAATCCCAACAGATCGTCGAATACCAATCGATGCAGGACGGCGACACCCAGCTCTTGCCAATTAGCGGAATACTGTTGCGATAGGATCGCCATTCGATCAGCGGCCTCTTGTTTGGCAGAGATTCGCGTCCACTGGTTGGATGCCTTGGAGTAGAGCGCCATGATCAATTGCTCATCCAAACGATCCATTTCCGCCCACACCGCTCCTGTGCTTTCCGGCCCCTCGCCGACCAACTCGCAATCAAAATAAGGAGATAACTTGGCGTGCAGTTGTTCCGTTGTCATGGCTGGCACTTGATGGACGAGCCGATGTGTTGGCAATACAATCAACCCTGGATCACTCATGCTTACCAGCATGGTTAGTACAAAGTTGGCGGGGTGAGAAGGATGCAGCGGAGATCGGGCGTTCAATTCGTCACGATAATTGCAAGCGGTTTCATAACGATGGTGACCATCCGCAACGAACATTTCGCGGTCCGCCAGGAGCGCCATGACTTGCTGGATGGTCTTTACATCCGAAACTGGCCACATGCGGTGAAGTACATTCAAATGATCGGTCGCTTCGAGTCCGTGAACTCCAGCCGTTTTCCATTCCAGGATTTCCTGGATCTCATTGTTCTCGTCCGGGTAGAGTCCGAATATTGGAGATAGATTTGCTTGAGTAGCTCGGGTCAATCTCAATCGATCGTCTTTGGCTTTGGCGTGAGTTTCCTCGTGCGGATAGATCTTTCCTTCGCCAAATCGTTCTAGTTTGACTCTGGCCATAAAACCACGGCGCACTCGCCTTCGACCTGCGAGCTCAAATTCTTGATGGTAAACGTAAATGGCGGGATCGGGCTCCATCTGCAGGACCCCTTCGCTTTTCCAAGAACGATAGATCTTCGCCGCTCGTTGATAAACTTCGTTTTCGTCGACATCGTTTGGCTCACGCCGATTCAAATCCAACCGAAGAAAATTGAACGGTGAAAGTCCGTAAAGTCGCTCCTGAAGTTCGGAGTCGACGACATCGTACGGCGGTGCAATGCAGTTGGAGAGCGCCCCGACCTGCGCCAAATTGTATCGAAGACCGCGAAAAGCCTGAATTTCTGGCATTTTTAAACTATGGTTTCGATCTGGCTAAATAAAAAAAGCCCGGAAAAACCGGGCTCGGACTGGTAAACAACCCCGCTAGGACTCGAACCTAGAATAAGTGAACCAAAATCACTTGTGTTGCCAATTACACCACGGGGCTATCTTCTCGAGCTAGGCTCGATTCGATGGACGAAGTTTATACACTCTCAGTTCGCTTGACAACCTTAGTTTTCGAACAGTTTTACTCTACTTTGGAAGTAACGATTCGAAGCATTTCCTTCTCCCGTTTGGCCAGCAATTGGCCTTGCCACGGCAGAATGAGTCGGTAGACACCAAAACTTGCCGCACTCATCCCAATACCTACAAACACCTCCCATGGGATCCACGCCATCGACGGCAGGAAGGAGTTGGTCAAAAAATAGACTCCGATGGGAATCATCGAGACCATCAAGATGAATGGGAGAATCATCGACAACCATACATTGATGACGACCGTCGTAAAGTCAAAATGCTTCGGCTGAATACTTCCAACTGCCAGCGGAAACGGGGTCAAGATGGCCATCAAATTCATGACCAAGAAATAAGGTGGCAGCATTGTCAGGGTCGTCAGCATCGCGAGACATGTCGACCGCAACGACACTCCATAGAGAATGGCGAATCCAACAATACATAGTGTGGACAGCAAACCCAAAAGCGGTGCGAACGCCAGATTGCGTCCGAGCAAAATTCGTGTTCGGTCCATGCCAGAAAGGACGAATACGCGAAAACCACAGCGGTCATAAGCAAACATGTTGCCTGCGACACCCGATGCAACCAATAGAAAAAATGTTGAAAATCCACAAATGATGGTCAGTTTCAGATAGTCGTTGGATGTTGACATGCGTTCGCGGAATACCATTAACAGAATAAGCGGCAAAATCATTGGCAACAACATGAACATTTTGATCTCTGGCGCTCGCTTCATCGTCGCCCAAGTCATTCCGACTACGGCAGACGTTTCCTCGGATATCCATGGAAGACTTATTTCGCAAAGGCGAGACTCTTTTTGCACTCGAACCGCTTTCGCTTTTGTTTTGGGAGAGACTATCTTTTTCTTGTCCTCTTCTCCTCGCCAATAACGGAGGGATGCTCGATGGCTTAGCCTCAATGCTTGAACTCCAATCAAAAACATGACCAAAGAGAAGAACATGGGAACTGGGTTCCAAATGGAACCTGTACTCCACGACTGAATCGCTCCTGCTGGCCATAAAGGAGGAAAAGCGATATTGGCGATCGAAGCAATCGACTTCAATCGCTCGAACATTGCTTCCCTTCGCTCTTGCTTTTTCTTGGCTCCTATCTCTGACGCGTTTTTTGCATCAATCGAAGCATCCTTTGCATCCGCCGAAGTAGCTTCGGCATCTGTCGGCGTCACAAGCGAGTTTCCTTCGACTCCGGTTGTATCTTCCGTTGGAGTTACCGCATCCGCTTCGGATGCTGACGCATCACTGTCACTTTTGACGGCAGGCGTTTGACTCTCGCTAGAATCTTTGACTGTTGTTTCTTCTAGCGTTGATTCCGACTTCGCTTCGTTGGGAGGGCTCGCGTCTTTCGGGTTAACGGGCGGATTTGACTCGAGCCGCGTGCTCTGCGAACTCCATTGAATAAGCTGAACTGGCACTTGGGTTATCAAAATGATCGCAATCGGGATCATCACAATGATGGTTTGTCGTTTGCGTGGATTTGCCATCAAGCCTACAATCCAACCCTGCAACCAGTAAGTGATCGCTGTCATAGCAAACAAGAAAGCGAACATCGGAAAGAAAAAGAGAATCGCCTTGGGGCCCACCGAGAAAAGCGAACCGATCACCAACCCTAGGAATCCACCTGCCGCCATCAAAAAAACGGTGGAACCTAGCGAGCTTAAGTAGTTCACCACAAACGCTTGACCTGGTGAAACAGGAAGGTGCAGAATTCGATCGAGTGAGATCGGGTCTCCCCGTTGGGCTTCATTCAATACATGAACGGTCCAGCTCAACAAAGCTACGAGGGCCGCAAGGTCCCAGAGAAGATAGTTGTTATCTAGTCCAATCAATCGTGGAACGAAAACACCAGCCAACAGTCCGCAACCCCAGACGCTTATCGTCGACATGACGACAAAGAACATACCGAGGACCGCGAACGCTTGTAAGATCTTCGAACTATGTGTCACTTGATTATGACGAATTCGATAACGCAACCAAACAAACAGCAGAGATGGCCAAATATACCGTTGATACAAGGAGCTCATCGGTTCTCTAACCACTCTAGTTTTGATGTACTCATCGAATCTGCGCCTGCCATCGCCAAAAATCGTGATTCCAAAGAACCTTCTGCCAAGATATCACTCATAGACGATTGCAGAACGAGCTTTCCGTGCATGATGATGCCGACATGGGTACATAGTTTTTGGACGATCTCCATCACGTGCGACGTAATGAAGATCGTGGATCCCTTGGCGACAAAATTGGTCAGAATTTCTCGAATCGTCACCGCAGCAACGGCATCTACTCCCTCAAACGGTTCATCCAAGAATAACAGTTTGGGGTTGGGCAGAAGAGCGGCTGCTAGCGAAAGCTTTTTGCGCATCCCATGCGAATACTCTAGCGTCAGCTTCTTCGTTTCATTTTGAAGCGACAACAAATGGAGCAGCTCCTCGCTACGTTGTCGAATGGTATCCATCGAAAGCCCGTGAATCCGGCCTACAAACGTCAAATACTCTTTTGCCGTAAGGTTGTCGAAGAGGGCCAAGTTTTCAGGAATGACACCGATGTAACGTTTCGCTTCGAGGCTCTGCTGCATGTCGAGCATGTCGTATCCGAGTACCTGAACGGAACCGCTGGTGGGAGCCAGCAACCCAGTAAGCATCTTGATCGTTGTTGATTTTCCAGCGCCATTATGGCCAAGAAAGCCATACAAGATCCCCTTCTCCACACGTAAGTCCACGGCGTTGACCGCGATTTTGTCGCCAAACGCCCGTGTTAGCTGTTTCGTTTCGATAGCTGGTTCAGCCGATGGTTCCATGGAATTCATGGCACCTATTCGAATCTAACGGACATATATTGGCAATTCCCCCACAGATTTACCGACATCAAATGTGGGATAAGCTTCCAGCTTGTCGGGTTTCCACTCACAGTGGGATAAGCTTCCAGCTTGTCGGGTTTCCACTCACAGTGGGATAAGCTTCCAGCTTGTCGGGTTTCCAGCTTGACGTCATTATGCTGACACAACTGACAAGAGTAGCAGGCATACTCCGCCACTGTCCGCTCTTGGTCGTACTGTCCGCTCTTGGACATTTGCCAGGATTCTAGGGTGACGACACATGGAATGTGCCTACTACTTTGATTATCGTCGACTCTCTCTCTAAGTTGGCTAGAACAACGCCACGATCTTCGAAAGTGAATCCGGGACAGCATACATGGCTACCACCAAGATCGCGATCGAAGCAATCCATAGGAACACGTCCGAAACTATGCTCGGTCGCAAACAGGGTGAAAGCTTGGTGTACCGAAAACAGAGCGTTGCAAAGGCCATCATGGGCAACGTCGCCGCTTGGGCCATCCCTCCGAGCCTTACCATCAACTGCGGATCGCGTTGCACTACATACATCGCCAATGCTGTGATGGGAAAGAGCACACAAAACAACTTGAGCAACCTCGACTTGAGCAAAGGAGTTGGTGTTGCAATCGCTCCTACGATCGACATGAAATCGACCACCATCCTGCTATTGGCAGCGCAGGCAAGATAGAGTGTCTTAAACAATACGGCTCCAGCACCGATCAAGAACAATACTTGAGTCCAATCGCCGAACGGGCCTTTGTACATTTCGGACAAAGCGTTGATCATAGCAGAGCCTTTGGGGACTAATTCTTGTGGATGCAACACGGCGGCTCCCATTGTGTAAAAAGCCACCGTCGAGAGTGTGAACACAACCATGCTGATCCATGCATCGAGATGCATGATGCGAATCCAGCCTTTGGCTCGAGTCTCCCAGGCGAGCGATCCATCGTTGGGGCCAACGAACTTGGCGTATCCTTTTTCGATGCACCAATAAGGATAGTAGAACAACTCTGTTGCACCCACGCCGGTGATCCCGAAAACCGCAAACGCTTGCGCAACTCCCTTCGATGGGATCTGGATCTTCAATCCGTCGATAATGCTCGTAAGATTGGGAGCGTAGCTTGTGAAGAAGAGAGCAATCGTCGCGATGACGGTCACCAATGTCACTCCAACGACAATGATCGTGGTCAGACTCTCGATGCGTCGATAACTGCCACCATAAATCAGAAGAACCGTCGCAACACAAGTCATTACGGCCCACGGCAACTCTGGTCTTGCGAAGAAATACTCACCCAACCAAGTGGATGCGTAACTCGATGTGGACGACACGTTCTGCCCAAACGAAGGAAACGCGGAGTTGAGGCACTGCCCTACGCCACCTGTCATTCCACCTAGCTGAAACACCGTGCAAAACAACATCCCAATCCACCAATACAACATCGCAAGCCCCACCCAACGATAATGCGAGATATTGCGCAACGCTTGCAACGTCGGCTGTCCAGAGGAGATGGCGTATCGCCCAAGCTCGATCTGTACAAAGACTTTGATGACACAGCTAAACAGGATGAGCCATAAGAAAACAAAGCCATGCTCCGCACCGATAGCGGTCGTCAATACCAACTCCCCAGAACCGACAATGGTCCCGGCCAAGATGATTCCTGGACCGATCTGTCGAAGGGATTTCCAAAGAGTTGTCGGTGGCTCTTGAATCCCCGACGAATCCACACGTGGTTCGATGTTGTTGGTTGTATTCAAAGGGAGGAGGTCTTTTTGGAATCGGAAGGAGAGGTTGCAATGAATTCGTAACACGGTCGGTGATCGTGCTCCGGTCTGTTTCCATAGGGTATCATAACACAAACCAAACTTCTTAAGTTCCCAAGGGCCATTTGATTTCGTACCTCAATCCCGAGAGCTGCATTTGCTGTCTTGTCCTCGAATCGCTCCCTTGTCGTTTCGCCAGTTTTCTTGCGCCGTCCATAGCTTTGGCTTCCGTCGCTTTTTGAATCAAGCGAATGTCGTCCATGCAAGCGTCTGTTGCTTGAAGGCGTTCAATTGAGTCGAACAGCTCAAGCACGAGAATACATTTCGCTGGATTGGGTGAGGGCACGGTTACAGCAAGCTGCGCTGGAAGGAATTGTGGAAGTTTGAACGCTGGCACGGTTAACTCATAGAACACCTAGTCAACATCAATCATTTCGTGAAGCCGTTGTGGCGTTTTTGCTAGTTCATGCAACCGCTTGGCAAGTACTGGAATAAGTTCTGCCGCACGATCTTTAGAATCCTTCAGTAGAATTCTTTAGACACCGCCGACAAAAGTAGCAGGCAAGCTCCGTCGTGCCGTCCGCTCTTCAAGGTTTGCAGGGATTCTAGGTGGACGGCACATGGAATGTGCCTACTTTAACTTTTGTCGGCTGTGTCAAAACAAATGCAATACACTGTGCATATCCTTTGTTGCCCATTTCCTCCGGGAAACGCACCCGATGAGACTAACGTACGAAGGCCGAACATGGTCATTGCTAGAATGCAAAGTTTAGCGCCTTGAACAAACTGGAACAGTAGAGTAGAGAGGGTCGGCTTTTGGCCGAGCCCTCCCCCTCGTCAAACCGTACGTACAGATTTCCCATATACGGCTTTCGCAGTAACTTCGTCTGAAGGCATTACCAAGGATAGTTGCTAAGTCGTTCACGGACGTCGCAGACCAAGGTCATGCAAGTGAGCATAGAACGACTTCCCCTCAGGAGGCCGATAGGGTCGCTGACTTCGCCGCTTGAGGTGTTTCGTAAGCTTCTCCACCGTATAGGCATGGATGGCTCGAAACGCCTTGCGCGGGTAGCCGATACGAAAGTAGTTAACCCATCCCGTCTGCCATCGGTTGATATCAGCTATCATTGGGACGATCGGCATAAAACTGCGGCTTGGTCGGGTGAAGTGGCGGATCGCGCTTTTGCCAAAGCTTTACGGCTTGGAAAAATGTTAAGATATCGATGTCTGCCACCACTCAAGTCTTGATCGTAACGAAATGTATAGCTAACAAAGTCCAACGAATGTCCAGGTACGTTCAGATTGAACACTCTCGTCTTGTCTCGATTGATCGTAAGTTCAAATCGGTCTTCCAATGTCGTTTCCAGCCACTGACGAAGCTGTCTGCCTTGATAGCGAGCCAGCACGACGAAATCGTCCGCATAGCGTACGATCTTCGCCTTCGCAAAGTGAGCGGGACCAGATTCTTTATGGAAAGCAACTTCGAACCAGTGTAGGTACACGTTCGAAAGTAAGGCGGAAATCACCCCACCTTGCGGCGTTCCTCTCTGCGATCGAGTGACATGTTTCTTACCATCAGAGTCTGTTTCTTCCAATTCACATCGGAGCCACATCTGGATCAATTGCAGTACTGCGCGATCCGCAATACGCTTCTCGATTGCTAGAAGTAACTTAGCGTGTGGAATGGAGTCAAAGTAACCTTTCAGGTCGGCATCATAGACCTCTCGATAACCCTCTCGCAGGTGTCCTGCTATCGCTTGGACCGCATCGTTTGCGTCACGCCCTGGGCGGTAAGCATACGAGGTATCCAGGAAGTCCGCCTCAAAGATGGACTCTAGTATCACAACAGCTGCGGTCTGCACGATTCGATCGCGCATCGTCGGTATACCAAGCGGTCTCTTACCGCCATCAGGCTTGTCAATGTAAGCCCGTAGGACACGATCCGGTTTGTAGGTTTTGTTCTTGAGCGATTCGTGAAGATCATCCAGGTACTTGTTGGCACCACCAGGAGCATCCACGATGTCTTGGCAGGTTACGCCGTCAAGTCCGGGAGATTTATTCTTCGCGAGAACAATCCACCAAGCCGCAGTAAGTACGTCGCGTCGATAGATGCGATCGTACAGAGCGTAGAATCGAAACTTCGACTCTTGTTTAGCCTTCAGATATAGCTTCCGCCGCAGTTCGGCAACTTTCACCGGCAACTTGACTTTACTTCTTACTGCCCACCATTCCAAACTAGGCTCAGGTGGCACAGGGGGTAGGTCTTCGTTTTTCGGTTCTTCCGTAGTGGGATGATGGTCCAAGCGGGTTTTCCTTACGTTTAGCGGACTTGCATGTTAAAAGCTAAGGGGACTTTGCTCGGTCAGTGTTTCTCTGACTTCTTCGCTCGTATTCCCCTCTCCGACTTCCACGCTGGCCCTGTTAGTCGTTATTGATTCCGACGACAGGTTAGTCAAAGCGCATGCTCTGCACAGTAACCACCAGGTGGCTCTCCCAGAAGCCTTGACTATTCATTTGACGCCCGCTGTCTCCTATCACCCCGGGGAGCCTGACTGGTGCAATTGTTCGTTACTTCCCAGCCAGTGTTGGTTTAAGATGATTAGGCACCTTGACCACTCCCTACTTAGGTAACGAGGCCGAATCGAGTTCGCTTGCGCTACGGCTGACGTCATCGTCTACCAAGGCTCAGCCTGCAAATTGCAGGCTGCTTGGTCGACAACACGGCGAACGAACACTTACCATGGTTAGTAACTTTCAACTAACGAGAATAGCCAGACTGGCTGGCAACCTAATCGACGCTAATTCACACTAATCTAAAGCGACCACGATCCTACTGCTTTTCTTTATTAGCGGAGATTAGTGAAGATTAGTGTTCTGATCCAATGAAATCCGAGGAATCGATTGCTCGCGATAGGACACAGCCGACAAAAGTCGGGGGGGGAAATATTGCCTTTCACAAAAGCTAGCGTTTGCAGAAGCTGTTTAATGGACTTTGGTTCAATCCGTTGCCAGGAGGTTAGTGCCATGGTCCGGCTCTTGGTCGATCCAAATCAAGTTCAATCTGCAAGCGAGTTTGGTGACATCCTCTCGCCAGTCGCGTTACGGCGACTTCAATCGTCGTGGCAGTTTTTGTTTCGCAAGGTTATTTTGGAATTGATGCCTGCCGATGCTTTGGCCGCACATTTTCATCATGTGATAGGGCGTCCTACCAAAGAACTCTACTCGGTTGCCGGACTGTTGTTAATCAAAGAGTTCATGAACTGGTCTAATGAACGCGCGGCCGATAGCTACATGTTCGATGTATCCATTCAGTATGCATTGAAACTGAAGCCACATCAGCAAAGTATGTGCGAGAGAACTGTCGAACGATACAACAAACTCTTTCGTGAAGACGAACTGGCCAGCCAGATTATGCAGCAGGTAACGGTCAAGCTTGTCGAACGATTGGAACTCGACGTTTCTCGGCAGCGCCTCGATTCAACGCATGTGCAAAGCAACATGGCTACGTTTGGCCGGACACGATTAATGGGAGTCGCCATCAAAGGCTTCTTGATCCCGCTTCGACGCTTAGATGAAGCCGCTTACCTCGAGCTTCCTGAAGACCTACGCAATCGCTACGAGCCAAGCCGCAACCAGCTGTTTGGAAGCTGGAAGAAGGACGAGGATTGGACGGTTCACCGCCTCACCGTTGCGCAAGAAATGTACTCCCTTGTCACGAGATTTGCAAAGCACAAAGTGTTAGGTGCCCTGCCTTCGTATCAAATGATGGCTGTCGTTTTCGAGCAGCAATGTGAATCAAAACTCGATAAAGAGAATTTTTTTGTGCCAGGCACTTGTATTTCTGGGTGAGGGTGGTAGAATTGGTTGCAAAGGGGAGTTTGTTATGCCAAGACCGTTACGTTCAGAAGTGTTTCGCCCGCAGGAAATTTCAATTTTACACTGTACGCAAAGATGCGTCCGCAGGGCTTACCTTAGCGGCGTGGATTCCGTTACTGGGACCGACTATTCCTATAGAAAGGAATGGATTCGTCAGCGGATTGAAAAGCTAGCATCTGTATTCGGGATCGATGTTCTGACTTACGCTATTCTATCCAATCACCTGCACGTTGTGCTGAGGACTAGACCAGATGTCGTCGCCACTTGGTCCGATAGACAAGTTGCTCTTCGATGGTTGCAGATCTTCCCAGGGAAACGGATCGAGGAACAGTTAGGAGATCCTACCACGATGGACGTGGATTCGCTAGCGAACAATCCGGAGCGGATGGCGATCATTCGGCTTCGATTGTCCGATGCATCTTGGTTTATGAAAGCACTTTCGGAGCCGATCGCTCGATTTGCCAACAAACAAGAGAAATGCACAGGCTGCTTCTGGGAAGGGCGGTTCAAAGCGCAGCGGCTTCTCGACGAGGCAGCGTTACTGGCATGTTGCATGTATGTGGATTTGAATCCGGTTCGGGCTGCTATGGCGGAATCGCCAGAGACTTCGACATTTACGTCAGCGTACGATCGGATTAAGGCTGCGCAAGGCAAGACCATAGAGTCGGCTGCCGCTCCGATGCAGGCGATCAATCGAGAAGATGCTGCAAAGATACTCAAGAACAGCACCCCCGACGATCTGACGAAACGCCGAAAAGCCGCTAAGGCACGGCGAGGACCGCGAATTGCGCGCGACGGGTGGCTGGCACCGATGGAGTTTAATCCGCGAGTCACGGGGCCGGCAGTAAACAAGGATGGGGTGCGGGCGAGCGACAAGGGGTTCTTGAATATGAGTTTAGAAGACTACCTCGCGCTGTTGTACTGGACAGGCAGGCAAGGGCGGGAGGAAAAGAAGGGCAAGATCACGGTCGATTTTGCACCGATTTTGGCAAAGCTGGGGATTGCAGAGGGGATGTGGTGCGATTTGGTATGGAACTTTAAGCAGTACTTTGGCAAGAGCCGCGGGCCTGGATCACCGGATCGGATGCGGGAGGAAGCGATCTTGGGAGTGCGCAAGTTCCAGCCGGGGCAGAAGAAAGTTCGTAAGTGCTTTGTTTGATCGCTTTTTGATTCAACGTGGTTTCGTTGTTCTGGCTCGTCTGCCATCGCACACCAAGAGTGATGCACTGGCGGCTTTGGCTACGGAATCGGCTTTATAATGCTTGAGATTTGGCGGGCGATCAGCGCTTCCGTGGAGAAGGTGGAAAACTGGATTGAGGGACAGATTGCGGGATGCCTTTTGCCATCGAGTGCTCAAGAAACTCGTCTTTCGATAGTTGTTCATCGCCGTTTACGTCTATTGTGTCAAAATTCGCAAATGGGGCTTCGTCTTTGCTAAGGAAGCCATCGGTGTTTTTGTCGAGTGAGTCCATTTTGTCAATAATCTCATAGCCTAGCAGGTGCTTCTTTTGACCTGCGTGAAGTGCGTCGCGCTCTGCGGTGGGCAAAAAACTTTCGGCACGCCCGCAGATAGCTATCGCAAGTAGCTCTTTTTTAGAAACGACTTGCGCACCATTCACCGTCAATATTGCGGACGGCCAAGAGATGTTAATTTGAAGAGGGGTCGGCTGAATTCTTGGGTTCGTGGACTGGCCTTTTGTTAGTTTTCTCACACCTTCCATAGCTTTGACTTCCGTCGCTTTTCGAATCAAGCGGATGTCGTCCATGCAAGCGTCTGTTGCTTGAAGGCGTTCTACCAAGCCAAACAACTCAAGTACGAGAATACACTTTGCTGGATTTGATGAGGACACGGCTACCGATGTGCCAAGCTGAGCTGGAATGAACTGTGGAAGTTTGAACACTGGCACGGTTAAACTACCGAAGGCTTGGTCGACATCAATCATTTCGCTAAGCCTCTGTGGCGTTTTTGCTAGTTCATGCAACCGCTTGGCAAGCACTGGAATGAGTTCTGCCGAACGATCGATCTTTTGCCGTCCACTCGTATCGGTATCGCCCAGGAGACTTGCCAGCAACATCGCGGATTGAGCGACATGGCGTTCTGAAATCGTCATATCGAGGAAGTACTTTGCTGCTTTGGACTCGATGAGACTCGCAAATCTCGGATTCCACTTTGAGTCTTTACTTCTATTGGCAGTAAAAGGAGGAAAGGGGGTAAACTGAAGCCAAAAGTCGGGCCCTAGTTGAGGGTGTTCGCTTACGAGATTGAGGTACTTGGCTTCTAGCGTTTGCTCCAAGTCTATGGTGTTGAATGCTGTCGCATAATAATTCCCAGCCGCCTCTACAAGTTCACGACTTGTGGTGCCATGCATGGTCAAGATATTCTTAGCAGCCCAGTCCAGGATCGGGAGCTGCTCCACGCTGAGCTTCACATTTTGCCTCCAACGCAGCGCGCTATACTGAAGAACTCTTTTGATCCAAGCATCATTGTTTGTGTTTAAAGTCTTGACCAAATGCCGCTCATAACTTTCGGGAACTTTAACAACTTGCCAAATACAAATGAATGCATCAAAGTCATTTACAGGAGGATGGGAAGGAAGCGACGCTAGTATGGCTTCCACGATTTGATCTTGATTGGAATCGGTGGCGAGTGCCTGAATGGCTTCGAGCGAGCTCTGTATCGCTTTCTCACTGCGTTCGCGATCGAATTCGTCCAACCACATCGAGAGAGTCTTGCCGTTATACACTGTCTCACTTACGGCAGGGAGCTTTGCTTCCGTGGAAGCGATTTCCTTCGTCGGCACAGGTAGCGATTTCGTTGCATGTGTGTTAGACGATAAGACTCTGGCGATCACCGTTTCGCCTCGTTTGATCTCGATCGTGTCTCGGTCCAATTGAAATCGATCGCTACCGGTCCCAATCGATACCTCGTAGTTACCTGCGAAGAGTCGCGTCGTATTCGCACCGGGTAGAAGCTGAACGGAATCGTAAACTTTTCCAGCTTTCGACACCTTGATATCAACATTGGCATCGATCGACTCGATCACGAGTTGGCCTTTCTGAGTCTCGAGGGTGATGAACACACCTGCTGCGAAGAGAAACGCGAACGCTGCTGCCGTTGCCACCCAAGGGAGGAATGGTCCTCTGCCGTCTCTCGATGCGGTCGTTGCAGGAGTGGCTGCTTCTCGTGTTGCGATACTCGTCAAAGGTGGCGCGATGCGCATCGGTTCCTTCACCGCGCGTTCATCTGCCTCTCGCATCAGTGATGACAAATCGGCTTCCGAAGTAAACTTAGCCAGCATCTCAGCGGCGTGGGCCGCACTTGCAGGTCGCATCGACGGATCGCGAGCCAGGAAACTGCCAACCAATCCGACCAACGCCAAAGGAGCATCAGGTCGCAAGGTTGAAAGACGTGGAGGTTCCGTTGCTGCCAATAATCGCAGCTTCGTGAGTGGGGACAAATCGGGAGTTGCTGCCAACGGAGCACGCCCACAAAGCAGCTTGAACAATGTTGCACCCAGTGAATACAAATCGGCGCGATAGTCGACGGAGTCGGCGCGTTCCGCTTGTTCGGGAGCCATATAGTCGATCGTTCCCATCAATTGACCGACGGTCGTTAGTTCAGCGGAGGCTTTGTCCCACAAGCTGATTTGTGCGAGGCCGAAGTCCAATATCTTGACCTGGCCGCTTCGACTGAGCATGAGATTCGATGGCTTGATATCGCGATGAACGATCCCGGCAGCATGAGCGTGTGATAGACCGAGGGCCACGGAATGCATCAAGCTGCATGCATTGGCGATCGAGAATGGACCTGTTAGCCGAGCTAATCGACTGAGGTCCATACCATCGAGCCAGTTTGATCTCGCGAGTCCGTTGCCAGGAATCGCGAGCGTGGGACGAATTGGTGGAACTTTATGGTCCGTTGATTGCGCACTGGTGCTATCGATTCGAGCTAGACTCGCACTCTGCGGCGGACTGTATTCAGGATGTGTTCGCGGCGGTCAGTCGGGCTCTGCCAACGTATGATGCGAAAAAGAGCCACGGAGCGTTTCGCAGTTGGTTGTGGAAGATCACGCGTAATAAGATCTATGATCAACTCCGTCGCAATCGTTTGCACTCGCTTCCTCAAGGCGGAACCTCGGCAATGGAAAAGCTGAAGGAGATTCCCGATCTTCAAGATAGCGATGCTGAACCAAGTTCTGCTGCGGAGTTAAAGAGCTTGGTCTCGCGAGCGTTGGATCAGATCCGTTGCGAGTTCGAGCCTCGTTCGCTCGAAATCTTTATGAAAAGCGTAATCGATCAAGTCGCTACAGACTTGGTAGCGACTGAGTTCAAAATTCAACCGGCAACCGTGCGTCAAGTGCGAAGCCGGATACTTCGCCGGCTTCGTCAGCAACTCGGCGATATAGAGCATTGAGTCAGCAACGAACCTGATTTGGCTCGAAGGAATGCGAGCCTTATTTCTTGTTCTTAGGATCGAGATTCTTGGCCATGTCTTCGTCGGTGAGTTTGGACTCGACGCCGGTTGAGGGGACTTCGTGTTTGCAAATCCAGAGCAATGCGTTGAGGACGAGTTTACGGAAATTGTCGTCGGCCCAATTCTTGTGGAAATGGCCGCCGGTGAAACCGACTCCGCGTCCGTTGTCCGCGCGATCCGTGCACCACATCAAGTGTTCCATGCGTCCCTTGGCATCTTGAATGTGAGGGTAAGGGCCTTTCGGATAAACGTATGGGCCATTGCGAGTTTCATCTGAAGGCGTTGCGGAAAGAATCGGAGTCACCCCTTGCATCGCGTCGCGAAATCGCATGTTGAAGTACCATTCGTCGTGGATCGAAAAACTCGAAACGCCTCGGGTGATCGGATGTTCCGGAAGATTCTTGAACTCCGCCTTCCACATCGGGTTGCAGGAGTATTCGTGTTCGTAGCAACCGCCGATCCAGTCGCGGAAACGGTCACCAGGTTCTCCCTTGAGCACTTCCACTCCGAAGTGACAACAAAACAAACCAAGTCCTTTTGAAATGAGTCCATTGATCCGATTCAAGCGATCCCCTTGAACCAACGGATGTCCTTTGCCACCATCGGCGTAGACCATGAGGCCATCTGCAGAATCAAGGATGGAATCATCCTTGGGGTATCCATTCAATAGATACGTGACTTCGAGGCCATCGATCCCAGACAAACATTGGTGAAAGAGTTGGACTCCTGCGTTGTGCTCGTGCATTCCAGGTCCGTGGCTAGGAGTGCCGGCGATCAACACCAGCTTCTTAGGTTTGGGGGAGGATGCAGAAGCGTTCGATCGGAGTGACGAGACACTCGCCATCGCTGTTGTAGCAACGGAAGCAGACAAAAAATCGCGACGCGAAAACAACATGGAGCTAGCCTTTGATTTGGATTGTTTGGAGAGTAAATAACTGACCTACGAAGGTGCCACCCATCGTTTAGCCCTCCCGAGGAGACTGCTGATTTAGTGACCCGTTGGGCGCTAGCCCCGGTTTAGTGGCTTCGCCACATACGGCAACCGGGGCTAGCGCCCAACGGCTCATCAAGAACCAACAAGCCGGGCTTAAATCAGCAGTTTCCCGAGGCCGCGAGGCCGGGGGAGGGCGGCTTGGGGAAAGCTTACGGAACCATGCATCATAGCTTGCTCAAAATGCAGCGTCTACAACACTACCGATCGGAGGTGTCTGCGTCGTAGCTGGACAGGACGAGTCCATGGCGTTCGTCGATGCAGGCTTCCGCGTACGATTCGTCGGTTTCCCAAATTCGTACGCGTGTCGCTGTGGCGCCCGAGTCTTCGAGGAGCTTAGGGCAAACCTCCTCGAGAAGATAACGTGCCATATTTTCGGCCGTTGCGTTGTAAGGCATCAAGAACAATCTCGACGGCTTTACCATGCGGAGCGCTTCGATCGCGTTGTCGTCTTGGTCGAACACCAAGAAGCTGTGGTCCCAATTCTCGTCGAGCCAGCCTTTGCATTTCGATTTGAGATCTGCAAAGTCCATGACTCGTCCGACGGTATCTTGGGTGTCTCCGGTTACGAAGAAATCTGCAACGTAGTTATGGCCGTGAAAATGTTCACACTTACCGCCGTGTTTGAAAAGACGATGTCCTGCGCAAAACTTGATGCGCCGCATAATTGTCAAACTCATATCGATTCGATCCTCAGTCTTTGTGTCGTGTAGTTCACTTTGAATAGTTCACTGTGAAAGCCTTTTCCCCTGGTCTCTTTGTGACGATTAGGGCCTAACAGTATCTCAAACGCGAAGTTTGACGGGCTGTTGCTTTTATCTCAATCCGAAGCGTTCCTATTATTGCGGGCCGGAAAGCTTGGGGTTGTTTTTATGTCGGTCGGCGTCTCGGTTTGTCTTCTTTCGCAAGTTCTCTTCGACAGCTTTCGTCAAGTCGACTCCGGTTTGATTGGCGAGACACACCAGCACGAAGAGGATATCTGCCATTTCGTCGGAAAGGGAGGAGTTCCGGTCTGACGGTTTGAAGCTTTGGTCACCGAACGTTCGAGACATCAATCTGGCTAATTCCCCAACTTCCTCCATCAAAACAGCAAGATTGGTGAGCTCGGAGAAATAATTTACCCCAATTGTACGAATCCAAGTGTCAACGATGGACTGAACCTCGCGGAGTGTAGGAGATGCGGTTGATTCGGAAGGGGCGGTTTGGGAAGGTTCGATGGAAATGTTCCTTTCAAAATCGTGGTTGCTACAAACGCTAGCCAATCTTCGACACGAGCAAATTTCGTTCCGCTATCTAGGATTATCTTTCCGTCAAGTCTGCACTTCGGCATCGGAAAGTGGTAGAGTGTACAGGTCACGTTTCATTGTTTCACTGGGATTTACCTGAATTATGCGTCTTTCCTTCGGGCTCGAAGCACGCCAAATACAAACCCAAAAATTGGCGCCACGGATGATCCAGTCGATGGAGATTCTGCAATTGCCGATTCTGGCTTTGCAGGAACGCATCGAACAAGAGATGAATGAAAACCCGATGCTCGAGGTAGAGGAAAGGGACGAGACGCTGCCGGACGAAGAATCCGAAGACAGCGACAACCAGAACTCGTCGCGAACGGAAGACGAAAAAGAGCTGGTCGTCAAAGATGGCCAGTCCAACGCAGAAGATTTTGAACGCTTGGCGAACATGGACGGCGACATGCCCGACACGTTCGATGATTTCCGTCGCTCCAGCAACCGCATGCAGGAAGATTCGGATCGGGCTCACGATCTTATGGCAAACGCTGCCGAACGACCGGAGTCGTTGAACGATTATTTGTTGCATCAATTGGCTGAACTGGATATCGATGACGAGGTAGAGAGAATCGCCGAAAGGATCATCTCATGCCTCGATGCCCGGGACGGAGGATATTTGAAAACATCGCTGGCAGACATCCTGCCACCGGATCATAAAGCGGCCGACTTAGCGTTGGCCGAGAGAGCATTGGCGATTGTCCAAGCGATGGAACCAGCCGGAATTGCGGCTCGAAACCTGAAGGAATGCTTGCTCAACCAGATCCGACCGGACATGCACATGGCGGAGGAGATGCGGATGGTCATTTCCCAGCATCTCGATGACTTGGCAGAGAATCGCTTTCCGGTAATCCAAAAGAAGACCGGTTATTCGATCGAGCGAATCAAGGAAGTCCGCGAGCAGCTTCATCAACTCAATCCCAAACCGGGAGCGGCCTTCATGGAAGTTATCGTCCCTCTCGTAACGCCCGACGTGGTGGTCGAAGCGAACGAAGATGGTGTTTACACGGTCAGGCTAGTCGACGATTCGCTCCCGTCGTTGCGAATTAGCGAGTATTACAGAAACAGATTGTCCGATTCGACTGCGACGGAAGAGGAACGGGAGTTCATCAAGCGAAAGATCGGCAGTGCTCAGTGGTTGATCGAGTCGATTCAGCAGCGAAGGCGGACATTGACTCGGGTCTCGCAGGAGATTGTGAATTATCAGAAACGCTTCTTGGACGAAGGTCCCGAAGCGATCGAACCGCTAAAAATGCAGCAAATCGCTGAGAAAGTCGGCGTGCACGTCACCACCGTCTCTCGAGCAGTGGATGACAAGTGGATACAAACGCCTCGGGGCATTTTTCCCCTGCGTCGCTTTTTCGTTTTTGGAACGACGAGCGCGGATGGGGAGGATGTCGCTTACGAGACGATTCGTATGAAGCTGCAGGAAATCATTGACAAAGAAGAGAAATCCAACCCGCTCAGCGACGACGATTTAGTTGATGAATTGAAGAAACATGGCTTGGGAGTCGCCCGACGAACGATTACGAAGTACCGCAAGAAAATGGGGATTCCGAGCAGCCGTCAACGCCGGGACTGGGCCAAGGGAGTTTAGATAGAGCCGACAAAAGTCAAAGGAACAGGCAACGTTCCATGGGCCGTGCACCTAGAATCCCAGCAGATCTCAAAGAGCGGACGCACGACGGGGCGTGCCTGCTACTTTTGTTGGTTGTGTGAGTTTAGGTAAAGGTCTATTGCATTTCTATGTTTTTAGTCCTGGATGGTTGCAGCTTCAGGAACCAATAATCCTCCCCTTGTCGCGATAGTTGGAATCGCTGGCCGCTTACATTCCATTGGTTTGGATGACTGCTTGGATCCGCGATCAGTTCGAACTCGAAGTTATGCTCTTCTCGAACGTGCCAGTTCATTTCGCCCGTTAAGACCAGTTCCACCGATCCACGGTTGCCAGAAATAGGCCCTGAGTAATTCAAGTAGAGAGCTCGATGACTTGGCAGTCGAGTAACCGCCAAAGAAGACCATTGGTCTGGGGGTAGGTTCAATTCGAAGCAATCAAGACACCTTTCCTCGACAAACTGATAGTTTGAGAATTGGAGCAAAAGGTCCCAATGAGAAGGCCTGATGTTGTTTTCAGGGAGCGAGTGGTGCAGCACGGCGAATCGCATTCAAAATTATTTCTTTAATTGTTCCGGTGAATTTTCCACTCATTCCCAGGGGAACTAAACGCCACTCTTATCATCCAAATCGACGTCAAACTCTGCAAAACCGTTCAGTTGCGCACGGTTTGACGGAGTATTTTTGGCTTGAATGGTAGAATTTGGCTTGCTCGTGCGGCAATCCTGGCTGGCGAAACCACCCATAAAGTGGAGTGACGAGCCGTCGGGAAGGTTAGCCTGAAGCTTACAAATTTGCATCCAAACCTAGGCTAATTATACTCGACAACGTGAGTTCTCGCAGGTCAGGCAAGGGCAAGGTGAAAACCAACGCCTTTATTTAGCCTTGCGAGACACACAAACTCGTCATTTCCCTGGGGTTGTTTTGACCCTGGGAGTTCAAGCTACCTTTGCACTGAGGGTTGGTGATGACCATCCGCTGGTTTCGCAACAAGAATTCTCTATCGAAGACTGATCAGAACGCGAATATTGGGAATAGCCAATCGAAACGGACTAAGTTTCGACGCTATCTTCTCGAGGCATTGGAGCCCCGTCAATTGATGGCGGTTGGGCCTCAACTGATCGGGATCCAGCAGAACACGAGCGAGCTTTTGAAGAGCGGCGATGTTCTCACGCAGGCTCCTCGTGAGTTGGTCTTCCGTTTTGATGATGCACAGCTTATCGACGCATCGACCGTCTCCGGTATTCGCATCTCACGTGCGGGGGGGGACGGATCTTTTGATCTAGCGAGCACAACCAGCGACTTCGGTAGCACTGGCAGAGTGAACATTCAGTTCACTTCGACTGAGCCGGGAAGGTCGTTCACGATCAACGTGATGTTGGCCAATTTGGGGGCAAATGCTCAACCGACAGTTGGTTTAAGCGGCAACACGATCTCGCTGGTGTTGAACAATAACGCGACGACCACGACCACTGCAGACCAGTTGGTCAATGCGGTCAATTCCTCTGCGGTCTTGAACGGAGCAGTTCGGGCCAAGATCCATGGAGGCCTCGGATCGACTCGTATCGGATCCAATGCCCCAGCGAGCTATTCGCCGATAGTTCTCAGTAGTGCGAATGATTCCGTAGTTGTACCTGGTGCTGTGTTGGTTGGTCAATCTCCGGATCAGAACGAGGTGACCGTTCGATTTGCGGAAGCGCTGAAGGACGATAACTACCGAATCGAGATTTTTGGATTTGATGATCCGGGGCTGGGCATCGTAGGTCTTCGGAATGTTCCAGAAGGTTCGACTCCAGGGAATTTATTCAGGCCTTCGCTTGATAGAACGCGTAAAGACACGATTGATTTCCGGTTGGATTTGGGACCGCAAGTGGTTTCCGTGGTACCTCAACCGACCTATCGAGTGAATGGACAGTTGCAACAGCGGCGGGACACCATTGTCGTTTACTTTGACAACGACAAGCTGTTGGTCGAGAACGATGCGAATGGACGGCCGACGGCACGCAGCGTTGAGAACCCAGAGTTTTATCAACTGATCTTCACATCAAACACAGTTCGCAACACCGACGATTTGTATTTCAATCCAACGACGGTCGCGTACAATGCGGCTGCCAATACGGCGACGTTGGTATTCGATCGAGACATTAACGATCTAGCCGGTTCGAGTGCTGGAGCATCCACATTCCGTTTGCGAATTGGAACTCGAGAAACGGCTCCATTGCCGCCAGCCCGTCAAGAAGCGTCCGCGACCGCTATTTCGGATTTGAATACAAATGGTGCAACCAAGGTTCGCTTCACCTCGCTCCAGGTAGGTGAAGCCGGTAGCGGTGTCCAGGTCGTCGTGACGAACAGCGGCAGCAATGGACTCGAGGTTACGACAGGCGTTCGCTCGGTGACAGTGAACTTTGGCGGTGCTGTGGTAACCGCCCAAGAGTTTGTTGATGCGATACGGAATTCGATTCCTGCATCCGCTTTGATCAGCGTTGACTTCGAACCCGGTAGCATTTTTTCGACGATAGTGAGCGACAAGAGCTTGGCCTATTCGCCAGTGACCTTGTTAGGCTTAGGAAGCACATTCGACACTTCGTTGAATTTAGGTATGATCGGTTCGGCTTTGACGGCCCAAACCAGTCTTGTACTTTCGTCGGCAATTGATCCCGAGCGATATTTGTTGGACTTGCAGGGGGCCAGTGATGACGCCGCCCATCGAAGGTTGGCACAGAATTTGGCAACCGGTTTTGAGGATCACGTCAATCCAAACTTTGGTGCGGACAAGAAGGATGGTATCACGACCATCTATTACAATTTCCGAGCGACCTACGCGACGACCAATACTGGGCTTCCGATGGCAAACGCCATCAACGCGGAGCAGCGTGCACGGGCGCGTGAAGTCCTTGCATTATGGTCCAAGTATATCGGCGTTCAGTTTGTAGAGACCGCTGATATCGGCCTAACCATTGCTGCCGGTCCAGTGAGTGGTATTCTTCCGGTGGCTGGCACTCAATTCCAGAACGAAGGTAACTTTGGTGTTCGTATCGATACGAGCTTCCAGAATTCCTTGATTGTTCTGTCGGCAACCAACACTTGGGGAACCGAGTACGGCGCAAGCTATTCTAGAACGATGGCTGCAGCGGTTGGGATGGCGTTGGGGTTGCACCACGCAGGTGATTTACCAGAAACGACATTGATGCGATTGGACCCAGTGTTCCTTGCTGGTTCGGGGCCTTTGACCGATATCAATGACGTTCAGTTGACGGCGAGCGATGAGCGTTACGAACCTGTCTATCCTGGCAATCAAGACATATTGCATGGTCGATTCATTCACCGTCCAGATGGTACCGATATCGATCTTTATCGATTCGAAGTGGATCTTGGGACCTCGGGGCAAGTGGGATTGTTGACTGCGGAAACCTACGCACAGCGTCTGGGCAATAGCAGTCCACTCAACACCAATATTTCTCTTTTCCGTCAAAAGCAAGCGGTTGCCAGCACTTCGTTCGGATCGACCGTTCCGTTGAGCTTGAGTTTCGAAGCGGTGAAATCTGGAGCCAAGGGAAATCAGCTTCAGATTTTCTTCACGCAATCAGAAAAGGGGGCCAACGTTAAGCCTTCGATCATCGCTTTCCCAAATGCTTTGAGTATCGATCTTAATACGACGATCGGTTCTGAGAGCACTGTCCAAGACATTATGGATGCGATCAACAACTCGCCGGCAGCGAGTTCGCTGGTTCGAGTTCGGCTAACCCAAGGGGTTGGCACAACGAAGGTTGGTAGCAATGTATTGACCCAGAATCCCGTGGTTCTGGCAGGTGGCGAAATGGAGTTGGTATCGCAAAACGACGACTACTTCAGTCAAGATTCGTTGATCAAGATGTCGCTGGGGACCGGCGTCTACTTCTTGGGTGTGAGTGCTAGCGGCAACGCAGACTACAACGGAGCTGTGGCGAACAGCGGCTTTGGCGGACAATCGCAAGGCAACTACGAATTGCGACTCACGTTCCGCGCGGCGGTGGATACACGGGATGCAATTCAGGACATGGTCGGTACCGAGGCGAATGGCGTGGCCGTCGGATTCGATGGTGACGCAGATGGAAAACCTGGAGGAACACACGATTTCTGGTTCCAAACGCGACCTATCGATCGAGTGATTAATTTCAACGCAGGCGGTTCTGCGTCGTTGGAAGGTCGAACGGTTACCATCGTGAGTGGACGCGGTACGACGAACGTTTTCGAGTTTGATACGGGAAATGGAGTTCAACCTGGTCGCTTTGCCATTCCCTTTAGTCCAGCGGCAACGGCGAGCAATTTGGCATCCGCCTTGGCTGCTGCTATCAATGCAAGAACTCAGTTGGGAGTGACTGCGAATGCATTTGGTTCGAGCATCCGCCTGACCGGAGAACGATCGATTACACTCGATCCGGCATTGCGATTGATCGACATTCAAGGCAAGACAATCTTCGTGGACAAATCGGCGGGACCGAATGCGGACGGAAGTCTTGCAAATCCATTCAACAATATTTCGGCTGCTGGTGTACCGAATGCTTTTGCGGCAGCACAGCCTGGTGATATTGTTCGAATCGTGGGCAATGGTGGGTTGGACGGAAACTTGGCAACCGTCGGGGATAACTTCGCGTACGAAATTGGCCGCGGATTGCTCTCCGGCTCGGTACTGTCGGACGGTATAAGTATGGATGTGCCTCGTGGCGTTACGACCATCATCGATGCTGGGGCTGTATTTAAACTGCGAGACGCTCGAATCGGGATTGGAAGCTCGAATGTAAACATCGATCGTTCCGGTGGTGTTTTGCAGGTGTTGGGAGCACCTGTTCTTTTGGATGCAAACGGCAATGCACAACGCACGGCCAGCGGTTCCACAGCAGAAGGCCGTGTATATTTCACGTCCTGGTTAGATGAGACCATTGGGCTGGATACCTATCTTCCGACCACAACGCCAACGCCAGGCAACTGGGGTGGTATCAGCATCAACCGCGAGCTTGATGTTGCTGCTGGCCGACGCGATTTGGAAAATCAAGGCATCTTCCTGCAGCACATCGGTTTTGCAGACATCCGATTCGGTGGTGGTACGCTCAACGTAGAATCCGTAACTCAAACGGTCAATCCGATTGAGCTGTTGGGAACGCGAGCCACGATTACGGACAATGTGATTACGCGCAGTTCTAGTGCTGCGATCAGCGCGCTGCCCAGCAGTTTTGAAGAAACGAATTTCAACGAACCCCGCTTCCAAACGAGCGGCTCGTTTACCAGCGATTACGATCGAGTGGGTCCGAATATCAAACGGAATACGTTGCTGAACAATTCCGTGAACGGTCTTTTCATTCGTGTCGATTCCGGATTGAACGTTCCTGGACGTTTCGATGACACCGATATCGTTCACGTGTTGACGGACAATTTGGTGATCAATGGGAATCCAGGGGGTGCATTGCTCGATAGCACGGTGCCACCATCTGCCTTGATCTCGGTCGGTCCCAACACGGGTGGTTTATTGCAACCTGGTTTCTACAACTACAAGATCACCTTCGTCGATCGCAACGGGTATGAGAGTATTCCGTCCGATCCATCGATTACGATAAACCTATTGGCTGGGCAAACAGCGATTTCGATTGCAAGCTTGCCTGGAGCGACTGGCGACTTTGTGGAGCGACGACTCTATCGAAGCCAGGGGACAGGAACTGGTCCTTACGACTTAGTGGCCAATCTAGATCGCAATACTTCGTCCTTCCGAGATGTGGGCCAATTCGCTGGGGGAACATTGATTCGCGATCGAGCGGATGTTTCGACGGTCGCTTTGACGGAGGTTCCAGGTGGCACTTTGCCGGCGGGTGGTCGATTCACGTATCGCGTGGTGATGGTTGACGCAGGTGGTCGCGAAGGACTGGCCTCGAATCCGACTTCCTCGGTAGTTGTGGGTGCGAATAGCTCGGTGCGACTCGACAATCTTCCTCGGACACTGGCTGGCTTTGTTGGGCGACGGGTGTATCGAAGTGCCAATGGTGGTGGTTCCCCATTCCAGTTGATTGCAGATTTGCAGGACGGAAATACGACCTTCTTGGACACCGGAGCTAGTTTGACAGGCAGTCTTGCTCCCGAAAGCTTGGGGGTCCAACGACCACGTCTCAATGCTTCGTTGGTGATTGATCCAGGTATGGTTATCAAGTCGGAGGCAGCCCGGATCGAGTTGACCTTTGGCGCAAACCTCATCGCGGAAGGATTGGACGGATTGCCGATCGTCTTTACAAGCCGCCAAGATGACACGGTGGGAGCGGGTGGTACTTTTGACACGAACAACAATCGTTCCGTGTCGTCGCCGGCACCTGGTGATTGGGGAGGCATCTACGCCGGCCCAACAACGAATGTTAGTCTCGACTATGCTCGAATTGCGTTCGGTGGTGGTGTGACTCGATTGGATAGTACATTCCGCGCATTCAATGCGTTGGAAATACATCAAGCAGACGCGAGAATTGCACATACGCTGTTTGAGAACAATGCCAATGGTTTCGGCGGCCAGGGGCCAGGAACTCGATTGGGTCGATTGAGCAACGAACGAGCAACGGTTTTCGTTCGCGGTGCACAACCTGTGATCATTGACAACATTTTCCGAGGTAATGCCGGAAGTGCGATCACGATCGATCTCAATAGCATGACCGACGACTTCTTGCCAGACACCGGTCGTCAAACGGGATTTGCCGAACGCAATTCCAGCTACTTGGCAAACCGCGGACCTTTGATCCGCGACAATCGAATGTTCAACAACGGTTTGAATGGATTGAACATTCGCGCCGGGCAGTTTTTGACCACGGCAAGTATTTGGGATGATACCGATATTGTTCACGTGGTTACTGAAGAGATTTTCGTGGGTAATGTACAGCACGAAGGTGGTCTGCAGCTTCAGAGTGCACCGACGGAATCGTTGGTCGTGAAGTTTGATGGTTATGGTTCGAACTTCAATCGAAATCTGGGTGCAGGCCTAACGGCGAATGGGCAATTGACGTCGGCTCGCGACCGAGTGGGTGGCACCATCCATCTCGTTGGGCAACCAGGTTTCCCTGTTATCTTGACCAGTTTGGCAGATGATACGGCCGGTGCGGGATTGCAACCTGACGGCAAGCCTCAAACCGACACGAACAATGACGGCATTGGGTCGGTTCCACTGGCTGCGGACTGGCGTGGAATTTTGCTCGATCAATATTCGAACGATCGCAATGTGGCGATGGTCTTGGAGACCGAAGATTTTGCGGCAGCCGCACCTGGTCCCAATGGCTTTGTTGGAACAGCCCAAGTTTTGGGCGTACTCGCGGCGAATCTAGATTCTGGCGACGAGAACCGGCGTCTCGGTTTCGTTGTTGCAGGTGTATTGAGTCAAGCGGAAGATGTCGACGTTTATAGCTTTACCGGTGTCGCTGGTTCTGAAGTTTGGCTCGATATCGACCATACCCGCAACAACCTTGATATGGTGATCGAGTTCTTGAATGCCAACGGTGAGTTATTGGCTCGAAGCGACAATAGCACCTTCGAAGCCTCCGACCCTTCCTTGATTTTTACCTCCGATCTCATCGATCGAAGCAATGTCAATCCGTTAGCCACTCGTACCGTAGGTACGAAGCTAACCGCTGGCAACGTTGTCAAGGAAGATGGGACGGTCAATCCGCTGGATCCTGGAATGCGAATTCGATTGCCCGGTTCCAATGGAACTCCTGGCAGTTATTTTGTCCGCGTTCGCAGTGCCAGCACCAACGCGGATGCGTCGGGTGCAGGCTTGAGTTCTGGCTCCTATGAACTGCAAGTTCGATTGCGAGAAGCACAAGAGTTTGCGGGCTCGACTGTGAATTACACGGATATCCGTTATGCGACCAATGGCGTTCGCTTGCGAGGATTGCCTGGCGAGTCGCCGTTGATTGGTGAAGCTGGCGAAGACGAAAGCGTGCGAAATGGTGCCTCTTTCGCGAATAACGACACGGCCATTGGAAACGGGATTCAGACAGGGTTCGGCGGCGGGTTCTTCTTTGGTAATGTCGAGCGACAAATCGGTAATCGACCTCAATACCTCGGCAACATTCTAGAATCGGCGAAGGGTGGTTTCAGCGTTGCTGGAAACTTGAGCAGCTTTAGAGATGTCGATTTTTACGCGTTTGAAGTGAATCAACAAGACATCGTCGGTAGCTTGCTGGGTGGTCATGCCTCTGTTGTGTTCGATATGGACTATGCTGATGGTCTCAACCGGCCTGATACGTCGATCAACATATTCGTGGAAGAACCATCGGCCCGATTCGGATTGCAGTATCGATTGGTTTACTCGAGTGATTCGAGCAACATAGCGGACGATCAGGGGCGCCCGATGTCGATTGCAGATGTTGCGGACCTTAGTCGTGGGTCGACAGGTACGGCCGATCCGTTCGTCGGTCCTATTGCGTTGCCTGAAGGAAATTATCTGGTCGCGATCTCCTCTGCGGCTTACCAACCTCGAGCAAAATTGCTCAGTCCGGCGAACGTGAAGCCCATCAGTTCGATTCGGCGAATCGTGGATGAAAACGCAATCGCAGGTACGACTACGGCAGATTTGCCAGTCGTCCAAAATTTCTTGCCTGCCAACCGAACGATCGGTGTATCCGGTGTCTTGACCTCGGCAAAAACATTCGACCTAGGCGCATACGCGGCAGCAGATTTGCCAAACCTCTACTTGGACTACAGTTCGCTCGGCGGAACGTTTGAAGTATTTATTCGCGAGTCGAGCGGCGCGGAATTCGCGGTTGCTAGTTCGACAGACGCTAGCTTGCTTCGCTTGATACCTGGTGCGAATAACTCGGTCAAGATTCCGCTGAGTTCTATCAACGCTCGTCCAGCAGGCGGTGGATTGGTCACGCGATCGTTCGCAGGCCAGGATGGGCTTTCTCTTGTCTTCCGAGGACCTAACGGAACTCGGATTGACAATGTGATCATCGGATTTGCAGAACGTGGTGAAAGTGTTGGAGTGGCGAACGAGCCAATCCTTCTTGGGCAAGGGAATATTTTTGCACCCGCCGGGTTGCAAGGAAATCCATTGTTCCCACCGTTCCTACGTGGAGCAACTGGCAGCTTTGTTCAGACTCGGCCATTCACGCTCACCACGTACGATCGATTTTTTGATGGGCCACAAGTTGCGTTTGATTACGAAGTGTTCAACGGCCAAATGGATGTGTTTGTTGTCGATGCTGATGATCCATTTTTCCAAGTCCGCATTGCAACGACTGTCAACCAAAATCTTCAAGGAGCAACATTGTTGGTGACCGGGCGTCCTGCATCAGCAGTTATTGACATCAGCCAATATGGCACGAACTTCGCCACAGGACAGGACCGCAGGTTGCAAGTCGAGTTCCGAGCTCGTAACGATGATCCATCGCGCACGGTTATTCGGAATGTCCATATCCAATTGTTGAATGGTGCCCGTGTTGGTTCGGGTGAACCGAACCCAACATTCGCCGTGGTGCCAGTTCCTTCGACGACCGTGACGACGGGTGCTTATCAGTTGGAAGTTCGACTGGGAGATCAATTCTTCAATTCGAACAGCACAGGTGGTCCTACGTTGACGAAGTCGATCGACACGAACGACCGACTCGCTGAACAGATTACCTTGGTTGCTCCAGCCGGTTCAGTACTGACCGATGGCGATCGATTCACCTTATCCGATGGTGGACGATTGATCACATTCGAATTCTCAACCGATGCGAACGTCGGGCTGGGCAACGTTCCAGTTCGATTCACTCCGACCGATGCGAATTTCGTTGTGGCACGTACCATTCGCGACGCCGTGAATTCGAGCGGAGTTCAAGCTCAGTTCCAAGGAAACATTCGAGCTGCCTCGTCAAATGGAGTCGTCAGTGGCACCAGCGGTCGAGATGCCAAGGTAGACTTGCATGGATCTGCCTACTTCAACTCCGTTCAGTCCGCCAATCCGGCCGGCCGAGTGTCTGTCATATTCCATGAAGGTGTTTCCGATCGAAACATTCGACGCGAGCAATCGCAGGTCATCATTCAGAACAGTTACATCCGAGAATCTCGAGACTACGGAATCTTTAGTGAAGCACCGGCTCGATTGCAAGATCCTCGTGATGTGATCGATCCGTTCGATTTCTTCGACGACAGAAACAGTGTTTCCTTGCAGAACATTCCGAAGGTCGCGGGTACGCAAGCCGTTCGTAATCTACTACAACCGAACAACTCTGTGCAAGGCGGACTGGTCCCTGGTATTGTTGTACAGAACAACGTTTTAGAAGAGGGCGGACTCGGGGGTGTGATTATTCAGGGTGAGACACCGATTTGGATGATCTCGCCAGGCGAAGTTCCCTACACATTCAACGCGGATCCGAATGCTGCATTGGCTGACTATAACCCGTTCGTGAACAATGCGACGTCGCCGACACACTTTGGATCATTTATCGATGATCAAGATACTCTCGTGATCGATGCCGATCGGACCAGGATTCGTTTGGAGTTTGATGATTTGTCTGGAGGACCTACCGCCGGTCCAACGGGTGGTAGTGGTCAGGTGGAAGGGAATGGAATTGCTCCCGATAGTTCTTTAGGATGGTATCGCGATACAGGTGGAGATTTCTACCAACGACTCACTTGCACGAACTGCACTGCGTTCGCGACAAACGCGTACGAGACGATGCACGCATTGCGAGATTCGATTCTCAGCAGCATTTTGGTTAGCAATGGTACTACTCATACGATCACCGCGACGGTAGCGGAGAGTATGTTGGGACCGGATCCATTTGCTCCACCAACATCGTTCTCGTATGGCTACCCAGAGTATTTCAATCGTCCTGCTGTTTACTTGGAGGGGGTAACGACTCTTGAGTATTTGGAAGGGCCACGCGGGTACTCTAATGCTCTCGATATTCGTCAGCTTGATCTAGGGGAAATGCCTCAACCACAAGCTCGCATCGTGAACAACACGATTATTGGTCGCGACGGCCGTGCGAGTTTCCATTCCGATTCAGCTACGGTAGAGTCCAACGACACGATCGCGACAGCAACACAAACGCTTCAGGGGACAGCGCACAATCCTCTGTTCTTTAGCGATGTGGGGATGATCGGCAATGGGCTTTCCAATAGTGCTTCATCCAGCGCAGGAACTGGCAGTGGATCTGGCGGTACGACTAGCTCGGGAACGAGTTTCCGAGCCGATCAATTCCTTGTTCAATTCATCGAAGGAGTAAGTGTAGCCCGTCAAGCCGAGATACTAGCTGCTGAGGGATTACAAGTCATCAAGAGGTTTGATTTCATCAACACCTTGTTGGTCGGAGTTACTCCAACACAGAACACGGTAGTCAAGATTGAATCCTTGAATCAGTTGCCTGAGGTCGAGAAAGCCGAAAGGGATCCGATTTACACGGCGTCTCGTGTGCCAAATGATATTCAGTATCCTCAACAATGGCACTACAACAACGTCGGACAAACCGGGGGAGTTGTCGACGCCGACATAGACTTGCCCGAAGCTTGGGATACGTTTGTCGGCTCTAGCCAAACCGTCATCGCCGTGCTGGATTCAGGTGTCGATTACAATCATCCAGACTTGCGAGCAAACATGTGGGTTAACCCAGGTGAGATTGCAGGGGATCGTATCGACAACGATGGAAATGGTTATGTGGATGACATCTACGGGATTGATACTGCCAACGCGGACTCGGACCCTATGGATGATACAGGTCACGGCACTCACGTAGCTGGAACGACGGCTGCTGCTGGCAACAATAGTATTGGAGTGTCCGGCGTTAGTTGGAATTCCAAGATTATGGCCCTCAAGGTTCTTGGGCTGGGTGGTGGTTCAGCGGCGGGAATCATCGAAGCTGTGAATTACATGGTGACGATGAAAACTCGCTATGGCATCAACATCGTGGTGAGCAACAACAGTTATGGAGGTGGCGGATTCAATCAGGCCTTCTTGAACGCGATACAAGCAAGTATTGACGCTGGAATCCCGTTTGTTGCAGCAGCAGGAAACTTCTCTAATGACAATGATGTCAATGCTTTCTACCCAGCTACCTATGCGCTAGATGGAATCATTTCGGTTGCAGCCTCCGACAATCGAGATCGAAACGCGGGCTTTACGCACGTCGGAAGAACCACGGTTGATCTCTCTGCTCCTGGCGTTGATATCCTCAGCACAACGCTCGGCGGTGGATATGGAATTAACAGCGGTACCTCCATGGCGTCCCCGCACGTTGCAGGTGTGGTTGCATTGCTCGCGGGCTATGCTCCGAAGGCTACCGTGAGCCAACTCAAGTCGGCCATCCTACTAGGTGCAGACCCAATCGCCGCGATGGATGGGACAACCGTAACAGGAGCAAGACTCAATGCAGCGAAGTCACTTTTCCTCATCGGTTCCGGTGATCCGAGGATAACGAATCGCGACGTCGATCTCTACCAATTCAAGCTTGGGGTAGGCGAACGCGCGATTATCGATATCGACTCGGCAGGTTCGGGGCTAGACTCCTATCTCCAGATCTTCGATAGTCGGGGTGTTGCACAAACATTCACGAATGCGTTTGGTGAGCGAAGAACCTTTAGCGACAATGACGTTGCAAGAGGGGAAGCGGCGAGCTTGGATTCGTACGCTGACTTCACGGCGACAGCACCGGGTGTCTACTTCGCAGCGGTCAGCTCCGTTGGGAATACTTCCTACGATCCGTTGTCTTCTGCGAACCGCAGGGCCGGCAGCACGACAGGTGCGTACCGAATCACGGTGAGCGCAAGACACATGCAAGATTTTGTGATCGTTGCAGAAGATGCAAGCCAATACCAACAAGGCCAAACCTTCACCATCTTCGGTGTACCGGATATCGATGGAACGGGATCCAGCGGACGGACATTTGAATTTACTTTTGGGGGTGCGGTCGCTTCGGGTAACATTCCTATCCGCCTTGACGGCGGCTGGCGATTCCCAGACGTGGCTCAAGCGATCACACGGGCAGTAAACGAAGGTATCAACCGTGGACCTTCTATCTCCAACTTCCAACAGTTGCCCAACGGTATCTTCGGACTTTCGAGTCCGTTGCCCCCCGTCCATGCTCGAGCCTTAGGTGGTATTGGGGCTGTGATCGATGCTCCGTTTCGGGGTTTGCAAGGGGACAAAGATATTTTGATCGAGGCTTTGTCGGCAGTCGACGAGTTTGGAACCAACCAGCTGAGCGATTTGGAAATCCGTCAACAAATCAGTGGTCCTTTTACGGAAGTGAACCAAGGGCTTCAACTGTTCCCGCGACGTCGGGACGGAGTTACTACATTTACGACCACCAGTCTGGGTGGAGTTGGGACGTACCTCAATGTCACGAGCCTCTCCAACTTGGGGATAGGCCATGATCGACGGTCTACTAACCCAATTTCCGATACTTCGCTCGGCGACGGAACGAGTGAGCGATTTGTTCAGATCAAGAATGCGGCTTGGATCGTTGGCAATGGTTCGATCATTGTCGATCCCGACGTGAATGACAATAACAACCTGGACCAACTCTTGCCAGAGTCCGGTGTTCTAGCAACTCGCGGTGCTAGTCCAACCATCCTCAATAACGTGTTCTACAACGTCCAAACTCCGATTGTGAATGAAGAGTCGCGGATCAATCAGAACACTCTGATTAAGGCGCCGTACGGAACAAATAATCCCAATGTTGTTAACAAACCAGGACAGGTAGTCATCGGTGGATCAGTGTACCAGCACTATGAGACCGCGACATCCTCTGTCCGATTTGGAACCGGTATCGAGACATCTCCAACGAACGTGCCGAATACGGCTCAAGACCAAAACCTTGATGTACCAAGCTCGACTAGGCTGTTTATGAATGCTCAAGCTGGGCAGTACTTCCCAGCACCTGCTTCTCCGATCATCGATAGTTCGGTCAATCGATTGAGCGAGCGAACTGCTTTGGCGAGCGTTAAGACAGCGATGGGGCTTCCCGTTTCGGATCTGTTCGCGCCAGACTTCGATTTAGTAGGGCAGTTACGTGCCGACGATCCGAACTACGCACCTCCGGGTGGTATTGGACAAAATGTTTTCAAGGACCGTGGGGCGCTGGATCGTGCGGACTTTATTGGCCCAACAGCGATTCTTTTGGATCCGATTGATAATGATTCCCTGGGTGTAGATCGAGACGATTCTGTTTCTATCGTGCGTCTTACCGGTGGCGTTTATCCTGAGTTTAGGATTCAACTCAAGGACGGCAACGAACCAACCAATCCACTGCGTGGCATTGGTGTCGACGATAACTCGGTGATCAACTCGACGATCCAAAATCTTCGAGTGACTGGTGCCGCTGTTGTCTTGACAGAGAACGGCCGTCTGCTCGTCGAGGGATTCGATTATCGATTCGAATACAATGCCAATCGCGATGAGATTGTATTGACACCTCTAGCTGGCGTTTGGAAAAACGGAAATGTTTACGACATCACGATCAATAACAAAGATCGCTTTGTGATCGACGCTGCGAGTGGTGATCAGATTTCCGATGGGGATCAGTTCACCGTGACGGACAACAATGGTGGTGTAGTCTATTTTGAATTCGACAGTGGATTCCGATTGCAACTGCCGCAAGGATTGACCATTCAAGTGCCTATTGCGGGCGCGTTGGCAGGTGGGATTGCGGATGGCGATCGCTTCACGATCAACGATGGCACTCGCAGAGTGACGTTTGAGCTGGACAACAACTCAAGCTTCCTCGACGGAAACCGGCAGATTCGCTTCCGATCTACGGATACGCAAGTGGTCATTGCGCAAGCGATCGTGGATGCAATCACAGCAGCAGGGCTCGCGGTTTCTCCTCGACTATTGCCATCGGGCGATGTTTATGTGGGAGCGGCGGCGGGAGTCAAGATCACGACAACCTTCTCTCGATTGGAACAACCTCAATCGACATTGGGATTGTTCATTCCTGCGTTTGGTGCGGTCATCGATGGACAGACGTTCTCCTTGAGCGATGGATTGGTCAGTCTGGTATTCGAGTTTGATTCCGATAATGTTACAGGAACGGGTCGAACTCGTGTGGACATCAGCGGAGCTTCTTCGGTTTCCGATTTGGCGCGCATTATCCAATCGACCATTGCGAACACGAATCTTCAGTTAACGCCACGCATTATCGGCAACGACACGGTCCATCTAGGATTGCCGGCGGCAGGCACAGTAGACAGAGGGACCACCAATCTCGAAATTGTCGGTGTTTCTCGTAGTGTTGCTGACGGGCAATCGTTCAGTATCACTTTTGGAAACACAACGAAGACGTTTGAGTTCGACTCGAACAATTCTGTGGCCAATGGAAACATCCGAATCGAATTGTTACTGTCCGATACACAAGACTCTTTAGGAGCGAGAACGGCTGCGGTTATTGCTGCCAATGGGTTGGGTCTCAATCCGATTCATGTCCGTGACGGCAACATTGCAGTCGGTGGGACATCGGCTCACTCGATCTCCGTTTTGAATGCTCCTTCGCTCAGTTTGTTTGGACAACCAAACGTCACTCCGAATACAACGGTAGAGATGTTGGGTACGGTGGTGCTCCAAGTACCAACGCTCGGTGGTACTAGCATGGTCGATAACTCGACATTTGCGATTCGAGCAAACAATCAGCTGGTTGTCTTTGAGTTCGACGGAAACGTTAGTGGCCCATCGGCCGTTGGCAACGTGGTTATCCCTTTCACCGCCGCTAGCACGGCGTCGGAGATCGTGGATCGAATGGTGATTGCAATCAATAGCGCCGGATTGAACATTGTTTCGCGTGGAATTGGCAACGGCCGAGTCGATCTTGGTGCAATCGCGACGAGTCAAGTGGAACTACGCAATTCTGGTCTGACAATGTTGCGGGGCAATGTTACTGATGGCGAGTTCTTCACCATCAGCAATGGGACGACAACCACGACGTTTGAATTTGTGAATGTGAGTTTGGGTGGAGGAGCGGCGACGGGCCGCCTACCGATCTTGTTCTCGAATTCGAGTACGAGAAGTGAATTGTTTGCAGCGATGAAGACTGCTATCGAGAGTTCGCCTCTAGGATTGTCGACGACGGTCATCGCAACAACAACTCTCCGTTTTGCGGACACACCACGATACACCTATGACTTCAGTGGTGCACCTAGTCTGTTACGAACCGGTGTTCCTGGCGGAGCGATTGCTGTTCCATTCATCCAGGACCAAACGTTTACGGGAAAGCAAGTTGCACAGTCGATCGTTCGAGCCATCAATGGCGCGCCAAATACACCACTCGAAGCGAAGATTCGAGGCGACAATACACTCTTTGTGGAAAATGCAACTTCGATTTCAGAAGACATTGCCAATTACTTCATTCGCGCTGTCGAAGATTTGGCCGGCAATGACCTGAGGCCGAATCGAATCAACAATGAAACCCAATTCACCATCTTGATGCCGGGTGTCGAACTTGATTATGGGGATGCTCCAGATCCGGTGACAACAACGCCGGGCCGCTATCCAACGCTCGATGTGTTCGATGGTGCTCGTCACGTTGCGAGTGCAGGCCCGCTCCGATTGGGAACCACGGTCACGAATGATTTGGATGGAAAGCCATCTCCATCGGCAGACGCAGATGTTGGCGATGATGGGGTTACATTCCGATTCCAGAATCTGAATAGCCCACTCTTCAATCGAAACGTGGATACCCAAGTTACCGTCACATTGAGCGCACCAGGCTTTGTCGACGCATGGATTGACTTCAATTCGGATGGAGATTGGGAGGATCCGGGCGAGCAAGTGATTTCGAACACCGAGTTCACGACCAACTTGACAAGAACGTTCCAGATTCGAGTTCCATCGACGAGTCCGGTTCCACCGGCAGGTATCAACTCTTTTGCTCGGTTCCGAACATCCAGCGCAGGCAATCACTTGCCGACTGGTTTGGCACTGGATGGTGAAGTCGAAGATTATCTCGTTCGCATTTTGCCTGGAATTCCTCCGACGGGCGTAACGAATGTTTACACGATGGATGAAGACCAGCAATTGGTAACGACGGATCCAGACGGTCAATCCACTCCAGGGTTTGTGATCGACGACGGCGTTCTCGCCAACGACATCAACCCAGAATCGCGGGTCTTGTCGGCGATCTTGGTTTCGCCTCCACAGAAC
Source organism: uncultured Pirellula sp. (assembly GCA_903858115.1). Classification (GTDB taxonomy): domain Bacteria; phylum Planctomycetota; class Planctomycetia; order Pirellulales; family Pirellulaceae; genus JBKCUI01. The sequence continues at coordinate 78,931 of CAIOHR010000432.1, read as the reverse complement.
CATAATGGCACGTTCACTTTGAATCTCAATGGTACGTTTACCTATGTACCCAAACCAGATTTCTTTGGAATTGATACGTTCGTTTATCGCGGTTTTGTGACGATCAATGCGGGCCAAAACGAGATTATCGAATCTTTGGCGGATACCACGGTGACGATTGATGTTCGACCTGTGAACGATCCACCGATTGCCTCGAACGTTCCAGTTCCAACCGAGGATCTTTTTACAAACGAAGATCAAGCTCTTCGCCTGACAGAAGCAGAAATTTTTGATCTTTCGAACGCATTGGCAGGTCCTGCCAATGAACAAAATCAGACCCTCCGCGTGAGTCTGCCGTTGTCGGTGACTTCACAGTCGGGTTCGGTATCGATCACGAACGGTGTGCTCACCTACACGCCTCGTGCTGACTTTTCAGGAATTGACACTTTTGTCTTTACGGTGACCGACAATGGCGTTACCGGTGTATTGCCTGACCCACGTTCGGTGACAAGAACGATGACAGTGCGAGTGCTTGATGTCAACGACCCTCCGATTACTACTCCAAAGCAGGGAAGGGTCGACGAAGATCAATCGTTCACACGTCCGATTTCCTTCTTCCTGAATGGCGATTCGCCGGTGGAACCTGGTCAGTCTCTGGTCTTTGTGTTTGATGCCAATTCCACGACGAGTACAACAAGCACGCAGGGTGGTACCGTAACGTTTGATGGAACGAATGTTCGATATACGCCTGCATTGAATTTCAATGGAACGGATACCTTCTTCTATCTGGTGACGGACAATGGACCGAACCCAACGAATAGTGTTGGTACGGTTACGATGACGGTTGACCCTATCAATGACCCACCCCAAAATGTAGTTGACTTCCCACGGCTAACGCTTGCGGAAGATGCACCTGAGCAATCGATCGACCTGCGTCTCTATTTCCGAGATCCTGACGTTGTTCCGAACAACGACTTGTTGACCTATCGCGTCAGGTCGAACAGCAACACGTCGTTGGCCGATATCAGTTTTGCAGGGAACACGATGTTTGTTCGACCTCGTGCTGACCAGCACGGTTCGGCAGTTGTCGAGGTTGAGGCAAGGGATATCGCTGGAGCGACGGTCGTGAATGTGCTGAACATCACAATTACACCAGTGGAGGATTCGCCACGATTGGCAAGTCCATTGCCTGATCTCAGTGTAAATGAAGATTCAACGATCGATCCGATCACGTTGTCTCCAACCCATTTCTTTGATCCGGACGTTGTAACGAATAGTGATCAACTGACCTACGTCGTAGAAGTCACCAATCCAAACCTGTTGACTGCTGCTGTAACAAATGGACAACTCCGGTTGACTTTGGCAGCCAATGCCTCGGGCAGTGCGAGAGTGACAGTACGAGCAACGGACAAGGCAGGCAATTCGATCTCCGATAGTTTCGATGTTCTCGTCAATGCGGTGAACGATGGACCAATAGGTGCGGCGGACGTTTACGATGTGCCTCTTGGGTCTACTTTTACAACTACGGATGCAACCGGCGCATTAACCGCTTCGAAAAATGATGATGGGGTGTTGGCAAATGATATTGATGCTGAAGGTAACAGTTTCACAGCGAGATTGACACGCAACCCGACGCGTGGAAGCGTGACACTTAATTCAGATGGAACGTTCACTTACCGAACGAATGCACAAGCGGTCGTTGGTGGCACGGACACGTTTGAATACGAAGGGGTCGACAGCTTTGGTGCTGTTGGGAACAGAACGACCGTAACGATTCGAATCGGTAATCCTCTACCGTCGCCACATCGCAACCCATCGACTCTCCGAGACTCAAACGGGCAACTCATCGGCAACATGGATGTGGATGCAGATGGAAACGTTTCGGCCATCGACGTGCTGATTGTTGTCAACTTTATCAATGCCAACGGAAGTGTACCTATATCGGGGCTGTCCGCACCGCCTCCGTATCGAGATGTGAACGGCAACTTGTTCATCGATGCGTTGGATGTTTTGGAAGTTGTCAATTATCTCAACTCTCGCAGCAACTTTAGTGGAAGCCCTGAGGGCGAAGGCGAGGGGCAAGTCGTGATGGTAGGACTCGATTCGACGAGTTCCCCTCCAATGGCGTGGAGCCGGTCGGTTTCGAGAGACAACTCCAACGTGGAAGTCGAACTCTCCAACGTAGTCGTAGGACCGGTTCAACCTCGCCAAGCGAATAACTCGATAGGCATGAGCCTAGCGGATTACTTGGCCGGTTTCGCAGAAGATGAGGAAGGTGACGATATCGCTACCGCCCTTGTTTCGAACGTAGATCCTGGGAACGAATTGTTAGATTCGTTCTTCGCTGATTCCTTCCTTGAATAATTCGGTCTACCGAAAGAGAGGCATCTCGACGAGTTGCCTCTTCCAACTAATTTAGAATTACCAGAAACAATCTAGTCCTAGCAGAGCCTCCAAAGGTATTAGTAAAAATGGGAATTGACGCTTCAAAGTCAGTCAGTCGCTTCCGAACGTTGCTCAAGGCGAAAAGGGAACAGTTCCGCCGTCTTGTATGCGAAGGGCTCGAACGCAGAGAACTCATGGCTGTTTTTGCGCCGGGGACAACCGAGGAGTACCGGGATGCCTGGTATGCGGCCCATCCGTTGTTGGAAAGAGGAAATGAAAGTTCGCCTTCGGGGCCTCATTCTTTCAATCTCTTAGGAAGTCGCTGGACGAATCCTACTGGGGGCCCTAGTCCCAATATGGGAGATCCGGCAAGAGTGACCTGGAGCATCGTGCCAGATGGTACACGAGTTGGTTCTGGACCATCGGATCTTCAGGCATCGAATTTGATTTCCTTCATGGACGGTATTTACGGTACTGCACCGGGACCGGTCGGCAATCGACCCTGGTTCAAACTGGTAGAACGGTCCTACGATAACTGGTCTAGAGTTACGGGGCTCAACTTGGTTTATGAAGCCAATGACGACGGCGTAGACTACACAACAACCGCATCTTCGCGAGGCGTTGCAGGTGTTCGTGGTGACATGCGAATCGGCGGGCGGAACATCGACGGAAATTTTGGAGTTCTCGCCTACAACTTCTCACCAAACAATGGAGGGAATAGTGGCTTCGATGGCGATATGGTCATCGATACTGCGGATATCTTCTACGCGAACAGCTCGAACGGTCCTAACGGTGAGAACCGCGGATTGATCAACGTGGTGATGCACGAAGCAGGTCACGGGATTGGACTGGGACATTCGATACCCATTAACAATACCAAGTTGATGGAGCCAAACGTGACCTTTGCGTTCCTCGGTGCACAGCACGACGATATTCTCGGTGCGCAAACGCTGTATGGTGACGATTTTGAATCGAACGATTCTTTTGGCAGTTCAACGGATCTTGGAACTAGGTCGAATGGAATTATTCAATTGAATAATTTGTCGACAGATCGCAATGCCGACGTTGATGTGTTTCGATTTACCATCGGCAATCCAGGTCGAGTTTCGGTCACACTGACTCCGGAGGGACAGCAGTATGTTATCGGTAACCAAGGTGGCGGAACCGGGCCAGTCAATACACTTATCAACAAAGATCTGTCTTTCCAGATTGAGACCGCAGCCGGAGCAATTCTTGCCACGGTCAATGCTGGTGGTCCCGGATTGCCAGAGACGATTCAAGACCTCGCGCTCACCAGCGCCGGAACGTATTTGGTTCGAGTCCTAGGAAACGGTGCAGAAACACAGCTTTACAATCTTCGAATTACACTCGATGGAATTTCTCCCCCAACCGGCCCAGCAGTTGATGCGTTCCGATTGCTTTCGGTGGCACCCAATTCAACGGAGATTTTCTCAAACACTCGTCCCAATGTTTTGGTCGAATCGCCGAGAGAGTTGGTTTTTCGTTTTGACGCCGATCTCGATCGGACAACGCTGAGGCAAGGGATACGCATTCGTCCTGCGGGGTCCGACAAACAGTTTACTTCTGAAGATCTGCCTATCGTTCCAGCCTTTTTGGATTTTGGTACATCGAATCGAATTGTCATCGCACGTTTCTCGGAGCCGCTCTCCGATGATTTGTATCAAGTAGAGATTTTCGGTGCGGATATTCCTTCCGAGGGTGTTCGAGCGATTCGGAACCAATCTGGCTCGCAAATGAAGCCTCGTTTGGCGAATACGGATCGTGACACCTTCGAGTTTGACTTGGAGTTAGGAACCAAGATCATCGCGGTTGTGCCGCAGCCGATCGATCGTGCCGCGAACGGTTCGCTCACGCAGCGCCGAAATGATATTGAGATCTACTTCAATGACAATGAGCTTTACGACATTGCCATTTCCACGAATTTGGGCGCGAATCCTTCGGTGGTGGATCCTCAGTATTATGCGCTGATTCGAACTCAGGATACGGTCTCTCCGAATGACGACCTCTTCACGGCGCCGCAGTCGATTGCCTATGATCCAGTCCTTCGAAAAGCGACCATTACCTTTGCACAACAGATTGACCAACTCGTCGGCAATGGTAGTTTCCGATTGCGGGTCGGTTCCAACGAAACAGTAGCTTCTGCCACAGCACCTCAAACGCCATCGATCGTTGTACCCGCGCAAGACCCGCAAGGGGTTTTGTCAGGCGCAGAGAATTTGGGCAGCATCTCCGCCTCGTTTTCGACGATTATACGAGAAGAGATTCGAACGGTTTCGAACTCGCTATTGCTTGATTTCCCTGGTTCCAAATTTGAGCCTGGGCATCGCGACATTCAGGAGGAGAACCAATTGTGGCGCCCCGTAGGGCCCGCCTTACCACAAGGAACGCTGGACACTAGCTCTGAGATCGCGACTATTTTTTACAGCTTTATGGAGAACGAATCCTATGGGACAGATTCCGTTGGACGTCCACTCTTCACCTCCATAACACCAGATCAAAAGCAACGAGTCAGAGAGATCTATGAGTTCTACTCTGCGCAATTGGGTATCGATTTCGTCGAGCATACAGGCCCCATACAACCTGGAATGCACCGCATCGTTGTCGGTGATATGTATCCTAACTTCTACATTAGTGCGCCTGGCAATGAGTTAGGGATAGGCCTTCCTGGCCAAAACAGGAATCAAGTATCACTCCTAGCGATCATGGATGGTTCGGAAGCATGGGACAATGCGTTCGGCCTTGGGTCCAACAATGCGAATACGCAGAACTTCTTTTCTGCCACGATGCGAGAGATCGGGCATTTGCTCGGTCTCGGAGATAGTTTCGATCTACCGCCAGGAACGATTCAGGGGAATGAGGCTCGGCTTGGTCGAGCTGCGAATCCTCTGGAACAAATTTTCCCCGGCGATAATGATGTTGTGCATGGTCAACATCTTTATCGGCCCGATAATCGGGACACAGACCTTTACCGTTTTGTCGTTGCACCAGGGGTGCGTGGAGAGCTTCGAGCCGAAACCATTGCTGAGCGACTGAATCAATCTAGCAATCTCGATACACACCTCACTCTTTTGCAGCGAGGAACAGATGGCTCGTTGAATATAGTTGCTGCCAACAACAACTACGCCAGCGATGATTCCTTGATTCGAGTGCAGCTCGATGCAGGGGAGTATTTCTTGGCAGTCGTTGCAAAAGGCCATGAGGATAACAATGCCCTCGTAGCCGATTCCGGCAGCGGTGGACGAAGTCAAGGACGGTACGAGCTACGGGTCGACTTCAAGAATTTGTCCGTGGGACAAATGGTCGAAGAGCGCAGTGGATCTACCGCGAAGGGCTCGGCATTAGATGGTGATGGTGATGGAATCGCCGGTGGCGAGTTCAATTTCTGGTTCCGCGCGGCAGCTCCATTGGCTATCGGAGAAGTCGGCTTACCCAATCGTGGTGCTCGGACCATTGTCGTAGATAAGGCATTTACTGGTGTCACGCGAGACGGCTCGTTGGTGCAGCCATACAACAGGATCAGTGATGCGACATTAGCAGCTAGACCTGGCGACATCATTCGCTTGGTTGGTGACAAACGCACAACTTCCATGACAGACGATCTAGCCTATGAGATTGGTAACGCTGGGTCGCCAGTGGGTGTGTTGAGCGACGGCTCCACGCTGGACGTTCCCAAGGGTGTTACCCTGATGATCGACTCGGGAGCTGTACTTAAATTTGCAGGCTCTCGTATTCTGGTAGGGAGTGAAGACGCAACCACAGATAGAAGTGGTGCGGCCATTCAAGTTTTAGGAATTCCAGGCGCACCCGTTTACTTTACAAGCCATTTTGATCAGACCATCGGTGTAGATACGAACCCGCTCGTAACTTCTGCCAATCCAGGTAATTGGGGCGGTATTGAGATTCGAAACGATTTCGATCGCTCGCAAGGTCGAGGTGATCTCGAACGCGAAGGAGTGTTCCTGAACACGATTTCGAATGCCAATATTCAGTTCGGGGGTGGCGTCGTCGGTGTCGGTGCTCAGGGGCGAGTCGTTAGTCCGATTCACTTGGCGGAAGCGCGACCCTTGATCGTTGGCAATAGGATTTCCCGGGGTGGTGACGCCGCGATAAGTATCGATCCAAACGGTTTCGAAGAGACTCTTTTCACGGAACCGCGTTACCAACAAGTAGGGGCCTTCGTTCCAAATTACACACGAGTAGGTCCCGAGATCCGCTCAAACATTTTGTCGCAAAACACGATCAACGGATTGTTCGTACGTATCGATACGGTCTCGGGACAGGGACTGAAGCCGTTAAATGTACCAGCTAGAATCAACGACTCCGAGATTACTATAGTCCTGGGAGAAAACCTCGTTGTGGAAGGCACCCCCGGTGGGGCCCGCAATGAGACCGTCGGCCCAGATGTTTCTACTTTGTTTTTGGCTTCCATCAATCCGCCTACCGGTTCAGCTGGATTCCCATCTGCTGTATTCGCAGAGTATTTAATTACTTTCGTGGACCGTTTCGGACAGGAAAGCCTACCAAGTGCAATCCGCTCCCTCAACGTTTCAGCGGCAAGGTCTGTTCAATTGACCAATTTGCCTGTGGCAACTATGGATTATGTAGGGCGAAAAGTCTATCGCCGGGAGAACAATACCAACCCGTTCCGACTGGTAGCGAATGTCAATAAAGATGACACTTCGTTGATCGATAACGGACAAACTCTTCCTGGTACCCTTCAGACGTCTGGACTTACTTCACTTCAACGAGCGCGAAGAGACGCGAGCTTAGTGGTCGATCCTGGCGTTATATTCAAGAGCTTGGGTGGACGGATAGAAATCGGAATGAGTGCAACGATGCTCGCTGAAGGAACCACGAGCAAGCCGATTATCTTTACCTCTCGCTTTGATGATCGCTTTGGTGCAGCAGGAAGTTTTGATACGAATAATGACGGCTCGTCATCCACCCCTTCCCCGGGGGATTGGTCTGGCATTATTTCACGACACTTGGGTGAACTGAGCATCGACAACGCAACCATTACTTTTGGTGGTGGCAATTCGAGAATCCCAGGGGGTTTTGCATCCTTCAATGCGATCGAGTCGCATCAATCTTCACTGCGGGTAACGAATTCGAACATTGAAAACAACTTGTCCGGTGCAGCAACACCGGGAACCACCAATCGCGATGCACGCGGGGTGAATCAACCCTCTGCGATCTTCGTGGTTGGAAGCCAACCTGTGATCCTCAATAACATCATTCGCGACAACTCCGTGGCGGGAACGGCAGCGATCAGTATCGATGCGAATTCGCTCAACTATCGGGCTGTTCGAGATTACGGACGATCCACGGGACGGAACGAACGAGAGAATGTAGGCATCGGTAACTTCGGTCCGTTGGTGCAGAATAATCAGTTGGGGAACAATGCGCTCAATGGTATGAGCGTTCGTGGTGCAACGCTGACAACCGAGAGCGTGTGGGACGATACGGACATCGTTCATATTCTGCAGAGCGAAATCGTAATCCCTGACTTCCACACTTACGGAGGTCTGCGTTTGACTAGCAAGTCAGACGAGAGTTTGGTCGTCAAATTATCAGGACCGGCCGCTGGCTTTACGGCGACAGGCAGACCGCTCGATATCAAGGACCGGATTGGTGGTTCATTACAAATCCTCGGCTCTCCAGGTTTCCCGGTAACGTTGACCAGTTTGGATGACGACTCTATCGGAGCAGGTTTCAATTTCGCAGGCGCTGCGATGTTGGACACCAACAACAATGGTTCTTCGTCGAGCGCAACGCCAGGCGCGTGGAGATCTGTATTGATTGCTCCGTTCAGCAACGATCGAAACGTTGCGCTCGCGACGGAACGTGAAACCGACCAACTCGGTGGCGCCGGGGACAATGATTTCCCTTCGGACGCCCAAGATCTAGGAACGCTCGCGCCAAATTTGAATTCTGGCGATGAGAATTTGCGATTGGGTTTCACTCTTTCAGGTTCAATTGCAACTCCTCGGGATCTTGACGTTTATCGATTCGCTGGCACGGCCGGAACGACCGTTTGGATCGATGTCGATCAATCTGCCGGTGGTCTGGATTCCGTTGTGGAATTAGTTGATGCCAATGGCAACATCATCGCGTTGAGTAACGATTCCCTGAATGAGTCTGTCGCAGCTTCGATCTATTCCGATCCTGTATTGATTCCCGCTGGCCGTGCGTTACCGATGGATCAGCAAGCGTTCGCGAAAAGAAATGCGCTCAGCACGGCGCAGGTTGATTTCCAAGGGGTGAACCCATTGGATGCTGGCCTTCGTGTCGTTCTTCCTGGAGCGGCTGGGTCGTTTAACAATTATTTCGTTCGAGTTCGAAGCAGTAACGTTTCACCCGTTCCGGATATCATCAACGGCATCACGGTACCTCGCAATGATCCTAATCGTCTCACGGACGAGGCCTTGGTGCTTCTAGGTATTTCGACTGGCGTTTATAAAGTACAAATACGCCTCCAGCAACAACAGGAAATCGCAGGAACTTCGATCCAGTTTGCAGACATACGCTTTGCATCTACGGGAATCGATGTGCAGGGACAGCCTATGCATTCTCCTTTGCTCGGGGAGTATGGAGAGTCCAATCCAGCAGAAACGGCGAACACATCAGCCAGTGCCATCAATATCGGCAATGTTCTTAACAATGACCGTGGCGCGGCATCCATCGCTGGGAACCTGCAAGTCCCTGCGGATCTTGACTGGTACAATTTCTCGGTTGGACGAGACTCGACCGCTCCATTCAGTACCATCACACCATCCCGCAATGCTCATCAATCGATTACGTTTGATATCGACTATGCGGATGGATTGGGTCGAGCCAATACGCAGCTTTGGCTGTTCCGCAGGGCTGCCAACGGAGACTTGACTCTGATCGCAACAGGGGACAACTCCAACATTCATGATGACCAGTCCGTTCCAACCCGTGAATCCGACAACTCGGATATCACACGAGGATCGAAGGGGACTCGAGATGCTTACATCGGGCCATTTGAATTGCAAGCTGGCGATTACACGGTCGTCGTGGGAAATGCCTCGTTATCGAGCGCAATCTTACAACAGTACAACACGGCAACGCCGGTTAACACTTTGGTTCGACTCGAACCACTCGATTCCATCCGCCGAATCGCAGAAGATCGATTCGATAACACAACCGCACCTTTGAGCAATCAGTCGACGAACCTCGCCCCCGTTCAAGTGGCGTTTGGGGAAATCATCAACAGCACGGCGGTACCAAACGCTGGTAATGTTGGATTGCCGAATGCGGTCCCGTTCAATCTTTCGGATGTACCATTGTTTGCCTCTTCCGGGAGGAACGTGCAGTTTCTGAATGCATTGACCGGTGCTCAAGACGCGATCTACAGTACGAATGGAACGAGTGCCGTCAACTTTGGACCAAACGGAAATGCACTCAATGATCTAGCGGTTTCACCAGGTGGGTTAGCTGTCGGTTTCCAAAACAATACAGGAGTTCGTCAAGACAGTAATTCGGGTACCTTCGTCGGAATCGATATTGGCAACGGTGCCCCGACCACGGGCACGAGTGGTATCAACACGTTTTTGTCTCGAATCGTAACACCAGTGGCGACACCACCCACCTTTGAAACAATCCAGGTTCCGAACAACGGTGGTAACAACGGTATCGGCATGATTTTTGACGGTCTAACGTTCTCTCCGCAGTTCGCAACAGACCTCGGCGGCGGAGCTTTTTCACCGAGCTTCTGGGGCGTCGCTAGCCGAGGGAGTCCTGCGGCATTCGAACAGCCGATTTTGGGTGGCCAAAACCTGGATACCACCGCTGGATTGTCCGGGTTCAATGGAATTACACGAAATATTTTCTATCGCTTGAATTCGCTGGCAGATGGAACGGTTGGTGCAGCGAGGAGTCCGGTGGGAGCCGGCGCAGGGACTTCCGTCAGAAATGGTTCACAACAAGGACTAGGTGCAGGTACGAGTATTGTCGAACATGGATACTTCGTGCGTGCAGCGGGGACGGGTGGTGGCTTAACGCCTATTTCGGGCTGGACGGACGCGAACGGTACGGTAACAGGGTTGGCGACGCTAGCGACTGCGGCTGCGAATCCGACTCGCTATCACGCAGTGACAAACCAAGGCGAGTTGATGAGTATTCTGATCAACGCCGAGAATCAGGGACAACGTTGGTCGGATCGTTACGTGGAAATCCGCGATCCAGAAACGAATGCGTTGATCAATTTCTCGGGACTGACGGCTGGGCCGCGAAACCTGGAGAATGGTAGATTCTCCAACATTCTTTTCGGCGTTGCAACCAACGGTCGTATTTATGCGTTCAACGAGTTTGGCGTATTGCAGCCGATCTTCCCACGCGGTGCTACATTTATTCAAGGTCCTGCCGGAGTTAGTGGCATCGACTTCTCTTCCTTGGACGTGAACATTTGGCACGCGACCAGTCAGGACAGCGGAACGGCCGGCCACGGTCGATTGGAAAATCCGAACAATTCGCGGGGAGGAACGAATGGAACTCGAAGTCTGAAGTTTGGTTACACGGATCCTACGCAGCCAGCGAATCAACGGCAAGTCGGTAATTGGGCAGGCATCTACAACGTTCCCGCATTTTATGACAACGTATCGCTACCCGGCGGTGCCATGGGAGCGCTCGAGAGCGATCTAATCGATTTGCGGGATTACTCCGCAAACGACCAGCCGATGTTGTACTTCAATTACTCTCTCACCACCGAAGGCACAAACTCACCGCTAGGTGACAATGCCGACATGCTGGACTCGATGCGAGTTTACGGTGTGGGTGAAGACGGAGTGTCGGTATTGTTATCAACGAACAATTCCACGCGAACTGCAGGAAATTACAACGCCACATCCGGATTAATCGACGAGTACGATGTTCAACAAGGCTTGACTCCTATCAACGCAAATCAAGATGCGTTCGGTCGCAGCTATCTGACTCAAGAACTATTCGATGGCGCCGGGTGGCGTCAAGCTCGTATCAATTTAGCTCCGCTAGCAGGTAAGCGAGACGTTCGTCTTCGTTTCGAATTTGCTACTGGCGGCGATTTCCGAGCGGGGGACGCAACGCGCGGTGGCCAAGAATTGATTGCGGTCGCAGGAGATCGACTTCTAGACGGCCAAACCTTTACGCTCACGGCGGCAGCTTCAGGAACTCTGGCAGCATCGACACGAACATTCGAGTTTGATCTAGGTTTGGTTCTTAATCTCCCGAGCGCGGCTAGTCTCGTAGATGGGGATGAAATCCGAATCAACGGAACGAACTTCACGTTCCGGTCGACGCCCGCTGGGGCGACGGATATCCAATTAACACCGAATGCCACACCAACTCAGGTTGCGACGGCTGTTCGCAACGTCCTCGTGGCATCCGGGTTGGCAGTCTCAACGAGCACGTCGACACCGAACGTACTCAACGTGACGGGGTTACCTGCTGCTGGTGTTTACCAAATCATCGGTGCTGCTCCAACCATCCTGGCCGGACTTCCTGGTGTGACGGCGGGCAATGTTGCGGTCAACATCACCAATGCGATGACTGCTGTGGAAGTGCGCGATTCGATACGAACCAGTATGGCTGCGACCTTCAACAACCCGCTCCCTGCAGGCAATTTGACGAATATAGCCGTGTATCCTGTCCGTGGGCATGCGATCGTCCTGCACAACATAACGATAGGGAATCAGGGCCCACTTCAAGCCACGCGAGGAAGAATCGGCGATGTGTTCGGACCTCGCGATGGTGCAGCAACACCGAATCTATTCCGCGCCTCTGCGAAGGCTCGAAACAACACGACTTCCTTGGTGCGATTGGATGACTTCATCATCGGTTTCGCGGAACGTGGCGAGATGGTGCTAAATGCGCCGGTCAATCAAGCGTTCGAATCGACCTTTGAATACGAAAACATCGGTGCTGCCGGTGGCGGTCGAATCGATGAAAACGAATCGGGTGCTTATCAGCTCGAGATTCGAACGTCTGCCGATTACGGAACGAGCGCAAACCCTCGAGATTTGAGTCTGCCAACAGTACCAAGTCTTCCACCGATTCAGTTAGGAAGAACCTATGATACGAACGATCGTCTTACGAAGTCGTACGCATTGACGTTCACTTCTGCAAGTCAGATCGCTGACGGCTCAACTTTCTCGTTGAGCGACGGTGTAAACACAGCAACATTCGAATTTGACGTATTGGTAACTGGCGAAGTGCGAGGTGTCGGTGTTCGACCCGAGAACATTCGCATACAGATACAACCGAATACTACCGATGTTCAAGTCGCTCGGGCCATACGTGATGCGATCAACAGCACGACATCCCAGCAAAGAGTGCGAATCAATGCCAGCACAAATGGTGATATGACAGGCGCCAGTCCGGCAATTACCGGAGCACGCTCCCGAATAATCCAATTGCACGGTCAAGTAAGCGCTGATGTCCTGGGTGGAGTGAATTACTCGGCTGGTGGTGTTCCATTGTCATTGGTTACCTATGGCGCTGACGTCACTGCTCTCGGTACAGATTTCGGCGAAGATTTAGGTGACGCGAATGTGGCGCGAGAACAAGGCCAACTGATCCTTTCGTCAAGCGTTATTCGGGACAGTAGTGGATTCGGCCTCAACATTGACGCTGCGGGCCAGAATCAATCGACACTTGCGGCCGGAGCTGGACTGCGACCTTATCCGGGAGTCGCCAGAAATCTGATTACGCTGAATACAGCCAATGTTTCGGCTGGCATTGTTGCGGTGAATAATCTAATCACAGGCAACCGTACGGGCGGTATCAATATCAGTGGCGATACGGTTACCACGAATGGTATTCCGACACGATCGATGGCTCGAATCGTGAATAATACCCTTTATGGCCCTTCGGGAAGTACCACGGCCGCAGGTACTGGAATCAACATCAACGAAGGTGCGATACCGACGCTCTTGAACAATATCATCGCCAGTTTCACGACAGGTGTGCAGTACACTGGGCCTGCGGCAGGCCCTCAGCCTGAATTGGGAGGTAACATCTATCAAGGCAACACGAACAATATTACCCCTGCGTCTCTTCCTGAGTCGTTTGGAATCTCGTTGCTCGCAACCGATCCTTTGTTTGTAAACTCCCTTGCAGACAGGTTCTACTTACGTACGTTATCACGTGCAATCGATTCCTCGTTGGGTTCGCTTGAGAACCGATCGATTATCGAACAAGTGAAAGAAGGTATAGGGATTCCCACCAGTCCCATCATTGCGCCCTCTTTTGACTTGAATGGATTGCGCCGAAGTGATGATCCACTCGTGAACACGCCAGCAGGTCAAGGCCAGAACGTGTTTATCGATCGTGGTGCTATCGACCGCGTTGACTTTATCGGACCGAGCGCCGTCTTGGCACTGCCGATTGATAATGATGCAGCAGGTGTTGATTTCGATCCTAGTAGTACTTATTTGCAGTTGTTGAGCGGAAACTACGACTTCTTTGAGATTCTTCTTGACGAACGGTCGGGTACCGGGGTTGATCCTACGACGCTGAATGCATCGAGTCTTGCGTTGGTTCCGTTGATCCTTACGGAAAACGGTAGGCGACTTATACCTGGCAATGACTTTATCTTCGGCTATAGCGTCAATAGCCGTACGATTCGACTCACACCATTGGCAGGGTTCTGGAGACAGGACAGTGTTTATGAGATAACCCTCGTCAATCGAACTTCCGTTCGCATGACAGCTCCTGCTGGTAATTCCATTACGGATGGACAACGCATCACCTTTAACGCAGGTTCGACCCCTGTTATCTTGGAATTTGATACGGGCAACGGAGTCGGCGTAGGAGCGATTGCAGTACCTTTTGCTTCGAACTTCACCAGTACTATGGTAGCTGGTCAGATATTGAAGGCATTGAATCAATTAGCGGGTCTCGGTGTCGATGCCGATGCGATCAGTAACGATACACTGCTCGTACACGGAGTTTCCTCCGTGGTTACTCCCTTCTCAGGAACGGTAACCATCGCTCCGATTACCGACTTCGCTGGAAATAATCTTCAGGCGAATCGATCGAATGCGTTAACACAGTTTACGATCGCGATGCCAGAAACGTCCGTGGATTATGGCGATGCAATCGAACGCTCGGGGACTGGCGCCAACAGTAGTACCGTGCTTTCACGAACTCCGTTTGTTGATGGTGCGCGGCATGTCTTGTATCCAATCGATGAGCCGCTATTGGTACTCGGTCGTTACGCAGACGGCGATTCGAATGGAAGTCCAAGCAACGCAGCAGATGCTGACGATAATGACTCCAGTATTGATCTCTCCAGTGTGCCGACCTTTAGTCTAGGGAACAACGGGCCCGTTCGACTTACCGCCCTCGCTTCGACGGCGGATTTGCAGAATAAATTTATTTCTATCAGCGATAATCTATTCAACGTAGTTACCTTCCAGTTCAAGCATGACAATAGCGCTGTCACGGTCGCGAATGCAATTCCGGTGAGCGTCGCGGTAGCGGCAACCGCCAACGAAGTTGCCTTGGCTCTCAGGAATGCGATCCACAATGAGGCAATTGTCAAAGGACGCTTGTTCGGTATCTCGGCGCAGGTGACTGGAAATGTGATCTCGGTAGATGCATCTGCATCTCATCTGTTCGATTTGAGTGGTAGTGTACATAACACCGTTCCATTCATTCAACGTCAACCGACTGGTTCGCAGACCATTCAAGTTCGGTTGCCTGCGAACGATCTAGCACTCGCAAATGGACAACGAACATTCACGATGGTGGATGGCTCGGGAAATACGGTCGTCTTCCAGATTGTGGATCGTTCTGCGGCAGTCGTGTCGTCCGTTCTCGGACGCAATGTACCTGTTTTTGTTAACATGAATCCGATTGCAAGCCCTGCGGAGCCCGCCGACACAGATGCAACGTTTGCAACGAAAGTGGCGGCTGCTATCAACGGTGCTATAGCCTCTCGACGACTGAATTTGCCAAGCGTAACGGCCTCAGGTAACGAAGTGCGAGTTCTCGCGGACGACGAAGACGGTGTCTCATTCCGCGGTTATTTCAACGCGGTTTATAACTCAGGAAGTGTAGCCTCTGGGAATCGACCTGCGACTGCAGGGGTTCCTGTCATCGCGACCATTACGGCGAGCAATGCAGGATTCATCGACGCTTGGATCGACTGGAATCAAGACAATGACTTCGAAGATACCGGGGAGAGGATCATCAATAGCCAACCGGCTATTCGTGGATCCAATCTCTTCAATATCATCACGCCTTCAACTGCCATCATCGGTTATACCACGGCTAGATTCCGTTTGAGTGCGACGGGTGGGGCACTCGCCACCGGTATGGCGGTCGGCGGAGAGGTCGAAGATCACTTAATTGAAGTGATGGCAGGTTCGCCACCAGTCGCTGTGAATGACGCCTACACTGTGAATGAAAATGGTCGATTGACAAGTGTTTTGAATGTTGGGGCGTCTGGTGTTTTGGCGAACGATTTCGATGCAGATGACCAGAATAGCATTCGGGTTTATGACGAGAACCGAACTTCCACTACGGATGTTTCCATGCAACCCTTGGTTGCTCCGAAGTTTGGTGTTTTGGCACTGAATCCAGATGGCTCCTTTTCCTATACACCCAATCCGCACTTCAATGGCGTCGACACTTTCGTTTATCGAACGACCGATCCGCGGATGGTCAGCGCGAACGCGGCCACGGTGACGTTGACCGTGCACAAGGTCAATGATGATCCGAAGGCCTTTGATGATGTCAGAACGATTGATGAAGATACGGTGATCGAATGGTCGTGGAGCAATCTGACAGCAAATGATTTTGCAGGCATCACAACTTTGCCTCAACGGACTGGCGATTCCGCTGGGTTAGAGATTTTAGGATACGACGCAAACGGGGGAATTCTCACAGGAGCATCCGATATTGGATTCGGCTCGGAACGGGATCAAAACCTCAATATTGTGAATGTTCGACTTCTCGGCTCGGCGAGATTGAACCCTAACGAGGTGGGCGGTTTAGAGAATGTTTCGATCGTCAATCCAACGGATACGAATCGAGCCAATCGAAGAGTTCGTTACGCACCGGGTACGAACTACAACAACTTGATCGGCGGACCAGTCCTGATCGAAATCACGATTGAGGATGAGGAAGTGAACTTGAACGGTGCTCCTGCCTCCAATAACACTCCTCGGCAAACCAAGTCCACGTTGACAGTCAACATCAATGCGATGAATGACCGTCCGACAATCGTAGTCAATACTGGCGTTTTGGCGGTCGATTACGTTGAAGATGTAAATCCAGCAAAGACTATTCCTGTTTCCGTTTGGGCTGGGCCACTTGCAAACCCAACCGCGGGTGGAGCAGATGATGAAAACGGTTTGGTTACAGGTCTTGCTGGTCAAGGAACAAGCTTCAATACAACGGCTCCCGACGTGACCCGCGTTCGAGCGTTGGATCCATCGCTTTTCTCGGTTCAACCGACAATCACCGCTGCGACGGGAGCGGATGTTGCGAGAGTTCTCAGCTTTACACTGGCACCAGACGTGAACTCGTTGGTATCGGGACCGATCTTGATCGAGATCTTCGGTATGGACGATGGCCAACCTGCGGGCGCAGGCCCGTTGGGTGGGGTTCACCTCAACGAGTCAGTAAGACACACGTTGACGTTGAACGTCGCACCGGTCAATGATGCACCATTCGCAACGAATGATACTCGTCGTATCGACGAAGACACATCGATTGTCATCTCGGCAGCATCGATTTTGAGCAATGATTATGCAGGTCATAACCCATCACTTACTAACCCACGGATAGATAACGAAGAGCGAGATAATCCAGCGACACCGCCAGAAGATCGCGACGAAGATCAACGCATTCGTATCGTCGATGTGCAATTGATTAATACAGCAGGTGTCGTACGAACAGCGAAGCCAGGTGAATCGTTGACATGGCCAGCCGGTGAGACGGTTGCGACAGGTCTTTCGGAGATTCGGTTCACACCTGGAACCAATTACAACGACTTGATTGACGGTCCTGTATTTGTGTTGGTGACGATCGAAGATACGGGGGTGACGGGACCGCTTCCAACGCCATCGTTGGACGCCAAGCGAGCATCGAGCACATTGACGATCAACATCAATGCGATGAATGATCGTCCTATCGTCACGTTGGATCCGACTTCCACGATGAGCAATCTGGTCCCAACTGCCAATGGAGCTCAGTTGAATGTGGGCGAGAATCCGGGCACGCAAACGATCCCTATCTCGGTGACCGCAGGTCCTGTAGGCATTGTAGGTGCGTCCGTCGGAGTTTCAGGTGGAGCGGACGACGAGAACGGTCGAGTGCTTCTTCCGACGCCACTCGCAGGTCAGAACGTGAGCTTCAATACAACGGCTCCCGACGTAACGCGTGTCCGAGCATTGGATCCAACGTTGTTCTCGGTGCAACCGACAATCACCGCATCGACGGGAACGGATGTTGCGAGAACACTCAGTTTCACTCTTGCCCCGAACGTGAACTCGTTGGTGTCGGGACCGATCTTGATCGAGATCTTCGGTATGGACGATGGCCAACCTGCGGGCGCAGGCCCGTTGGGTGGGGTTCACCTCAATGAGTCAGTAAGACAAACGTTGACGTTGAACGTTGCACCGGTCAATGATGCACCCTTCGCAACGGACGACGTCGATACGATCGACGAGGATATCGCCAAAATTTGGCCGACACGCTTCCTGTTGAGCAATGATTATGCAGGGCATAATCCGAACAAGGTGCCACCCAAGGTTGATAACGAAGACGGCCAAACCATTCGTGTCAAATCGGTTCAGCTAATCAACATAGACGGCTCACCGAGAACGGAGTACCCAGGCGAGTCTTTGAGTTTGGTCAGTGGTACAAATCCTGAGATTCGATTTACTCCAGGTACCAATTACAACAATTTGGTTAACGGCGCAGTTTTGGTACGTGTCGAGATCGAAGACAACGGTGTATCAGGATCTTTACCTAATGTGACCCCAGATCCGAAGACAGCGTTCAGCACATTGACGATCAACATCAATGCGATCAATGATCGTCCCGTCGTAACCGTAGATCCAAATCGGACCAAGATTGATCCGACGTTGGCAAGTAGCGGTGTACTTCGACTAAACGTGTTGGAAGATCCAGGTCAGCAGGTGATCCCTATCACCGCGATTGCCGGTCCGGCAGGCGTTGCTGGTCGACCATTAGGACGATCGGGTGGTGCTGATGATGAATTAGGACTCTCTCCAAGTGCTGGTCAGCAATCGATTACCTTTACCAATCTGACGGTTCGCGCACTACGTCCTGCATTGTTTGCTGTTCAACCGCAGATCGTTTTGGCGACTGGAACTAGCATTGATCGCAATTTGACATTCACGCTTGCACCGGATGTCAACGTAGTCTCGGCTGGTATCATTGAAATTGAAATATATGGAATGGACAATGGCCAGACTGGAAACGGCACTGGCGGGGGCGTTCATCAGGCGGAATCGTTGCGTCAAACTCTTTCGATTCGGGTGAGCGAAATCAACGATCCACCGATCTTTGATTTGGCGTCGACGACGATTACGATCGATGAAGATGCGCCTCGGCAAGTTCTGCCAGCGTTCTACTTCAACGAATTTGCGGGCCCGCTGACTGCGATCGACGAGATCCCACCTGCACCCACGGCTCAAACGGTGGTAAGGTCTATATCTGTTCCTCCGCAAGCGGTCGACTTATACGCGGTACTGCCGACTCTGGATCCGGTCACAGGCGAAGTTCAATTCCAATACAAGCAAGATGTGAATAGCAATTTTGCATTGTTGCGAGGTGTCCCTGAATTGTTCAACCTGATCTTTACGGCAACAGATGATGGACGCGAGAACGGTATTCCTGTACCGCGATCTACTTCCAAAACTGTTTCTGTTACGGTCAATCCGATCAATGACGCGCCGTTCTATACGTTAAGTCGAAGTCGAGTCGAGGTCATTGAAGATGCTGGTCCGGTGACCGTTGCAGGTTTCGCGACGAACGTTAGACAAGCGTTTAACCTGCTAAATGGTCAGATGACGGCAGCAGACGAAGCGAATCAAATACTCACGTTCAATATGAACTTCAGTAACCCTTCGTTGTTTTCAACGCCACCAGCGATTGATGCGTTGGGTGCCTTGACATTCCGAACGGCTCCGCATCAAAACGGAACTTCGGTCATTACAGCTCGGTTGGTCGACGATGGTGCGGCAAGTCCGTTCCCGAATAACAACTTGGGTCCGGTTTTGACCTTTACGATTTCCGTGCAAGCGATCAACGATGCGCCTGAGTTTTCGATTCCAACGAATCTAACGGTCAACGAAGATGCGGGAGTGGTTTCAATTCCAGGCTTTGCAACCGACATACGCCCGGGACCGGCTGTTGCCTCGGACGAGAACAGACAAAGCTTGACGTTCAATGTGGATTCCTTTGATCCTAACCTATTCGAAGTTGCCCCATCGATTCAGCCGGACGGCACGCTTTCCTTCCGAACGAAGCTTAACGTCAACTCGTCAACCCCCGGCATCAATCGGGTGATTACATTCCAGTTACAAGATGGTGGTCTTGCAGGGCCAAGTCCGAATACCAATCTATCGATCAAGCAAACGTTTACTCTCGACATCACGCCCGTGAACGATCCGCCAGTCCCTAACATTCATACGGTCACCGATGTTCTTGAGGATTCTCGCATTACTGTCTTGGCTTTGGACGTTCTGGCGGGTGATGTCGCTGGTCCGATCGACGAAGTGATAGCGGGTCAGACCGTTCGAATGACTCAGATTGCACCAACCAGCGAGTTTGGTGGCACAGTCATTCCAAACATGCAGGGGAATGTGATTGTTTCGTTTGACTACATTCCGCCACCGAACTTGGCTGGGGTAGATACCATTCGTTACGTTGTTACCGATAACGGTTCGCCGGAACGAAGTGCCACTGGCACGATTGTGATTCGCCCCATTGGCGTCAACGATCCGCCACAGTTCACACCGGGCGCCGATGTCAGTGTATTGGAAGATGCCGCGCCCTATAGCGCAACATGGGCAACAAACATTCTGGCAGGTCCGCCTGACGAGAGTGGTCAAATTGTTTCGTTCGTCGTTGCTCCAAGCAATCCTAGCGACAGCAGGTTCTTTACCGTCCAGCCATCCATCAGTTCGACAGGTGTGCTGACCTTTACTCTTGCGAAAGATGTGAATGGAGTTGTTGCCCTTGATGTGTATGCCGTGGATAACGGAGGAAATAATGCAGAGATCGGAGATGTAAACACCTCACCAACTCATCGAATGACAGTCTCGATTGGTGCAGTGAATGACCCAGCGGGATTCGTAATGAGTGGTTCGGTCGTTGTGGACGAAGACTCTGGGCCGTACAGCGCCCCGTTCTTGTCCAAGATCGTTCCAGCAGAGGGAATGAATAGCGTTCCACCGACCGCGACCGATGAGTCAAGTCAAACGGTCACTATTCTTGTCACCAACAGCAATAGTAGGCTCTTTGCTGTTCAACCGACAATTGATGCCAATGGAAGATTGACCTTTACTCCCGCAGACAATGCGTTTGGCACTGTCCTTGTGTTCGTGGAAGTCGTGGACAATGGTCCGAGCTCTCCTCCCAATGTGAACACGTCTGGTCGTCGTACATTTTCAATCACATTGACTTCGAAGAACGACAATCCGATCGCAAACGCAGATCAGTACTCGACGACGGAAGACGCACTGCTAACCGTATCAGCACCTGGTTTGCTGGCGAACGATGTGGATCCAGATCTGCCGAACGATGTGCTGAGCGTTCTTGTACCCGCGGGCAATTTAACGAGCACCATCGGTGCTCGAGTCGTGCTGAACGCAAACGGTAGCTTCACCTACGATCCTCGTTCCACAGTTCGACTACAAGAACTTCGGGCTGGCGAGACCATTGTTGATAGCTTTACCTACACTATCGGTGATAGTTTGAACGGAACAAGCAACATAGCATCCGTCGCCATCACGGTGACTGGTGTGAATGACGCCCCCGTTGCTGTCAATGATTCCTTCCAAGTTGCTGTCGGAACGACAACATTGTTGGATGTCCTTCAAAACGATCGCGATGTTGATTCTGCGTTCGATTTGACTTCTATTGAGATTGGACAGCTACCCGCCAATGGTATCGCTATCGCGTTACCTACGGGAAGGGTGGAGTTCAGATCAGCCCCCGGTTTCGTGGGTGTGAATAGCTTTACTTATCGGGTCCGAGATTCCCTTGGAGCGTTGTCGAACGAAGCAACCGTTACGGTCAATACGAGCATCCCTCCGGTAGCAGGCAATGATGTTGTCTCTACCGTTCGAAACCGGGCTGTCGATATTGATGTGCTGAGGAATGATTCAGACCCAGATTCCAATGGTGGCCTGAACCCAGCATCGGTTACGATCGTAACCGCCCCCAATTCCGGGACGGCACGCGTGCTGAACGACGGTAAGATACGCTATACTCCCGTCACTGGATTTGTAGGCGTTACCTCGCTTCAGTACACCGTAGCGGACATCACGGGACAGGTTAGCAATGTTGCCACCGTGACGATCCAGGTTCTTACCTCTCTGTTCCAGAATCCAGACAATCGTCTCGACGTCGATGACGATGGTTTTGTCTCGGCAATTGATGTTCTCGTCTTGGTCAACGATATCAATGAAAACGGACAAAGAGTTCTTCCTGAGAGCTTTGTGCCACCACCTTTCTTGGATGTCAACGGCGACGGAAGCGTTAGCAGTTTGGACGTTTTAGAGGTCGTGAACTTTATCAATTCCCAAGGAAACAGCGGTGCTGGAGAAGGTGAAGGCGAGTCGGTTCCTGATCTTGATTGGAAACCGATAAACGTCGAGATCATGTCGACGGAGGAATTCACGCAGACCTACAAGAATGCAGCTCTTCGTGAGTCGATGATGGAGTTTGATCTGAGCCTTGCGAAGACACTTCGTGAAGAGTTTGGCTATGGTCCGCTCATGGCAAATGAAGAAGGAGACGAGCCGGAATCATTGGCCGATTATCTTGCCGTATGGGAAGATATGGACAATGATGAAGAAGACCTCGACGATGTCTTCGCAAACGGCAATTGGCTTTAGGCTATCATCCAATCCGAGAGCGGGACGCTGCAAATCTTGAAGAGCGGACGGCACGACGGAGCGTGCCTGCTGCTACTTTGTCAGCGGTTTCACTTACATGCGGTTGCGGCGCGAAATATCACCCACCGCTCGCCGTAGATCGGGATGATTCCCCGCTCATCATCCTAGAGATTGTCAAATGTTTCCGCCAATTGGTGTTATCAATGGTGGGATAGTCAATCCGAAAGTGTACGCCTCGCGATTCCTTTCTTTCCTGAGCCGCCACTGCCATCTGCAGACTCACCGTCAAAAGGTTTTGCAACTCCCAGCCTTCAATACCATCCAGGTTCTGAGATAGTACATAGCTACAATATTGCTGAATCGTCTGAATGGTTTCAGAAAGTCGCTCTTCTTTGCGTTTGACTCCCACATTTCGCCACATCAGTGACCGGACCGCATTGCGAATATCTGCCAAATCTATTTCTTGATCGCTCCGCGCTAGCCCCGGTGACTCAATGGGAAGGACTCGCAGTTCGTTCGAGGGATTTTGGCTCGCGCATTCCGATGCGTTGCGACCTGCGATGGCTCCGTAGACTAGGCCTTCTAAAAGGCTATTCGAGGCTAATCGGTTTGCACCATGCAATCCGCTGCTCGTCACTTCTCCTGCAGCCCACAACCCAGGGATAGACGTGCGTGACTGGGTATCTACCTCGCAACCACCGATCATATAATGGGCGCCGGGTCGAACAGGAATCGCATCAATGGCAATATCCAGTCCGAAACTGCTACATACCTTGGCGATGCCCGGGAATCGTTCTCGCACATGCGTGGGATCGAGATGCTTCATCGTCAAGTAGACACATGGGGACTGTGTTTTCTCCATTTGGCTTACGATCGCTTGACTAACGATATCGCGTGGCGCGAGTTCTAGTCGTTCATCGTACTCCCCCATAAAGCGAGTTCCGTTTGCATCGATCAGATAAGCACCGTCACCTCGGACGGCTTCGGTAATCAAAGTCCGAGAACTACCCGCGATATAGAGCACGGTCGGGTGAAATTGCATGAATTCCATGTCTCGCATTGTGGCCCCAGCGCGAAATGCGATCGCGTGCCCGTCACCCGTTGCGACTCTTGGATTGGTAGACTCGCGAAACACTTGCCCACAGCCACCGGTGCAGAGAATTGTCTCTTTAGCCCAGATAAAGACTGGTTTTCCTCCTCGAATGGATGCGATAGCCCCATGGCAGCGTCCCTCCATGGTCAGTAGATCCAGTGTAAAAGTCTCTTCGCTGATCTCCGTGTGAGGCTGTTGGCGTGTATGAGCGATCATGGCCCGCATGATCTCTTTTCCGGTAGCGTCGCCTAACGCATGCAGGATGCGCTGATGAGAGTGGCCACCTTCGCGACCGAGTTTGATCTGCCCATCATGTTGATCAAACCGAGTTCCCCAACGAATCAACTCCGCGACTCGATCGGGAGCTTCGCGCACCACTGTCTCGACGACTTTGTTGTCGCAAAGATCACCACCAGCGATCAACGTGTCTGCAACATGATTATCGAACCGGTCCTCCGGATCCCAGACGCTTGCGATCCCACCTTGTGCATACGTGCTATTCGACTCCTCCAGCTTATCTTTGGTCAGAATCAATGTCCGAAGCGACGGGTGAATCTCGTGTGCTGCTCGAAGTCCAGCAAGCCCGCCGCCAATGATCAGTACGTCGGTAAAGTAATGACCGAACTGCTTCGGGGAGATCGAAGTCAAATACCTTGGAGTCCAGGAGGACCAAGGCCTAAGAAGTGGCTGGTTGGGGATGGGGTCAGTGTTCATAGGGAAAAAGGTTGGAGAGATGATCATCTACAACCATGATACACTGAGGGTCAAACGTCCTGTGGCCCCACGTCAATCTAAACAACTTCTAACGTCAAGTTTAAGGAAGGAATGACCGTTGGAAGAAAATGGGCCGTCGGGGAATATGCTATCGGTCGTAAGGTTATTCCACTTCTCGGATCAACAAAAGCATCAACGACTCCCCATCGTCCATCACGAGAGGAATCTTCGCGAGACCTCCATTGTTCGACATCTTCTTCGCTTTCAGCTTTCCGTCTGAGAATCTTGAGAAAATGCCACTGTCGTTTTTCACGGTCAAACGCTTCGAAGCAGGAGCTGTAGCTACCGAAATCGTGCTAAACTGTCGCTCTAGTTCTTTGACTTCCTCACCCATCAATACATTAAATCCAATGGCGGGAAAGTCTCTATATTGGGAATTGAACTCCATGACCGCCTTGTCGATATTCTTCGATTTGCCCTTGAGCAAAACGATAGAATTTCCCTCGAGCGACACGGAACCAGCGAGTCCCGTGGTCAGAAGTGATCGTAATTGATCCTCGTTAATCGCGAGTTCTTCAATCGCGGCAATTCCATGTTTCGCAAATATTTGATCGAGCGCGTTGTTCTCCAAAGCCACTTTGTCCATGTCGACATAAACGGCAAACAGCAATCTGCCGTTAGAAACAACCGGCGCAGATCCTTTCGCACGTTTTGGTTTGCTCTCAGATGCTCCAGCGAGAGAGTTTTCTACCTTCTTGGGCTCTGATTCTGAAGACAGCGTTGGTTTCTTGATCTCGTCCGAAGCGACCCGGTTATCTGATTGGACTCCGTTGTCTGATGGGGTGCTAGGATCATCGACCTCCGCTTTTTCAAGCATCGACTTTACTAGCCCGTCTTGAGAGTCTTTCGTGGATTGACTTTGCAGTAACTCCTCAACGGTCGCTGTGTTGTTGTCTTCGCTTTGCTGGAACGGCGGCAAATTAGCGAACTGCTTAGGTTCCGGATCCGTTAACCGAAAAATGAAAACGAGTCCGGCAACGCAAATCGCGGAGCATATCGACGCTATCGGAATCCAAGCCCGGTTCTTGAACTCGGCAGGATGAACCTCAGAAAGAACAGCAGATGGCGACAGGCTGCCAAACCTATCGGTATGCATTGACCTGCCCTCGGCATGCAGCCATTCCGGTGCTTCGTCCCCAAGCTCGTCAGCCCGCTCTTTCGCCATATGGGTGATGCGAGCGGCAAAAGACCTTGGAAGCCGGCCCGTTGGGCGGCCACAAAGCAAAGATTTCCTTAGAGACGCTAACTCATCCATCCTCTTCTGGAGCGCAGGATTTGCTTTCATCTCCGCATCCAAACGGCGAGCCTCAGCATTAGTCAATTCGCCATCCAGCATGCCGCTGATCAGCTCCTCGAGATTAGGTTGTTGAGGTTCCATGACTGCACCAATTGAGTTGAGTTACCCAATCTCCGATTGTCGCGCCCTTTGAAAAGTTCCGCTCGAACCAAAATAGAATAACGAGACGCCGTAAAAAATGGTACTTTTTGCGAGTACAATTCTTCGAGAACGTTGCAATTCAAGTCTTTCCAGGTCGGTAACTTGCCCCAAGACACAACCGACAAAAGTGGCAGGCACGCTCCATCGTGCCGTCCGCTCTTCAAGATTTGTAGGGATTCTAGGCGGACGGCACATGCAATGTGCCTACTATTTTGACATTTGTCGGCTGTGTCCTTAAGGGCTATTGGCTTAACCTTCGCAGTGATCCAGTCGGCGCCATCTGGCTTCACGAATCTAAAAATCTAGATTTCTAATAAAGACACGACGGAAGTAAATTTCTTACTAAATTGATCATTGACCTCGATAAAAAGAAAAGATAGACTCACATCGTTGCCATTAATAGAGGAGAATAGAAATCAATAAAAATAATAAGAGAGCCGCTAGCACTCATGGAGCGGTGCATATTCGTTCCTTGAAGGTATTCTACGACGTGGTTCGAAAACGGAGCTTTTCGCTCGCGGCAAACGAACACGGAATGACTCAGAGCGCGGCCAGCCAAAGCGTCCAGCACCTGGAAGATTTCTTGTCCGTTCGGTTGATCGATCGTTCGAAACGCCCATTCGTTCTGACTGCAGAGGGACAAAAGTTCTACGATGGGTTGGCTGGGGTACTTCGACAGTTTGACTCCTTGGTAGATGAAGTTCGGTTGGGTGGTCACGACTCGGGGGAAGTGACGGGGCATGTGGTTGTTGCGTCGATTTACTCGATGGGGCTGAGCTACATCCCCATTCTAAAGGACAAGTTTGAGCGAGCCTTTCCCGCAGCGACCTTTGCTTACCAGCTCGCACATCCCAACGAAGTGTACCGGATGGTGGAACAAGGGACGGTCGACTTTGGTATGGTTAGTTACCCCGATCTCAACCATCCCACGTTACAAACCACTTTATGGCGTTATGAACCGATGTCGTTAGTGGCGTCGCCTCGACATCGCCTGGCGTCCATGGGGCGATTATCGCCCCAGGCCCTTTCGCAAGTGGGGTTGGTCGCATTCGCTAGCAATCTGAGAATTCGACAAGAGATCGACAAGGCATTAAGAGCGCTGGATGTGACGATGCGCGTGGTTGTTGAGCTCGACAACATTGACTCTGTCAAGCATGCGGCCATCGTGAATAGCGGTGTTGCTTTCTTGCCAAGGCTAACGGTTGCTAACGAGTTGGTTGCGGGTTCACTAACAATGATCGAGTGCGAAGGGCTCGACTTGACGCGTCCTCTTGGGATCATTCAACGCCGCGATGTATCGATGAGCCGCGCCGCAAGGAGTTTCATGGATTTGGTTATGAAGAATAGGGTTTGGGATGAAGACGGAGGAGGGCCCGATTCGACGGAGACTCCTCAACCTCTTGCTCCGTAAGCGGCACTTCGCTTCGGATAGTATCTTCATTCAGCAGCAGCAACAATTCACATATAGGTACGGATTAGATGAACGCACCCTTTGGTTTTCCGGAGAAGCAGGGACTATACGATCCAGATTTGGAAAAGGATTCTTGTGGTGTTGGCTTTGTTGCCAATATCAAAGGGATACCCAGTCACCAAATCGTGGTGGATGCAGATACGATCTTAGTGAATATGGATCACCGAGGTGCATGCGGATGCGAGTCGAATACCGGAGATGGCGCCGGAATTCTTGTCGGAATGCCTGACAAGTTTGTTCGACGAGTCTGCAAGTCGGATTTCGGCGTTGAACTCCCACCGGCTGGTCAGTACTCCGTCGGCAATATCTTTTTGCCAAAGAATGTAGTTGAACGGGAGTACTGCAAAAAGGAATTGAATCGACTTATCGCCGCCGAAGGCCAAACGCTTCTCGGATGGCGAGATGTACCGCAAGCTACCGATTTTGCAAACATCGGTCCTTCCGCACGGCTTGCAGAACCGAAGATCGAACAAGTGTTCATCGCGGCGGCCGAGGGGCTTGATTCGTTGGCGTTCGAACGCAAACTCTATTTGATTCGAAAGCAAGCGAGCCACCTACTCCGCACGGACAAGAATTTAAAGCAAGCGACTTTGTTCTATATCTGTTCGTTATCGACGCGAACGCTTATCTACAAGGGGATGCTCACACCGGCCCAAGTGGTTCCTTACTATCTGGACCTTTCGGATCCGGACTTCGAAACGCATCTTGCGATGGTGCACTCTCGCTTTTCGACCAATACATTCCCCAGCTGGGACCGTGCGCAACCCTTGCGGTTCATGAGCCATAATGGAGAAATCAATACTCTTCGTGGCAACATCAATTGGATGCGAGCGAGAGAAGGGAACGCCGAAAGTGAATTGTTCGGCGATGAATTGAAGAAGTTATTCCCTGTCGTTGAACCATTTTGTAGCGACTCCGGCACCTTTGATAATGTCCTGGAGTTTCTATTGCTAAACGGTCGTACGCTCCAAGAAGCCGTCATGATGATGGTTCCCGAAGCGTGGCAAAAACATGAAACGATGTCCCAAGAAAAGAAAGCGTTCTACGAGTACTCAAGCTGCATGATGGAACCCTGGGACGGCCCAGCTTCCATCGTTTTCACCGACGGCCAGTACATCGGGGCTACATTGGATCGAAATGGGCTGCGACCAAGTCGCTATTATTTGACCAACGATGATCGAGTCATCATGGCCAGCGAAGTGGGCGTGCTTCCGGTCGACCCTGCAATCGTCAAGGAAAAAGGGCGACTTCAGCCTGGCCGCATGTTCTTGATCGACTTTGAAGAAGGCCGATTGGTTCCCGACACAGAAATCAAGGAAACGTTTGCGAAGCTTAAGCCGTACAAGGATTGGCTCAAGCAAGAGAGATTGACGTTGTCGGATTTGAAGAGTCCTACGAAAGGACATGGGTTCCATCCTGAAACGTTGTTGCCACGTATGCAAGCGTTTGGTTATACGATCGAGACAATGCAGTTCATGCTTCTGCCGATGATCAATACCCAGGTGGATCCGATCGGCTCGATGGGAAATGATTCTGCACTTGCTTGTTTGAGTGATCAACCGCGTTTGGTATATGACTACTTCAAACAACTCTTTGCACAGGTCACCAACCCTGCCATCGATTCGATTCGAGAAGACGTTATCATGTCTCTCGAGTGCTATGTCGGCCCGGAAAAGAATTTGCTTGCCTCGACACCATCGCATTGCCATCGATTGTTGATTCAACATCCGATTCTTACCAACGACGAGTTGGTATCGATTCAGAACATGTCCACTCGTGGTTGGAAAACCAAGACGATCGACATTACGTTTGATCGTTCGCGAGGAAAGGCCGGTCTGCTCGAAACGATCGATCGAATTTGCCAGGAAGCAGAGAAGGCAATCGATGACAAATTCTCTATGATCGTCTTGAGTGATAGAGCCATTTCGAAAGACCGTGTCGCCCTGAGTAGTCTCTTGGCGTGTGGTGCTGTCCACCATCATTTGGTGCGTGCAGCCAAACGAACACAGATCGGCATCGTCCTGGAAACGGGCGAAGCGCGCGAGGTTCATCATCATTGCTTGTTGGTTGGCTATGGAGCGGATGCGATCAATCCTTACTTGGCCTTCGAATCATTATGGCAATCCGCCAGGGACGGATTGCTTGAGGGACTCGACGACGACAAGATCGTCGCTCTCTACCGTAAGGCAGTCGCGAAAGGCATGCTGAAGGTCATGGCGAAAATGGGTATCAGTACTCTCGCGAGTTACAAAGGTGCTCAAATCTTTGAAGCATTGGGGCTTCAAGACGAAATCATCGCACGGTGCTTTGCAGGTACCAATAGTCGGATCCAAGGTTGTTCGTTCGACATCTTGGCAGAAGAAACTATGCGTCGACATAGCTTGGCATATCCGGTTTCTCAGTCGGACACGTTACCTATGCTGGCCAACGTCGGAGAATTTCATTGGCGTGCAGAAGGGGAAAGACACGGCTGGGACCCCGCTGCCATTGCCGATATTCAAATGGCTGCTCGAGCCGGAGACAAGAACGCGTATCGACGTTTTGCGGACCACATCAACAAAGACGCCAAGATGCGCTATGCGCTTCGAGGCTTGTTGGAGTTCAATTTCGCAGCGTCCAACGGTCCAGTCCCCATCGAAGAAGTCGAGCCAGCGAAGGACATTGTAAAACGCTTTTGCACAGGAGCCATGAGTTTAGGCTCAATCAGTGCGGAAGCCCACGAAACGATTGCCATCGCCATGAATCGACTCGGTGGCAAAAGCAATACCGGTGAAGGTGGCGAAGATCCTGTTCGGTTCAAACCAATGCCCAATGGCGACAGCAAGCGTTCTGCGATCAAACAAGTTGCGTCTGGGCGATTCGGGGTCACCATCGAGTACCTGACCAACGCCGACGAGTTGCAGATCAAAATCTCGCAAGGTGCGAAGCCTGGCGAAGGTGGTGAATTGCCCGGCAAGAAGGTAGACAACTATATTGCACGGATTCGCTATAGCACGCCGGGCGTAGGTTTGATTAGTCCACCGCCGCATCACGACATTTATTCGATCGAAGACTTAGCGCAGCTCATCCACGATTTGAAGAATAGCAATCGTGCTGCTCGGGTCAGCGTAAAGTTGGTAAGCGAGGTGGGAGTTGGCGTGGTCGCTTCGGGAGTTGCGAAAGCGCATGCCGACCACATTCTTATCTCGGGAGATACCGGTGGAACAGGTGCTTCTCCGTTGACCAGTATCAAACACGCGGGCCTGCCCTGGGAGCTCGGAATCGCTGAGACGCACCAAACGCTGGTGCTGAACAATCTCCGAAGCCGCGTTACACTGCAAACCGATGGTGGACTGAAAACGGGACGTGATGTGATTATTGCGACTCTGCTCGGCGCCGAAGAGTTCGGTTTTGCCACCGCACCATTGATTACAATGGGTTGCATCATGATGCGTAAATGCCATCTCAATACGTGCCCCGTCGGAATTGCAACACAAGATCCCGAGCTGCGGGCGAAGTTTGCCGGCAAACCAGAACATGTCGTGAACTATTTGTTCATGGTTGCAGAAGACGCCCGTGAAATCATGGCTCAATTAGGATTCCGAAAAATCGACGACATGATCGGCCGAACCGATTTCTTAAAAGTGGACGCGGCTGTAAAGCACTGGAAAGCCGATGGCCTGGACCTCACTCCAATCCTTGCACCGGCCAAGCGTTCGAGTCCGGAAGTCCAAGTTCGATGCGTGGATAAACAGGACCACGAATTGGAAAAGTCTCTCGATTTAACGGAAATTCTGCCGCGCTGCCAAGAGGCGATCCGCAAGGCAAAGCCTGTTCGATTCCAATTGCCCATCATCAACACCAATCGAACCGTGGGGACCATCCTCAGTAATGAGATTGCAAAAATTTATGGCCAAGCCGGACTGCCGACCGACACCATTCGAATTCGTTTTCGAGGTGCAGCGGGCCAAAGCTTTGGAGCGTTTCTCGCGCACGGCGTTACTTTCGAACTCGAAGGAGATGCCAACGATTACGTCGGCAAAGGGCTTTCGGGTGGACGTATCGTTTTGTATCCAGATCACCGCGCCTCCTTCAAAGCCGAAGATAATATCATCGTCGGTAACGTTTGCCTTTATGGTGCGACAAGCGGAGAGATCTTTATTCGCGGTCGAGCGGCCGAACGCTTTGCGGTCCGGAATTCGGGTTGCCATGCAGTCATAGAAGGTGTCGGCGATCATGGATGCGAGTATATGACCGGTGGTCGCGTCGCAATCCTCGGACCTACCGGCCGAAACTTCGCTGCGGGTATGAGCGGAGGGGTTGCATATGTTTTAGCTGACATGGAGACATTCCGAATCCAATGCAATTTGGGAACTGTCGAACTCGAGAGTCTTGAGGACGATGCAGATATCGCTGAATTGCATGCGATGGTCTCCAAGCATGCGGAGCTAACTCAGTCGACGGTCGCATCGGCGCTCCTGAGCGATTGGCCTGCAAGCATCCATCGTTTCGTGAAGGTCATGCCCACCGATTACAAGAGAGTCTTGAACGAGATGAAACAAGAAAAACGCGAACTTGCCAAAGCGTAAGATCACTGTCGCTCTGCGAACACCACGGAGAAATGGACGAGATCCGTCACGGTTTCGCAGAGTGAACCAATTTTTACCCGACCAACTTCCACTTAGCACAGACCAATAACAAATGGGAAAACCAACCGGTTTCAAAGAGTACGATCGAAAAAAGGTAGAGTGGCGTTTGCCGATCGTTCGGCTTGAAGACTTTGGCGAAATTTATACGGAACCAAAAGAAGAGCATCTTCGCACGCAAGGAGCTCGCTGTATGGATTGTGGCGTACCGTTTTGTCAATCGGCAACAGGCTGCCCCATCGACAACCTCATCCCTGAATGGAACGATTTGGTTTATCACGGCCGTTGGCACGACGCGCTAGAGCGACTTCACAAGACAAACAATTTCCCAGAATTCACGGGGCGCGTTTGCCCGGCTCCATGCGAAGGTGCATGTGTTTTGGGAATTACCAACCCCCCCGTTACGATCAAAAATATCGAGAACGCGATCATCGATCGAGGTTTCAAAGAGGGTTGGGTAAAAGCGACTCCTCCCCAATCGCGAACCGGCAAGAAAGTCGCCATCATCGGCAGTGGCCCGGCAGGACTGGCTGCCGCCGATCAACTGAACAAAGTCGGTCATACAGTCACTGTTTACGAACGCGCCGATCGCATCGGTGGTTTGCTGACCTACGGCATCCCCAATATGAAACTAGACAAGGGTGTTGTGCAACGCCGATTGGATCTCATGGCTGCCGAGGGCGTTACCTTTGTAACGAAAGCCGATGTTGGAAAGACGGTAGATCCCAAGAAGTTGATGGCGGACAACGACGCTGTACTATTGTCCACAGGAGCAACCAAGCCACGAGACCTACCTATCCCCGGTCGGCAGTTAAAGGGTATTCATTTTGCTATGGAGTTCCTTACTGCGAACACTGCGAGTTTGCTCGATAGCAAACACGCCGATGGCAAATTCATTTCAGCCAAAGGCAAGCGAGTCGTTGTCATCGGTGGTGGTGACACTGGATGCGATTGTATCGGTACAAGCCTCCGCCATGGATGCAGTCAGCTCGTCAACTTTGAATTGTTGGACAAACCACCCGAGAGTCGAGCCGACGACAACCCTTGGCCGCAATGGCCTCGCGTCTTCCGAAGCGATTATGGTCATGAAGAAGCGGAACTGAAGTTTGGAAAAGATGCGCGCGAATACTGCATTCTAAGCAAAGAGTTCGTCGACGATGGAAAAGGTAACGTTACCGGGATCAAGACGGTACGAGTCCGTTGGGTCAAGAAGGATGGCAAGATGACCATGGAAGAAGTAGCCGGCAGCGAAGAAATCATTGGTGCGGATCTCGTTCTTTTGGCGATGGGATTTTTGGGGCCAGAGCATTATGTGAGCGAGTTGTTGGGGATCGAAGTCGATCCGCGAAGCAACTACAAAGCGGAGCATGGAAAATTCTCGACAAGCATTCCTGGCGTTTTCGCGGCGGGGGATTGTCGCCGAGGTCAGTCACTCGTCGTTTGGGCAATCAACGAAGGTCGAGGAGCGGCTCGCTCCATCGATCTTTATTTGCGAGGCTCGAGCACATTGCCTGCACCGGGTATAACTATGGGTTCCGCATTGCTATCTTCTTCCAGCCGTTGATGATTCGAGGGACGCTCCCCTCCCCTTTCATCCATAACTGCAACGAGAGAAAGAATCGATTTTTTCTCTGCGACGGGAACATGCTATACTTAAGGCTTGACTTCGACTTTGCTACCGTTCGGCATGTCTCTGTCACCAAGCCTCAGTCACCCATCCCTCCCTCTGCTTCTTGCGATCCATCATCATGCTATTGCGAAAACCGCTGAGTACTATGCTCGGGCTCTCCGCTTGCCTTCTGTTTGTCGAATCCTCAAGTGCTGTTGATCCTTTCATCAATGGCTCATCAACAGTACCCACCGCAACCAACCTGCCGAAGGATAGTCGGTTGCAACCTCCAAAGGATCTGAACGGTTACTTTCCTTTCAAACCGCCGAAAACCAAAGCAGAATGGGAGGTTCGCTCCGAGTACGTGCGACGGCAGATGCTGGTATCGCTCGGACTCTGGCCCATGCCGACCAAGACGCCACTCAACGCAGTGATTCATGGCAGGATCGATCTTCCCGAGTATTCGATCGAGAAAGTTTACTTCGAAAGCGTTCCAGGCTTTTACGTCACAGGCAATCTCTATCGACCCAAAAACGTTACCGGCAAAGTCCCTGGGGTCTTGTTCGCGCACGGACATTGGAAAGATGCTCGGCTGTCGACCGAAACCGAAGCGAATGTGCTAAAGGAAATCGCGAATGGTGAAGAACGCTTCGAACAGGGAGGCCAAAGCCGATTCCAGTCGATGTGTGTGCAGCTAGCACGAATGGGTTGCGTCGTTTGGCAATGGGATATGCTAAGCGATTCCGACTCCGTCCAATTGTCGCGCGAGGTCGTTCATACGTTTGCCAAACAACGACCTGAGATGAATACGACCGAAAACTGGGGTCTTTACAGTCCGCAAGCAGAATCAAATTTGCAATCGATCCTCGGTCTGCAAACACTCAACGCGGTTCGGTCTCTCGATTTCTTGTTGACCCTTCCTGAAGTCGATCCTAACCGAACCGCTATCACGGGCGCTAGTGGGGGCGGTACGCAGTCGATGATCTTGGCAGCGATCGACCCACGCGTTCAGCTTTCCTTTCCCGCCGTGATGGTGAGTACTGCAATGCAGGGTGGATGCACCTGCGAGAACGCTTCACTCCTTCGAATCAACACAGGGAATATTGAGTTCTCTGCATTGTTCGCTCCCAAGCCGCAGGGAATGACGAGCGCCAATGATTGGACCAAAGAGATGGCGACCAAAGGCTTCCCTGATATTCAAGACACCTACGCATTGCTGGGCGCACCCAAAAATGTAATGCTTCAACGAGGCGAACATTTTCCCCACAACTACAACGCTGTTTCTCGTTCAGCTTTCTATACGTGGCTCAATAAACATTTCAAGCTTGGGCAGAAAGAACCCGTCATCGAGCGTGATTATCAGCCCCTAACTCGCGAACAATTGACCGTATGGAATGCAGAACATCCCGTTCCCAAAGAGAACGGACCGGAGTTTGAGAAGAAGCTACTCCGATGGCTCACCGAGGATGCACAAAAGCAATTGATCCATAGCGCAAAATCGATGGAAGGCATTCGACGAGATCTTGCGAAAGGACATGAGGTTTTGATCGGACGAAATCTGGAGCAAACCGGCCAAGTCCAATGGGAAATGAAGAGCAAAGAAGATCGCGATGCGTTTATTGAAATGACTGGGACGTTGACGAATGCGCATCAAGAAGTCCTTCCCGTCGTTTGGTTGTATCCAAAGAAATGGAATGGCAAAGCGGTCGTATGGCTAGATGCGAATGGAAAGTCGGGGCTCAAAACGGCTGATGGAGAATGGAAAGCAGGCGTTGCCAAGTTGGTGGAATCAGGAGCCACGGTCGTAGGAATCGATTTGCTCTATCAAGGTGACTTCCTTGAGGATGGAAAACCGATAACTCAAACACCGATCGTTGCGAACCCTCGCGAATTTGCAGGCTACACGTTTGGGTACAACCATGCGTTGTTCGCGCAGCGTACGCACGATGTGCTTACTGCCATTCACTTTCTTCGCACAGCCAAGATCGGCGATCATCCGAATCCATCCTCGATATCGATCGTCGCGTTGGATCGTGTGGGCCCGATCGCTGTGGCGGCTCGCGCAATCGCGGGTGACGCGATCGACAAATTGGCGATCAATACCAACGGCTTTCGTTTCGGGAAAGTGCTGAGCTATCGCGATGTCGACTTCCTTCCCGGCGGAAGCAAATACTTGGATCTTCCAGGCATGTTGGTTGCAGTGCCAACAAAGCCGCTATGGTTGGCAGGCGAGTCCACCGTTCCACCCGTCGTCGCGGAGGTTTTCAAAACTAGTTATAGACAGAATCTCGAACTCTATATGGGTGAGAAGACAGCCGAGGAGATGGCTGCCGTAAGCTGGCTGCTCAAATAGCGCACACCAACTCGGACCGTGATGATGATCACGATACGATTCTTGTTGCGACTATTGCAGCCTCAATGGGCCGCCGATGAACCGGACTTGAGGCCTGTCATGGTCAGTGCCATTTGGCCTCGAATGATGGGCGTCCGATAAATCTTCCCGCAATATCGCAGCCAACGACTGCGATACTAAAGGGTCGGTTCATGATACTACTTCCTTTCAAGACAAAGATTCTGTCCCGTCTAGATGCAGATCGATCATTCAAACCGGCACGAAACTACTCAATCACTTTCGCGTCGATCCACTTCATTAGGCCGCGTAGTTGG
This sequence comes from uncultured Pirellula sp., assembly GCA_903858115.1. Lineage (GTDB taxonomy): Bacteria > Planctomycetota > Planctomycetia > Pirellulales > Pirellulaceae > JBKCUI01. The sequence goes on along the minus strand of CAIOHR010000432.1, from coordinate 42,770 downwards.
CGACCGACTTGCTCGATCTGATGCTGACGCTGAATGCGGCGTTGTGCTTTGAACGCAGGAGCATTGGCCTTGTTCTCAAGGATCCATTCGCGAGCAAACTCCCCTGTTTGGATTTCCTTGAGAATCTTCTTCATCTCAGCTTTGGTTTCGGCAGTGATGATTCGAGGCCCGCGTGTGTAATCACCGAACTCTGCAGTGTTGGAAATGCTGTACCGCATGTAGTTCAAACCACCTTGGTAGAGAAGATCGACGATTAGCTTCAATTCGTGCATGCACTCAAAGTAAGCCATCTCGGGTTGATAACCTGCTTCGACGAGTGTTTCAAAACCTGCCTTGACGAGCTCGCTCACACCGCCGCAAAGAACCACTTGTTCGCCGAACAAATCGGTTTCAGTTTCTTCGGCGATCGAGGTTTCGATAACACCACCACGAGTTCCTCCGATACCCTTGGCATAAGCAAGCCCCAGTTTGCGAGTCGTATCGGATGCACCAGCACCGAGAGCGATCAAGCAGGGAACGCCACCGCCTTTCGTGTATTCGCTACGAACCAGGTGACCAGGTCCTTTGGGAGCGACGAGCAATGTATCGACACCTTGGGGTGGATCGATTTGTCCAAAGTGAAGATTGAAACCATGTGAGCACATCAACACATTGCCTTGGGACAGATTCGGCTTGATGTGAGATCGGTAGATGTCCCCTTGGACTTCATCGGGGAGAAGCACATTGATAATGTCTGCTTGCTTGGTGGCTTCGCCGACTTCGAGTGGTTTGAATCCGTGGCTGACGGCTAGGTCATAGTTCTTGCTGCCGGGGCGTTGCCCGATGATCACTTTGCAGCCGCTGTCTCGCAGGTTCTGAGCTTGTGCGTGTCCTTGGGAGCCGTAGCCGAGAATGGCGATCGTCTTGTCTTTTAGAACGGAGAGATCGGCATCGTTATCGTAGTAAATCTTTGCTGCCATGAGTGTGAAGTTTGAGAAAGGGGAGAGAAATGGAAGTTAGAAAAATGTCATCTGCCGTTACAGCAGGCCAAAGCCACGAACCAGCTAGGAATCTAAATCACCATCGTCGCTGGGACCAGTCGTCGCATCGGGGTTGCTGCCGCGAACCATGGCGATACGCCCCGTCCGCACCAGTTCGATGATTCCGTAGGGTCGCATTCTTTCGATAAAGGCCTGGCACTTTGACTCGCGACCCGAGATCTCGACCATCAGTTCTTCAGGGCCGACATCAACGATCCGTCCTCGGAAGATATCAACGAGCTCACGAATCTCCGTTCGCAGTGCACCGCTCGATGCATGCACCTTGACCAACATCAAGTCTCTCTCGACATAATCGCGCGACGAGATATCTTGAACTGCCACAACCGTGACAATTTTTTCAAGCTGCTTGCGGACTTGTTCGGAGACTCGATTATCGCCGACGACAACGAAAGTCATCCTCGATAAGTTTTTATTTTCTGTTTCACCCACAGCGAGGGATTCAATATTATAACCACGCGAGGCCAACATCCCTGAGATATGGGCCAGAACGCCTGGAACGTTTTGAACTACCGCAGATAGTACGTGGCGCATCCCAATGTTTCTGAATTTCGAACTCGCAAGTGTTCATGAAAATCGGATCATCGTTCCGCGAGTCTGTGGAACAATCACCCATTGCATCTTTCTGCAAGGGTGAGAATGATAATTCAAATCCCTGTTTTCTCAAGGCTTAAGCTTTGATGCAGAACTGCCACCGAGCCAATTTCCAGATTGACCCCTCACGTGTTTTCAACGTCACAGTATCAGTTAATCGACTTCGGTAACGGCAGAAAGCTGGAGCAAATCAACGGAATCATTGTCGAACGCCCCTCTCCAGGAGCAGTTGGTCGCCCGATGGGTTCGCCCGATTGGGAAAAAGCTGAACTGCAATTCGATGAAAATCGCATCTGTTGGAATTACCGCGACTCATGCAGCGATAGGATTGCAGAGTGGTTTTGCGAGATCGGACCTGTCCGCATGCAGCTCAAACCGACTTCGACCGGCCAGATCGGGATTTTCCCTGAGCATTGGGAACACTGGAGTTGGATTGCCGGCAATCCCCTTCCGCAGACCGGCGAGCCAATCCGTGTGTTGAATCTATTCGGTTACACAGGCGCAACGACATTAGCCTTAGCATCGCAAGGCTATTCCTTGACACATGTGGATTCCTCAAAACCGACCGTAGCATGGGCGAGAGAAAACTGCGAGGCATCCGGACTAGGGGAAGCTTCCATTCGATGGATCGTGGACGATGCTTTGAAGTTTGTCGAGCGCGAGGTCCGCCGTGGGAATCAGTATGAAGTTATCTTGCTCGACCCACCTACGTTTGGTCATGGCACCAATAAACAGCGATGGGAGGTACACCGCGATTTGCCTCGATTGTTGAACGGTTGCTGGAAACTTCTCTCGGAACATCGGCGCAACGTTTTGCTCACAGGACATTCACAAAACATGGACCTGCGTCAATTGGCGAGAGATCTGGAAGACGAGTTCGGTTCCAAATCAATTGGAACGTTCAAAATCCAACAAGCGTATCTTATGGATCAAGGCGACCGAAAACTCGATTGCGGCTACGCATGCAAGTTTAGCTGGTAAAGGCATTTAGCCGCTCGCTAAGCGTTTTGAAACACACGCAAACACGCTTCCAAAATTTCAAGCCTGTATGGGCTCGGGTTTCGCAGTTTGTGGCTCTGTCGCTTGATAGCAACCTCGCCAAATTTTTTAATTGACGAAGCAATCTTTCCTTCGTCGATCAATTGCCCCAAGCAGATCGCGATCACTGTCACATCCAAAACATCCGGTGCATACTCGCTCCCAAGGAATGCCTTTTTGGGTGTCTTCGTGGATTGAGTCATGGCAGCATCGGAGGTCAAGGATTCGTTGTAACCCTTGGATTGCCCAAACATGACTTCGTCCATGTAGGCACTTATCTTGGATCGTGGGTTTTCGTTACGCCATTCTTGATACGCATAATAGGCTTCCCAGCCTTCATCACTTCCGAACGGACACTCGCAATCGACACAATCCCAGAAAAAATCCTCCGTCATCAATTCTCGCGATCGCTTGCTCCGGTGCATCGGTTCGTTGAACGGGTCGTGTTCTTCGCCATTTTCGTCCATGTTCGTATAGCCAACTTTCAGATTCTTCTCGGGGGAGCCTCAGGATTTCGTTGTTGTACACGCAATCCCCCTCATTCTGAAGGAGCTTTCTGTTCCCCTGCATACATTCCTCTTAGGTGCGCGTCGACACACTCGGGCATATGTGTGAGATGGTATCCACCTTCAAGAATCGAAACCAATTTTCCTTCGCAGGTGGATTGAGCTAGTTGTCGAATCCATTTGCCAGCCGATTCGTAGTCTTCAGCTTCCAAGGACAAGCCACCCACGGGATCTGCTCGATGCGCATCAAACCCTGCGCTCAATAGAATCAATTGTGGCTGGAACGAAGATGCTAGTTTCTCGGTAGATTGCATGAGTTTCGCGAGAAAGTCCTTGGCAGTAGTGCTCGCAGGAACTGGGAGATTGACTTTCGTTCCAGTCGCTTTGCCGGCTCCGGTTTCCTCTTCTTTGCCAGTTCCGGGGTAGAAGGGGAATCGATGGATCGAAACAAAAGCGACCGAGGGATCTTCCCAGAAGGTAGCCTGCGTTCCGTTTCCATGATGAACATCCCAATCGACGATCAGCACGCGATCGATACCAAGCGAGCGTGCCGTTAGCGCGCCGATTGCAACGTTGTTGAGCAAGCAGAATCCCATGGCGGATTGGGGCATGGCATGATGGCCAGGCGGTCGAATCGCGCAGAACGCCGTTTTGTCTTCTCCGGCAACAACGCGACGGACCGCATCACAAACGGAACCAGCTCCATACGAGGCAGCTTGCCAAGAACCGGCTGACACGACGGTGTCTACTTCGATCCGGCCGGCATCCTCTTTGCACCACGATTGCAGTTTATCGAGATACTCGGAGCTGTGGTTTCGAAGACACTCCTCGCGAGTGGCCTGCTTCCATTCGGGTTTCTTGCAACGCTCCACCCAACCAGAGCGAAGCAACATGTCGTTCACGCGAACGATACGGGCTACGCATTCAGGATGCGACCCCGTATCGTGCATGGCAAAGTCGGAACTGTGATACAAGAGCATGAGTTACACGCTTACGCTGCGGGCTTTTCCTTCGCGGCTTCCGTGGCGACAGGAAAACGAATACCGAAAGCCGTACCTTTTCCAATGGTACTCTCCACACGAATTCTACCATGATGTTTCTCAACAATCTCCTTGCAAGCGCTCAAACCAAGACCTGTTCCTCCTTTTCCACTGGAGTCGGGCCCCGATTTGGTAGTGAAGAATGGATCGAAGATTTTCGTGAGCAATTCTTGTGAGATCCCACAACCCGAATCGCGCACCGTGAGTACAACCGAATTGGAGCTTGCCTCGAACGCTAGCTTGATCTTGATCATGCCATTTTCACCAATGGCCTGCCGGGCATTGGTCAGTAAATTAAGAAGCAGTCGCTGTATCTGATCGGGGGCCGCCATGACGAGGGGAACTTCGTCAATCTGTTTATCGATGAGGATTCGATACTTTTGCATTTCCCGTTCTAGTAAGACCAAAGTATCTTCGATGACGCGAGCGAGTGGGGTCGGTTCTAGCTCACCGGGTCGGCTTCGAGATAGCCCTAGCACCATGCTGGTAATTTTCGCCCCCCGATTGGCAGCTTCCAAAATCCGACTGAATGCTTTTTCGCGGCTAGCGTCATCTTTATTTCGAAGTCCCATTTTCGCATAGTTCAAGACCGTCATCAGGAGGTTATTGAACTCATGGGTCGTGGTGCTCGTTAGCTCGCCGACGGCGGCCAACCTTTCCAGTTGCACCATTCGGGATTGAAGTTCCTCGATCCAGGCATCCCTCGGATCGGGAGGATTGCTGGCAGCGGAAGAAGAACTGAGAGCGGATGCAATGGGGTTAGAAATTGTCATGAATGGACTTGGTCAGAGACGATTCGGTCTGGCTCCGAATGAATAAAAGCAGCTAATATGCAATGCGATATCGTTCATACCTCATTTTGCGTTTCAGAATCAATACACGAGTGGCATGTTTTCAACCGTCGACAGATTGCACCGGCTCTTGGAAATCGCTCAATCCGAGGGAATTCGGATTCGGCGTGAGTGGATGCGTGGGGTCCGCGGGGGATTGGTGCGAGTCGGGAGTTCGCCGATTCTTTTCGTCGATGAATCGTTGAGCATCAAGGAGCAATGTGAGGCAGCAATAGCCGCACTCGGGCAACTTGACTGGTCCGAGACCGAGTTTGGGAGTGAAATGAAAGCGCTCCTGGATTGCCAGGGACGGGAGGAAACGTTGGAAGAAGTGTCAGAAAAACAAACTTGGGGCTAGCCAATTGCGGCCAAAAAAGGTATTTAAGTGACTCAAAATTGGTGAAACGAAGGCTGTTTCACCGCTATTCCCACCGCGTGCATGCCCGAATGCAGTCAGCGTGTTTTGACCAAAGGTTTTAGGAAACATTGAAATGCCAGTGAGTGAAGATGTCTTTACCAAAGTCCAGGCCGCGTTAATCGATGCACTCGGAGTCGACGACTCTGACGTGACGGAGAACGCAACCATGGTCGGTGATTTGGGTGCAGAGTCGATCGACTTTCTCGATATCGTTTTCAAGCTTGAAAAGACCTTTGGTATCAAGATTGCGACGGAAGATCTATTTCCCAAGGATATCTTGACCGACAGCAACTTTATTCAAGACGGTAAAGTGACTGCAACCGGGTTGGCAGAACTCAAGAAGCGAATGCCGTGGGCAAATCTCTCCAAGTTTGAACAAAACCCCCGAGTCCAAGACTTTGGCGATCTATTGACGGTCAGCGATTTGTGCCGATACGTCGAATCGAAGCTCGCGTAAATGCGATGGTTTTGGATCGATCGATTTACCGAGTTTGTTAGAGATACTCGCGCAACTACGATCAAAAACATATCCTTCGGCGAAGAGCCGCTCGACGATTACCAACCGGGACACCCTCATTACCCTCATTCGTTGATGATTGAAGGAATGGCGCAGACCGGCGGTTTGTTGGTTTCCGAACCGGGCGGCTTCTTGACCAAAACAGTGCTAGCCAAGGTCTCGAAGGCAGTCTTTCATCGCTTGGTTGTGCCCGGCGATCAGATTGCTTTCAAAGCCGAGGTTCAAGACAAGCAGCCGACGGGGGCGATTGTCAGTGGTACCATTTCAGTCGGCGATGAGTTGGTCGCAGAGCTGGAACTATGGTTCGCATTCCTGGACGAGAGGTTTGGCGAAAGCGCATTGTTTCCCCCCGAAGATTTGCTTCGAACTCTTCGAATTCTCAAAATGTTCGATGTTGCTGTAGATCAGAACGGCAATAAAATAGGGCCGCCACAGCATATGCTTGATGCCGAAGTACAAGCAGCCCGGAGCTATGGGGAATTGATTTAATCGAATTGGTTCTCGTGGATCACTGGTGCTTAGCCACACGAATGGGAGTTGGTGTTATAGATGCGTCGCAGAGTTGTTGTAACCGGTATCGGAATGGTGAACCCTTTGGGGCATGATGTCCACACCGTTTGGTCTGCACTGAAAGAGAGCAAGAGCGGCGTCGGCCAAATTTCTATCTTCGATCCCGCTGGCTATCCAACCACCATCGCTGCAGAAGTGAAGAACTGGGATGTAAGCAAATGCGGCGAAGATCCAGCCCAATGGGCCCATCGAGGTAGGCACACTCGCTTTGCCATCGGCGCTGCTCATCAAGCGATTCGTCAATCAGGGATTCTTGATTCCAAAATGGATCCTGTCCGTCTCGGTGTGTACATGGGCGCCGGCGAAGGAAACCAAGACTTTGTGAACTTTACGACGATGATGGCCGCAGCTGTCAAGGACGGCCCCTTCGACTTGGGCGTTTTCCTTCGCAAAGGACGAGAAGTCCTGGATGTCAAAGCAGAACTGGAACAAGAACCGAATATGCCAGCAGCGCATTTGGCTGCCCTCTTCAACGCCCAAGGCCCCAACTCCAATTGCTTGACCGCCTGCGCCGCGAGTAGCCAAGCCGTGGGGGAAGCGACCGAACTCATCCGATGCGGTGATGCCGATGCGATGATTGCCGGCGGTGCGCATAGCATGATCCATCCATTTGGACTGACAGGCTTTAGTCTCCTAACAACACTGTCTCAGAGAAACGACGCACCCGAACGAGCCTCACGCCCGTTTGACAAAGAGCGAGATGGATTCGTGCTTGGCGAAGGAGCCGCCATTGTCATTCTCGAAGAGTACGAACACGCTCGTCGACGCGGCGCGGAGATCTTTGGTGAAGTGCTAGGCTATGGCAGCACTGCTGATGCTTACCGCATCACCGACATTCATCCAGAGGGTCGAGGCGCGATCGGTTGCATGCGAAATGCGATCGCAGACGCAAAACTCAACATAGACGAGATCGGCTACGTCAACGCCCACGGCACGAGCACCGCCGTGAACGACCGGACAGAAACGTTGGCGTGCAAAGGAGTCTTTGGCGATCTTGCCAAATCGATTCCGGTTTCGAGCACCAAAAGCATGATGGGGCATCTCATTGCTGCTGCAGGTGTTACCGAGATGATCGTCTGCTTGATGGCGATTCGAGACGGAGTGCTTCCTCCAACAATCAATCAGGAAACTTCGGATCCCGACTGCGATTTGGATTATATTCCTAACGTGGCGCGACCCTCGAAAATCAAGGTTGCGTTGAATAACAGCTTTGGCTTTGGCGGTCAAAATGTGACGCTCGCAGTCGGCCAATTGCGGAACTAATCGATTTCTAAAATTAAGGTGTGCGTACAATCGCAATCGCAATCGAATGTTAGCGACGAACGATGCCACGCTTCTGGCATATATTGAAGAGGCACTTCCGATCGAACAAATGGCTCGTCTCGAAGAACAGTTGCGAAACGATCCGTGCCTTCGTGAAAAGCTCGGCCATTTGATTGCGCAACGCGATAGCGGAGTACACTCGATCGGCGACATTTGGCGCCGGCATCGACTGAGCTGTGCAACTCGTGAAGAAATAGGCAGCTTTTTGCTTGGAGCAATGAGCGATGAAAAAATGGAGTATATTCGGTTCCATATCGAAGTCGTCGGATGTCGATTTTGTCGATCCAATTTGGATGACCTAGCCGCGAGCCATCATCAAGAAGCGGTGACCGCTCGTAGACGCAAATATTTTCAAAGCAGCGTTGGACGGCTGAAGAAATCAGAAGGTTAGCAGATCATGCGCGTTGGAACGATAGTAACACTATTGGAAGAGAAAAAGTTCGGCTTCATTCGAACCGAACATTTTCGCGACGATGTTTTTTTTCATCAATCAACTCTCCAAGGGATCCAATTTCGACAGCTTGAAGTCGGTATGGAAGTGGAGTTTGAAATCAACGAGATCTTGAGACTTGATGAACAGAAATTGGAGGCCACGGTCGTACAATTTGCGACTCGCCCTCTATCGAAGTCGCTTGCACAACGACCCATGCGAGAATTGCTCGCTGCACACCATCCTCGTGCGCGGCAGCGGAAACCCTCGTGGCGCGAAAAGAAAGATGGTACACCGGATACCGAACTAGGGCCGAATCCCGAAGCGACACAATCGGAAGATTAGCCTTTGTTGCAATGAATAATTTTGGGTTATAGTACATTCGCATGAACGCGCAAGAGAGTTAATGTCACTTAGCAATTCGTAGCAATCGAGAAGTAAAAAATGATCAAGGTCGGGCTTGCTGGTATAGGTTTCATGGGATGGATTCACCAACTGGCCTACCGTCGCTCTACGAGCGCGAAACTAGCGGCCTTTAGTTCGCGCGATGCCAAGAAACGTGCAGGTGACTGGCGAGGGATCCAAGGAAATTTTGGACCACCCGGTGAACAGATTTCGATCGATGGGATCGAAGTCACTTCCACCTTAGAAGAAATGGTGCGTTCGCCTGAGATCGATGTCATCGATATTTGTTTGCCACCTCATTTGCATACCGACGCGGCACTGCTGGCGATTGAGCATGGGAAAGATGTCTTCTGTGAGAAGCCCCTCGCTTTGAATGGCGACGATTGCAATCGCATTATGGATGCAGCGAAAGCGAACGGTCGATTGGTCATGGTCGCGCATGTGCTTCCCTACATGGGGGCATTTGCCTACGCCAGCAAAGTCGTCAAGCTTGGAACTTATGGCAAACCGATAGGCGGATACTTCAAGCGAGTGATTTCCGATCCGACATGGATTCCAGATTTTTACGATCCCGACCGAGTCGGGGGGCCTCTCGTCGATTTGCATGTTCACGATCTTCATTGGATTCAACTGTTGTTTGGCAAACCCAAAAGCGTCGAAGCCGTCGGACGAATGCGAGGCAAAGTTGCAGAGTATGTTCATGTACTCTACCGCTTTGATTCGCCAGATGTATGCGTTTCCAGTTCGTCTGGGGTTGTCGATGCACCTGGCCGACCATTCACGCATGGCTTCGAATTGCACTTGGAACAAGCCATGTTGCATCATGAGTTCGGTGCCTTTTCCGATGCAGTAGAAACATTTCCATTGAAGATTGCCACTCGAGATGGTCAATTGATTCGACCAGAGCTTCCTGCCAGCGATGATATCGATGCATTTGTTGGGGAGATCGAAGACATGGCTATGAGCGTAAAGACGAGAACAATCGCACCGCGACTTTCTGGCCAGTTGGCCTGCGACGCGGTCGAGCTTGCAATACAAATCCAAGATCAATTGCTTTCCCGAACTTGAACGCCAAGGTTTCGAGCATGACACATTCGGCTTCCACCTCGTTCGCGTTGGGATCGAGGCCAATCTGTTTGTGCTTGATTTGTGTTGCATCGATTCTTGTCGCTCCAGCTTTCTCGCAGAACATTACGAAGACCGAGCTTGGTTTTAACAAGTTGACAACGTCACGGATTTCGATCATCACGGATCTCGAATTGGATGATGAGCTCGAGCGTTGGCCTGTTTACCTCGATCAAGCCATTGAACAATGGAAAACGGTATTCGCACCCGTACCCATTAAACTGGAAGGACTCCAGACGACCATCTTCTTGATCGGCGACAAGGCTAAGTGGCAAAGGCTTGGGTTGTTAGATCAATTACCCAACTTGATTGATGGCTATCAAGCGGGAGATCAACTTTACGTGGTCGATCAGCCATCGACCTATTATCGACGATTGTTGTTTCTCCATGAAGCAACGCATTGGATCATGTACCGATGGCAAGGTGGTGCAGGATCTCCGTGGCTCATGGAAGGAATGGCCGATTATCTGGGGACACACGAACTGAGAGAAGGCAGTGTTCGTTTGGGTTTCTTTCCTTCGCGTGCCGACCAAGTTCCTTATTGGGGGCGGTTGCGATTGATCAGCGATACCATGAACAAATCTTCTGCACCGAAGCTTTCTGAGATCGTTGCATTTCCTGATATGCAAGAGCGCCGCATGGAACGCTATTCCTGGAGTTGGGCCGCATGTACTTTTTTCGCGACTCACCCGGAATTGCGAGAAGACTTTCAACTTCTCTATCGTGGGCAGTTGGACTACAGTTTCGAATCGTCAGCCCGTTGGTTACGTGCTTTGGAAAACGATTGGCAGAAACTGTCGATACAGTGGCGATGCTTCGTTGACGATCTCGACTATGGCATGGACATGAAACGCTCGGCGTTGGAGTGGGGATCGTTGGAGAACCGCGTATTGAAAGAGGATAACGTAGCTGATTTCACGCTTCGCGCGGATCGAGGCTGGCAATCCTCGGGCATCCTTGTGGAGCCAGGCGAGTCTATCGAAGTCAGCGCGGAGGGCCGTGTTGTCGTTCGCGAATTTGCGGATGGGAAGAAATGGTCGTCCGAGACACAGGGTCTCACGGTGGAGTATCATCGTGGCAAACCTCTCGGATGCTTGCTCGGCGTGTTGGCTTCCGTCGAGGAGGAGCAGCGCACCGCACGTTGGGAGACCGTCCGTATCGGCAAACGGGCAGTGCTAACAGCTTCGCAGAAATCGATTCTGCTTCTGAAGATAAACGAACCTTCGCGAGACCTGGCGGATAACCTGGGAACGCTTAGCGTTTCGATCCGCCAAGCAAACGGACTGAAGGAATAGAGCCCGATGAGGGTATCTTTATTTGAGCATGAACCGGCTGAAGGAGTGTTTTGTTCTTTCGGATCGAAGGTAAAATGATGGAGGTTCGGTTCAGGCCATTTTTGCTTGATCAACTTGCTTACGGCTCGCCTACGCACACTATTGGCGTCGATAAATGATATTGCTGATCGATAACTACGATTCGTTTACCTACAATATTGTCCAACGATTGGGAGAGATCGATCCATCTCTGGATGTGCAGATCTATAGAAACGACGAAATTTCTTTGGAGGACATTCGGCGGCTTCAACCGGAGAGGATCATCTTGTCGCCTGGTCCATGTACACCGAATGAAGCCGGAATTTGTGTTCCTGTCATTGAGCAACTATACCGCGAGTTCCCGATTCTTGGCGTTTGTCTGGGGCATCAATCGATCGGCCAAGCGTTTGGTGGACGAATTGTGCGAGCACCCGCACTGATGCACGGGAAGACGGACCGTATTTTCCACGACGATCGAGGGATGTTCGCCGGGTTGCAAAACCCTTTTATCGCTACACGTTATCATTCGCTCGTCATTCAACCTGAAAGTCTCCCAGAAAGCTTAGAGGTTTCGGCTTGGGTAGACGACTCTTCGGGAAACCGGATTATCATGGGAGTTCGACATCGACAGTATGCCGTTGAAGGATGGCAGTTCCACCCAGAGAGTTTCTTGACGGAACCAGGGCCGACCCTTTTGGAGCGGTTCCTAACTTGGAATGGTCCTTTGGCTGCGGTATGATCCCGTTCGATTGTTTGAACTTCCTTTTCTTTTCTATCTCTAATTTGCCTCTACAGCATGCTTTGCGTTACCGTCGCTCGAACTCGTCATAAGCACACGATTGCCGAACATCAACAGGTCGCGGAGCTAGGCGCCAAGCTGGTGGAACTGCGTCTGGACTATATTGGTCGGAGTATTGACTTAGGAAGACTGCTCAAAGATCGGCCAACTCCGGTCGTGGTCACATGTCGTCGCCGGGAAGATGGAGGCAGATGGGAACGAACCGAAGAAGAGCGGCTCATGCTACTGCGTTCCGCGATAGCGATGGGAATCGAATACGTGGATTTGGAGGAAGACACCGCGAAGAAGATCCCTCGCTATGGCAAGACAAAACGGATAGTCAGTCTTCATAATTTCGAAGGGACTCCGGACGATCTCGAAGATTTACATCGTACTCTTTCTGAAGTCGATGCGGATATCGTCAAGATCGCGGTTCAAGCGAATTCGTTTCGCGATGCAGCGAGGATGCTTGACCTGATGCGTAGCGCACAAGTGCCAACGATCGGCATCAGTATGGGTGATTTTGGAACACCAACGCGTATTCTCGCAACACGTTACAACGCTCCTTTTACTTATTGTGTATTCAATTCGGATCGACGTGTGGCTCCAGGTCAGCTGAGTTTTGATCAGATGACCAATGTCTATCGCGCAGAGTCTATCGGACCAGAGACCCGATTGTTTGGTGTAGTGGCTGATCCTGTCGCTCATTCTTACAGTCCGCTAATTCACAATGCGTCTTTCTTAGCGCACAACTTGGATTGTCGTTATGTTCCTTTTCGTGTTGCGGCGAACGAATTGGATTTCTTTCTGAGGTGGTGCAAGCAGGAAAAGATCGGCGGACTCAGTGTGACCATCCCACACAAACAATCGATCCTTCCGATGCTGACGCAAGCGGAGTCGGCTGCGCAAGGGATTGGGGCTTGCAATACCGTAGTTTTCTCGGGTGAAGAGATGGTTGGATACAACACGGACTATCGCGCCGCGATGGACTGTTTGACAGAAGCGTATTCGAAGATGACAGGCAAGGAGGACCCGTTCGAAAAAGCGGCTGTTCTCATTCTCGGCAATGGAGGCGTATCTCGTGCCGTCGCTTATGGGCTTGCACAACGTCGCGCGTTGATAACGATCACTGGCCGAAACGCGAACGCTTCACAGAAACTCGCGTCGGAACTCAGTGGTAAAGCGATTTCTTGGAGCGACCGACACTTAGTGACTCCTGACATCCTAGTGAATGGTACTCCGGTGGGAATGTTTCCAGAAATGGACGACACGCCATTTCAGACCAGCAATTTAACAGGCAAAACGCTTGTCTTTGATACGATCTACAATCCGGAACAAACATTGTTCATCAAGGGTGCAAGAGCCTCGCAGTGTCCTGTCGTTACCGGGTTGCAAATGTTTGTACGTCAAGCAGCCTATCAGTATCGACTTTTTACGGGGAAAGAGCCTCCGGTCGATGTGATGGTGAAGACGATCAAGAAAGCGATATCTCCGGTCAACTACAAAGACATCGATGACGAAGACGAGCAAGATTCCAAGTTCGATTTCTAGACAATCTAGATCCTGCTGAAGTTCTTAGCCTGGAAGATCACCTCAATCTACAATCGGCGTCGAAGATTGCCGAATACTTCGAATCAGCGAAAGTTTAGTTCTCGTCGCGTAGGGACTCGGTATAGTATTCAATGCTGATTCTTCGGGTAGACGTTCTCCTCGAAGTTGTTCGCCTCGCCACGTTGCTAAAAATGACCATTCCAGCTTCCGCAATCGCTTCCATGTGTCTCCCTGTGTCCGAAGAACTGCGACGCACCGTCGAGCACCAACGATTAGTGGATTCCAGACAGCGATCGGCTAATTGGCAACGATGGGGATCGTATCTTTCCGAACGCCAATGGGGGACTGTCCGGGAGGACTACTCGGAGAACCAGGCTGCTTGGTTCTTTCTTCCCCACGATCACGCGAGATCTCGAGCCTATCGATGGGGAGAAGATGGATTGCTGGGAATTTGTGACCGGCAAGGTAGGTTGTGTTTTTCGTTTGCATTCTGGAATACCCGTGATCCGATTCTCAAGGAAAGGTTTTTTGGACTTTCGGGACCAGAAGGAAATCATGGAGAGGATGTCAAGGAGTGCTATTACTACCTCGATGCGACCCCAACCCATTCCTACATGAAGGGACTTTATAAATACCCACAAGCGCGGTTCCCTTACGATGAGCTAGGAAAGATCAACCGATCCAGATCACGCGAAGAAGACGAGTATGAATTAGCAGACTCAAAGATCTTCGATAACGATGCCTACTTTGATTGCCAGATCGAGTATTGCAAATCGCAACCCGACGATATCTTGATTCGGCTAATGGTTAGCAACCGCGGAAAAGTTCCAGCAGTCGTCCATATTCTGCCACAGTTGTGGTTTCATAACTCCTGGATCTGGGGATGCACTCATGATGGTTGTGAGATGAAGCCTCGAATGAAACTGCATCGCCTACCAACCGAGCCTACGGGCGTTGTCACCTGCGACCATGAGACGCTCGGACACTTTGAGTTCCGTGTCGATTCAGAACAGCATCAGCTCAAACCACGCTGGCTTTTTACGGAGAATGAAACCAATCCAAATCGGCACCCGGGAACGCCTTCCTCTGGCGCATTCTTCAAAGATGCGTTCCACTCGTATGTTGTCGATGGTGCGATGAACGGTGTCGATACTCGAACGTCAGGAACGAAATGCGCTGCACACTATGTTGCCATTGTTGATCCAGACCAACCTTTGGTCTTGCGATGCAGGCTTTCAGGAAAAGACGTCAGCGAGGCACTGGAGGTCCCTTTGACTGGAGTTCAATTCGGGCAAATGAAGATCGACAATACGTTTGACAATATCTTCAACGATCGAATCCGAGAAGCGGATGATTTTTATCAACATATCATCCCGAGTGTATTGTCAAAGGAACAGCAAAGCGTTGCGAGGCAAGCCTATGCGGGATTGTTATGGACCAAACAGTTTTACTATTATGTAGTGGACTCCTGGATCCATGGTGATCCAAATTCCTCTCCCGTTCCTTCGGGGCGAACCCACGGACGGAATCGAGATTGGCTACACCTTTTCAATCGCGATGTGATCTCGATGCCTGACAAATGGGAGTATCCCTGGTATGCCGCTTGGGATTTGGCCTTCCATATGATCCCAATGGCGCGAATCGATGTGGAGTTTGCGAAGAGCCAACTCATACTTTTTCTACGGGAATGGTACATGCATCCGAATGGTCAGATTCCTGCTTACGAATGGGCTCTGAGTGATGTGAATCCACCCGTTCACGCATGGGCCTGCTGGCAAGTGTACAAGATAAGTGGCGATCGCGAGTTTTTAGCTCGAACGTTTCAAAAGCTTTTGTTGAACTTCACCTGGTGGGTCAATCGCAAAGACGAACGTGGACGGCATGTCTTTAGTGGAGGATTTCTTGGGCTGGACAATATCGGGGTCTTTGATCGAAGCAAACCTCTTCCCGGTGGCGGGACATTGGACCAAGCGGATGCGACTGCATGGATGGCATTCTATTGCGGATGCATGCTGCAGATGGCATTGGAGTTGGCAGACGAAAGTCAAGCGTACTCCGATATGGCGAGTAAGTTCTTTGAACATTACGTTGAAATTTCGGAAGCTATGAACACGCTTCATGGGACAGGTCTTTGGGAAGAACAAGATGGCTTTTACTACGACCATTTGTTCCGCGACAACCGAAGCACCGCAATGCGAGTTCGCTCTTTGGTGGGCCTGATACCGCTTTGCACCAATGTCACGATCTACGAGTCCAAGATCAATAGACTCCCAGGCTTTAAGCGTCGCATGAACTGGTTCTTGAAGAATCGACCTGAGATGGCTAAGCATATGTCGTACATGGAACAGATTTGCCCAAAAGATTCGACGGCTGGCATGCGACTCCTCGCGATTCCGTCACCGGAACGTTTCCGTCGGCTGCTCAATTACATGCTCGATGAAAATGAGTTCCTGTCACCGTTCGGAATTCGCTCCCTATCCGCGGTACACAAAGAGAAGCCTTTCGTATTCGAACATACCGGGGGGCGTGAGACTGTGGGATACGTTCCAGGCGAAAGCAATACAGCCATGTTCGGTGGTAACAGCAACTGGCGAGGGCCGGTTTGGTTTCCATTGAACTACCTCATCGTACAATCCCTTCGCGAGTACCATGAGTTTTATGGCGACTCTTTCAAAGTGGAATGCCCAACAGGTTCCAATTTGTTGATGAACCTCCGTGAGGTTGCTGACGAAATTGAGCGGCGTTTGGTGAACCTTTTTTTGGCTAACGAATCCGGTGCAAGGCCCTGCCATGGAACCGAAAATCAGTACCGTGAAAAGGAAGATTGGAAAGATCTGGTCTTGTTCTATGAGTATTTCCACGGTGACAACGGCAAGGGGCTAGGTGCCAGCCACCAGACAGGCTGGACCGCATTGGTCGCAACAATGCTAGAGCATCAGGCTAGTTGCCGACAAAACAAAGGCAGCTAGAGCGGACAACGTACGCTTTCCGCTCGCCAAAACGCGTTAAACACAGATAATGTCTAGAGCTGTGGTTTTCTGTAAGTGCGAGATTTTGATCAAAACCCTACATTTGAGCGAAAAAGATGAAGAACAACTGGATTTCCATTCAACGTGCGCGACAAGCGGATGCTATAGGTTCTGTTGCGCAGATTCGAGGGTGGGTTCGGACGCGACGCGACAGCAAGGGAGGATTCAGTTTCATCGAAGTGAACGATGGAAGTTGCTTTGGCAATCTGCAAATTGTTGCAGACGGAACATTGCCTAACTATCAATCTGACGTCACTACATTAACCGTCGGAAGCAGCGTGGTTGTTAGAGGCGAGATCAAGGCAAGCGCTGGGCAAGGCCAAACGACCGAGATGTTTGCCCACGAAGTGCAGATTACCGGCACGGCGAGCGCCACCGAGTATCCGCTTCAAAAGAAACAGCATACTTTTGAAAAGCTTCGCGAATGGGCTCATTTGCGACCAAGAACCAATACGTTCGGTGCGGTAGCACGAGTCAGAAACCGATTGAGTTATGCAACTCATTCGTTTTATCAACAGGAGGGGTTTCTCTATGTTCACACACCTGTGATCACCGCTAGTGACTGTGAAGGAGCTGGCCAAATGTTCCGTGTAACAACGTTGCCGTTGGATAAACTACCGATGGTTGCAGGCAAGGTCGATACGGCCCAAGACTTTTTTGGCAAATCGTCGTATCTGACGGTGAGTGGCCAACTCGAGGGAGAGGCTTATGCGACGGCTCTGGGCAAAATTTATACGTTTGGACCAACTTTTCGAGCAGAGAACTCGAATACCTCCCGCCACTTATCCGAGTTTTGGATGATTGAACCCGAGATGGCTTTTTTTGATTTGAACGACAACATGGATTTAGCGGAACGCTATCTCAAGTATATGCTTCGAGATCTTTTGTCCCATTGCGGCGAAGACATGGACTTTTTTGAGAAACGAATTCAGCCAGGATTGCTAGCGTCGTTGCAATTAGTACTCGATAAACCCTTTACCCATCTTTCCTATACGGAAGCGGTTGCCATTTTGCAGGCAAGTGGAGAGAAGTTTGAGTATCCAGTTTCGTGGGGAGTAGATTTGCAAGCGGAGCATGAACGATATATTACAGAGAAGCATGTTCAGGGCCCGGTCATTCTCTACAACTATCCGAAGGAGATTAAGTCGTTTTACATGCGGCTCAACGACGATGGTAAAACTGTCGCCGCGATGGCCGTCCTCGTTCCAGGCGTGGGGGAGATCATCGGTGGAAGCCAGCGTGATGAAAGACTTGATGTTTTAACAGATCGGATGGTGCAGAGCGGACTCAAGCCTGATGACTATTGGTGGTATTTGGATTTGCGTCGCTATGGAACAGTGCCTCACGCCGGTTTTGGATTGGGGCTTGAACGTATGGTCCAATACTCCACCGGTATGACGAACATTCGCGATGTGATTCCATTTCCACGAACTCCAGGCAACTGCGAGTTCTAACTCTCGATTTCCAGAACCGTCCGACGTACGCATGACTAGTCTTTTTGACCGATCGGGTGGTTTGCTTTTACACATCACTTCATTGCCAGCTCTCACATGGGCACATGGAAATGGCGAGCCCGGCTGTGACGGCGTATGGGCGGCGGGGGATGTGGAGTCTGGCGATCTTGGACCATCGGCGTACGAATACGTTCGCTTCCTGGCATCGGCCAAACAGAAATGGTGGCAGGTTCTACCGTGCAGCCCAACGGGATATGGTTTTTCCCCTTACCAGTCACCATCATCGTTTGCGGGCAACCCACTCTTTGTGAGTCCGGCATTGCTCGTTCGCGATGGCCTACTTCGATTGGACGAGTGGCAGGATGCATCGTGCGGTCGAAACGGGTCAAATTCACTTGATCGGTGCAATCTAGAATCTTCAGCAAGCAAACGCATGGAGTTGCTTCGTATCGCGTTTCGTCGGTTCCAGAACCATAAAAGCGATAGGACAGGCGAATGGGAAGAGTTTCGGCAACAGCAACGTTATTGGCTGGAGGATCATTGCCTGTTTATCGCATGCAAGAACTTTCACAATGACCAAGCATGGAATGCATGGGAACCGAACCTAGTTCGTCGCGAGTCAGAGGCCTTAGCCGATTGGCGTGACAAACTGAGGGTAGCGATGGAGTTTGAGTCGTTCATTCAGTTTCTATTCGAGAGGCAATGGGGCGAGCTTCGGAGCTACGCTCGCACATTGGGCGTTCAGTTGATTGGGGACATTCCCATTTTTGTGGCGATGGACAGTTCGGACGTATGGTCGCAGCAGCACTTGTTCGAGCTCGATGCAGGAGGAAATCCTACTGTGATCGCAGGCGTCCCCCCAGACTACTTTTCGGAGTCTGGACAGCGTTGGGGCAATCCTCTTTACCGCTGGGAATCCCATCGTCAATCCGGTTACGATTGGTGGATGCGTCGTTGCAAGCGAATGTTCTCGCAGTGTGATCTTGTTCGAATTGACCACTTTCGTGGATTCGAAGCCTACTGGGAAATACCCTCGGATAGACCGGATGCGCGTGTTGGACAGTGGAAACCCGGACCGCGAGAAGATTTCTTTGAGCGTCTATCTCAATCGATTGGTGGTGGAGAGATGCCAGTGATCGCGGAGGACCTCGGATTCATCACACCTGAAGTCCATGCCTTGCGCGACAAATTTCACTTTCCTGGAATGCGAATCATCCAATTTGGGTTCGGTGGCGGGGACGGAACTTCCCTAGATCTACCCCATCATTACCCACGTCATTGCATCGCCTATACTGGGACACATGATAACGACACTGTGGTTGGTTGGTTTGAGAGCAAAGCGGGCGAAGGGAGTACGCGTTCGCAAGACGAAATCGATCGGGAAAAATCTTTCGCGCTCCGCTACCTCAGTTGCAGCCCAACAAATATCCACCTAGGTGCCATCCGATCGATATGGAGCAGCGTCGCGACCATGGCCTTGACGCCTATCCAAGATTTACTGGGGCTAGACAGCTCGTCGCGAATGAACATGCCCGGGACGGTAGCCGGGAACTGGACTTGGAGATGTCCACCAAACGTTTTGACCAAGCCGGTTGGGAATTGGCTTGCAGAATTGACAGAGACCTACAATCGATCCACTTGATTGTTGATCCACGGGTTCATTTTCTTTGTCCCCCACATTCGGATCGCGACCATGCGGTTGGCGGCAGCGATAACTTGACTACCTCGATGGTTCCTAGATCGAGTGCTAGTGGGGAGTGAGCTATGTTTTATTCGTTACAACCGGAACATCTTTGCCTCCGAAGAGGATTCATGCTATTTTTATGCTACCAGGTGAGTGAGTGTCTTCAATTTTGAGGTGTTTGGATGAAAACCCAGTTTGCTAGAGTGAGTTTGCTACTTTCCACTGCGATCTTTTTTGGATGCGATGCAGGCGGTTCTGTAGATGTCGTAGACTTAAACAAGGTTCTAGACGCTCTAGCCGTTGTCTTGGACGAAAGCGCTTCGCCGGATGCCGCTAATGCCACGGTCAAGGTTGCCGGCAACGACGGCCAACCAGGCACGGAAACAAATCTAGCTGCCATTCCTCCCGACAAACAAGATCCCTCGAAGGAAGCAGCCTTTCTTCAAAAGTATGCCAACAAACTGAATGAAGTAAAAGCAATGTCCTCCCCCGTCGGAGTTGCATTCGCAGCTGGCGGCGAGATCGTTGGCTTTCAAGATCCGAATGGAAACAACGTGCAGGATTTAGGGGAAACCAAAGAATTCACCGTGACAATCGACGTGGACAACAGTCGACTTGTCGCATCCGACAACAATGGCCATCACCGTCCCTACGGGTTTCGCCCGGGAGGAATGATGATGGGCTACATGCTCGGTTCGATGATGGGCCGTCAGAATAGTTTCTATAGTGGAGCAGCGGCCGCAGCACGCCCCAACTTCGGGGGCACGCAAATGAGCTCGCCTGATTATCACAAATCCGCCGTTAGTTCGGCACGATCAAGAGCTTCGTCTGCCGCCTCCAGCGCTGCACGCGCCCGTACTGGCTCCAAGGGATTTAGCTTTGGCAAATAGTCCATAACATTGCAGTTAGTCTAGAAAAATCGCAATGGTCATTCTCTGCTTTTGGTTGCCGATGTCGTGGCTACGAATGCTTCAAAAGCTTTGAGGGTCTTCGGGCTAACGTGATGCTCGATTCCCTCGGAATCGATCCTCGAGGTCGACTCATCGATCCCTAGACAACGCAGAAAACGATACACCGTCTCGTGGCGCTTCTTGCACTGAATTGCTAGCTTGCGGCCGGTCGGCGTCAGACCTATGGGCTGATAGGGTTGAGTATCTAGCAACCCTTCTTTCGCAAGCCTAGCCACAATTTTGTTGGCAGTGACGTGCGTCACGCCAAAATGCTTGGCCAGATCACGTAGCCGGCACTCGGATTGACTTTCGATCAAATCGAAAACAGCCTCGGTATAGTCCTCCGCTGTTTCCATAGCATGGTCACTACGAGTTCGTTGATGCTGGCGTGATTTGATGGTGTTTTTCATAACGCAAATGAGGGAAACGGAAGAACAAGGATGAAAAAGCGGCAATCGCTATATCGGCGCTGCGGCAGCTAGTACATATCCTCACTGCGCACCGAATACGTACAGTCTAACGCCAACCCTAAAATCTACAAAGAACAAGGCAGCGGTCCATGTGCTGTAAAATCATGTTTAATGAACATCTTGACACCAATGTAGCCATAGCTACAATCGATAAGAACATGAGTGTAGAGAATCAAATAATGTGTGGTTCGATCCGTGTTCTAAAGGAAGGGAGCATGATGACACGATTTCGGCAGTCGGGGAATCTCGGTTTCACATTGGTAGAGCTATTGGTCGTCATCGCGATCATCGGCATTTTGGTTTCGTTGCTATTGCCTGCGATCCAAGCTGCCCGAGAAGCTGCACGTCGCATGAGTTGCCAGAACAACATCCGTCAGCTTGGTTTGGCGATTGCGAACTACGAGAGTGCCTTTCGAGTATTCCCACCCGCTTACCTATCCTACACGAGAAACCCGTCGCGTGACCCCGTTACTTTTGATGGCCCCAACGGATTCGCTTGGGGAGCATTGATACTACCGCAGATGGAACAAGGAGCACTGTATCAAGGGTTTAACTTTTCTGTCGCCGCTTGGGCTCCCGTCAACATAGCTGGAACACGCACCCGATTGCCGATGTTTCTTTGCCCGTCCGCTTCGCAGAGCGACGGAGACGCGGTGATCAAGAATGAGGCCGGCACAGAGTTGGCGAGAATGGCAAGATCATGCTACGTCGTGAATTCGGGCCAGGATGAACCGTGGGGTTACTCGGTAGAAGACGTCTCGCGATTTGCCGACGGTCCTTTCTTTCGCAACGGACGAATCACGGTTAGTTCGGTATCCGATGGACTTTCCAATACTGTGTTCTTAGGAGAGCACGCTCCCATACTCAGTGACAAGACTTGGGCTGGAATCGTACCGAGCGCCGCGGTCTGTACCAACAATCCAAATCGATTTCCATTAACGGAATGTGATCATGCAGCGACTCTGCTCAGTGTGCATAGCGGCCCGGCCGCAGAAGAGGTCGATCCGATTACAGGCTTTGCTCCGATCCATCCTCCCAACAGCCCATTGAGTCACGTTTGCCAAATGTTCTCAGAGCATCCAAATGGTGCGAACGTGGTTTTGGGAGATGGAAGCACTCGCTTCGTTTCCTCGAGCATCCACCAACCGACCTGGGCCGCCATGAGTAGCCGGAACAAAGGTGAGGTTTTTTCTCATGATGAATAAGGAAGATCGTGATTCTCAGTTGGCCAAATCGTGGGTGTACGGCACGATTCTTCTGCTAGCAACGCTTTTTTTCGTTACCCCACTCGTCTATCGGTGGTGGAATCTACCACCTGCGGTTCAACGGGAGAATCTTGACTGCATTCAACTATTAAGAACCGCCGTTTCGTCTGAGAACGCTCAGCAAGTAGCCGGCGTGAAGCGATTGCTTGACAAGCGAGTTGCCGACGGCACGATGCCGAACCAAGAGCGATCGCACTTTGACGCGATACTTCGTCTAGTGCAATCCGGTAACTGGGACGAAGCCAACGAGGAGTGCATGCGTTTTGAGGCTGCACAACTGAACCGTCGTCGCTAGCAGCGCACACCGTTCATTCATCCAGTCCAGGCTTTCGCAATCCCCTGCCGTTGACCTGCAATTGAGAATCGCCGAGCTCCTCGCGAACAGCATTTGCCAACCCAGTAAGTCGTTTCACGATATCAGGGTGAGCAGCAGCGACATTATTCTCCTCGGCAGGATCCGTTTCGAGATCAAAGAGCGATTCCTCTATCTGCTCAACACGATATCCGTGACGAGTCGCGATTCCTTCAACGCCCGATTGTGTGATCCCGGAAGGCGCTAGTTTACCCCAATTCGAAGGCCTGCCATTTTTGCCTGGCTCTGCGGCGACTGTGATGTACGGGTGCGGGAAATGCAGTTTCCAACGCCCACTTCGAACCGCTTGCAGCGCCGTGCCGGAGTAAAAAAAGAGTGCCTCTTGCGGGGATCCTGCGTTCTCTTCACCGAGGAGCAAACCCCTGGCGGACTTGCCATCGATCTTGAGCGAAGACAATTTGCCACCGATCAACTCGGCCATGGTCGGAAGGATGCTGATACTCATCCACGGGTCGGAACAGATACGGCCTGCAGGGATGCGTTCTGGCCATCTCGCGATGCAGGGAACTCGCACACCTCCTTCGAATGTGGTTAACTTGCCTTCACGGAAAGGTGTTGCGGATCCCGCGTGATCGCCGTAAGACAGAAATGGTCCATTGTCCGAGATGAAGATAACCAACGTGTTTCGTTCGATATCCAGTCGCTTCAAAGTCACCATAATCTGACCGACGGACCAGTCGAGTTCCTCGAGCACATCACCATACAGTCCCGCTTTGCTTCGCCCCTTAAAATCTTTGGAAGCAAAGATCGGTACATGGGGCATAACATGGGGCATATACAAGAAGAAGGGCTGCGAAGCATGAAGCTCGATAAATCGAATAGCATGCTCGGTGAATCGTTTTGTAAACAACGCTTGATCAGGATCATTCTCGACAACTCTCTCTCCTTCATAGAGCGGAAGAGGCGGCATTTGGGATGCGAGTGATGGGTGGTACTTTGAGTTGTCATTAGAATAGGGAATCCCTAACCACTCCTTAAACCCATGTCGATTGGGGTGGAATTTGAGCCTAGTCCCTAGATGCCATTTTCCCATCCCCGCCGTCGCGTAGCCCCTTTCTTGGAACATTTCTGGCAACAGCCATTCGCTTTCCGCAATTCCATCTCGGCTCGTGTGATTGTATGCCCCGTGCATGCCGATACGATTCGGGTAACAACCAGTCATCAACGCCGCACGCGACGCGGTACAAACAGCTTGGGCGACATAGAAACTTGTAAACCTCGTACCTTGCTGCGCCAGTTGATCGAGATGGGGTGTTTGGAAACCGATGGCTCCTTGAACACCCATATCGGCATAACCCATATCGTCGGCGACAATCAAGATGACATTTGGCGAGCTTCCGAAAACGAGCCCTTTCGACAGGAAGGAAGCCAGCGAGAAAACAACCGCAACCAACGCAATATTCCGTCTACTCATGAATTTCACTTGCCGTTTGGATGCCAAAAGCTCGCCGATGAAATCTATTGGGCGGGTATGTGACGTGGCTTCTTGATGATCTTGCCACTCGCTTCATCATCATAAAGATTCCGAATGTGATGGATGTACTCCACCATCGAGTGATCGCTAAAATAGTCCAGCTTCCAAACTCGCAACGACGAAAGCAAACCACGAAAACGATCACTCACTCGCAGCCACGATCTCAACCTGCTGATCTGGCCTTTTCGATTGAGGTAGATTTCTTGCCCCATGTGGTGATACCCAAACCAGCGTGGAGGAGTACGCGGGACAATGTCATTGTTGTTCACCCAACGGTAGTGTTTGATCTTCAAGAATGAAGCATATTTTTTATCTCCCACTCGCGGCGCTCCGTAAGTGAAGATTGCTCGCGGATCCGATGGAATGGGAGCCACCTTACATTGTACCGCGCACACGGCGGCCATGGCTCCACCCAGGGAATGTCCTGCAAACCATATCGGTCGTTGATTCTCCTTGATGATTTGTTCCAATCGCGGCCAAAGTTCATTAACCTCCGAATAAAAGCCGCTATGAACACGTCCAACGTCGGAAATTACCGGCCAAGCATTAGCGTCGGCATGGATGTCGTTCCATTGATGAGGTTCGGTTCCGCGACATACGATGATGCAATCGTATCGATTTCCCAAAACATACGCCTCCGCTCCTTCCCGTTCTACGAGCTCACAGGAATCGAGGCCTGCTGCATAAGCGACCCTCGCGACGGGCTCATGGGATGCATACGATAGCCTAGAAAGTTCTGCAAAGAGCAGAGAACGCTTGATCCAAGAAAGATCGTTGATGGATTTATCAAGCGAAATGGTCAACTTCATATCCGCAGGAGAACAGGTTTCGTTCCATTTCCCCTGAGGATTTCCCCTTGGCTCAATACGACTACTCATCCGTCTATCGCTTTTCGACAGGAATCACGTCGCGAATAGTCGGCCCTGTGTAAACTTGTCGAGGGCGACCAATCCGCGAGGTTGGGGAGTGATGCATTTCCACCCAATGAGCAATCCAGCCGGGTAAGCGACCAATTGCAAACAGCACTGTGAACATCTGCACAGGCAATCCCATGGCTCGGTAGATGACTCCCGAATAGAAATCCACATTCGGATAGAGCTTTCGTTCGATAAAGTACGGATCACGCAGTGCGACTTCCTCTAGTTCCTGGGCGACATCAAAAAGCGGATCTTTGAGATTGAGCTTTTGGAGAAGCGTGTCACAAGCACTCTTGATGATCTTTGCTCGAGGATCATAGTTTTTGTAAACACGATGCCCGAATCCCATCAATCGAAAGTTGCTCGATTTGTCTTTGGCCATGTCGACATACTTCTTCACATTGCCGCCATCGTCCGCGATCCGTCTCAGCATGTTCACGCACGCTTCATTCGCCCCACCATGAAGCGGTCCCCACAAAGCACAAATGCCCGCAGAGATCGATGCGAAGAGGTTCGCGTTCGATGAACCGACCAATCTGACCGTCGAAGTACTACAATTTTGCTCGTGATCCGCATGAACAATAAACAACAAATTCAATGCACGAACAAAGTCAGGATCAGGCTGGTACTGCTCGCTCGGCAACGCAAACATCATGCGAAGGAAATTTGCACAATAGTCCAAACTATTGTCTGGGTAAATGAAAGGCTGCCCGAACGCTTTCTTGTAGCTATATGCCGCAATGGACGGTAGCTTTGCGATCAGACGATGAATCGACACTTCAACCTGCTCTGGGTCAAAGGGGTCGAGCGAATCCTGATAGAATGTAGACAGCGCACCCACCACACTCGACAAAATCGCCATCGGGTGTGCGTCCCTCGGGAAGCCGTTGTAGAAGGTCCGCATATCTTCATGCAGCATCGTATGACGTTCAATGGAATCTGCAAACTTCTCTCGTTGCTCCTTCGTTGGGAGCTCACCGTAGATCAAAAGATAACTGGTTTCGAGAAAATCGCAGTGCTCTGCCAATTGCTCAATCGGATAGCCGCGATGGCGTAAAATACCCGTTTCTCCATCCAGATACGTAATTGCACTCGAAGTAGCCCCGGTATTGGCATACCCCTCATCCAAGGTGATGTGGCCGGAGTCCTTCAGGAGCTTCGATATGTCAATGGCTCGGTCATTCTCAGTTCCCACAAGCACCGGTAACGAAAGTTCTTTCTCACCCACAATCAATCGAGCGGTGGAACTGTCAACTTTTGGACCGAGGGTGATGCTCATGAACGACTCCGCTGCTCGCAAGGAACCTGAGCAGCAATAAAAAGTTAGGGAAATACTTATGAGAAGTGTAGCGACTACGTCAATGGCCGACAATTAGTCAGCAACGCAATTCGGCCCCTAATCGAACTCGTCGAATTCGTCTCTTCCCATTTCGCCAGGGCTTTCCACGATTTGGCAATAACTGTCGTAGCGGCGTGCATCCAACCGACCGTCTGCAACCGCATCCTTGACCGCACACGCATTTTCATGGATGTGCGAACAATTCGGATAGCGACAGTTCGACGCAAACGGACGAATGTCCCGAAAAAGCCCTGTCAGCTCGCTCGGAACAATATCCCACAATTGAAATTGACGGACTCCAGGCGTATCCACAATGGAACCGCCATACGAAAGCGGAAACAATTGGGCCGTCGTGGTCGTATGCTTACCCTTTTCATTTTCAGCACTTACGGCTTGAACACGCTGATTGAGGCCTTGTTCCAATGCATTGAGAATGGAAGACTTTCCAACACCGCTCTGGCCGATAACGACACTGCATTTGCTGCGAGTCAATATTCTCAATGCCTCAACCCCCCAGCCATTTGTTGCGCTCAACATCACTGTCCTGTAACCCATCTGGGAATAAGTTCCGATAATCGGCTGTAACGTAGAGGTGTCGATCAGATCGCATTTGTTAATGCATATGCAGGCATCGACAGAATTCTGTTCCGCAGTCGCCAAAAGTCGATCGATCAAATTTGGCTTCAAGCCGGGCTGGGCGGCGCTCGCCACTATTAGCAACTGGTCAACATTCGAGGCGATGATGTGACGACGCTGCTTGCTGGTGCGGCTTAATGTGCTCTTGCGCGGCTCGATACGAACGATCCACGCTTGATCATTTCCCTCGAGTTGCAGCCGAACTTGGTCTCCAGCTACCAACACGTGCCGCTGATCCGTCGCCATATTTTTGAGGACTCTGCGAAGAGCGCATCGATAAATTCGCCCATCGCCACCCTTCACGACCGACTCGAGCCCATGAACTCGCAGCACTAAACCGGCGATCGTGACTCGATCGAGTTCCAGATCGACGCCTCCCAGCGTTTCGCCGTTCGAGTCGTTCAAGTTTCCTTTGACGGTTCGGTGCCGAGTAAGATCTCCTTTTCCACTGACACGAGAGGACGAGACGGTATCGATGTCCTCTTTATTGGTCGCGTACTGCTCAGTCAAATCAGCATCACGAACTTGGGATTGATGTTTCTTTCGAAACTCGATTCGAATCTTATTGTTCTTTTTCCGAGCCATTCGAACGAGTCTAGGTTTGGGGAAAGTTCTTGCCGTATCTCAGCGTGCTGGACGCAAACTAGACCTCGACCGTCGTTTCCACGGAACCGGCTTTCTTGGCATGAACGCTTGGTCCAATCAGTTGAGTTAGTTCCTTCTCGTCCAACTCCTCTCGCTCCATCAACGCATCCTTGAGTCTCTCGAGCTCTTCGCGGTGCTGATGTAGTACGTCAGTCGCACGACGATCTGCGGCTCGAAGGGTGTCGCCAATCTCTGCATCGATCGTTTCTTGGGTTCGCTCGCTAAACTGACGCTGTTGATGCATTTCACGACCGAGGAACGGATCGCTGTCGGACAGTTTGTAAGACACAGGCCCAAGCTTTTGGCTCATGCCCCAATGCGAAATCATGCGACGCGCAAGAGAAGTGGCCCTCTCCAAGTCATTCTCAGCGCCTACCGAGGTCTCATCATAAATGATCTTCTCTGCCGAACGCCCCGCTAGCAACACAACTAGTTGATCGCGGATTTCACTTTCCGCCATGTTCATCCTGTCTTCCGCAGGGATGATTTGCGTGCTGCCCAACGACATACCACGCGGAATCACCGTGACTTTATGAACTCGCTGTGCTCCGGGTAGAAACCAAGCCGCCAAAGTATGTCCTGCTTCATGATACGCAGTCTTTTCTTTTTCACTGGGTTGCATCACTTCTTCTCGTTTTGCACCCATCAGCACTTTGTCTCGTGCATGATCGAAATCGTCCATGCTAACACGAATTTTGTCATGCCGAGCCGCCCATAGAGCCGCTTCGTTAACCACATTTCGGATGTCAGCTCCTGTTAAACCAACCGTCGCTTCAGCCAGAGTGTGTAAATCGACATCTTTGTCTAACGGTACATCCCGAACGTGCACCTTGAAAATGGCCTCTCGTCCCTTTAATGTTGGCCTTCCAACAGTGATATGCCGATCGAAACGACCAGGTCGAAGCAAAGCAGGATCCAAAACGTCCGGTCGATTCGTCGCCGCCATGATAATGACCGAATCATTCGGTGCAAATCCATCCATCTCCCCAAGAATCTGGTTGAGTGTCTGTTCTCGTTCATCATGCCCACCTCCAAGACCGGCGCCGCGTTGTCGGCCAACGGCATCGATCTCGTCAATGAACACAATGGCAGGTGACTGCTCTTTGGCTGTTGCAAACAAATCACGAACGCGTGAAGCACCAACACCTACAAACATTTGAATAAATTCGCTACCGTTGACCGAAAAGAAAGCAACTCCCGCTTCTCCGGCAATCGCGCGAGCGAGAAGCGTCTTTCCTGTTCCCGGAGGGCCATTCAACAGAACGCCCTTTGGCACTCGGCCACCTAGCTTTTGAAATTTCTCAGGAGACTTTAAAAAATCTACGATTTCTTGCAGGTCGGCTTTGACACCTTCTAAACCAGCGACATCATCAAAGGTTACGTTTTGGTCCGATGGCTCAAATCGTTTGGCTGTCGAACGAGTAAAGCTCGACAAAAATCCGCCCCCCATCATTCCGTCACGACTACGGCGGAAAAACATGTAAATAACAAAAGCCGTGGCAACCAACAATGCTAACGACACGAGAGTTCCGATGTTCATCGGGCTTTCTGGGGCCACGATCAGTTCAAAAGGCCGCCCTTCCTCTTGCGATTTTTCCCTTAGTTTGTTGATCTGCTGAAGCAGATTCGCCCGCGATGAAGAATCCGCAGGAATGAAACAAGCGAAATCTCTGTAAAGCTTTTTCTTCTCCCCTGTCGCCGTCAGTTGCTCCTTGAGATTTCCTTCGTTGTCAAAGGTCGCTGGCCTGTCCGGGGGAACGGCAAACTGCCCCTGAATATACGATTGATAGACGGTTACGCTTTGCAGATTCTCCTTTTCCAACTGCTCCTGAAAAAATCCGTAATCAATTTGCGAAACGTTGCTATTGGCGAAATAGAACATTAACCCAATGGAGGCCAGCAATACCGTCGCAATCAACCATGCACCCTGTCCGCGGCGTGGCTGCGTCGGTCCAGAAGATTGGGATGTTCGATCCTCGGTCGATTTATTTGTCATGAATCAATTTGCCAAAGTGTACACGATCTGAAAGCGTTAGATTGTAGCGATACAAACAGTGTAGAAACAGCACAACCACCCTTTGTTCATCGAACTAATGCTTTCACAACTTTTCGACAATTGTCCACTCCGTTCGGCAGTTCCCCCAAAAGAACTTTGCAAAATAACCGGTCCACACGCCCACGAATGCTAGGATCACCAAGATTTGCGATTGACAACGGTTTCTCGCATTGCGTTTCTATGGGATTTTGTGCGACTGCACCGCTAGCCATAACGCTTGTGTACCAGACGATCCGTGGCCCATGTCTTGAAGTTGATTGTAAAGTCGCTTCGCTAAATCGACCCCTGGCATTGCGATATTCATTCGGGTCGCTTCTTCCAACACAATGCCAAGGTCCTTCACGAAGTGATCGACGAAAAAACCTGGAGAGTAGTCTTCCTTCAAAATCCTTGGAAGCAAATTCGACAACGACCAACTGCCGGCCGCACCACTCGATACCGATTCTAAAACCGTCGCCGGGTCCAATCCACTGTTCTTCGCGTATAGCAATGCCTCACACAAACCAACCATACTCGATGCGATCAATGTTTGATTAACCATCTTCGTATGCTGTCCGCATCCGGCCGCGCCTTGGTAAACGAACGTTTTTCCTAGCAGCTTCCAAATCGGTTCTAGCATATCGAAAACAGAACGATCCCCACCGACCATGATCGACAATCTGGCTTCCTTTGCACCAATGTCGCCACCCGAGACGGGCGCATCCAACGACGCGACACCTACTTCTTCGGCTCGGCGGTAGATTTCTTGGGCTAGCATCGGTCGGCTGGTGGTCATATCGACCATCACACAGCCAGGTCGTAAACCTGCGAGCGCGCCATCACCGCCGAGAAGCACTTCTTCCACATCCGCTGGAAAGCCAACGATCGAAAAGACGATATCGCTTTTCTGCGCGACCTCTTTGGGCGAAGAACATGGCTTGGCTCCCATCCCGACGAGGCTGTCCATTTTCTTCGGAGATCGATTGTAGATCGAAGCTGTATATCCAGCCTTGAGCAAATGCGAACACATGCTCTTGCCCATAACACCGGTACCGATCCAACCGATACGTGTTGTCTCAGGATGAATGCTTTGCATGATCTACTTTCCAGCTCGTTTGCGTTCGTACTCTAAAACACCCGTGACTAAAGTCGTCAGGCGTGGCTCTGCATCGTTTGCAATCGCAATGATCTTTTGTACATCCGCGGCCTCCAGCGCATCGGGCAAACACATGTCGGTAATCACCGAGAATCCGACGCAACGCATTCCTGCATGCACGGCCACAATGACTTCGGGGACCGTCGACATCCCAACAACATCCGCTCCGATCATTCGCAAGAACCGATATTCCGCGCGTGTCTCCAAATTGGGACCAGCTACCGCAACAAATACTCCTTGATGCGCGACGATGTCATTCTTGCGAGCGACCTGAAGCGCTGCCTTGATCAACTCTTGATCGTAAGGAGCGGACATATCAGGGAAGCGAGGTCCCAGTCGATCGTCGTTGATCCCGATGAGTGGGTTATCCCCGAGCAAGTTGATTTGGTCATCGATCATCATGATGTCACCCGCCTTGTAGAATGGGTTCATTCCCCCGCAAGCGTTCGACACCATCAGCAACTCCGCGCCGAGTGCTTTCATGATTCGCACGGGAAGCGTAATATCCTTCAGCGCGTATCCCTCGTACATGTGGAACCGACCTTCCATCGCCATCACAGGAAGCCCACACAGCATTCCGCAAACCAGCCGACCGCGGTGGGAAGTGGCGGTCGACTTCAAGAAATGAGGGATGTCTGCATAATCGAGCGTCGCTTCGACTTCGATGCGTTGCACAAGCGGTCCTAAACCAGTCCCCAAAATGATCCCGGCATGCGGATTTTTATTCCAAGCTTTTCGAATAAAGGTGGTCGCTTCCTGGATTTTATCGAACAGATCTAGCATGGCTTACAGAACTTTCAGGGGGATTGGAGATTTCGTTGCAGAGGTGCATTTTACGGCAGCTTCTACAAACCGAAAGGCGAAGAATGTTCATTCTGCCCCGGCAAACCTGGGTGAGACGGTTCGTTTCCGTGAACATTTCAGCTACTAGTGGCAATTCGACTTCAAAACAGTTAGGCTGAGGAGACTCCAATCCTGTGATTAGGTGGGTGGCAGTTAGAAATATCCAGAAGCAGAAGCGCGAGTCAGGAATTTTTCTCACTTGTTCTTCGATACGATCTCGGTACCGTTTCGTCTGCCCCTCGCGTTGTTTCCTCGTTGCTCAAATCTGGTTCGAACGATACGAATGCGATTGAAGACCGGCCCGATTACCTTGTTGTTCGCGACGCTGTTCGTCTCGTTGGACTATTCGATTTCTCATGGACAGGAACCCAAGAGCACCGCGACCATCACCGATGTCGAAAGCGCTCGCGCAGCACTCAGAGTAGGCCAATACGATGAATGCATCGAGTACGCCAAAGCCCAAGTGGACAAGAAGGTTTGGAATGACAAATGGCCGATCCTTCTCGTGGAAGCCTACCTGACGACTGGCAAATACGAACAAGCCCTCGTCGTCTACGAAGAGTCACTCAGTCGATTCGGTGATAGCCTACGTCTTCGTTTGCTGGGCGCGGACGTCTATCGGATGAACAACCAGCCTCTGAAGTCGAAAGAACAATTGGATGTCATCGATCGTCGCTTGAATCGCGACACGTGGCTCTACAGTGTGTCTAGCGAGTTCGTGAACATCGGTGACTACTTCTTGTTACGCAACGAGGATCCGAAACTGGTCCTCAAGAATTGCTACGACCTTGCAGTAAAAGCAGATCCGAAGTCCCCGGACCCGCATCTGGCAACGGCTCGCATGGCGCTCGATAAGAGCGATTCGAAAGTTGCCGCACAATCGCTTGCCAAAGCCCTCAAACTCGATGACAAGAATCCGGAGACTCACTATCTTTCGGCCAAGGCTTGGCAATCGACCGAGCCGGATCGTGCTACGGATCATCTCCAAAAGTCGCTGGCATTGAATCCTAAGTATGTCCCGAGTCTATTGTTGGTCGTCGAACAGAAGATGAACGAAGAGCAATACGCCAAGGCATTGCAGTTGCTCGATGAAGTCGAGAAAGTGAATCCTCGTTTGCCAAAACTTTGGGCGTTGCGAGCGGCCATTGCACACCTAGAGGGTCGATACGATGCCGAAGGAGAAGCTCGCAAGAAGGCATTGTCTCCTTGGTCGCTCAATCCCGAAGTCGATCATACCATAGGTCGGCATTTGTCGATGCACTATCGATTCACCGAGAGCGTGGAATATCAAAAACGCGCTTTGACGATGGACTCCAGTTATGTGGCAGCCCAATCGCAGCTTGCGCAAGATCTTTTGCGCTTAGGGCAGACCGATCCTGGTTGGGACATGGTGGATCGCGTTCGAAAGAACGATCCTTACGATGTCACCATCTTCAATTTAAGACAACTGCAGAAAGAACTGGACCGTTTCGCAACCTTGGAAGCTCCAGGCTTTGTGATTCGAATGGATGCACGCGAGTCCCGTATCTATGGTCGCGATGTTGTACAACTCTTGTCGGAAGCTCGCGACGTACTAACTTCTAAGTACAAAGTGCCACTCGAGGAGCCGATCTACGTCGAGATCTTTCCCAAGCAAAAGGACTTCGCCATTCGAACGTTCGGAATGCCAGGCGGTCAAGGTTTCCTCGGCGTTTGCTTCGGTCGATTGATCACCGCAAACTCACCCGCTGCATTGCAAGTGGACTCCAATTGGAAGTCTGTTCTTTGGCACGAGTACTGCCACGTCATTACGCTTCAGAAGACGAAGAACAAAATGCCTCGCTGGCTCTCCGAAGGGATTTCTGTTTACGAAGAGAAACTGCGAGACAAAACATGGGGCCAAGCATGGGATCCAACGTATCGAGAAATGACCTTGGGCGAAGACTTCGTTCCGTTAAGCAAACTGAGCAGTGCATTCTTGAATCCGAAGACGCCCATGCATTTGCAATACGCGTATTTTGAGTCGTCGTTGGCCGTGGAGTTCTTTGTCGAGAAGTTCGGTTTGCCAGCGTTGCTTCGGATGCTCGATGATCTATCGCTCGGGCTGCCGGCCGCGGACGCTTTGAAACGATCCCCTGGATCTCTCGAAGCGCTCGACAATGAGTTTGCCGCGTTTGCGAAAGAACGAGCCGAAGGGATGGCACCGAAGGCCGATTGGTCAAAGCCACCCGTGCCAGTGAAAACCAAAGAGGCAATAGGGCTCGGGATGGGGTCGGGTGGCTTAGGTGGTGAAATCAATCCTGCAGCAAATGAATCCGCAAACGATTGGTTCTCGCAAAACCCCGGTGCATTTGTCTCGCTCGAAAGGAGTCTGCAGGAAGCAGTTGGCAATTCAAAATGGGCCGACGCGCTCGCCATTGCAGAGAAGATGCAAACGCAATGGCCCGACGATGCACGAACGACCGGAGTTTATGCCAAACTCGCGATGATTCATCAAAGGCTTGAACAAATCGACCAAGAGCGAGAGGCATTGGTATCTCTCGTCGAGCGATCCTCGGATGCATTCGATGCGCTAAGTCGTTTGTGCGAAATCGATGAAACGCGTAAAGATTGGGAATCGTTAGCAAAATGGTCCGAGCGATTGCACGCGATCCAACCGATTCGATTCGATGTTCAGCAACGTCGCGCTATGTCTCATGAGCTCATTGGTGAACATGCGACGGCAGCGGATGCTTGGCTAGCATGTCTAGAACTCGATCCGCTCGACTATGCATGGATGCACTACAAAGCGGCTGAGAATTTGAAGTACACAGGTCGAGACTCGGACGCCAAAAGACAAGTTCTCATGGCCCTCGAAGAATCTCCACGATTCTCGGATGCATTGCGTTTGTTGTTACAATTGCAAAAGGGTGCAATCGCCGAGAACAAACTATCGGAGAAGTCCGAAAGCCCTGCAACACCCCAACGGTCTGCACCATCCGAACGACCTATACCACCCGTGCTCGAGTTACCGGAACTGCCAAAATGAGCGATACGAAACGATGGAACGCGAAGCGTCAACGCATGCTCACCTTGGGCGGATTCACCGTGGTTATCTTATTGGTGATCAGCCTAGGTAGTGTGTTGGTGGCAAACCCTCAATGGGGCAGACGCAGCCGAGACTGGCGGCAAGTCGGGCGTGAAGGAATACCGTCATGGGAAGTCGAAAAGAAGTTCAGCAAAGATGTCTTTACATTTGTACGAATCAAATACGATTCGTCGGGTTATCGTCGCGGCGGTGGTTGGTCCACTGACTTTCGCGATAGTGAATTGAACTTCTCGCTTCGATTGCAACAGCTCACAACGATCAAAGTCAACCCAGAACCGATTGTCCTGGAACTGACGGACCCGTCCCTTTTCGATTACCCGTTTATCTATATCATCGAGCCAGGTGGATTGATGTTTCATCCCGAAGAAGTCACCGCTCTTCGAAAGTATTTGCTCAACGGCGGCTTCTTGATGGTGGACGATTTTTGGGGCGACGAAGAGTACGACAATTTCTATCAAGAAATCAAACGCGTCTTTCCAGACCGCGAACCAGTCGATGTTCCACTCGAACATGAGATCTTCCAGTGTGTATATCCATTGAACGAGAAGCCCCAGTTGCCTTCGATCCATGCTGCGTGGGCAGGCCGAAGTTCAGGTGTCATTTGGGAACCAAGATCCTCCGACACGAGCAAAGCCATTTATAAGGCGATCCGAGACGACGCGGATCGAATCATGGTCTTCATTTGCCACAATACCGATTTGGGTGACGGTTGGGAGCGAGAAGGTGAAGACCCTTGGTACTTCGAGGAGTTCTCGGTCAAAAAAGCCTACCCTCTCGGCATCAATATTGTGACTTACGCAATGACCCATTGATCACAATGCTCGTCCATCCATCGTTCTAATTTTTATTTTTTCGTTTGAAGCAGACATTTTTCAGGATAATACTTTGAGAAACATCACGATTGATCCATCGGAAGAAGAAGGCTTGGTTGCGCAAATTAGGGAGGGGCGGGATCGAATTTATCGCGAGCTTTCCAAGACAATCGTCGGTCAAAAGGATGTCATCGAACAGTTGCTCATTTGCCTCTTCTCCGGTTCGCATTGTTTGATCACGGGTGCACCGGGGCTAGCAAAAACACTATTGGTGCGGAGTGTTGCCCAAGTATTCCACTTGGAATTTCGCCGTATCCAATTCACGCCTGACTTGATGCCGGCCGATATCACCGGCACGGAGATTCTGGACGAAGTCGACGGTCGCCGTGTACTGCAGTTTGTTCAGGGACCGGTGTTTGCCAACGTGATCTTGGCAGACGAGATCAACCGAACGCCACCAAAGACGCAGGCTGCACTTCTCGAAGCCATGCAAGAGCATCAAGTGACCGCCGCGGGCAAGCGTTACGGATTGCCCGAACCGTTCTTCGTGTTAGCGACACAGAACCCGATCGAAATGGAAGGGACCTACCCGCTCCCGGAAGCCCAACTCGACCGCTTCATGTTCAACGTGATGATCGACTATCTCCCGTACGAGGATGAACTCAAAGTCGTGCTCGATACGACGAGTAAGCGACCGGAACCCATTGAGCCCCTGTTCAATGGCGAGGACGTATTGAAGTTCCATGAGATGGTCCGCCGAATGCCGATTGCCAATGATGTAGCCGGTTATGCGGTGCGTTTGGTAGATGCATCGAGACCAGGTCGACCGAACGCTCCAGAGTTCGTCAACCAATGGATCAGTTGGGGAGCCGGTTTGCGGGCGGCTCAAATGCTGGTCTTGGGTGCGAAAGCCAGGGCGTTGCTACAAGGGAAATCGCATGTGTCGCTCGATGATATACGAGCGTTGGTGCACCCAGTGTTGCGTCACCGAATTCTGCTCAGCTACAAAGCGGAAGCGGAAGGGATCAGCCTTGAAAATTGTATATCCCGTCTCGTGGCAGAGGTTCGCTGATGTCGACCACGACAGGATCGTCGGTTCCATCCCATGATCGTTGGATCGATATGTCCGCTATCATGCGGATGGAGAATTTGCAATGGCGTGCCAAGTCGATCGTCGACGGCTTTCACAATGGACTGCACCGAAGTCCAAAACATGGCTTCTCGGTAGAGTTCAGCGAGTATCGCCCCTTTAGCCTAGGCGACGACCCACGAACGATCGACTGGAAGCTCTTCGCGCGAAGCGATCGATACTATATCAAGAAGTTCGAGGATGAAACGAACCGTCGATGCTATCTCGTAGTGGACCAGAGCAAATCGATGCAGTACCGTTCGCTGGATTATTCCAAGCTCGAGTACGCGCGAACGCTCGCGGCCACTCTAGCCTATTACTGGACATTGCAACGCGACGCTGTCGGGCTCGTCACATTCGATGCAAAATTGGCCGAAGTACTCCCCGCACGCTATCGAACAGGGCAACTCAAACGCGCTTTGACCATGCTGAGTCGCGATGCCAGTGGCGAGTCTACGAATCTGGTCGATCCGTTGCGGCATCTAGCGGAACTGGTGACTCGTCGCAGCTTGATCGTTCTCGTATCGGACTTCTTAGTCGATCCAGCGAGCGTGCGACAAGCTTTTGCGTTTTTGGGCGCTCGACGGCACGAGATCTTGTTGATGCAAGTGCTCGATCCAGCCGAGACCGAATGGAAACAAGAGAAACCGGCGATGATTCGAGATATCGAAACGGGGCGCGAATTATTCGTCGATCCCGGCACCGTCGCAGCGACTTACAAGAAGCGATTTGATCTCCATCAAAAACAATGGCAAGAGATGGCTGCGCAATTGGGATTGGGTTGGTTATCGTTGCGAACGGACGAATCGATCGAGTTGGCGTTGTTGGATCTGTTGCAACGACAGCAACGAGCTGGCGGTGGACCTGCACGAGGTAGAACATCAGCGACGAGCTTTTCAGGAGGATCGCGATGAATTTTCTATCGCCCCTTTTCGCCCTAGCAGCCCTGGCCGTTGTCTCGCCGATCATTTTCCATTTGGTCCGACGAAAGCCAAAAGAGCATATCGAGTTTAGCTCGCTGCTCTTCTTGGATCCAGCTCCACCGAAACTGACTCGAAGCAGTCAGATCGATCAATGGCTATTGCTGTTGATGCGATCGGCAGCGGTCTTGTTGGTCGCGGCTGCATTTGCACGCCCCTACTGGGACATACCAGTCGCAACCGATTCCGTTCGTTCTGGTCTCCAGCGAATGATCCTCATCGATACCAGCGCGAGTATGCGTCGTTCGGATCTTATCGATCAAGCGAAGAAGCGCGCGATCCAGTGGATTCAGAAATCAGCCCCCGAGGATATCGTCTCGGTCTATGCATTCGATCGGGAACTTGAAGAACTCTTCTCGGTCAGCGAGTCGATCGACGCAAGCCCGGGTCAACGCGGCGCGTTAGCAACCGCCAGCTTGGAAGCTGTCCAGCCGACTTGGTATGAAACAGATCTGGGGAAAGCGCTCGGGCTAGCGATAGATCTACTCCAATTCGATAAAGACAAAGAGTCTGAATCCGCAGCTACCAACACGGAGATCGTCGTCATATCGGACCTTCAACAAGGGTCTCGCATCGACACACTGGCTCAAGTGCAATGGCCCAAAGCATGCCAAGTGCGTATTGAAAATTTGGGAAACCAACCGGGACTCGCAGACAATGCACACGCCACATTGCTTCAAAAGGAGGCTGATGCACCCATCGAAACGGCAGAAGACGAACTACGCAAGATGGCTCAGAAGAACAACTCGCCTATCTTGCGTGCGCGTTTGGTGAACGGACAAGGTTCAAAGACTGAGTCTTTTCAATTGCGATGGATCGACGAAGCAGGTAAATCGATCGAAGGCAACTCGATACCGACCGTGGTCGCTTCTGGGCGGACGCAACTGGTCCGAATACCAACCATGCCAGAGAATGCTACGGCCTTAGAATTGACAGGTGATACGAATTCCTTTGACAATCGATTTTACGTGGCAGCCCGAAAACCTGTGGAAATGCAGATCGTATGTGTGGAGGCGACAGATCGACCTGAGAAAGAGTCGTTGGCATTCTTTCTCTCTCACGTTCCATTGAGTACACCGACCCATAACTTCACTTTGACTATTCGAACACCAGATTCCTCAGACCCTTGGCCCTCTTCGACCAGTGCGCCTCTTTGGATACTATCTTCTTCGGCTCAATCAGACGACTTGATCGCTGCTCGCAAGCATCTAGAGAACAAAGGCCATCTATTGTG
Source organism: uncultured Pirellula sp. (assembly GCA_903858115.1). GTDB lineage: Bacteria > Planctomycetota > Planctomycetia > Pirellulales > Pirellulaceae > JBKCUI01. Next base: position 3,803 of record CAIOHR010000432.1, on the reverse strand, counting down.
GGTTTGGGATCGGCCGTCGGATAGCACAACGGATTACGCATCGCTCTATGAATCGGGATTCGCTGCTCCACTAGGTCAGGTGACAGAAGCGAAGTTGAAAGACTATGCTATGTGGCAGAAAATCGATTTTGAAAGCCCCTTGTTTCGCGATCTGTCGGATTCGAAATTCAATGACTTTACCAAGGTTCGTTTCTGGCAGCATCGTCGCTTGGAACTGAACGATTCGGCATCTACCTGGAAACGAATCGTTTCGTTTGACGATGGATCTCCAGCCCTATTGCAAAGGGCCATCGATGGTGGATTGTTCAGTATCATGCTTTCAGGATGGCAACCGACTGAGAGCCAATTAGCCTTGTCGAGCAAATTCGTACCAATCGTTTCGAACTTTGTGCGAATGGCATTGCCAGAAGACAAGACGAGACCAGACTATCGGGTGGGTGATGTTCTCGATGTTCCGGAGGGGGCAACTGTCGAAGCGCCAACACCAGCTTCCAATTTGGAGGACGTCGATGGAGGGATTCGATTAAGCGAACCCGGGATCTATCGGTTGAAAATGCCTGAGGGCGAGGTGATTCGGGTTGCGGTCAATCTGATCGAGTCTGAATGTTTGACACATCCGATGGACCTACAACGGTTGAGTCAGATAGGGGTGCCGATGTCTGAAACGATGGAGAAACTACCACCGTCTGAAGCCATGCAGCGACAGTTGCGAGGAGCAGAACTCGAATCGCAACAAGGAATGTGGCGATGGATTTTAGGTGCAGTTATTGGTTTAGTAGCTTTGGAATCGCTAGTATGCTGGTTGAGGTCCTTCAAACCTCGGCAACTCGCTCAGTAGATCTAGCCCGACCGCAACCATCCGTCATAATTCACGATGAAGATGGAACGGAACTTATCGAAGAGACTATATGGACTTGATCGTGGAGACCTTTTTTTGTGCGTCTTCGTGGCTAGCCTAACGTTCACCGAACATCGGATGGCTAGCCACCCAACAGTCTTTGTGGAAGTTACTTCGTCAACTTGACGCTGATTAGCTTTTCGTCATTTCGCACATAGATAGAACCGTTGGCAAAGGCAGGAGCGCACCAGACCACATCGCGTCCAAAGGCGTTGTTGGTGGGTTCGATCAACTTGGTTCGAGCGAGTTCCTCATAGCCACTCGGTGACAGTTTGGCGATAATCAACTCTCCCGACTCATTGAACAAGTAGAAGAGTTCCCCACTGCGGACGATAAACGCAGTGCCACTTCCTACTGGGCGGCTACTTATCGGCTTGCTCGTCTCCCACAGACGTTTGCCCGACTCGATTTCAAAGGCAATCAGCTCACCTGTTTCATCGAAACCGTAGATAATGTTACCTACACGGATAGGCTGCACATTCACTGGAGAGACTGCTTTTTTCGCAAGATCTTGCCATAGGACTTTGGCTTTCGGGGCAGCTTTATCCAGTTGGATCAGCATATTCTTTTTGCTGTAGCCGCCGATAAAGAGAAACGAATCCTGCTGGATCGGAGTCATGATGATCGATCCGTTGGATGCTTCGTAAGGCAATGACCAATAGGATTTCCCTGTCTCTGGATCGACGGAATTGACAGCCATACCACTCGGTGCGATCAATTGCCGTTTGCCCCCGGCTTCAATGATCGACGGCGGTACATACCCAACTTCTTTGGCAGTTCCCGTTCTCCAGATTTCGTTGCCAGTTTTTTTGTCGAGGCAAACCGTGTGTGAACCATCGCCACCGGCAATCGTGATCAGTTTATTGCCATCAATCAATGGATGCGCCGCGTATCCCCAAAGAGCAGAGTTCGTGTTGTATGCCTTTTTAAGATTCTTGCTCCAGACAACGGTACCCTTAGCAGCATCGAAGCAATAGAGGTCTCCTTCGGCACCGAGCGTGTAGAGTTTTCCATCGTCGACGATTGGTGTGCAGCGAGGTCCAGCAGGGTAGGAAATCGAATAGGTGACTGGGTACTCATGCTTCCAAACAACCTTTCCGTTGCTATCGTCCATGCAGAGCACTCGCTCGGTACCGTCGAAAGAACGACGTCCAAAATTATCCACTTTGGCATCGGCAGTCGTGACCAGGTCTGTGATGTAGACTCGGTTCCCAACGACCGCCGGTCCAGAGTATCCGCCGGCGACACTTGCCGTCCATCGTGGTTGAAGCCCGCTCGCAGGGAAGGATGTCGGAGCATTGTCTACCCTCCAGACATTATCGCGCGTGGGTCCCATCCAGTGTGGCCAATCTTCCCCGAAGACCGATGCCTCGAAGAGAGCAGCCAAGCTGCATACAGAGACTTGCAAAGCTTGATACCAAATCCGCTTCATGATCGTTTCTCGCAAAAAAAGTGTTGGAACGAATACTCAATTTCGAACGTTAGGCTACAAATTTCATGTTACAGCACGCTCAAGCTAGGTTGCGCCAATCAACCGGAATTCGATCGGATGATGGCCTTGCCCAAGCGGTTGTCCTGCGTGGATCGCTTGCCAAACATCTTCAATCGCCCGGTTCACGGAATCATGGATCTTCTCACCGCGCGATAGTCGGGCCGTGATCGCTGCCGATAGAGCGCAACCGGTACCGTGGGTATTCTGCTTTTGCAGCCTCTGCACCACGTGGCCAACGTTTGCATTGCCGTCACCGAACACGTGCATGGACTTTCCATCTTCCTCACCCAACTTAAGCAAAACATACCGAGCGCCCATTTGATGCATATCGTGTATTGCTTTTGCTACATTGTCTTGGCTGTCTAGTGTTATGCCGGTCAACCTCTCCGCTTCGAATCGGTTCGGCGTGACCAAATATGCATGACGAAACAACTTGGTACGGTAAAGCTCCACGGCTTCATCGTCGATTAGTGAGTGTCCGTGTTTGCTAATCATCACAGGGTCGACCACAACCGGAACATCCAATGTGCTGATCCGATCGGCGATCGCTTCAACATTGGCAGCACTTCCTAACGCCCCAATCTTGATCATGGCAGGCGGGATATCCGACAGAATGGCTTCTAACTGATCCAGGACCAACTGTGGATCCAAAATCTCAAGTCGCTTGACCCCCTGAGTATTTTGAACTGTGATGAGCGTCACCACGCTCATTCCGTACACACCCAATTGCTGAAAGACTTTCAAGTCGGCTTGCAAGCCAGCCCCGCCGCACGGGTCTGATCCTGCGATAGTAAGCGCGATCGCTTTAGGAAAGAGAGTCACCGATTTTAGTTTTTTAGCCATAGCATTTGTCGGATCGAGGAGACGCACTAATCGCAAGATTCTAACCTTGCAGCCTCTCCTCTGCGACAGCTAATTGAGTTCGATGTCGCGGCTCCGCATTCACATACAAAATACAAAAAACCAGATTTTGGCAGATTTTAGAGATTTTAGGGACACAGCTATTTGTTGATTCACCCACCATTGGAGGGGCTGCTTGGCGGGTTGGAATCTGCTCAAATAGCAACTTCAGTTGATGGTTTGGTTACCAGTTCCTTTGCCCAGGAGACTTGCCATGGCACGCATCATTCGAGCCGAAATCTTCAATCCACGCGAAATCGCGGTCCTTCACTTGTGCGCAAGAGTTTGCCGCCGTTGCTTCCTGCTCGGCGATGATCCATTCACCCAAAAGAACTTCGATCACCGGAAAAATTGGGTCGAAGACCAACTCAAAGTCCAAGCGGCTGCGTTTTCTATAGATCTAATCACACTAGCCGTCATGTCCAATCACATCCACTTGGTTCTGCGATCCAGACCCGATGTCGTCGACACTTGGGACGATCGCGAAGTCGCTCGTCGTTGGCTCATGATTTG
>CAIOHR010000431.1 GCA_903858115.1 uncultured Pirellula sp. | reverse complement strand
TCGGCAAGGAGCGAAGCGTCGGCAAGTTCGTCGCCACCATCTAGCCGTGCCGCTATTTCGGCCAGCCGTTGCACCAAGTCTTTATCGAGTTTCGGTTGCGGCATGTTTCGAGGATTTGAAAGCGATAACTTGTAATTATCCCCGGTAGGTCGGTTAGGGCGAGTCGTTATCGTAATGATTTCTCTAGCATAGTCAACATTGTCGTCTCTCGCATTCATCGGACCGGGATAATTATTATCCCGGTTTGACTCGATCCCCCAATCTGGTTTGCTATTCCCGTCAATGTGGGGGGAGGTCTCAATTAGGTTCAAGGGACACGCATTTTTCCTTACCAAAAAGTTGTCTTCTCCCGTTGAATTTGGCACTTGGTTCCGTCAAACTTCTTTGTCGTTCCCGTCGGAGTGTTTGTTTCTTGTGTTGACATGATTGTGAGGGCTCCATGATCAATTCGGATCGACTTCGTTCTACTACGAAAGAGGACAAGGATGAAAAGTTTGCCAAGATCTGGTTTCAAGCCTTGGCTCGGTTTCACCGTGTTCCACCGTTGGTTTCATGGCAGTTTAATCGGGAACAAGTTCTCGCCTACTTGAGAGACCGGTTGAGCAATGGAGTGCCAACATGGCAACGTCTCAAGATCGTAGAGGGGTTGATATGGTATCGCGTGAATTTTCAGAATCTAAAGCCTGACTTTCTCGAAGGCCTAAAGGTTGTGCTGAAGCGTACGATTGTGTTTGAGAGAATCGATGCAAGCCCAGGACCGGAGGAGATCGAGGATGTCGTAGGAAAAATCGACCCGAATGAACCCGACGTGATCCAAGCAATGCGACGTTCTTTGCGTGGATTGGGACACGCTTACAACACAGAAAAGGCCTATGTACAAAAGGTGCGTTCCATATAGTTATACATCGTATAGGCTTATGCTCCGGATCGTTGGCAAGCTTGTCCGCTAGATCTTCGACGTTTAGGTTTAGGTTGAAGTTTAGGTTGAAGTTTAGGTTGAAGTTTTCGGAGGCGAAAGATGAGGAAGTTGAGTCATGAGTCGCTTACCGTCTATCAGAGATCAGTCAGTTTCGTCGCTTGGTCCTCCGACCTTTGTCGTTCAAAACGTGAAATCGTGGGAGAGATTCAAAACCAATACAAGCGTGCTTTCATCTCGATTCCACTGAACATTGCGGAAGGAGCTGGAAAGCAGTCGGGCAAAGATCAAGCGCGATTCTACGATAATGCTCGAGGATCGGCTCTTGAATGCGCTGCTTGTTTGGATGTTCTCGTTGCAATGCAACTTGTTCTACCGCAAGAAATTGCATCAGGCAAAGAGCAGATCGGTGAAATCGTTTCCATGCTGACATCGCTTGCTAGAAGTGTGGCAGGGGACCGAATCAACGAAGAGCCAGTTTCCTACTCGACCTAAACTCAACCTTAATCTTAATCTACAACTTCAACCTAAGCCAAAAGCGCCGCTAAATAATTCTATTTCTAATGGTTTCGCTAAACATGCGACTTCTCATACGTTTCGTCATTCCTTTGCAACGCATTTGCTTCAGGATGGAACAGATATTCGAGCGATTCAAGAGCTGCTGGGGCATTCTGACATTGCGACGACGATGATTTACACGCACGTGCTCGCACGTCCCGATTTTAAGATTGTCAGTCCTTTAGATCGTTTACTTGGGGGTGCTGTTCAAGTAAGGGGCGGGAGTTCTCTGCCATTGGAATGCGTGAAGACCATGCCGAATCAAGCGGTTGAAGTGAATGAGTCAACCGTGGAAGAGTCGAAGAAAGTGGACTCTGTTGCAGTCTTGGTCCCTAGGGAGGTCGCTGTAGTATTGAACGAGCAGAGGACGGAAAAAGCGATTGCAGTCTCGTCCCCTGGCGGTGTCACTGACTCAAAAAGCGATGGCAGAATTGCTCCGAACGTGCAGAGGCGTATTGGCGTTTGGTGGGAGTTTGTTCGAAGTTGGTTGTTGAGGCGTTGACTTGGAGGGGTGGTAAATGACAAGTCGCTGCACCGCTGCAGAACCCTCACCCCGGCTTCGCCACCCCTCTCCCTTTTGCAAAGCCAAAAGGGCGAGGGGGCAGGAGTCGATGGAGGCCAGAGGGCAGTGGAGGCCAGAGGGCAAAGGGGCAGGAGTCGATGAGGGGGGGCGAAAAGGGTGAAGGGGGGCAGGCTAAAGCACTCTGGCGATGATGCATTTCAAGTAGTCTGTTTCGGGACAGCTCAAACAACTAGGGTGATCCGACGCCGCGCCGCGATCTTCGATGATTTGAACTTCGCGACGAACGCGAGTTGCAACACCCTTCAACATATCGCGAAATTCTTGCCTTGAGACTCGGCCGGAACAACTGCAGGTTACCAACGTACCTCCTGGTTGCAACAATCGCATGGCCAGGAAATTCAACCGATGATAAGCCGCTAATGCTCTCTGAAGATTGTCTCGAGAACTTGCTAATCGAGGTGGATCCAAGACGATGGCATCGTACGTGACTCCTGCATCGACCTGTGCGGACAAGTAGTCGAAGAAGTCCGCATGGATGAACTTGACTCGATCCTGTACGCCATTGAGTTCAGCATGCTCGCGTGCCGTATGAAGAGCTTTCTCACTGGAATCAATTGCCATGATCGAGGCGTGAGGGCGGTTCTTCGCGATCGTTAATGCAAATCCACCGATGTAAGTGCAAACATCGAGCACGTTAGCATGATCTGGAATCCAGCGAACCGAAGCCAATCGATTTTCGCGTTGATCTAAATAGTAACCAGTCTTCTGACCAGCGTTGAGATCGACATACCATCGCAGTCCATTCTCGATGATTTCGATCGGTTCAACAGGAGCGCTACCCAACAAACACTTCAGTTGCGGCTCCATCCCCTCGCTTTTTGCGGTGCGTTCATCGATCTGAAGTGTAATACTGATTGGCCGATACAATTCGTATAGGCGATCTGCTATGGCAGGAACGTAGGCCATCAAAGCAGCGCTGGTGAGCTGCACAACGATGTGTTCAGAGTACTTGTCAACGACCAGACCGCTCAATTGGTCTGCTTCGCTAAAGACCAATCGCATCGATTCGCCAGGTTCACCTGTGGACATCTTCGCTCGATGTTCGATAGCTCGATCTAGCCGGCGAAGAAACAATCCATCATTCACGTGTTCATTTTGATCCCAAGTATAAATACGAACTCGAATTCGACTGTGAGCATTGTAAAGTCCACGCCCTACGAACTTGCCATCCTCGCGAACGAGATCGACCACCTGGCCAACAGCGGGCGTTGAACCGGGTTCGTGAATGGAATGCTCCAGTATCCACGGGTGATGTCCATCAAATCCCCGCTTCTTGGTTTGCTTGAGAATGATCTGGCGGACAGAGGACTGAACAACACCTTGGCTCATTGGCTAAATCCAGTCGCTTGTTCGATGGAGGGACGAATGTTGGATAGACCGATCGACTCGGTGAGAGCATTCCATTTTTGAGAACACTCTTCCAGCTTTTCCCGCGAAGTCTCAGGCTGTTGGATGATTTCGAGCAATGCGTCTGCAAGAATAGTTCGATACTTTCGAGCGGAATGGAAGCGAATAGATAACGTCGTTTGTTCCATCCGACTATCTCGATTGTTTAGGCTTTGATAGAGTCGATAATCTTCGCGGATTGAGCTCTTGCTAGGTTGCACGGGCCATCGCTCCACGCCCGAGCATCGTTCCGCGAGAGTATTTCTTTGCTCCGCATCGGACAACCACTCGATAAACTGCGAAGCGACCGAAGTTTGCCTTGTCTTCTTCCCCACCGATGCCAACAAGCCTCCTGTTGGATTCCAAACAATCTTGCTAATTTGCAAGGCTTCAGATTCTGTGGAGTTGCGATTGTCGAGTTCGTTGCTCGGTGCAGTGTCGGACGGAAAGGCAATTGCAATCGATTTTGCATTACCTTTCGCAGAGACTATGGAACTCCATGCTTCTTCGTGCGTCGTCAGGAACGTTTCAGGAAATCTTGCCGCAAGCCCGCTCAATGCATCTGCAGCGAGCACGAAGTCGGGAGACGATAGTTTTGCTTTTAGCTTATTCAAATCGAACAACCCGCGTCGCTTCGCGTTGGTTGTGGAAGCTATCCACAAGAAACGATCCACAATTGCATCCCTTTGGGCGTGCGTGATACTGGAGATCAATTTCTTCATGCGGTCTTGGCTCGCGGTTTCTTTCTCGTTCCCCGAAGAATCGGCCAGGATCTTACTCCACGCTTGCACTGCGATCGACGAGCGGTCGTCGACCGCGTTATTGGGGTCATCCAACGGATCCAGAGACTTCAGAGAGACGTTGCGCGAAACAGCTACCAACTGTGGCGACCCGAGGGGGAGGGCAATAAGTGACGTACCAAACCGACTTGCAGATCGCCAGCGCGCGGGCCATTGCTCCGTTACCGAACGGGATAGTTGTCCGTCGGAAGCGTCCTGAGAATCGAATGGTTTGCCAACTGCTGCGTTAGGGAGTGGGGATATGCAATTCAATGCGATCATTTCCCCAGTCAACGAGGCTGGGAAAATCCAAACGTCAGCTTTGTCGCTCAACGGCTCAGCCAACTGGTCGACAGAGACTTTTTCTATTTCTATGGGTTGCTCAGAAAATGACGACCATCGAAGCTTGAGATCCTCTGCAAGACTGTGCTCTAGAAGCATGATCCGAATAGGAGGTCGGTCTTTTGCGGCAATCGATGGAGCGGATTTGGCCCCTGCTTTCTTCCCAGGCTGGTCACATCCAGTGACGGACAGGACCAAACAAAAAAGTGCGACGAAGCCATATGGAAGGAGGAAAGGTGAATTTTTCTGCATGAGAAAACGAGAACAATCGCTTGGTCGGGGAGATTCTGCAAAACGCTTTGGAACAGTATAGTATCGCGATCGGGAACCTTCCTAGGGCATACGAACTTTTACCTCGCGAATCATGGCAGAAGAGTTTTAGCATGAGCTACTACATTGGCATCGATATTGGAACATCCGGCACAAAGAGCTTACTAATTGATTCCTCCGGAAAGATCATCGCCGAGTCCGCGGCCGAGTATCCTGTTCACATGCCCAAGCCTTTATGGACAGAACAGGATCCCGAGGATTGGTGGCAAGCTGTCAAGAAAACGGTCAAGGCGGTCGTCAAAGCAGGCAAAGTCAAGAAGACCGAAGTGAAGGCGATCGGACTCTCAGGTCAGATGCACGGTTCGGTATTTCTCAACAAAAAGGGAAATGTAATTCGAAAGGCCTTGCTTTGGAATGACCAACGAACTGCGGCGGAATGTGATGAAATTACCAAACGGGCCGGTGGTCGCGAGGCATTGATCGACATGGTTGCCAACCCTGCATTGACAGGCTTTACGGCGCCTAAACTCTTGTGGCTTCGCAATCATGAACCCAAAAACTACGATGCTTTGACACATCTGCTTTTGCCAAAAGATGATGTCCGTCGGCGTTTGACCGGCGAGTTGGCTACCGATGCTAGCGACGCCAGCGGTATGTTATTGCTCGATGTTAAGAAACGACAATGGTCCAAAGAGCTACTTGCAAAATTGGAAATTGATCCATCCATCCTGGCGACCGTTTATGAATCAGAACAAGTCACGGGAACTCTGCTTCCGGACGTTGCTGCAGACCTGGGACTTTCCCCGGAATGCAAAGTGGTTGGCGGAGCGGGTGATTGCGCTGCAGGTGCTGTCGGAAACGGCATCGTCAAACAAGGAGTCTTGACCGCTTCGCTCGGCACGTCTGGAGTGATGTTCTGCCACAGTGACGAACCCCAATACGACAAACAGGGACGCTTGCACACCTTCTGTCATGCGGTGCATGGCAAGTGGCACATGATGGGAGTGACCTTGTCTGCTGCAGGTTCGCTTCAATGGTTCGTCTCGAATTTGTGCAAAGAACTCGTTCAGAAAAAAGGGACTGATCCATATGCCGTCATCAATGCAGAAGCAGCAGAAACACCCGTCGGTTCCGAAGGATTGTTCTTTTTGCCTTATCTGGCGGGCGAACGTACTCCCCATGCCGATCCGAATGCACGCGGCTGCTTTATCGGCCTGACAAGCAAACATACGCGAGGGCACATGGCCCGCGCCGTCATGGAAGGTGTCACGTATTCTCTTCGTGAAAGTCTCGACATTCTCGGACAACTCGATGTGCCAGTCAAAGAGATCCGAGTGAGCGGCGGCGGAGCCAAGAGCCCGCTATGGAAACAAATCATGGCGGATACTTTTGGGCAGAAAGCATGTACGATCAATGCGGAACAAGGCCCCGCCTTTGGAGTCGCACTGCTTGCAGCCGTTGGTGATGGTGCGTACAAAAACATCGAAGAGGCTTGCAAGGCAACGATCCAGGTGGTCGACCGCGTTCCACCGAAGAAAGCCTCGCAGAAAATTTACGATGCAGGCTTTCCCGTTTACCAATCCTTGTATTGCGCATTGCAGAGGAGCTTTGTAGAAATTGGAAAGCTGGCGTGACCCATGGGACTTCATCGATTTTTCGTGGAAGAACTTGCAGCCGCTCGAATTACACTCGACGACACGGAAGCTCATCATGCCATCAAAGTACTGAGATTGCAGGTCGGGACATCCATCGAGCTGTTTGACGGAAAGGGAAATGTCTCCATCGGAACCATCGATTCGATGACTAAACGGGAAATCGTAATTACAGCTCAGTCTCCTCGTTTCGAACCTCGAGACAGCCTGGATCGGATTCGATTCGCGGTATCTTTGCCTAAAGGAGATCGTCAGCGCAATACCGTGGAGAAGCTTGTTGAATTGGGGGTTGATCGCTTAACACCACTTCATACCGAGCGATCCGTCGCTGAAATCGATCATAGCAATCGTGATCGACTGATCAGGTACGCACTGGAATCGTGCAAGCAGTGTCGAAGGAATCGCACGATGCGAGTGGAGGTGACCCAAAATATTTCTCAGTTGCGACAATTCCTCAAATCTGAGGAAGCGAAAGATGTGGATGCATGGGTACTGCATCCCGCAGAACAGATGATGACTGGCCACACCGCTGCTAGCTTGTCCATTCGCTATCATGACGTCCCTGCGAAGAAGCTATTGTTTATCGTAGGCCCCGAAGGTGGATTTACCAATTCCGAAGTGAGTTTGCTTCTGGAAAGCGGCGCAAACCAACTGAGTTTGGGGGATCGAATACTTCGAGTCGAGACGGCTGTATCTGTAGCTGCGACCCTGGCATCCATTTGGCTCCGAGCTTAGAACAACATAAATTCAGCTACAGGGTATTTTCATCGAATTCAATCGTTCCATCCCATACAACTTGCGATTCCCATCTTGATTCCTCAGCTCGAATCGCGAGGGGCCGCCTCTTGGTTGGTCCTGGCAGGACCTGCCGTGTTGCCATTGTTGTGGATAAGGACGCGAAAGCACCTTCCTTCCCCTCTGGTTTTTCTGGTAAGCCTGGTCTGCTTAGCGCCAGCGATTGCTTACCCAACTCCGGGCACACAGCTTTCGCTTGCGACAGCCTTTGCATGGATTCCAATGTCGATCTGTCTTCAGCAGAGCATCCTCGCGTTATCGCCAACTGTCGCGCCTAGAGTCTTGGTCCGAACTGCCGGAATTGTGACGATGCTAATTCTAGCGATGTCTGTTATGCCGTGGTTTCGATGGGCAAGCAATGAACCTCTGATTGGTGAAGGCGTCCGCCTAATACGATTGGATCCTCCACTGGCGTACAAAGAAAACGCGGTCACGCAAGCTATTCTTGATACCGATTCAGCTTACTTGACCTTTGATGGTCATAATCACAATCGCTTTTATTTCCGCACTGGCCTTAGGCCATTAACGTCAGCAAATCCGACGTTTTGGCCGAAGATGTTGACGGTCGCGGAGCAGTCCGACAAGAGATGCAACGATCTATTTCTAAACGGGTCGCCGTCGATGATTGGCAAGTGGGCTCGAACCACTTTGATTAGAAGTCTCTGCTAAAGTCGTCTTCGAATTTCTACTGAGCGATAACGATCGAGTTGGTCGCTGGCAACACGACCCCTTTACGTTCGGCAAGCAATCGAAGAACGATCTCGAAATAGGGATAGGGAACTTTGGGATTCCTCTTCCTGGCCCACACGAAAACGACGTTCACCATGGCACGAGAAATTTCCTTGGATTCTACTTTTTGAATCACGAGGTCGATAAACTGCTGCTGTGCAGGCTGGAATGTACGCAGTCCGAACACCAGTTGGTCACGCAATTCGACGACGTCAATATCGAGCATGCGTTCCGCCTCGTTCATGTCCAGCGCGTCTTGCCCCAAGACTGGAGGATTCAGTCCTGGCAGTCCTAGAAAAGACAGACTTGATCCAAGAAGGCAGGCCGTAAGAATGCTGCGAAACTTGCTGCTGCTACGAATTCCCCGTGCCATCATTTTCACCATTCTGCAGAGTACTATTTTGTGTCGGCTCCAGGGATGGACACTTGCCTTCACCCCTTGGCCGTGCGACCATATCAAGAATTCAATCGGCATAACAAGTGAGTTTGGGGAGCCTCGAGCAGGATAGGTAATTTGGAGAATTCAAAAAACACGGTCGATGGCTGGCCAGACACGGGCAGACTTGCGGGTGTTGATTACGGTACCGTTCGCATTGGAATTGCCGTTTGCGACCCGAGTCGAACTTGGACCAGTCCCTTGGAAACCTATGTTCGTCGGTCAGTGGATTTGGACCAAGCCTACTTTGTAAAGCTCGTCAAAGAGAACCAGATCAAGGGGTTTGTCTTGGGGTTACCGATTCATTGCGACGGACGAGAAAGCCAAAAATCTCAAGAAGTGCGTCGCTTTGCTCGATGGTTGCTCGAAGAGACCGAGACTCCGGTCCGATTTGTCGATGAGCGTTACACGACAGCGCTTGCCAATCGGATGCTTCGCGAAGCGGAGTTGACCCATAAACAAAGAAAAAAACAACTGGACAAGATTGCCGCCCATATAATCCTCGAGACCTACCTCGAGTCTGCGAAACAACCCTATTTCGTCCCCGTACCGCTCGAAGACTGATGACGAGTGATACCCAGAATCCAACGAACCCTACACCAAACTCGCTAGCCAAAGAACCATCCAATGTGCAATGATCGAATCGTAAGTCGCTGGGCCATGCTCGGCAGTATTCTGATAGTCCTCTTCGTTGCTTCCGTATCGGCGGTACATGCCCAGGAAAAATCAGCAGATTCAAAGGTCTCGAAGCAGAATCCGCCGCGAGGTTTGACTAGCTATATGGGGCGGCGTGTGGCTCTACCCATGAGCTACCATGGCATTCCATGGCTCAATCGTCCTGAACGTGTCGATGAAGAAAAGCCGATCGAAATGCTCGAACAGCTTCGACTACAAAATGGTATGACTATTTGCGACATGGGCTCGGGCGATGGCTACTACACCTTCAAAATGGCAAGCTTAGTCGCTCCCAAGGGACGTGTGATCGCTGTCGACATTCAACCCGAAATGCTCCAAGCGTTGTCGAAACGCATGCAAGAAGTTAAGGTCGAGAATATCGACACAGTACTCGGTGAGCTTTGGGATCCGAAATTGGAAGCTTCTTCCCTCGATGTTGTTCTGATGGTGGATGTGTATCACGAATTTTCGCACCCAGTCCAAATGTTGGCAGCGATTCGAAAGGCCTTGAAACCGGACGGAGTGATCGCATTGGTGGAGTTCCGAGCCGAAGATCCAACGGTACCGATCAAACCCGAACACAAAATGACCAAAGCGCAAGCGATTAAAGAATACCGAGCCAATGGATTCAAGCTGGTTCGTGAATATGACAAGCTACCGCAACAGCACCTCATGTTTTTCGGCCGCGACGAAGAATGGCAGCCTAAAGACTGAACGGTTTCCCGAGTGGCGAGAGGCGGTTGGAGATTTTCCAACCCATTAAAGCAACAAGTTCTTACGAGTCGGCTTGTGGTAAACAATGCGAAGGATTCAGGTTTAGTCGATTGAATCTTGCTTTGAAGTCATTTGAAGCTTGGACGCTTGCTCTTCTTTCACTTCGACATAGGCATCAACGAATGCACTGTCGTAGGATTGGTAACGCTGACGTTTGATCTCGTGAGCCCTGTTGTGAATATCCTCGGTAGTAACGGCTCGATACTTTGACTGTAGATACATCACTCCGGGCCAGGCCAGTGAACAGCAGCACGACCCGAGAATCAAGCCGATGATCATTTTTCCGATCCGTCGTTCTTGGGCGCGTATCAGACCTTGCTCTCGAGCCGCTTCTTGTACGACAGGCCGAAAGTACTCGGATGGTATGACGAAGTCCTTGGCTGCAAAGATCATTGCCTCCAATTGACACTCTCCTTCATTTGGATTGAAGGCATCTTCCGTGTCAGGTGTCATGGCAAGCCTCGTTTCCGAAGACTCGCAATTTGGTCGTTAGCTTTTGCAGCGCGTATCGATATCTGCTGGCGGCTGTTGGCAAATTGCAATCCAAGACATCCGCAATTTCCTGGAAGGTTAAGCCTTCCCAAATCTTGAGCACAACGACCTCTCGTTGGTCGGTTGGCAAACTTCGGAGGGCGAGCCATACAGCACGATGTGTTTCTGCTTGCTCTACTTCATCGACGCTGGTGGAGGTGAGCAAATCCGAAAGGCCCATTCCCAAGGTCCAACGTCTCTTCTTCCGCAGGACAACGAGCGATTCGTTTCGTACCATGCGGAGAAGATAATGCCAAGGGTTGTCCGCTTTGGCCAGAATCAGCGGCCGCGAGACGATAGAAACCAATGCGGACTGCACAGCATCTTCCGCATCGTGTTGGTTTCGAGTGATGGTTACGGCCAATCGGACGAGCCGATGGGCGGTTAAATCGTAAAGCCCCGACAAGGCGGGAGGCCCGCCCTCGGCAATCAAATAACCGTACTTTCGTACTTTTTCGGTAAACAGCAAATCGACCATGGCTTATTCAAGATGCTCGAGGAGAATGGCTTTGTCTAACGAAATTTCGAAAAGTCTATTTTACTTCCTGCATCAGTTTTCGGATTACTGGAGAAACGATAATGAGAAGCACGCCAGCGACCAAAGCGTAGAGAGACAATTGGAGATACCCGCTGGTGTATGCCTCCAATTTTTCGGTCAGCGGTGCACCCTCGTCAGGAGTGCTCATGCCAGCGCCGAGAAGACCAGCAACGTACTGTCCATACGCACTCGCAAGAAACCACATCCCCATCATCATACCACCCATTTGTTTCGGGGAGAGTTTGGTCACGATCGAAAGTCCAATGGGCGATAGGCAGAGTTCGCCGATGGTGATTACAAGGTAAGCGGCGGTGAACACGTTTAGAGACGTGATCCCTTCCGCATTGGCGAAAAACTTCGTGGCGTAAAACACATAAAACGCACCTGCCAAGAAGAGAAAAGCCAACCCAAACTTTACCACGGTATTGGGTTCAATCTTCTTGCTCGCCATCCATACCCAGAGCAAGCCGAGGAGCGGACTGAACAAAATTACGAAAAGGGAGTTACTCGTGTTGTTCACGACGTTCGGGTCCATCGTAATCCCAACGAGAGAATACGTTAAGTTCTTTTCCGCGAACAAACTTAGTGAGCCACCACTCTGTTCGAAAAATGCCCAAAATACAATCGAAAACAGGATAAAGATAAAGGCGGCGATCAGTTTCTTTTGCGTCGCGACGTCCCCTTGTCTGGCCGTCTCGTAGATAAAATAAATGACCGCGATGGGTCCGATCGAGTACATGAAATAGTCCGTGTAGTCTGTGTTCCTGATCATGATGTAGATCAGCGGAATACTCAGAATAGATCCGATATAGACCATCAACTCGCGCATTCGCCGCTTGGAAGAATCTAGGCTCAATAACGGTGATTTACCGATGGGTCCTAGTTGACTCTGGGTAAATCCGAACGTTCCCACTCCGAGCATCATGACGATTGCCGCGGCGAGAAATGCATAGCTCCAACTATAATATTTGCCCAACCAAACGCACAATGCGCCACCCAGCAACGCACCGATATTGATTCCGGAATAGAACAATCCGAAGCCTGCGTCTCGTCGGCTATCCCCTTCTTTGTACAATTCTCCGACCATTGACGAGATGTTGGGCTTAAAGAAACCGGTTCCAATGATCGAGAGCGTGATCCCGAAATAGAACAAATCGTTGGGAGAAAAAGCGATCAACAAATTGCCGATGATCATGATGATCCCTCCAAAGAAGAGCGATCTCTTGAACCCCAAGATCTTGTCCGCGAAGATTCCGCCGATAAAGGTGAACGCGTACACAAACGCTTGGATCGCACCGTACTTGAGGTTTGCTTCTTTCGAAGTTAGTCCAAGTTGCCCGACCATAAAAATGGCCAGTACCCCTCGCATTCCATAGAAGCAAAATCGCTCCCACATTTCGGTAAAGAACAAGTACCAAAGCTGCTTTGGATACTTACCTTTGAAAGATTGGATTTGCTCCAGAGTGATTTCGCTGCTGCTCATGAATCAGTAAAGTGTTTGAGTTTTTGATGAATGGAACAATGGATAGATCGCGAACTACTTGCCGCCCGTCTTCGCTCGCATGATAGCGTCGATTTTCTTCACCATGACAAAGAGGAGCAACGAAGAGACCGCAGCGCCGCCAAAGTTAATCCAGAAAACCAGGGCTTTGTTGGGACTATCTTCACCGAAGTGGCCCAAAACACCAGCTAGTTTATTGCCAATCGAGGTCGACAAAAACCAACCACCCATCATAAGTGCAGTCAATCGCGGTGGGCTGAGTTTCGAAACGAGCGACAATCCCATTGGACTGAGGCAAAGTTCGCCAATCGTAATAACCGCATAAGTGGTTACCAACCACATCGGCGATACCTTGGTCTGTCCATTGCCGCTCGCATAAACCGCAGCGATCATGACCAACGTAGACACGGCGGTGATCGCAAGTCCGAGTGCGATCTTGGTTGCTGTTGATGGCTCCTTGCCACGCCCCGCTAGGAATGTAAAGAACGCTACAACCATTGGCGTGAGAATAACGACAAAGAACGGATTCAAAGACTGGAACAGTTCCGTGTTGACTAGTCCGAGTGTTGCGCCTTCTTTGGGCCACTGCTCTTTTGGCAAGATTTGCAAGTAACCATTGAGCTTCGAATCTTCAAAACTTAGCTTGCCATCTTCTACGAGCTTACTGATCATCGCCCTACCCGCTGCTTCGGACTCGATGGCCATCACGGTCGAGAACACGGAAGCCGTATCTTCGGCTTTGGCGTCTGTTTTTTCCACTTTGGCGTTAGACCCTAACGCAGTAGCTATCTCTTGAGCGGCATCTTTCTTTTTGCCCGAGAACTTGATCACATAGGGACTATTGGATTCATTGCCATCTTGGACAACCACGCCAGGAACACTGGATACCTTTTCTGCAAAACCCACCTTTTCGAAGCCTCCCACCATGGACTCAGGGACTTCTCGCCAAGTGTATTTCTCAGCCCATGCGGTCAAGACGTTACCATTTTGATGGAACACGGCCCAGAAGATGATGACTACTACGAAGATATAGAGAAGTGATCCGATCGGGCCACGATCTTCCCTAGAGGCGCGAAAGAAGAGGCTGCCGTAGTAACAAACGACTGGGATGCAGGCGAAAAGAAACGCATCAGCCGTTTTCGAACCAAAAACGGAGTTGCCAAGAACGGTCGACGAATAATACCCAATCAATGCAAAGATGAATGCGGGGACAAAGATGATGCTGCAGATTTTCCCTAACGGCATGTCCTCCGGCTTCGCAGGTTTGATAATGTCCGCACGAGCCACTCGCGATTGCAATAGGATAAAAGTTACCAATCCAATCATCATTCCAACGCCGGCGGACGCGAAGGCTGCACCCCATCCATATTTATTGCGAAGATAAGCGGCAACAAAGTTACATGCGAATGCACCTATGTTGATACCCATGTAGAAGATGTTGTAACCCTTATCCTTGAGCGGCGAATGCTCCGGCGTGTTGTATAGGTTTCCTAACAAAGTCGAAATATTTGGTTTGAAAAGACCGTTGCCCAAAATGACCAGAAGCAACGCGAAACAGAACGCCTCGAAACCAGGAATTGACAATGTGAAATACCCTGCCGCCATCAACAGACCACCTGCGATAATCGTCTTGCGATAGCCAAAAATCCGGTCTGCGAGCAGCCCTCCTAAAAACGGAGTTAGATAAACCAAGGCGATATAGGTGCCGTAGATATCGTTTGCACTCTTGCCGTCCAATCCCAATCCGTCTTTGCCGTCAGTCATGTACAAAAAGAGAATACCAATCAGCAAGTAATAACCAAATCGCTCCCACATCTCCGTAAAAAACAAAGGATATAAACCCTGTGGATGTGACTGTTTTCTTGATGGTTCTGCCATAAAACCTAATGGTAAGGATGGGGGAAACAGATGGTACGGTTGAGGATCGGCTTATAGTAACCTAAACTTCTCCTTTCGTGTAAGCGATGTGCGGGGAAACAGGTTGCGAATCCGTTGCTTCGGTTACAATGATCTCATGTTATTCGACTCGCAAGAAATCTTATTGAAAGCTCGTGACGGTGACGAAAAAGCCAAAGGGGAACTTTTGGAGCGTTTTCGTCCCTACTTGAACGTCATCGCCCAAAGACACCTCGATGAAAGACTCCAAGGGAGACTCGACTTTACCGACGTCGTCCAAACGACCTTTCTCGAAGCCTCCCGAGACTTCGCTGCCTTTCGGGGCGAGTCGGTGGATTCCTTGCTCGCCTGGCTGAGAAACATCCTTCGAAACAACATTCACACTGCCCACCAACAACACCTTGCGACTCAAAAACGGTCCGCCCGTTTGGAGACGCGAATCTCGATCTTATCCGAGTCCGGCGGTAGTTCGCTCGGGATGGAACATATCATTCCATCCGACACATCGACACCCAGCCAACGCATGATGAAGAATGAGGCAGCCGCTGATCTCGCATTATGCCTGGAACGTATCCCCGAAACTCAACGACAAGCGATTCGCCTTCGCTATCTCGAAGGTTGCTCCCTTCGCGAGATCTCTGAAAAGATGGGTAAATCGGAGATGGCCGTTGCTGGCTTGCTCAAACGCGGGCTACGAACCCTGCGCGAAGGAATGGACCAGAGTAGCATGTCTTAGTTCAATCAGTTTAATCGTATCCACATTAGATCATCCACGTTCGCCAAACGCCAACCATCGCGCAATCGCAGTTCATGAATCAACCAACTTTTTCGCAACAACAACAATCGCTTCACGACGCATTCTTTACGGATCCAGACCAAGAGTTGTTGGATTTTCTTCGCAGCGAAAGAGAAGAACAACGAGATGAACAGCGAGCCCAATTAGCGTCCATCGCTGGCGTTCACGATCCGAAAGTTCTCGAAACACTACAACGGGCCGGAATAACACCAGCCTCAATGGCAGCTTTTAGCCTTCTCCCTTTGGTTCGATTGGCCTGGGCTGATGAGTCAATTCAGGATAACGAGGACGATTTCATCCTGCGTGTCGCAACCGAAGATGGCATCCAGTACGGGACTCCCTCGTATCGATTGCTTAGCAAATGGTTGGAAGAAAGACCATCCGAAAAAATGATCAATGCTTGGTCGAGCTACGCTCAAGCGTTGGCGCGTGAGCTCGACGAGGCCTCCTATCAAAGCGTTGTGGCAGCAACATTGGAGCGAGCCCAGAGAGTAGCCGAAGCTTCGGGCGGATTCCTGGGCCTTGGGGCAAAAGTTTCCGAGAACGAACAACTCGTCTTGCACGATCTAGCGCATACCCTAAATCGCCCAGGTTCGTAGTCTTTTCTGCGACAAAACGGGGTGAAGTCCATGCGTCCTTTACGATAGTTGCGGTCTTTGTGTGGTATTGACCTCACGGGTGCTATCTAAGTACATTCCCCCAAACTACCCAGATTCGACTCGGCCAGAGAAGCGACAAGTGTTGTTCGCTGACCGAGAAATCAAGTGCACGCAGCTCACTTGAAGTGCTTTCACGGAGGAACTCGCAATGTACCCTACGACTTATTTCCGTAAACAATGTTTTCGAAGCTTGCTTTTGCTATCGATGGCGGCTTCCGCCGTTGATTCGCTATCGTCAACTGCTTTTGCACAAAGCCAACCTGGCAGGCAAACGACCAAGCCTGTCAATGCGACTCCTGCCTCCTCCAAATCCGCCGTTCCTGCCGATGGCGCTCCCCTGGTAGCGGCTGTCGTCAATGGACAACCGATTTCGATCAACGAGCTCGCTCAACAATGCAGGCTTCGTTTTGGCGAGGAAATCCTCGAGGATTTGGTCAACAAAACTCTGATCTACCAAGCTTGCCAAGCACAACAGATCACGATCTCAGAAAAGGATGTGGATGCTGAAATATCTCGCATCGCTTCTAAATTCAATCTTAGCACTCCGATGTACTTGAAACTCATCGAAGACGAACGCGACATTTCGCGAGGTCAATATGCTGCGGATATCATTTGGCCTATGCTGGCTTTGCGAAGCCTCGCTCGATCGAGTATCACGGTCACGCCGCAAGAAATCGATAAAGAGTTTCAAGGCGAATTTGGTCCTAAGGTCAAGGTGCGAATGATCGCCTGCAAAGATCAGAATAAGCTTGCCCAACTCCAAAAGCGAGCGATTGCTCAGCCTGAATTGTTCAAGACACTGGCGAAAGAACATAGCGAAGACTCCGTTAGCGCCAGCGTGGAAGGACTTCTGCCCCCGATTCGACGTTACAGTGGCGATGACGAACTGGAAACGGTCGCGTTTAACCTCCAGCCCAATGAGGTTTCAAAAATTTTGAGTGCGGGTGAGATGTTCGTCATTCTGCAATGCGTGCATCACATGCCAGGGGCTACTCCGCCGGCCCCTCAAATGCAAGAGATTCAGAATCGAATCAAGAGTGATCTAGAAGATCGGAAGCTACGTGATTCTGCAGAATCTGTTTACGAAACACTTCGGAAAAACGGATCGACAACGATTGTTCATGGTAAGCCAGAGCTAGAGCGTCAGTACTCAGGTGTTGCTGCTATCGTAAACGGTCAATCCATAGCGATGGACTACTACGATAAAGAATGTGTGAAGCGATATGGAAAGAGAATCCTCGAGGGAGAAATCAACCGAAAGCTTATCGAGAACACGCTTTCGGCTTCGAAGCTGCAAGTCTCGCAGGAAGATATCAATGCAGAGATGTCCGAGGCCGCAACCTACTTTGGATTTCTGACCAATAGTGGAGCCCCCGACGTCAATCGTTGGATCGAAAGCATCCAGCGGGACGAGGGAATGACCGCCGAGCTTTACATTCGCGATGTGATCTGGCCAACAGTCGCGTTGAAGAAACTGACTCAAGGTCAAGTGCAGGTTACGGAAGAGGATCTTCGGAAGGGCTTCGAATCGAATTATGGCCCTCGGGCTGAAGTGCTCGCGATCGTACTGAGCAACCAGCGTACCGCACAACAAGTCTGGGATCTTGCTCGCAACAACCCTACCGAAAAGTTCTTTGGAGAACTAGCAAGCCAATATTCAGTCGAGGATAGTTCGAAGAGCAACTTTGGAAAAGTACCTCCGCTTCGTAAGCATGGTGGACAGCCAAACTTAGAGAAGGCTGCCTTTGAGCTTGAACCAGGAAAAATTTCCGGCATCATCGAGGTTGGAGGTCGTTATGTCATTTTGCGATCGCAGGGCTTTACGAGCCCGGTGGTGCAAGATTTCAATGCCGTCAAGAACGAGGTATACAAAGATCTATTGGAGAAGAAGCAACGCTTTACGATGGACCAATATCTAAGGAAGCTTCGCGACAATGCTGAGATCGCAGACTACTTAGACCCCAAGAAAAGTAGAGTAAGCGCTTCCGAAACGGAGGCTGTAATCCAGCAATTACAAAAGGATAGCGTTCGATAGTTTTCCTCGGAGGTCGTTGATCATGAAGGACAAAGGATGTCGTCGTCGATTTCCCAAAAACAGGCAAACCGTTTTGGAAATCATTCGAGCTGCCAAATCCGTTCCTGCATTTCCATTGGAAACGACGATTCCTGTCGCAAAAATTGAGGCAGCTAGAAAAACTGCTGCTGTCCGAGTCGGCTGGACAGCGATGTTTGCAAAAGCATTTGCCAAAGTTTGCGACGAAAACGAGTCCTTGCGCGAGGCCTTTATCTCGCTTCCTTTCGCTCAACTTTATCGACATCCAACAAGCGTTTGTTCCGTGTCGGTACATCGCAAAGATGACGCGGGAACAGATCGTCTTATTTGGGGACGGATCGAGAATGCTTCCTCAAAATCGCTTTTGGAGATACAGAAATACCTGAACGATTGCGTTACGCTTCCGTTGTCTGAGGTCTATCGCGATGGACAGCGATTGGAGACCACGTTGTGGTTTATTCGCAAGGTCGCTTGGTGGTGGATCATGCGCTGCAGTGGGCGAAAGAAATCCAAGCTCATTGGGACCTTTTCGATTTCTAGTCTTGGTGGCAGAGGATGCCTCAACATGTTTCACCCATTGATTACGACTTCCAGCATTGCTTTCGGGCCAATTAATCTCGATGGTGGCATGCAGGTAGTTTTGATCTGCGATCATCGTGTGATGGACGGAATGGTCGGCGCAGCAGCATTACAATCCTTGTCGAACGTGATGCAGACAAGCATTCTCGACGAATTGAATACTCTAGCCAGTCGGTCAAACGCCGCCTGAATCTAGGGGTAAAGCCCAGGAACGTTATACGAATCACAGCCCGTAAGCCTAGTTCGGATAGTCGGAATTTTTGCCATGCAAAACTGTGCAATCGGTTCAGATTACCACATCAAGTAATCTAACAGCTTGTAAGGTTTTCTGGTTGCCTTCCGTCGTCGACCGCTCTAAGGCATAGGTCTTTCACATAGAAGCAGTTTAATTGCGGCATTCCGACATAGTTTGAACCAGTGAGATGAAATCTGAGAAAGATGCAATCAGCTTCAATCGCAACGCAAGCAAATTCCGACAACCGAATCGAAGGAAGCGTTTCCTCCCAACAGGCATCGACTTTACTTTACGGTCGTGAAGACCCCATCGCTAAAGTCCACGCATTGTTCGATGCTGTCTGCCATGGGCCGGGCCACACCCTACTACTGCCTGGAACTTCAGGTGTCGGCAAGACATCCTTGGCGCGCATGGTCAAAGCCCCCGTGATTGCGTCGAACGGTCTTTTTCTCGAGGGTAAATTTGATCAATTTGGGCGCAACGTACCCTTCGTGGCCTTTCGCCAGATACTCTCGCAATTTTGCCAAGCAATTCCAAAAGATGAACCCGTCGTCATCGAGCAATGGAAATCAAGCATTGTTGAAGCACTTGGTAGTGTCGCTCAACTCCTGATCGATTTAGAACCAGCATTTGAATCCATTATCGGTCCCCAAGAGCCTGTACCCAAGATAAGTCCAACGGAAGCTAAGCACCGCTTCGCAAAGGCTATTCGTGCTTTCTTTGAAACCATTTGCAAACCCGAACATCCTGTTGTTATTTTTCTTGATGATTTGCAATGGGCGGACCCTGCATCGCTTGATTTACTCTCGATGCTTCATAGCCAAGCCCCTCTCCGGTACCTACTCATCATTGCGGCTTATCGCGATGATGAGATTGACGACGACCATCTTTTCGCAACAACGCTTGCAGAATTGAACTCCGAACAGGTGCCGATCGCAAGAATAGAGCTCTCGAATCTAACAGCTACAGATCTGCAACGACTTGTTGCCGAAAAGCTTGTAGGCCAAATCGAGTCGATTTCCGAGATTGTGTCGACCATCCTGGACCGAACGTCTGGCAACCCATTTTTCAGTTTGACATTCCTAGATTTTCTGTTGGAGTCTCGTCTTCTTTTTTTTGACGACTACGATCGATGTTGGCGGCTAGACGCGAACAGCATTAGGCCCGACCATTGCACCGACGCTGTCGCCTGGTTTGCCAAAAGATTGGCGGGCCTCGACGAAAGCAGTCGCGAGTTATTGTCGTTATCGGCGTGTTTAGGGCATCGCTTTGATGTTGAAACACTTTCGATCATCAGCGGGCGAAGCATTGAAGATTGCATCGCAATATTAGCGTCAACCCCTGTCACGAAATTTGTTGTGGCGGATACATCGCGATCCAACATTACGGACGCCGACGCGAGTCGTGATTGGACGAAATGGCGGTTTCTCCATGATCGCATTCAGCAAGCGGCCTATAAGTCCATTAGCAATTCCATTCTTGCGGCAGTACGTTTCAAGATTGCAAAACTTTTGATTCGTCGACTAAGTAGTCTCAGTCTTTCTGAACGATTGTTTGAGGTCGTTGAGCACCTAAATTGCGGGTTGGAATTTATCGATTCATTTTTCGAAGCGATTGAGGCGATCGAACTAAATCTCCGTGTTGCGGAGAAAGCTAGAGGAGCCGCTGCTTACCACACGGAATTACAGTTTTTGCATTGCGCCAAGCGATTGTTGGATGATCGTCGATTTTCATCCTTGATTTGGCAAAGCCATTCTCAATTGGCGATTCAATTGCTGAAGGAACTTGGCGAAAGTGAGTTTCTAGACGGCAATCATGCGGTTGCCCTCGACTACGTTCGCGAAGCGGTGAACCGTTCGGAATCTACCGTTGAGAAAGCAGAATTGCTGACCATTTCTATTGTTCAGCACACGCTACTCGCAAGGTACTCACAGGCCATTGCAACGGGTCGAGAAGCTCTTTCTATACTCGGGATCTATCTTCCTCTCGATGACTACACGAAGGCGCGAGATCAAGAGTTAGCTGAATTGAGTTTGACAGTCCAAGAACAGACTTTCGAAGACTTGATTTCTTTGCCCATCATGACGGACCCAAGATGGTGTGCGGTGAGTAAGATTCTGATCGCAATGGGGCCTCCGTGCTATCGTTCGGACCAAAGTCTATGGAGCGTCATCGTTCCAAAGGTCGTGAATCTGACAATGAGGCACGGCAATATTCCCCAGGTTGGATATAGTCACACAGCGATAGCAGGATTGCTGATGTGGGTTGGGGGTGATGTCTCCACCGCATTGGGGTTTAGCGATCTCGCTGCGCGTCTTATGTCAACACGATTCACTTCCTCGTCAGACCGTACTGTGTTTCACTTGATGGCTGGCAGTTCGGCATGTCACTGGTTCGGACACTGCAAGCATAGTTCTGAAAATTACGAAAATGCGTATGAGATTGGATCGAACGCGGGTAATCTTCAATATGCCGCGTATGCCTTTGGGCACAACATGTACTGCCAGTTCTTTCAGGGAGCCAATCTAGCGGCTCTCGGACAAGAGATAAGAAAATGTCTTGCCTTCAGTCGATCTCGTCGCAACCAATGGGCAGTGGATTTGCTAGAAGCGGGTACAAGAATTGTCGAGCAGATCTCAAAGGCAGATAAGCATGCATGCGTGAACTGCGATTCGGAACTTGATTTCATTCAACGCGTGGAGTCCAATCAGAACCAGCAGGTGCTCTGCATCTATAACGTGATGCGATCATTCAATAGCCTGGTCATGGAGGACTTCGAAAGTGCATTGAAGTATTCAGACGAAGCCGACGTGAACATTTTTATGGTTGGAACGCAAGGGCTATTGCCATGGCCAGAACATGTCGCAATCCGTAGCATCATTCGGGCGGCGATGTACGACCAAATCGACGTGGGCACAAGGCATCAATGGCGGGAAGACTTGGAAAGATCCTTACTGCAATTGACGATTTGGTCGGAATATGCGCCAGAGAACTTTGAATACAAGCGACTCTTGATCCGCGCTGAATTATCCAGAATCGATGGAAAGTTCCTGGAAGCAGGATGTTTGTACGACGAAGCCATTGCAGCTGCTAGAGCCGGAGGTTTTCTTCATTGGGAAGCCATAGCGAATGAAAGATCGCAACGACTCTGGCAATCAACTCGAATGCCAGAACTGGCGAGCACTTACCGCCAACATGCATATCTTGCGTACAGTCGGTGGGGCGCTAAAGCCAAAGTGGAAATATTAGAAGTCCGACTTCGAGCGGAGCTTGAGCAACAGTTTCTACAACGCGAGCGTGAAACAGGTTTTGAGGACGAACTGGCGAGTCCGATTTTCAACCGGATCATATCTCGACAGATCGATCGACTTCGCAAAGAAAGTCTCGAGCAACAGGGGGCAGACCAGCAATCGCAAATACGAGTCCATGCGGAGCAGTTAGCGCACGCCACGGATAAACTCCGAACAGAAGTTGTGAAGCGAAAGGAAGCAGAAAAAGCGTTGCGAGTTCAGAATGATCAGCTAGAAGAAAAAATATCGGAACGAACACTGGAGTTGAAAACAAGTCGAGACAAACTCGTTGTTTTGGCAGAACGTCTGGAGCTAGCGACCCGAGCTAGCGAGATGGGTATTTGGGATTGGGATATCCGCGCGAATCACCTTCTTTGTGATGAATCACTTTGCAATCTATACGGAATCGAGAAAGGCCCTGTCGGCCTCACGATCGAAGGTTGGTTAAGTTATATCCATGCTTCCGATCTTAATCGCATTACACTCGCGTTGGAGCGATCTAGAGAATTGGGTGTTCCGTTCGTCGAAGAATTCCGAGTTCGAAAGCATAATGGTAAGATTCGAACGATTAAAGCTGAAAGGCAGGTCATCCATGACGCAAACGGTATACCGATTCGTATGATTGGTGTTAGCTATGACATTACGGAGAAAAAGCTTCAAGCGATGCTTCAGCATTTACGTCAAGAGGTTGCAGAACGTGCAGCACGTGGTCGAACGCTCTGCGAAGTGCTTGAATTTCTGACGAAAACAGTCGACGAACTCGAGCTGGGTATGAGATGCACCATTGTCATGAACTATTCGGACAGCGATATACCCAATCGGGTCATGCTCTCGGATACCTGTTCCAATGAACAAGAACCCGTTTCGCGACATCGATGGTCGGTCGAAATCTACTCGTCGACCCGTTCTGTCCTGGGCTGTCTAGAGTTCTTGAGTGAACGGAAAGAGGAACCGGAACAAGCCGACGTGGAATTCGCTACTTCGCTCGCCGAAATCGCCGCAATTGCAATTGAACATACGATTTACATCGAGACGCTAGAACGAGCTAGAGAATCTGCCCATGTTGCCAATCAGGCGAAAAGCGAGTTCTTAGCCAACATGAGCCACGAGATCCGCACTCCAATGACGGCCATTCTCGGTTACACGGATCTTCTGCTCGACGCAGGAACCTCGGAATTCGATCCAGAACAACGAATTCAATCTGTAAAGACGATCCAGCGAAATGGTGAACATCTCCTCGCGATCATTGATGATATTCTCGATCTGTCGAAAATCGAGTCGGGAAAGCTTGTGGTGGAATCGATCGTCTACTCGCCAATAACGATCGTCGAGGAGGTCTTGAATTTGATGACCGTCCGTTCTGCAGCGAAAGGGATCGTTTTGGATTCGGTCTTTGAAAACAGTCTGCCAGCGATGATCCAAACCGATCCAACACGTCTGCGTCAGATCATTCTTAATTTAGTAAGCAACGCCATCAAGTTCACGGAAACAGGAAGTGTTCGTGTCGTCGTTCGATTCGTTCCTGGCGACACTCCAACATTGGAATTCGATGTCATCGATACTGGAGTTGGCATGAGTCAGCAACAAAAGGAGCGACTGTTCCGTCCCTTCGTTCAAGCAGATACGTCAACAACCCGTGATTTTGGTGGAACAGGCCTTGGACTGACGATCAGTAAGCGATTGGCGGAAATGATGGGGGGGAACATATTTATCGTTGATTCAACGCCAGGTGTTGGTTCCCGATTTCGTGCCACGGTAGCGATTGGGGACATTGCCGGAGTGGAAATGGTCTACCCATCTTGTCCAATTTCTTCACGAGAAAAAGAGAAGCAAACTCGAGAATCGTCTACGTCGGACAAACCACTAGCCGATTACCGTATCTTGTTGGCAGAAGACGGTCCAGACAATCAACGTCTCATTGCGTTTATTCTGAAAAAAGCTGGAGCGCAGGTTACGGTTGTGGAGAACGGACAGTTGGCGGTCAATGCGTGTGTTGAGGCAATCGAACAAGACCTGCCCTTTGACGCCGTCCTGATGGATATGCAAATGCCCGTTATGGATGGCTACGATGCAACTTCCTATTTAAGAGAACAGGGCTACCGCAGTCCAATCATTGCCTTAACGGCCCATGCCATGGACGGCGATGAAGCGAAATGCCTCGAAGCGGGCTGTACGGCTTATGCAACGAAACCCATCAACCGCGAACTTCTGATAGGCAAGATTAAAGAAATCTGTCGCCACAGCCAAACGTCTTTCTCGTTGCAATAAAGTTTCCGTTTATCGTTCCTTCAACGGTGTTCCGTTCATATCTCATAAGGATATAGTCCGCTCCTGGACATTTGCCGGGATCCTAGGTGGACGGCACATGGAATGTGCCTACCCCTTTGACTTTTGTCGGCTTTGTCGAGATTGCGCTAGGCAGCTTTGGCTTGGCGTGGAATGTTGAGGCCGAAGAGGCCGAAGATTTCTTTTTGACTCAGTCCTAAGTTCTTCGGTGTTCCGGTCTCAGCAAACAAGGAGTTGAATAGTTCTCGCTTCTCTTCGAGAACATCATGGATACGTTGTTCGATCGTATCTACGGACATCATGCGGGTTACCGTTACCGCTTGTTTGACTCCAAGCCGATGGGCCCTATTGATCGCTTGATCCTCGACCGCTGGGTTCCACCATCGGTCGAACAGGAAAACATAGTGGCAGAATTGCAAGTTCAACCCAACCGCGCCGGCGCCGTAACTCATAAGAATCACTTTTCGAGATGGGTCATTCTTGAATTGATCAATCACTCCATCCCGCTTGTTCGATGGAATGCGTCCGTGATAGTAAAGTGGATTGAATCGTTCTAGCTTGTTGCCAATCATGTCGAGGGACTCGACCCATTGGCTGAAAATGATTGCTTTTTGACCGCTCGCAGCGATCTCGTCCATATCAGCTTCGAGCCGCTCGAGCTTTGCGCTTGCGCCCGTTGCGGGATCAAAATTGCAGATCTGCTTCAACCTCAATACCAACTCGAACACATGCTGGATGGTTACCGACTCGCCCATTTCCGAGAGTTGTACAACACCTTCTTCTTCAGCCGCTTTATAACTGGCACGTTGCTCGCCAGTCAGTTCCAAATCTGCAGGCCGAAACAATTTAGGTGGCATGTCGGTGAGGACTTTGTCCTTGGTGCGTCGAAGAACGTAGTCGCGGGTCGCTTGCCCCATCGATTTGAGGTGCATATCATCGCGAAGGTAGCCGGGTGATAGGAACTCGAAGATACTAACAAGATCTTCCGTAGAGTTTTCGATCGGTGTACCGGTAAGTGCCCAGGACCTTGAACGTGGAATCGATCGTACGATCTCACTCGTCGTGCTGTTCCGATTTTTGATTCGTTGCGCCTCGTCCAAAACGACGAGATCAAATTGCAATTCACCGCTATCGATTAGATCCCGGTCTCGCATCAAGAGTTCATAGTTTGCAATTTTGACCGGTGCTTGAGGATTGTTCCAAATCCATTGCCGTTTGTGCAAATCCCCCTCGATCACCGCCAACGGAATCTCGGGTGCCCATTGTCGGAATTCTCGCACCCAATTCGTGACAAGTGGTTTTGGGCAAACGAGCAATACACTACTTAACTCGTTGGACAACAAGAGCATGCGAATCGTCGTGATCGCTTGCATAGTCTTACCAAGGCCCATTTCATCGGCGAGAATAGCGGCCGCGCGCGGGAACAGAAACGCGATCCCTTCCATTTGGTAAGGGAACGGCTGAAAGGGAAACGTCAGCTTGGCCGTTTGAACGATCGTTTCCAATGGCGGTTGCAAGACGTAGTAAAGTCTATCTTCGAGTCGCACCAGATCACCAGGTGGACGCATCCGAGTGATTTTGGGGAATCCTGATTTTGTATTGCCAGCCAGTTCCTTAGGTTCTTTCGGATCGAACAATGCGGGCAGTGGTTTATCGGGCCGCTTATCCGACGGTTGCTTTTCAGATTCGGTCTTCACGCCCCAGTTCGGCATTTCTGGAAATGCGAAACCGATCGTCTTCGGCAACGCTTGCCCCAACTGGATAGGCAACACACTCGGTAGCGTATTCAAGATCCAATCGCCGAGGTGTTGGTCTATCTCGCCGCATCTCTCAGGTGCGTCAAACTGTAATGCATCGAAAGATTGAATCTCGATACGATTCGAGTCGAATTGCCATGCAGTTTCGGCTGATGGAACATCGGTTGCGAATTGAATCAACTCACTACCCATCGCTTGCATCATGACGGCTCCCTATGCCGCCTTGGCCGCGGGATGGGCTTCTAGGAGCGCTTCTTCGATTCGGCCAAAAGGCTCGATCAAGTCGATCGAAGAGTCGTTTTTATGGAAGAGAGCATGGATGCGTTGAAGGTCGGATTCGTATTGCGAAAGAACCGAGAACCGATAATCGAGCGCGGAAACACTTTTCAACTCGTGCCCTTGAGACACCGGATGACAGATGGTGTTTTCCGAACGCTCCCACGAACCATCGATTGCAATGAGCGGCGTTTCTTGGACATGCCGACCAGAAAGGGCTGCCAATGTGTCTGTGAAGACGACTTCCAACGAAGATTTCGCCTTAAGTATCAATGCTCTAGCGATCTGTTCGCCGCTGATGAACTCGTCGAGAGTTGCTCCATACAATATCTGTTGGGCTCTGGTCGGTTGGACCGGCAACGTGCAATGAAATTCTAAAGGACGAGCCAATACGTTGAGGACTAGAAACCCTCCAAAGTATCCTCTCGACGGATGTTTGCGTACGGTAAGAAATCCAAGAGAAATTGTCTTTTGCTTCGTTGTTTCCATGCGTTTTTGTTCGTACTTCGCAGATTCGCCTGGTTAATTCATCGAGTTGCTAGTCGCGGTTAGGCAAGATTGCTTCGTCTAGACCGAGGCGTTGCATCCAGTTCTATCCGTGCTCGTGGTACATTCAGAAAAACGGGTACAATCCACCCAGACCGTAAACTCAACAAATGGCCAGTGAAAAGCTCGACGAAAGGGTTTCTGCATGCCTATAATGGGGAACATTCAAGCTTTCGTTCCACGACAACACCCTCGCTAATTCTCCACTATGGCCAACGAACCAACTCCGTTTGTTCCTGTATTCAGCATCGATGTCACGGCGGAATCGTCGAAGAATAGTTCGCCGACACCGAGCCCCAAGACAAACGATATTGGCACCGCGTTGATTGGATTGACTCGTCAGTTGATCGAAATGCAAAACCGACAGAATGTTTTGCTAGAACAATTGCTGCAAGTGAACAAGCAGGTTTTGCAGTCGAGCAACCAGGCAGCGACGCAACGTCAAAGTGAAGTGAATCAATGGCGTGAGTCTCATCCAAAGCTTGTTCGCAGTTGCAAACAAGCACTGGAATCGCTTTCGAGTGTGCAGATTGATTTCTTGCAAACGCTAGCAGATGAAGTCGAGGATCAGAAAGAGAATCTCGAAGAGAGCGAGTATGCCTTCAATGATTTCTTGGATCGATACGGTCCGAGAATGGCTCACTTGAATGGCATCATTCAAGTTCTCGGCCATCTGGGCGGCTAAAGAACTCCAAGAGGACGCTCCAGATCTTGAATTTATTTTTTAGATTTGATGAAGCGGCAAAGTCTTCGCAACCGATACACTTCAACATGTGGAATTGCGTCGACATCGCACTCGAGAAAGAAGATGGTTCATGAGTCAAACGAATCGTGTCCCCAGCATCGAACTATCGACAATCGAATCACTCTATGATGGTACTGAAACCGTCTCTTTGCCAGCTAAAGCATTCGCATCCGAACAACTGCGTGTTCTTGACATGGAAGGCAACACTGTCTCCGTCCCTTTTTGTCGAGATCTAAAGAAGTCTAACTTCGCTGGCAGCAATCGCGTTACAGTTCGAGTTCGAGACATTACCCAGGGATTGCAAGCCATGGCATCCTCCCAGATGAGTTGGCTGGAAGATCTTGGTGATGATCCCATCGTTCTGACACAAGATTTTTACGAACTTTTCTTGGCATGCCAACAAGTTCGTCGTGCAAGCTAGCACGGACCGATAGGCGAAAGCATTTCATCTTGACGTACCTAGGGAGTATTGCCTATTCCCTGGATACATGAAGTCTCGAAAGCCGACACCGCGACGAAGGTCGCCTTCAACAAGCAGCAAGAGCGGGCGTAAACACGCCAAGCGACTGTGGCTGCTCGCGTTGCTAGCTCCACTCTGTCAAGTCGGATGCCGAAGAGCTGCGTTCAATGAACTCTATGTGGAGAACATGGCTAGTGAAGTACGCATGCTAGAAGACCGTGTGTACGAATACGATGCCGCTTACCAAGCGTTAGAGCAAGAACTTGCAGATTCGCAACGTGCCTATCTAGACATCCAGTCAAAGCTAAAGTCGCTGAAAGAGCAGAATCCCTCTGCCACTCAAGAGCGACCTTTCAGACTGGATAGCTCTCCCAAGGAAATCGTAGAACCCGCACCACCGATCGAGAGTCGTTCTGAGACCTCTCCCAAGATGGAGGGCGCTGTGGAATTGGGACCTGTCGTGCCTCGCGTTCCGGCAAAACCACCAGCCAATAACGCTCTAGATTTTGACGCGTCCGATTTCAAAATGCCTTCTCCGCAACCGCTTCTTGATAAACCAAAGCTTACTCCGGAACCCGTTCCTGCACAGCCATCGGATTCGCTACTCCCTCCGCCAAAAGACTTTCCTGGCTCTTCCCCATCGAACATCTTACCTCCGAGCACTACGCCGAGCGTTTCACCCGCTCTGCTCCCCTCCGGCGACAAAACGACTCTGAAAAGAAAACGCGATTACGACCTGACAGAAGAGG
Source organism: uncultured Pirellula sp. (assembly GCA_903858115.1). Classification (GTDB taxonomy): domain Bacteria; phylum Planctomycetota; class Planctomycetia; order Pirellulales; family Pirellulaceae; genus JBKCUI01. Next base: position 39,143 of record CAIOHR010000431.1, on the reverse strand, counting down.
TGGTGATGCCTCCGACGATGGTTCGTTCCGCACAGGCCTCACCTGCAAGACCAGCGGTGAATTCCAATCCTTTGCCAACCGGTACCAAGCCGACATTGATTCCTGGTCAGCCGAGTTCCAGTCCGCCCAACTTGAACGGATCGCAACCGAGCTTGATGACACCTCCGTCGCTTCCTAAGCTTGACCAGGGAACCCGTCTCCAAGGGAGGATTAAGCTCCCCGTCGACAATGGTGTCGTGCTGGCTAGTGCTACGACACCTATTCAGGCTGCACCAACCGATAATCGAATCGTAGAGATTGCATTCCATCCCACGATGTGTCGCGGTCATAACTTCGATGAGTCGCCGGGAGACGACGGGCTATATCTAGTCGTAATTCCACGTAACACACAGGGCGAGCCGATCAATCAGTCGGGAGAACTAACGATTGTTGTCGAGGAAACAACCGACGGCCAATCAACACGCATCGCCGCTTGGGAGATTGGCACGAAGGAGCTATCTGAGTATTTGGAACCTATCGGAACGTCGCAAGGCTATCATCTCAGTTTGCCTTGGCAAAAGTCAGCTCCAACCTCAACTGCGGTGCAAGTGTTTGTGAAATTCGAAGCGGAAGATGGCCGAACGATGGTGAATCGTCGCGAGGTTTCTCTTCGACGCCCTGGCGCTCGGCAATCCGCCTGGACACCGCGATAGAAGCTACCCGCTGAGTGTTAAACAAAGCACGACTCGGGTTGTGATCAATCCTTGATCTTTGAGAGTCTGTGATCTTTGAAAACCGCTAAGACTTATCGCTGGAAGATAGGAAGATATCCCTTGTCCAATTGAAGGATGATCAAATTGCACGCGGTAGTGTAGATCTTGTTGATCATGGGACCATCCCAAGAACCATCTCCCTGCTGTTCCCCGACGATGCGTTCGTAGAGTCTATCGCGGAAACTGGACCACTCGTCTTCCCCTTGCCGGTAAACGACTTGAGAGTAGTACAGGTAGGTGTAGTGCCAATGGCCGAACAAGCTCTCTTCTTTCGAGACGGAGTGCAACTCCTTGCGGCAGTACGCGAGCATCTCAGGGACTTTCGTACTTTCATAGTCACCTGCGTTGTAGAGCGCAGCAAGACTAGCAGCAGCGATGGCAGGTCTCGATGAGCCTTTCTGTTGGCTGGAGTAGCTGATCCCGCCATCTTCGTTTTGGCAACTGTAGATATAGCGTTTCGCCGCTTCGATGATTTCACCTGGTACGGCGATGCCTGCATTTCGGCAACCTCGCAATCCTTGGACCTGTGTGATTGTGGTGGAGCCCTCGTCGTAGTCGTTGCCATCCTTGGCGCTCAAATATCCCCAGCCTCCTGCCGCGGTCTGTGCTTTCCCGCAAAAGGCAACGGCGCCATTCAGGACTTCTACAAGATCGTCGCGTCGGTCTTGCAAACCTTCTTCGCCCAGCACTTGCGACAGGAAGAGCATGGAGAAACCATGACCGTAGGTGTATCGCTGATCGTTTTCAGGATCGCCGATAAGTCCGTTCTTTTGCGTTTGACTGATAAGATAATCGGTGGTCCGTGCAATGTATTTTGCATAGGGACCTTGCGTGATCGTAGAACCACTGCAGATCAGTGCTATCCCTGCCAAAGCACCAATAGCGACAGGGTACGGTGGACTTTGCCATTGCCCGCGTGTCGATTGCGTTCGAGCTAGGAAGTCGAGCCCTCGTTTGATCGACTCTTCCCACTCGGGGTTCTTTCCCTTGGACGCGTAGCCTGTACTGTTGCCGAAGGTCGGCAGCGAACAAAATGCTGAAGTAGCCGTTACGGCACCCAGCCCTTGAAGCAAAGCTCTGCGTCTAAACTGGTTGGTTGCCACGTTATCCTGCTCCTCATGAAGGCAAATCGAAATGCGAAGGCAAATCGAATGCCTTCCTTTAAGTTCCGAGATCTCCGAACAATGGGGTCGACAGATAACGCTCTCCGAGACTGCACATGATCGTTACGATCCGCTTCCCTTTGAACTCTGGTCTCGCCGCGATTTGAGTTGCGGCCCACATATTGGCACCACTGCTGATCCCAGCCATAATGCCCTCTTGGCTGGCAAGTTTTCGCCCCCACTCGAATGCTAGTTCGTCGTCAACCTGAATGACGTCGTCGATAACAGATCGGTCGAGGTTCTTCGGGACAAAGCCGGCACCGATTCCTTGAATGCGATGCTTGCCCGGTTGTCCGCCGCTGATGACGGGGGATTGCTTTGGTTCGACGGCGATCGCTTTGAAGTTTGGATTGAGCTTTTTGATGTATCGAGCAACACCAGTGATCGTGCCCCCGGTCCCAACACCAGCCACAATGGCATCGATTTGACCTGCGGTGTCGGCCCAAATCTCAGGCCCGGTCGTTCGTTCATGGACTGCTGGATTCGCTGGATTCTCGAATTGTTGAGGCATCCATCCCACTGGGTCGTTCGCAACCATTTCCGCTGCCTTGGCGATCGCACCACGCATGCCATCGGCCGCAGGCGTTAGAACAAGATTCGATCCCAAGGCACGCAACAAAGCTCGACGTTCGATCGACATCGATTCCGGCATCGTGAGAGTTAATCGATACCCTTTGGCAGCACACACGAATGCCAGCGCGATCCCAGTATTTCCGCTCGTGGGCTCGATAATGTGAGTGTCTTTGGTGAGTCTGCCCGATATCTCGGCATCCTCGATCATCGCCATTCCGATCCGATCCTTGACGCTATTCAGGGGATTGAAAAACTCGCACTTCGCAAATACCGTTGCATGATCCGCAGGAACAAGGCGATTGATGCGAATCATCGGAGTGTTCCCAACCGTACCAATCACATTGTCAAAGGTCTTTCCCAGGGCCATCTCAATTCTTTCTAGTAGCAATAATTCTGGTCATCAAAAGGGAACCCAGTTTCCATCGATCCGGAACTGGACATAGTGCAAGAAGTTTGGACATCCTGACCGTCGATCCTAAGTGTACGAAATTTCCTCCATCAAGCACACTACAGGTTGCCGGTTGGGCGAAATAAAACCAGGCATGAACTCTTATGGAAGAATGCGAATTCGAATGTCTTTGAACTCGACGGCTGCCCCTTCGGCTTCCAGGCACAAGTAACCTTCAGCGGGATTCGCGTTTTTGCCCCCCGAAACTTCGTGACCATTAACCCAGAGACGAACCTCGCCATTAATCGCTCTGACATAATAGTGGTTCCAAGCTGGGCTCGGCAGGCTGTGATTCGCACGTGGGAAACTGCGTGAACCATCTGGCGATAGAGGAGCGAACGGCTCCAATTTGGATTTGCCCACCGGGAAAATGTCACCATGGGTAGTGAACCATGTAGCCTTCTTGCCTGAACTCTTCTCGTACTTTTCTGTGTAGCCGTGGTCCAGGACTTGAACTTCGATACCAGCACCCGGTAATTTGTTTCGAGCCAAACCATCCAACGCTTCTTGAGGTGTCCAAAGAAAAAATCCCGAGTTTCCACCCTCCGTCAAATGGCGCCAAGTCCCTACGAATTCGAGGTTCTTGTATTTTTCTTTCGACCTCAAGACTCCGATCGGCTTGCCCGTGCTGTGAACCAAGCTACCGTCCCAAACCCACGTCTCTTCATCGCAGTTGGCTCGCACGAAATCCTCTTTGCCCAACGTTTTCCACTCAGGCCCTATGCCTTCGATTCTGGCAAAGGGCGTTGTTGTTTCAGCAGACTGCGATTGAGTAGCTGCAGACTCTTGTGCGTTTAACGTCCCATTCGGGCTCAACGCACTCTGCAACGCGAATGATTGGCAGCTAAGCAGTAATACAAAAATTCGAGATCGGCAGGATTGCATGATGAATCGTTTGGTGGGTGGGTCAGGGCAAAGTGTTTCTCGCTGCCATTGTAAGCGCTCCGTGAACAGGATGTTGGACGACTCGAAAAAGTGACGGCTTCATTGACCTTTCTTCCAAAATCTTCAAAAGACGCTCCGCCAAGAAGGGACTATGAACAGCAATTCCGCCTGCAATCGCCAGCGTAAAGGGCTTTTCGTGGAGACCGAGCTGATGATGAACACAATCGACCAATTCGGCCCAAGCGTAGGCAACACGACTAGCAATCGTCTCTACCAACGGATCGGATTCCGCATAACTTAGCACCGTGCTCGCTAACGAAGCGATGATCTGTTGCGGTTTGTCCGACTGGTACACGGCACCCACCAAATCTCTCGCCTCCTCGATCGATAGCCCCTGAAGAAGACCTAGATGCAGAGGAGTCAGCGGACGGCATTGATCCGTCGCGCGGCACAAGTCCTTCAGCGCGGTTAGTCCGATATCAAATCCACTTCCTTCGTCTCCGAGCAAGTAGCCCCATCCGCCAGCTCGCACAGGATTCGAGTTTGGCTGAACACCTTGTGCAATGGAGCCTGTTCCTGCGATCAATGTGATACATCGCTCCCAAAGTTCACCGGGAATCTCAAGGCCGATAGCTTCCTGAGACTCGAATTCCGCGGCCCACTGAATAGGTTCAATGTCTCCTGTTACCAAAACAGAATCTGCGATTCCTCGCGCCATCATCTCTTCTCGGACCCGGTGCTGCTCCTCAGGTCTGCCGGCCCCTGCCAAGCAAATGCACGCGGACTCGATCGTAGCTGATTCAGTACTACCATCTCTCTTGATCTTCATTTGCGATTTTGCTTGGTCGATCGCGGCGCATATATTGCTGCAAGCGACCGCGAATCCTCCGCTGAGAGGATTGCCTGGGCCGCCGAATCCTCGTGCCATGATTGCCCCAACGTGCGGCTTACCCGAAAAACCGACCTTGAGTTCGGCGATACAAGCGGCGGTCTTGGTGCCCCCTCCATCGACCCCTAGAACATACCTTTTGCCTAAGTTGCGCATCTCAGCTCTTCAAACAAGAAACCCATGAACAAACTGCCTAGACGTCACACTTTCCAATTCGTTCTGTGCATCAAATCGACTTCTAGTAGGATCGAATGGTCCCACATTCCCAATAAATCGCAATGCAGGACGCAGAGACGCTTGAAAGGCAAAGACTGCTAGCATAAAACTTGAGCTTTCTGGAAGGGCGGCCCAATCGCCCATCCCAAAGCATCTGTGTAATGGAACAAACGATTATATCCTCGCTACGAGAGTTATTGGATTTATGGCTGATACAGGACTTGATAGTGGGCTCGTCGAAAAAGACAACGTGGCAAAAATACTTGACGCTGCTTTGGATGCAGGCGAAGGGTTATTGAGGCTCACGCCAACATGGGTTCCTCGAAGCTTTCTCCACCCAGGGCGCCGCATAAAGCTGTATCCGGGCGATCTCTATGCGTTCGGTGCTGACCGCGGTGGCATCGATGAACGCTGGTTCTCCTCAACCACCGAAGCGGCCAACGAAGGTCGTGTCTGGCACGAAGGTCTGAGCTTCTGCTTGTTCGAAGGAAAAAAGTTCCTCCTGAAGGACGCTGTTTCCGAGCAAGGCAATCGGTTGGTGGGTCAACCCATCTTCAGCAAATACAATCGCTGGCCGGTCTACTCCAAGTTCTTTGACAACATGGGACCGATTCCTCACCATATGCATCAGTCGCAAGAGGATGCCGCGTTGGTCGGGCAAGAAGGCAAGCCTGAAAGTTATTACTTCCCTCCTCAATACAACAATGTCGATAACAATTTCTCATACACCTTCATGGGTCTTGAACCGGGAACGACCAAAGACGATCTGCGTCGTTGCCTCGAGAATTGGAACAAAGGTGACAATGGAATTCTAGACTTGTCGCGCGCCTATCGACTCAAACGCGGAACGGGTTGGTTGATTCCACCGGGCGTTCTTCATGCTCCAGGATCGCTTTGCACGTACGAGCCTCAATGGGGTAGCGACGTCTTTGGTATGTATCAATCGATTGTAGAAGGCCGATATGTGCCGTGGTCGTTGTTGGTCAAGGACATGCCAAAAGAAAAGCACCAAGATCTAGACTTCATCATCGGTCAGCTCGATTGGGAAAAGAACGTTGATACGCACTTCAAAGACAGCAACTACATAGAACCGATCGTCGACAAGGCGAAGTCTGGCGCTGGCTTTACAGACAAGTGGATTGTTTATGGCAGCATCGACAAAAAGCAATTGTTCAGCGCGAAAGAACTCACCATCGAACCAGGTGCCAAGTGCATCTTGAAAGATGGTGCCACAAGTGGCTGGATCACGGTCCAAGGTAAAGGACGCATCGGAAAGCTTGCTCTGCAAACACCAGCGATGATTCGATTCGGAGAGAATACCGAAGACGAAGTGTTTATCAGTCACGAAGCTGCAACGCGAGGAGTCGAAGTAGAGAACACCGGCTCGGAACCGCTCGTCGGGCTGCGTTACTTTGGTCCAGATGCTCATTCCAACATGCCAACCAATGGTGCATGGAAAAACGCATAATCGGCGTCAATCAGATGTCGGTGAGAATGGAAACTCGACAAGTTTAATTGCTGGCAAGAATTCGAATCCCACGCGTTCTTGCAATACCTTCCTTTGGCCTTCCCCTACCTTTTGATTTCTGAGTAACCAAACTATGTCAACATTAAAGCTTCATAACGCCATGTGGCCTGGATTGGTCGGCAAGGGTGACGGCGAAGGCCAAGAGCCACCGATTAGCCTCGATCGAATGCTGGAACTCACAGCCGCAGCGAATGTTCGCGGGCAAAAGTTTGATGGTATCGATTACTTCTTGTTTCTTCCTCACACAGATCCTAATTCCACCGACGAGCAGTTGATTGCCATCGCAGATAAGATCGCAAGCTTCGGTTTCTCTGTCGGTTCATTGGTTGCACCTGTCTGGGGTGGCACGGTCGGTGACTCCGCGATGGGAGACTCAGAGTCCCGCGAAAAGTTTTTGTCGGCCGTGAAAATGGCATGTAGAATCGCCAATGTTTTCGAAAAGCATGGCGTCCGCAAGTACGGAGTCATTCGAATCGACAGCGCGGAATTCGGTATCGAAAAATGGCGAGCCGATAAAGCGAATAACACGAAGAAGATAGTCGAAACATTCAAGGAGGCCGCCAAGATTGCCCAAGACGCTGGTCAACGTTTGGCTGCCGAAGGGGAAATTTGCTGGGCCGGTATGCACAGTTGGCGAGATATGCTCGATGTCCTCGAAGGTGTGGGAATGCCTGAAGCTTTAGGCTTCCAAGCCGACTTGGCGCACACATACCTCTACTTGATGGGTTACAACGCTCCCGAGTACGCACTTCTCAAAGAAGGGTATAGCCAGGACGAATTCTATGCGGCTTACGAAGCAATGACCGATAAGCTTCGTCCGTGGACGATCGATTTTCACGTGGCTCAAAATGATGGAAACGTGCACGGTGCCGGATCCCACGACAAAACAGGTAAGCACTGTCCCGCAGACGATCCCAATGGAAAACTGGATATCGTTCGATGCTCGAGCTATTGGCTCAAGGACGCGGCCGCTCGCGGTATTCAACACATCTGCTGGGACGGTTGCATGTTTCCAAACGCGATGTTGCAAGAAGCACACACATGGAACTCTATCCTCGATGTCATGCTAAAAGTTCGCGACTCCTTAAGCACACGGGCATAGTCCCGATCCAAAAACACTCTCAAATCCAAAAACACTCTCAAACAAAAGAAGATACGACGATGAAAGAGCTACGAATTGGAATGATCGGTTATGGTTTCATGGGCAAAGCGCATTCTAATGCCTATGCTCAAGCGAATCATTTTTTTCCTTGCGAATACAAACCAGTGCTCAAAGCACTTTGCGCGCGGAATGCAGAAAAGGCATCTTCCTTTGCAAAGAATTGGGGCTACGAGTCGATCGAAACCGATTGGCGGAAACTGCTGGAGCGAAAAGACATCGACGCTGTCGATATCTGCACTCCAAACAATATCCATAAAGAGATTGCGATCGCTGCAGCCAAGGCTGGCAAAATGATACTCTGCGAGAAGCCATTGGCGATGAACGCTGAAGAAGGCGAGGAAATGTGCCAAGCGGTCGAAAAGGCCGGTGTTGCCAACATGGTGTGGTACAACTATCGACGTATTCCTGCCGTCACCTTGGCCAAACAAATCATCGATTCGGGCAAACTCGGTCGAATCTTCCACTACCGAGCCAACTTCCTTCAAGACTGGACCATCAACGCGGACGTTCCACAGGGCGGGGCTGCAACATGGCGACTGGATGTGGATGCAGCAGGTAGTGGTGTAACCGGTGACTTGTTAGCCCATTGTATCGACACGGCGATTTGGCTTAACGGATCGATCACCGATCTCTCTGCAATGACCGAGACGTTTGTCAAGGAGCGAGTTCACGCAGAGACAGGCAAGAAGCAGCCCGTCGGCATCGATGACGCATGTTCCTTCTTCTGCCATTTCAAGAACGGTTCTCTGGGACTCTTTGAGAGCACTCGCTACGCACGCGGCCACAAAGCGCTCTATACTCTTGAGATCAACGGCGAACATGCGAGCATGGCTTGGGATCTCCACGACCTCCATCGTTTGCGTTATTTTGATCACAATGACGAGTCGATCGTTCGTGGTTGGAGAAGCATCCACGTATCCGATGGGGACCAACCGTACATGGGGAACTGGTGGGTGCCTGGATTGCAAATTGGATACGAACATTCGTTCATCCACCAAGTCGCGGACTTCCTCAAGAGTTTGGAAACAGGAGAGCCAGCCCATCCTTCATTCCGAGATGCGCTTGAAACACAAAAGGTGTGTGACGCAGTCCTCGCAAGTGCCAGGAACCGACAATGGGCAAGCGTTTGATTTTGATCGCAACCGCGATTGCGACAAAAACATAGAAACAATTACGAAGGAAGCATTATGTACTTAATTCGAGTCGGAGCTTCTTTCGTGCTGATTCTGTGTTTGGGCTGTCTTGTGTCTTTGGCTAATGACCAACCACAATCTGCGTCTGCGACAAAGCCGACAAAGCAACCGTACTTTTGGATTTTTTTGACATCGGGCAAAAGTACCGCAAGTGTTGATCGCGTTGAGATCGAAAAAATGCAGGCAGCGCACCTTAGTAATTTTGGTCGCCTGCACGGTGAAGGCAAGCTGTTTATGGCTGGGCCATTATCGGACCCAGATAAAATTTTGCGTGGTATCGTCGTTGTAACTGCAATGGACGCCGCATCGGTTCCTAAACTTTTTGAATCAGATCCGTATGTAACCAATGGGTATCTTCAAGTTGATTCGATCGAGATGGATGTTGCGATCGGAGAGTTTCAGCGTAATGTAGACCCTCAATCGATGGCCGAGTATCGGATGGTTCTTCTGGAAAGATCATCGAAATCTATTGAGGCTTCCACGGATGAAGTTGCCAAGAATTTAGTCTATTGCAAATCGATCCATGATGGCAAACATCTTTGTTTCGTCGGTTGGTTCAATGACAACAAGTCTGCTAGACGCGGTGTAATGCTTTTTCGAAAAATGGACGACGCCAAACTCGAAGAGATGATTGCTGAGTTGCCATCGATCAAATCTACAACTTGGAGAGCAAAAAAAATACCACTATTCATGAGTGATGGAATCATCAAATGATGTGAGGGGCGAGTTATCGATCCTAGGGATTGCAATCGGCTCGCTATTCTGTGACAATTCCTCCAGTGGATCGATGAGCAGGGCCGTTCATCGTTCCTTGGGAGACGGAGAAGAGCAGATCAAAAATGGAGTAACAATATGCGATCTATGCGATCTACCTATAAGCAGTTTGCGTTCCCTCTAGTCGCTGTGCTTTCGGCAATGCTGATGTGCCAGCAATTCTGTTTTGCTCAAGAATCTCAAAGTGCAGTTCCCGAGAAGGGAAGTTTGACGTTCACGCGTGAACTTCAATTTCAACTCATGCAGGCCGTGGATCGATTGGAGCCGTATGGCCCTTCGGAGAAAGTTGAGGGGGTAATTGAGTTTGGCGGTTCGGTTACCATGCAGGATTTGGGGAAGCGATGGTCTCTGGTTTTCAAAAAGTTCCACCCCAACGTCGAGTTTCTTGGCTCGGCAAATGGATCTGAAATGGCTTTGCAGTTATTGGCAGAAAACCCCAAGCTAATCGTTGGAGTTAGTCGGCCGGTGGATCAGTCAGATCTCAAGCTATTGCAGAAAGGTAAATGCAAAGAGCCAGTCGCAATAACCATTGGTATGGAGGCGATGGCGCTTTATGTTCATCAATCGAATCCGCTGCAAGTCATATCGCCCGAAAGCTTTAAAGCAATTTTCGCAGTCGCCGAAGATGGTTCTAGCCCGAATAAGAAATGGGGAGAAATCGGTATAGAAGGTCCTTTGGCAGGCGAGTTGATCGCAACCTATGAACGCGACAGCGCCAGTGGAACTCAAGCCTTTCTAACGCGTGTATTGCTTTCCGGAGTCGCGAGCGCCAAACCATTCAAGGTTTGTTCTTCGAATACCGAAGTCTGTCAAGCGATCGCAAACGATCCTAAAGGGGCAGGAATTGCTGACATGAACTACAACGTTCCGAACGTACGCAAGGTTCCCGTCTTGGTTAATAATCAGATCGTCCAGGCTACCGAGGAGAATGTTCTGACCGGACGTTACCCGCTTGTTCGCCCGCTCGTATTGGTCTTCGACAGATCGAAATCGATGGAAGATAGCAATCTCCGGGAGTCCATCACTCGATTCGTGTTGAGCCGCGAAGGCCAATTGGCTGTTATGAAATCAGGTTTCTTCCCTGTAGATCAAGATTTTGCAAAGCATCAGATCGCAGAAGTTTTCGGTCAACAGCTTCGATGATGAAACGATTCAAGGAAGGATGTATTGTGGCTCCACGTTGCAGATTGTTTACTAATTGGTTGATACCAGCTTTTTTGACTTTCCAATTCGCTTGGTGCGTGTTCCCTTTGCAAGCACAATTCGGATTTGTGCCCAGCCCAACGTATGATGCGGCATATGGAAACGCATGGGGAAATTATTATGCAGGAACGGCTGCACAACTCCCCGCTTGGAACTCAACACCAGTAAATAACAATTGGCCTTCGGAGAATTCATGGCAGGGATGGCAATTAGGAGCTGTCATCCAGAATACCCCAAGTGGCGTGCTGATTCAGCAGGTTGTTCCGGGCAGTATTGCGCAACGTAGCGGCCTAAAACAAGGCGACATTATCGTATCTGTAGGTGGTGCGCAAGTTGGGTACTCCAACGGTCGTGTTGTAGACCTAATCTATGAAATCAATCGTCGGGTGGATTCCAACGGCCAGGTTAGATTGACAGTGCTGGAATCTACCAGCCGCCAACTTCGAACCTATAACCTGAATATTGCACAACGGCCGGTGGCGAACTTTACTGTGTCAGGCCGATTATTTGTTGATAGTGGTGTGTTGAGCTATGGGAGCAATACGATCAAAGTCGAGCTTCTCAACGTAACACGTCCATATATGACGGCATCTGGGGGAAGCACTTATGTCCAAGCATATGGAGTGGGGCCATTCCCGTTCAGTATTTCTCGAAACCCCAGCTATGTGAACGCCAATGATCGTTATCGACTGGTGGCGACACTCTACGATGCGAACAGGCAAGTCGTTGCCTATACGACGGTGGATATCAACTCCCCTGCGTCAAGCAGTCCAGTAAGCTATGACCTAAGATTGCAATCTCCGCAATCGGGATCACCGATATTCAATAGTTCCTATGGGTACTATTATCCTGAGCAAAACATAATTTACGATACGTTCCGTCAATACCTTGGTCGAGATCCTTCTGCAAGTGAAGCTCAGGCCTGGCAACAGCAACTCGCCCTTGGATTGACGCCACTTTCAGAATTGAAAGCAGAAGTCATCGCTAGTCCCGCTTTTTACGATCGTGTTGGAAACAATCCCGATCAATTTATCAAACTGATGATTGAGTCGACAACCAAACAACAGGCTCCTTTCGACCGCGTGCAGTATTGGCGAGCAAGATTAGATTCCTACGGGGGGGACAGGTTGAGACTCGCTCGTGAGTACGTTCAAAATCCTAGCTAGCTTGATTCGAGCTTACCGTCCGATCCCTTTTGCCCTGGACAGCAAATTAGCAAAGTCGTCGGCCGAAACGAACCAAAGACTGCGAAAAGTCCTTGGACACAGCCGGCAATAGTCAAAGTAGTAGGCACATTGCCGTCCAACTAGAATCCCTGCAAATCTTGAAGAGCGGACGGCAGATTGGGTCCGTAATGGACTGCACAAGAAGGCGCAAGGGTCTTCCGTCAATAAAGTATGAAAGTTGGCACGCAAGACCGTTGCGTGATATCATTGCGATTCGTGATGGAACAAAGGGTAGAGTTGTTTTGATAACCATGGAGATACTTCGAATGAGATCTAGAGGCTTTCAAAGGATTGTTTTGACAACCCTGTTGAGCATGTGGGCACTCTCCCCATTAAGTGCTGAAGTTGGCGTCGGCGCCAAACCGCTTCCCAACGCGGAGGTTATCCTGGACGGTACAAAAGAACTGCTAGACAAAAACTGGATCTATTGGGAAGGGCCTCGTTTCGCAAGCAAAATGCCGATCCAGTGGAAGATTGTCGAGGATCCTGAGGACAAGGGAAGAACGGCGGTGATGACAGACGACCCAGCCGCCGTAGGTGGCAAATATGGAACAGCTGACATCGTTACGAAGAAAGCCTATAAGGACTTTCGATTGCATGTTGAGTTCTTGATCATGAAGCCGAAAGGCAATAGCGGCGTTTATCTTCAAAATCGCTACGAAATCCAAATTTTGGATGGTGACAAAACAAGCCATGGCATGGCCGCTATCATCAATGAAGCGGCAACCGACTACAGCTTGTACAATGGACTTGGCAAGTGGAATGCCTATGACATCACGTTTCGAGCTGCTCGATTCAACGAAGGTAAGCGGGTAGAACAACCGTTGGTGACGTTGTTCTTCAACGGAAAAAAGGCTCATGTGAATCACAGTATCACCAAAGTGTGGGGAGGACCAAACTCGGGCATGGATGGGGGCAATGACCAGGGACGGGGCATTACCGATGTTCCGGGCGGCCTAAAATTGCAGGCTGAAGGACACGATGTTCGCTATCGCAATATCTGGATTCAAGAGTTGGACCTAGCCAAACCGGACACGGACTTTTCAGAGTAGGTCAAGAGGAGGTGTCTAACTAAAGACCGCCGAACCGAGGAGTGCTCAAATGCTGACGGATCCGGAATCGGATCTGCACTACCAGTCCCATCGGCTCTCCCAGTCCCATTAGCCTGGAAAGCGAAAGCGGTTCGAAACTCGCGTGGTAAGCGATACCGAGTTTTTTTCGCTGTCCAAGTCAATCTAGGTCAATCAGCGGGGTTGCGATTCCGTTGGGATTGACTTGCCACGGAACCCATGCCAGTGCAATCAGCTTTACTTTGGTATCCGACTTTCGAAGAGGAATGTCGACTGCTTCCAATGCTAGATTCTCAGGCGAATACTGATCTGCGAGGGCCTCGATCTCTTCCTTTGCTTGTGTTTCAAGTTCATTCTTGGCCGAGATAAGCTCTTCTAGCGTCTCTTCGGCACGCATGACATCGCCTTGCTTCGAGGTGACTTTACCGAATGACTTCACGGCGGTGGCCGCTTTTGCAACGTTGGTTTTGCTGGTTAGTTTATTGCCGAGTAATGCACCGAGGATCGAGGTTCCGATGTTCAAGAAGCCCTCCATTTGTTTCGATTTGGCCTCTTCTTTTTGCTTCGCAACCTTTTGCTCTGCCGCTTGCAGTCTCGTCTGGAGCGACTTGAGTTTCTCTGCATACTTTAACTGCAGCTTGGCGACGGCAGCGTCTCTCGCTTCCTTGGCAGCTTGAGCCAATTCGATTCGTGCATCGGCTTCCGAGAGACCAGGAGGCGTGCCTCTCTTTAACGCTTTGCTGGTGTAAACGGTACATTGAAGATGTCGAAACAAATACTCTTTGAGCGTCTTTTCCCAGGCCGCAAAATTCTTGGCCGAGGACAATTCTGCTGGCAACTCTGAGAAGCCATAAGCATCGTCGGGCTGCGATCGCAATTGAATCCCATCATCGCCGATCTGTTTGGATTCCTCCCATACATCGTCAGGCAGAGGTTCGTTTACCATCGACAAAAGTTGTACGTCCTTCCAATAATCCACGCCGCCCGTCGACTTCACGAAATGCACGCTTGTTTGTGCTAGGATCGCAGGACGATAAAGCACTTTGCTCTTGGTTGCGGGGATAACAGTCGCTTCGAGAAATCGCTCAGCAACTTCGGCCCGAACGATGGGCCGAGCACCAGGAGACGCCGCCAGTCCCGAACTAGATGAACTGTTGGCTATGGAACGCATCGGTGCAGCCAATCGTTTGGGAGCCATCAGCGTCGATATCTGATCACGCGAAAGCGGACCTCTCAAGAAGGAGAGAGCCCATCGCGTTTGGAAGACAGTGGGACCATCATCATGCACATTATTCATCAGGAAGACTCGGTTGCCCAACGACGAGAGTGCCTTTTCCATAGCTCTCCGATCGAATGCAGTTCCCTGCTGCATCGACGCACCCTCCAGCCCATCGAGGACTCGGTCTTTGTCTCTCTGTGTTTGCAATCGGCCGAGGAACCAAGTGCCCATGTTCGAGAGCCCTTTGTAGTCCAAGTCCATCGGGTTCTGTGTTGCCAAAACAATTCCTAGCCCGAACGCGCGTGCTTGCTTTAGCAACGTCAACATCGGTGGCTTGGAAGGTGGCTTCGCAGAAGGTGGGAAGTAGCCGTACACTTCATCCATATAGAACAGAGCTCGAAGTGAACCCGTCCCAGGTTGAGAGCGCATCCACGAGAGTAGTTCGCCCAGCAGAATGGTGACGAAGAACATTCGCTCCGAATCGTTCAAGTGCGCGATTGAGATGATCGATAGTCTCGGCTTGCCCTCTTTGGTATACAACAGCTCTTTGATATCGAGCGGTTGCCCCTCGAGCCACCCTGCGAAGGCAGGTGAAGCGAGCAGGTTGTTAAGGCTCATGGAGAGTTTGACACGTTCCGCGGTCGGATAGAACGACTCCATATCGATGACCCCTATTTTCTTGATAGGTGGAGTTTGTATTTGCCGAATAAGGTCCTCGATACTCAAATTGTTCCCAGCCTTCCAGGCGGTATCGAGTATGTTCGAAATGAGGATATGCTCTCGGCTGGTCAAGGGATCGACATCGATTCCGAGTAGGGCTAGCAGACCGGAAGCAGACGATGAAACTCGTTCTCGGTAGGTTTCGGCATCTTGAAGTACGGCATCGCTCGGGGCGTCGAAGCTCTTCAGCACCGTCATGGGGACGCCAATATTGCTTCCTGGCGTAAAGATCGTCACATCGACGGACTCTTTGTATTTTCGTACTCGTTCTTGTGGTTGGTGCCAATCCGCGAGTCCCTTTTTCCAGCGATTGGCGGTTTCTTCTGCGATGGTCTCCAGCGGCTTCCCTTGCCGAGTCGCTTCTGAAGGTTCGATCCATTGCTGAAAATCGCTTGGGGCCAGATCCGGAAACGCCAGGAGTAGATTTCCCAAATCCCCTTTGGGATCAATGCAAATGACAGGAACGCCATCGATCGCCGCTTCTTCCAGCAGACTCAAACATAACCCAGTCTTTCCGCTTCCAGTCATCCCAACGCACAACGCGTGGGTCACAAGATCTTTCGATTCGTAATTGACGAGCTCTTCGCGAACGCTTCGGGTTGCCAAGTCATACTTTTTCCCCAAATAAAAGCTTCCAAGCTTCTCGTAATCTTCAACCGTTGACATAAGCGTTGACTCTCCAGGCATTCGTCGAGATGTATCGATGGCTGCAGAAGAGATCGGTGATAACACCGATAAAGAAAATCAGTCCTGCAACTCGAGGAGAATTATACCCCGATTCCAGCGAGAACAAGTCCGCTTTAGAGCCGACTGTTATGTTGCCGACTGTTATGTTGCCGACTGTTCAGAAGCTGACTACTTGGCTGCGTCTTTGAGTGTGGCAAACCGTGCCCGCATTTCAGCCAGTTTCTTTTGATGCGAGGAGGAAAGGACCAAATCCACTTCTTCGGCTTTGTCCGATTTCAAATCAAAAAGTTGTTCCACATTGTAGTCGGGCCAGAAGATGTACTTCCAATCGAGTTGAACCAATGCCTGAGATGACGGGATGAAGTCGATATTCTTGATCGTTGCATGTTCGTAAAAGAACTCCTTACGCCAGTTCGCAGCCTTTGACTCGTCTCCCGAAAGATACAAAGAAGCCAGATCTTGACCCTGCATTCCTTCTGGGATTTTTAGGCCTGCGGCACTGACGATGGTTGGAGCGAGGTCCACATTGAGAGTCATCTTTTCATTCAATGTTCCCCGTCGTCCACTCTCCATGCGCGGATCTCGAATGATCAACGGTACTCGAATCGATTCCTCGTAAGGGTACCATTTGTCAGCGAGACCATGTTCGGCGTGAAAGTAACCGTTGTCCGTGGTAAAGATGATGACCGTGTTCTCGTATTGGCCCATCGATTGGAGTTTTTCCACAATGTGGCCGCATGCAGTATCGACCTCGGTAACTAGTCGATAGTAGTTCTTCATGTACTCTTGGTACTTTTCAGGTGTATCGAATCGCCAATGCCAACGGTTTCGGCCTTCGTTCTTTTCGTTGGCGATGAAAGGTGGCAACTTTCGAAACGATTCATCACTAGAATTTTTAGGAACTGGAATGTACGTGTCGGCGTAGAGCGACATACTTTCTGGTTGCGGAAGATACTGTTTGGGGTGGGAATCTTCTGCGTGTGTCGCAAAAAAGGAGACGTTCAGAACGAACGGCTTGTCTACGGGTTTCGTTTGCAAGAACTCCAGTGCATCCCTTTCGTTCTTCGCCGTGACGTGAACCTGTCCACCCTCCGGCTGCTTCATCCAATGGGTTCCGCCGTAAGATCTGCCGAAGTCGAATTTATCTTGAGGAAATTTGCCGTTGTGCCACTTGCCTACCAATCCTGTGTAGTAGCCATTGTTTCGAAGCAGACCTGGATACGTTTGGTCCCACGGAGTTTTAAATTCTTGAAAGGCAGGGTTTCCGTGTCGCGACATCCACTGGCCGGTGAAAAGGGTTGCTCTACTCACTCCACAAATGGACGTTGTCACGTAGTTGTTGGTAAACCGTACGCCCTGGCTCGCTAGCTTGTCGATGTTTGGCGTCTGCACGACCGTGTGGCCTGCACAACTCAACGTGTCGTGCCGCCAATCGTCCGCGTACAAGACCACAATGTTCAAAGGGTTGGCTGCGTCTGCCTGTACATCTACAACCATCAAGGTTAGAAAAGTAATGAATCCGAAGATCACGTTATTCACAGTCAATCTCAATCTGGAGAGATGAAAAAACGCAAGCAAAAGAGGTTTGTCATTGGTTGATCTACCAAGACTCGAACCGGCAAAATCGCGATGAAGAATCGGACGCATGCGTGGACTACCGATTGGGATTGTGAGCGTCCATTTTCTTTGGGGAATCAAGCTCCACTTCCGCCCATGGGAAGTGGAGGACTCAAAATGGATTCAATCGAGCTTATCGGTCGTAATGAAGCGTAGCCGTGATCTCGACATCGTCGTTGACCTTGGGGATACCGTAAGTCATTCCCCATTGGGAACGAGTCACTTTGAATTCTGCTTTGATGATCAATGCCCCATCGGCGACTTCGACTTTCGTTGGTACGGTGATTTCGCCAGTCTTGCCCAGCATGGTTAGCTTGCCGGTGATCTTGCCTTCGGTTTCGCCAGATTCGATCTTGGTGGATTCGAATTTGATGGTTCCAAACTTCTTCACGTCGAAAAAGTCTGGGTTCTTGAGGTGATCCGTTAGCTTCGCATCATCTGACCAAAGGCTGTCGGTCTTGATCTCGATTGTGAGAGTGCTTTTCTCTGGCGACTCCCAATTGACTTTAGCGTCCGCGCTGAAATCCTTAAATCCACCAGCGTGCTTTCCATCGGCTTTCTTTCCAAGGAAGTCGATCTTGGACTTTTCCTTGTTAAGTTTGACTTCCTGACCAAAACTCGGCGCAGCGAACAACAAAAAAGCGGTGGTAGCAATCGCAAGACGTCTGAGCATATCGAACTCTCCAAGCATAAACGGGTTGTCTCAAAAGGGAACAATGGGCACGATACCCATTTAGTCACCACATGATTTCACGGGAAAGATTATACTGTAACGACATCGGTCGTTCGAGGTATACAAAATCAACGACGACAAAATTCGAACAATATTCATAAATGGATTTGCATGAGACTTTCTATGCCAAAACTCGCCTCCTATTGTGTTCTGATTCTCGTTTCCTTCATCCTGCAACCTTGGCTTTTGGCCCAAGAAAAGCAAATCGCCGAAGATGTCCTTAAGAAGTTTGTGGCGGATAAAGACAGTTCTTTCAAATACGAGATCGTCGAGCGACGCAATGTTGGGAAATCGACTGCGATTCGCTTGCATCTCGTTTCTCAAACTTGGAAGGATGTCACCTGGAAACATGTTCTTTGGATCGCTGTCCCCAACAAACTGATCGCCGAAAGCAAAGCTGCGGCTGAAGCCAAGCAACAGCCGCTCAAGACAAATGGTCTGCTATTTATTACAGGCGGCGCGTGGGCCAAGGAATGGGGAGACTCCGCTCCGAAGAACGCAGAACCTCGAGCGGAAGTGCAAGCGGTGCTCGCAATTGCTGAAGCCTCCAATTGCCCCGCCGTGGTGTTGTCGCAGGTTCCGTTTCAGCCAATGCTAGGCAACCTGAACGAAGATGCGCTGATTGCGGAAACGTTTAAACGATTCATCATGGGACAAGGAAACGATTGGCCGTTGTTGATGCCAATGGTTCGAGCGGCAGCCCGCGCGATGGATACGGTCCAAACCGTAGGTAGCGAAGAGTGGAAGCTCGATATCGCCAAGTTTACTGTCTCCGGAGCCAGCAAGCGAGGTTGGACAACGTGGTTGACCTCTGCGGTAGATCCTCGCGTAGATGCATTGGCACCAATGGTCATCGACATGTTGAACATGCCCGTACAAATGAAGCATCAATTGGATTCGTGGGGCGAATACTCCGAGGAGATCGGAGACTACACATCGTTGCAGCTACAAAAGTATCTTCAAACTCCTCCTGGGCAGTCACTTGTGAACATCGTAGATCCTTACAGATATCGCGATCGAATCCAACAGCCCAAGTTGCTGATTTTCGGAACCAACGATCGATACTGGCCTGTCGACGCTTGTAACTTGTACTGGAACGACCTCACAGGTCCCAAGTATCTCCTTTACACACCCAACCAAGGGCACGGTATCAACGATGTCGTCCGACTTGTGGGAACCATGAGCGCCTTGCAACGCAGCCGGTTGGGCCAATTCGTGATGCCTGAACTAAAGTGGGCGTCCAAATGTGAAGATGGAAAGATGTCGCTCAAGATGAGTACCAACCGAAAACCGCTAGAAGTTAGCCTTTGGACCGCAAAATCGTCCTCAAAGGATTTTCGCAACTCGGAGTGGACCTCTTCTACGGTTTCAGTAGACGGAGAAAATGTTTGTTCCATCGAACCTGAATTGCCAGAGACGGGCTATCAAGCTTGGTTCGGTGAATGGAAATTTGAGAACGAACAGTATCCTGCGTTCTTCTCGACAAACATGATTCTCTCTACCCAGAAATAGTAAGCATGTTGGCTGGCCCCGCCCTGAACGAGTTGTGTATTGCGATCGCGCGTCTGAAATCTGTTTATGCGCCGCGCGATCGGCAGTTGTTGTCAGAATATGCCAGAGTTCACGGTGTCGGACTTTCCCATGCAGCCCTGAGGATGGAAGAGCTTTCCAGAGGGTTGGTGCTAAAGATTTATTCGTTGGCGACACGCGCCGACGGGGAGTGGAGCCCCGAGGAGCAAGCGCTCGGAGCTTATCTTATCAGCGAGTTCTGGAGCCAGGAACTGAAAGGTGAAGCTCTTAGACAAGCGTGGGCCAAACTGATGACGGATTCTGCGAAGCTTCAATGGGAAGCTTTGGTGCAACCGTTTGTTCGTTATAAAGCACTTCGCACCTTCCAAGATGAAGTCTTTACCATTGGCAATCATATCGCAAACATCATTGTCAAGGCGGACGGATTGGTTGAACCTTCCGAGACAAAAATCCTGAGGGATATCACCCATGCTCTTGAGCTAGCTCTCTTTCATTCGCCGGCCGAAGAAGGAGGCCAGCGAGGTGCTGACGATTCGGATCCTCGAAGCGTCCCTTCTAGAGGCAGACAATCGCACAAAAATCCGTCGAGCCAAAGAGCTTCTCGCAATGCTGAAGATGATAATGCTCCTGTGTTGGTTCCAGAAACGGACACTAGTGGGCCTGGGCTTGAGGAATCGATGGCAACTCTCGACCGACTGATCGGTTTAGGTTCCGTCAAAACAAAGGTGCATGAACTCACCAGCTTTCTTCAGATGCAACAGCAGCGGGTGCGAATGGGGTTGCCTTCAAGCTCGCACGCACTTCACATGACCTTTACCGGGAATCCTGGTACCGGCAAAACGACGGTCGCGAGAATTATCGCTCACATCTTGCGTGGTATAGGGATTTTAAAACGAGGGCATCTTGTCGAGACGGATCGGTCGGGCTTGGTTGCCGAGTATGCTGGCCAAACCGCAGTCAAATGCGACAAAAAAATCGAAGAAGCGCTCGACGGAGTATTGTTCATCGACGAAGCGTATAGCCTCATCGACTCTAGCGGAGATGATGCCTTCGGGCGCGAGGCTGTGCAGACGCTTCTCAAGCGAATGGAAGACCACCGAGATCGGCTGATCGTGATCCTCGCTGGGTACACTGCACCGTTGGACGAAATGCTCAAAAGCAATCCCGGACTTACCTCGCGCATCGGTGCGAATTTAGACTTTCCAGACTATGAGCCGACCGAACTGATGGCAATCTATCGTTCGCTTTGCAAGGAGCATCAGTATGTTCTCCCTGCGGAAGCAGAGTTGCTGGCTCTCCGGGGCTTGATCGCTCAGCATGCAAAGAGAGATGAACACTTCGGAAACGGGAGGACGGTACGTAACGCTTTCGAGCTTGCGATTCGTCGCATGGCTATTCGAATCGCATCATTGACTCCCATCACGCATGAATTGCTAACGCATATCAAGCCGGAAGATATCGCCTTTCCTGGAATGTCAGACACCGAATGGAAAGAGGTGATTGAGGATCCAAAGACTGCAAGGTTTCGATGCAACGGTTGCGAGCAACGCATCACGGGAACTGACTCGCAACTTTTGCAAGAGTCGAAATGCCCAAAGTGTGGCGAGCGATTTCTCCTCGGCTTACTCCGCGAGGTCAAGTGGTGAGAGGCTTAAGGGATTATCGATGATTAGATCAATGCTTTTGGTCCGTTTCAGCATGGTCCTGTTTGGGATCGTAGGAAGCGTCCATTGCGTAGCTGCCAATCAAGTGACCTCCAGCGAAAAGAATTCGAGCAATCGAGAAGAGGTCGTGCAGAAGATCTGCGAACGCACGTTGGAGCTGGCACCCGAGGTGGCGAGTGGTGATGAGGGATTCATTAAACTCTGCTCGCTTGTCATGGAAATTGCCACGAAGGAAAATCCGAAGCGGACGGTACGAGAGAACAATGAAGCAGCTATTTTGTCCTTAGCGATTCTGATCGGAGAGGACAGGGTGCGTACATTGGCAAGATTTCGGTTTACGTTGAAGCAGAACGAAGTCGAAAAGCTGCGAAATCGAATTACGCTTCGTAAGCGAAATGATTTAGCAAGGCATTTTTGGGTAAGTGCCGGGCTTACGATACTGTCGGGCGAAAAGCAGGCGCTGGCCATTGGGGTCGGCAAAGAGATGATGGATTCCACGCCTGGAGGATCCGGCTTTTCCTTTGTGGATCTCTTGGCAGATCAAGCAGGGATTCGCTTCGCAGCGAATGCCATGCGCGATGAAGCTAGCGCGATCGCGATAAACGACCTGATAGAGAAGAAACTGGAGATACATGACGTATTTCCCAGCATCGATGAATTGCCCGAGGGGATATCCGCAGAACGCTTTCAGGCCGAGTTCGGAGGAATGGGGGGCAATAAGACTCGTGAACTTCTGAAAGACATGCAGGCTCGATTGGAGTCATGCAAGGCGCTAGCAAAACGCCCCTAGAGACATCACCGAGCCTCAGGAATGGGCAACGATCTGCCCTGCGCTTCTTTGCTTCTTGCCCAATATTCAAGCGTCTCCGGGTTGTTGGGGCGGATCCTATTGGCATGCTCGAACGACTCTTCCGCAAACTCAAACTCCATCAATTGAAAGTGCACCCAACCCAGCCAGTGATACGCATCAGCATTCTTCTCATCTTCAGTAATGGCCAATAGCAGATAACCTTTGGCTTGCTCCAGACGGCCCGTCGTTGCCAAAAGTCGCCCATATGCTTCTGTGGCGCGGGGATAGTGAAGTCCACTGGAGAATAGTTCTTCGTACTCATCGATCGCTTCTTCCATCCGTCCGGTATTCTTCAGACAATCCGCTAAAACGAATCGGCTCTCGGGATCGTCGGTGATCAGCTTCAGTGCGTCGCGCGCTCGCGACTCTGCTTCGAAATACTTTCCCGACCAATGAAGTACTTTGGCCAAATTGCGTAGCGCATATCCGTTGGTTAGCGGATCGATAGTGCCAAGCACTTTCTTCTCGATTGCGGCATAACGTTCTTTCATGGTCGCGTCATCTGTCCCGGGACCATGAACGAAGCCGCGTTCCAGCAGCGTTTCAATAATCCAAATGGCCAAACGTCGATTTACATCGATCGTGGGATGAACATGATCTAGAAAGTATTCCTCGCCGAGGATCGAGTGACCATTCTCCGTCTCACAAAGCTCTCGAATCTGTTGCTCAAAGTCGACGATTGGAACCTTCCATTCCTTTCCCACCCGGTCGATGGATTGCCGAATCTCATCGACCGCTCTTAAAGGGCATACATCTTCGTTCAATGCGAGAGAAAACGATCGTTTCGCTTCGCTATAATTTTGTAGCACGAGTTGCAAATGGCCGATTCGATAGTGATATTCGGCAAAGTTTGGGCTGATCTCGACCGCCGACTGGAGGTAGCGAAGTGCGACCCGAGGGGCAGCGCACTCCGGATCGGTTGCGGCTTGGTGTATGATCTCGTGCAATCGATCTTGGTCAGCCTGCGACTGTTGAGAATCATGTTCGCTTTTGAATGGTGAGCAATCTTTTTCGTTGGACGCCGGCGTAACAAAAACGATCTGTGCACCCGCGTTGCGAGCGATAGCAACCATTCGTCTTAGGTTGTTTTCATAATGGTTCACAACGTTGGCACGCCATGTAAGATCGCGATGATAGTCGACAGGCCCAATCGTATGGTTCAAGATCTCGTTGACCTCTGTATCTAGAATGTCAGCATGTGTCTTTGAACGTGTTCCATCAGCATTCGAAGTCGATTTGCGGATTTGGTCCAAGGTACGTTTCGTCAAAGCCCAGGTACGCGTCTTGGAAAGTAGACCTTGGGTAAACATCGCAAGCTGTGATCTTTCGAACATATCTTGGTAAGTCCGTCGTTCCAAGAACTCGTTGTGAGCAGAGTAAACGATAAACAGATCGGGTTCATACTGGGCCAGCTCTTCCATCAAGGCAGCGACGCGGTAGCTCG
Organism: uncultured Pirellula sp.; assembly: GCA_903858115.1. Classification (GTDB taxonomy): domain Bacteria; phylum Planctomycetota; class Planctomycetia; order Pirellulales; family Pirellulaceae; genus JBKCUI01. The sequence continues at coordinate 15,597 of CAIOHR010000431.1, read as the reverse complement.
CATAACTGATGCCACCAGCATTGATCACTTCCCAATGGCAGGAGGGATCGTGAACGGGCAAAAACTCTCGCAGCCATCCTGAAAACGAAGTCGAATCAAAGAATGGGTGTCCGTAGGTAGTCGATCCCCCCATGCAGAAGATCCGCTTGGTTCTGGGAGCTTTTGCTTTCGGAAAAGACTGGACATTGAACCAATTCCGTTTGATCTCCGCTGTCGTCAAGATCGCGGTTCCGTCCTCCGCAGTGGAGTGTGCCATCAAGGGTGCATATCCAGAAAAACCCACAAACGGATCGTCAGTATTCACCACAGACCGAATACCAACGATCGCTAGACAGATTTCAAGGATCAGAAAGAAAGAAACGGTTGTGAATGCGGAGAGAGCCAGCTTCTTTCTCAAGCTCAATGGCTTCGAACGCCGAGTGCGGTTCGAACCCCTAACTTGATTGCTGTCTTCCACGGTGCGCCTAATCAAGAATCGTTAAAGGAACTGCTTTCGGAAAGGGGCTATTCTACACGCTAATGCTGCTCGGCAGCGAGATCGCAGAAAACAAACCCTATTGGAACACTAATCAACACTTATTCTCACGAATCGAGTGAGCCGACAATCCACGGAATGGGTTTCATTAGTGGGCGTTTATGGCGTTTATGGGGACACACGTATTTGTTGTCTGCTTGCGGCAATTGCGGAATCATTCGAGCTAGTCACCGTCCCAACCAAACTCTTCTGACTAATTTCATGGGTTTCCGTAGATTTGCGTGAACAAAGCAAGCTACGATCGCGGGACCGCTTCGTGTAGAATGGGACGATACGGCCTCACCGACAATTCCCTCCCTTGCAATCTCTGCTTCACACGTTTTTTCGATGCGATCCTTCAGCAGCCAATTACATCTATCGCTCTTTGCTATCGTAGCGATGAGCACTTGTTCCTGGTTGCATGGGATGGACGAGATCGATCGGCGTGGCTTTCTTCAGCAGAAATGTGCGGATTGTCATTCTGGTTCTGACGCAGCAGGAGGCCTAGATGTCGATACGTTGAGTACGGACTTGAAGCAATCGAAATCGGCGGCCGTTTGGACTCGAATCCATGACCGCGTTGCCAATGGAGAAATGCCACCCAAAGATGCTGGCTCCATTTCGGATTCGGAACGCTCCGCATTTGTTCGCTCGACGTATCAGTGGATCGCACAAACTCAAAAAAGTAACTTCTCGAAATTTGGTCGAACGGGAACCCGTCGACTTACCAGTCTTCAACTCGAACGCACGCTGCACGATTTGCTAGGCATCGACATTCCGATTGCATCTGAGATACCTGTGGAGCCTCGCGGTGCCGAGTTCAATACGTTTGCTGACGGCCAACCGATGTCGCACTTTCATCTCGAGCAGCATTTGAAAGCGGTCGACTTGGCGCTCGATGAATTGTTCCGCCGAGCCTTTGTGGAAGCAGATGATTCCTGGACGAAACATTTCACAGGACAAGAGATTTCTCGGACCCGAGATCGATGCCGTGAACCAGAGTTCATCGATGAACAGGCGGTCGTGTGGTCTTCTCAATTGATATTCTACGGTCGACTCCCTGCAACGACGGCAAAGTCCAGTGGCTGGTACCGAGTCCGTTTTCAGGCGTCCGCGATCAAGAAGCCGGAAGAGCATGGCGTTTGGTGTTCTGTTCGGACTGGACAATGCGTTTCCAGCGCGCCGTTGCTTGGTTGGGGTGGTTCCTTTGAAGCCACCAACGAACCACGCGAGTATAGCTTGGACGTCTGGATTCCTAAGGGACACATGTTAGAGATCAGGCCTCATGATCGAACCTTGAAACAGGCTAAATTCGCCGGCGGCCAGGCGTCGAACGGCGAAGCGGAGCCGCAAGACGTGGCAGGTATCGGTATCGATTGGCTGTGCATGGAGCGAATCCACTTAGGTGCTACTCAACAAGAATTGAGAGAAACCTGCTTTGAGGGGCTTCACTTTGTTGAAGAGCACTTCGGTGAAAAGAATAGCGAGGCATTGAAGAACGACAGAAATCGTACAAGATTGCGATCCGACGACCCCAAATCAGATATTCGAAGGCTCGTCACACGTTTCGCATCGCGAGCGTTTCGGCGACCGGTGCTCGAATCCGATATTGAAAGATACATCGCGTTTGCACTACAGAACTACGAAGAAACCAACGATTTAGTTAGTGCCCTGCGAAGCGGCTTTCGATCCGTTCTTTGCTCGCCACGTTTCATCTACATGGAGGAAAAGACAGGGGAACTAGACGACTATGCGATTGCGTCTAGGCTAAGTTACTTTTTGTGGAACTCAATGCCTGACGAAAAGTTAATGCAGCTAGCTGCCGCATCCAAACTGCGAGACAAACAGGTGTTGGCGAGCGAAGTGAATCGGATGCTAGCGGATCCACGCGGCAAGCAGTTCATTCCCGACTTCACGGCACAATGGCTTGAGCTTAGCCAACTCGACTTCACCGAACCTGATTTGAAGCTACACAGAGACTTTGACGCCGTGGTGCAATACTCGATGCTTGAAGAGACGCATCAGTTTCTTCAGTATCTTTTGAAGAACAATGCTCCCGTAAAGAGTATCCTCGATTCCGAGCTGACCTTTCTCAATTCGCGGCTTGCCCGTTTTTATGGTATCAACCATTCTCCACTGAGCGATCAACCGCAACGATATGACTTTAAACCCTCCGACCATCGTATCGGTCTATTGAGCCATGGATCGATTTTGAAAGTAACCGCCAATGGTACAAACACGTCGCCGGTGCTGCGAGGTGTTTGGATAGCGAATCGAATCCTGGGAGATGCAATCCCTCCACCACCCGAGAATGTACCTGCGATTGAACCCGATGTTCGCGGAGCTAAGACGATTCGGGATCAATTGGAGAAACATCGAAGTGACCCATCCTGTTCTAGCTGTCACGTGAAGATGGACCCGCCAGGGTTTGCTTTGGAGAATTTTGACGCTTCGGGAAAATTTCGAAGCAACTATCTTCAGTTGAACAATGGAAAGATACAACCCGGCCAGACGATCGATCCAAGCTATACGCTTGCGGACGGACGGACGTTCGAGGACTTGAAAGACTTCGTACGATTGACTGCATCGCAACCGGACAAACTGGCGAAGAATTTAGCAGAGAAATTGTTAGCCTACAGCACAGGTGCCCCCATACAATTTACAGATCGCGACTCGATTCGTACTGTGGTCCAGCAGTCCGCCGAGGATGATTACGGAATACGCACATTGATCCAGGCTGTCGTCGAATCCCCCACCTTTTTAACGAAGTAACCATGCAACCCATCTTTCGAGCAGAGTTGTCCAATAGTAAAGGACGCACATTGAGCCGTCGTGCTGTTTTGCGAGGGGCGGGTATTGCCATGTCGCTTCCGTGGTTAAGTGCCATGGATCGGTTGTTCGCTTCGAGTGCCATTAGTTCACCGCAGCGCTTTGTGGCGATCACATTGGGATTGGGCTTACATCAAGAGAACTGGAAACCCAAACAATCCGGTCGAGACTACGAACCGTCACTCTATTTGCGCAATTTGATGGACTTGCGTAATGACATGACGATCATTTCTGGTTCATCGCACCCAGGCGTGGGAGGAGGACACCGGGCCGAGGCAAGTATTTTGACTGCTTCTTCGCAAGGAAGCTCAGGTCGTGCAAGAAATACGATCTCGGTGGATCAATTGATGGCGAAACATCTTGGTGAAGCGACCCGCTTTCCTTCGCTGGTGTTATCGGGAAATGGGAGCGACAGTCCTTGCTATACCGAAAACGGAGCCATGATACCAGCGATGTCGTCACCTCGCGCTCTCTTCGAGCAGTTGTTTGTGGACGACTCGAAAGCGTCGCGAGTGCAGCAATCCAAGCGATTGCAACAAGGTGCATCCATCATGGACTTGGTGGGCGAGGATGCCAGGTCACTTCAGCGTGAGCTTGGTGCTGGAGATCGTGATCGGCTCGATATGTTCTTCACGAGCGTGCGGGACTTGGAAAAGAGAATGCAGGAATCCGAAGTGTGGACCCATCGCCCCAAACCGAAAGTCGATGTTCCTCCTCCTACCGACGTTGGATCGCCCAACGATTTGATCGCAAAGCAAAGGACCATGTGTGATGTGATCCGGTTGGCCTTGATGACTGACTCGTCACGATTCATTACATTTCATTTAGGTGGAGCAGGCGGTGTCGTACCTGTCAAAGGAGTCGACGAGGGGTACCATTCACTCAGTCACCACGGTATGGACGAAGAAAAGCTTGAACAATTAGCGTTAGTCGAAGAGGCAATCATTGAAGAGTGGGGTAGCTTCCTGCGTCAACTCAAAAGTGTGAACGAAGGGGCAGGCAGTTTGCTTGGTAACACCAGTGTGTTATTGACATCGAACTTGGGAAATGCTTCGAATCATGACAATCGCAACATGCCAGTGTTGTTTGCAGGTGGTGGTTTTTCGCACGGTCAGCATCTCGCGTTCGATCAACAGAAGAACTATCCGTTGCCGAACCTTTTTGTATCCGTTTTGCAGCGAGTTGGTCTCGAAACGGATTCATTTGTAACAAGTACTGGGACCATGAGCGGATTGAGCTAGAATGAAGTCTTCATAGCCTATCTTCTAACTCTCTTGCTATCTTTTCCCAAACACCCATCATTTCACAGGACCCCAATGATTCATGCGAATCAGTTAGTCAAGAAATTCTCGATCCGCGGTGAGTCACTTGTTGCTGTCAATGAGGTGAGTTTTCAGGTTTCCAAAGGAGAAGTGTATGGACTCCTTGGACCGAACGGCGCTGGCAAGACGACGACCTTGCGAATGGTCATGGGGCTTCTGGAACCCGATAGCGGCAGCGTGAGTATCGATGGAAAAGTTATCTCGAATGATTCGATGGAACATCGAAAGATGCTCGGCCTGATTTCAACCAACGACGGGGTCTATCCATGGTTAAGTGTCCGTGAGATGTTGTTGTACTTTGCGGACCTTTATGCAGTAGATCTCGAGCTCGCAAAAGTGCGCATCGAAGAACTTGCAAAACTATTGGACATGGAATCCATCCTCGACCAACGTTGTAGTACTCTGAGCACAGGCCAGAAGCAACGTGTTACGTGTGCGCGAGGGTTAATGCACGATCCTCCGGTCATGCTACTAGACGAACCGACACGAGGGCTCGATGTTGTCGGTAGCCAAACGATATTTCGTTTTATTGAACTCCTCAAAGAGCGAGGCAAAGCGATCCTGCTTTCCACACACCGGCTTGACGAGGCGGAACGCGTGTGTGATCGTTTCGGGTTATTGCATCATGGTCATATGCAATACGAAGGAACATTGGTCGATTTGCAGAACGCAACAGGCCAGACCCATTTGACCGACATGTTTATCCAGCTTATCCAATCACCAGCGAACGCTTAGAACTGACCCTTGATATGAATGATTACCTTGGTGGTGGTAGGTTATGGCGAATGTGCCTAAAGGAATTGCGAGAGAGTCTTCGGGATCGCCGAACGGTCATGACGCTGATCTTGATGCCGATCCTCGTTTATCCACTGTTGAGCATGGCTCTTCAGAGATTGTTGATCGGGAGTGCTACCTCTAAGCAGGAAGAGATCTACATCATCGGAATCGATGATGAAAAGAAACAATCGCTTGTGGATGCACTATTGACCGAGGGGCAAAATCTCCTCAATGCGGGCACGCTGTCGCCGATTCCACCGATTGAGTTCCAGAAGAAGGCATCCGTATCCGATGATTTAGTCAAGTTAGGCAATAGAAATGAAGAGAAAAACGAGCATGATCAGCCTTCGTTCGATCCTCGAAAGTTTCGATTGAAGTGGATTGAAAAACCGAATCTGACTTTAGCGGTGGAACAAGGGGTGATCGACGTCGCTTTCTCCAAATTGGAGCTGAATGTCATATCGCTTCGACGCGGAAACACTCAGTCTTTTGAGGCCGAAATGCAGTTTCGACAGGGAGATGCTCGAGGCGAGTCAGCCGCCATGATGCTGCGGCGGATGTGTCAGCTCATCAATGATCAACAGTACGAAGTACTGCGACAGAACATCGACTCCAAATTCTCGCCCGCCGTAGAAATGAAGACGATCGGCATCGGCTCTGCCGTGGATCCCACAGCTTCGATCGCGGCAGTCATCCCATTGGTACTCATTCTGATGACCATCACAGGAGCTGTCTATCCGGCGATTGACCTGACGGCTGGCGAAAGAGAGCGAGGAACGATGGAAGCGATGATCGCTACACCAGCCCCTCGATTCGCTTTGCTGTTGAGTAAATACATTGCTGTCGTCACAGTAGCAATCTTGACTGCATTAGCGAATCTCTCTGCGACGTGGATTACCCTGTCGTTTGGAGGTCTCGGCCAAGCGTTGCTGGGACCACGCGGATTCTCTCTTTGGACGTTGGTTCAGATACTACCGATCCTCGTGATCTTTGCCGCATTCTTTAGCTCCATTCTCTTGGCACTCTGCTCTTTCGCGAAAAGCTTTAAAGAAGCTCAGGCGTACTTGATACCCGTGATGCTACTATCGTTGGCACCTGGGCTTGTGACATTGATGCCAAATGTAGAATTCACGACTCTCTATGCTGTGATTCCATTGCTCAATGTATTGCTTTTGTCACGCGACATAATGTCGGGTACTCCAGAGTTAGTCCCGTCGGTCGTGGCCGTCGTCACTACCATCTTTTACGGGGCTGCTTCCTTGGTCGTGGCATCGAATCTGTTCGGCAGTGCGAACAGCGCGATGGGTAGCCAAGCGACATGGTCCGATTTGATTCGAAGACCCACGAAAGCCACTTCATCGCCCGATGTCGGCATATTCGCACTCTACTTGGCAATGCTCTTTCCTGTTCTCTTTGTCGTATCCAACTTGGGTACTTCGATTACCAAAGATGGCAGTCTGTTGATGGGATTGAACGCTGTTGCTCTTTTTGTGCTCTTTTTCGCGTTGCCGATGTTATGGTTGATGTACCATCGCGTGTCACTCGCGAAGACCTTTCTAGTCACTGATGGTTCGGAACAGGGTTTGTCGCCGGCCAAGCGAATAGCGAGGGTCGCATGCATGGTCCTTGCAGTTTTGCTTCTAGCAAGTTCCGTTTGGATATACGCAGTGGAAGGGTTACTTTTGTTTCAATCGTGGAGCATCGCAGCTCAGTTTCCAGACCTAGAGAAACTCAAGAAAGGCTTCATGAGCATCTCGTTTCCATGGATCTTGTTGACACAAGCGATCGCACCTGCAGTTGCCGAAGAATTTTTCTTTCGCGGATTTGCCTTGTCCGCGATGAAGACCAAGATGAATACGGTTCGAGCTGTTACGTTGACTGCATTGTTGTTCGGGCTGTTTCACGTGATTACCGGCAATGTCCTGTCTCCAGAAAAATTCGTACCTACTTTCCTGCTAGGCATCGTTTTGGGTGCGACTGCCTCCTTGACCCGATCGATCTGGCCAGGAATCGTGCTTCATTTTTCCCACAATGCACTCGTTTTGTGGTTTTCTCGACTGGAAAAAGACCAATTGACGCAATGGTTCGGCGAAAGTGAACATATACCTGCCATCTGGATTGTAGCTGGTGGAGGAATCATCATAGTAGGATTCTCCCTTTTGTTCCTCGCATCCCGCATGAAACCGAACACATGAAGACCGTAGCGACGTGGACTGTGATCCTAGCTTCAGTAGGCACCGTCATTGGCTTTAGTATCAAGCCAATCAATGATTATGTCGCCGAACGCAATCGACCTCGATGGAAAACACAATCGATGGTCGTCGGCGAGATCATTCAGTCAGTCAACTCTACGGGTAAAGTGGAACCAGTCCGTCGTGTCAGCGTTGGTGCGTCCGTTAGCGGACCTATCAGCGAACTCAAGGTCGATTTCAATGAACCAGTAACCGAAGGGCAGTTGATGGCAAAAATTGATCAACGTCTCTACATTGCCAGCGTTCAACGCGACCAAGCCTCCCTCCGCACCCGTCAAGCGGAGGTGGCTCGAGCTACCGCGATGTTTGAACAAGCTCAGAACGAAGAGCGACGCGGTATGGAACTCAAGACCGTCAAATCAGACTTCATCTCTGAAGCCGAACTGGACCAAATCAAGTTTATGCGAATGACTCGTGATGCAGAGTTGCAAATCGCGAGAATGAACGTCGAACAAGCTCAAGCGCAATTAGATAACTCCCAGGCGAACCTTAACTTCACCGAAATACGCTCGCCATGCGATGGCATCGTGATCGACCGCAAGATCGATATTGGCCAGACATTGGCCGCGCAGTTTCAAACGCCGGAAATGTTCACCGTCGCACCAGCGATGGATAAAAAAATGCACATTTACGCTTCCGTAGACGAAGCGGATATCGGATTGATTCGACGTGCGCAAAAACAGAATCAAACCGTCCGCTTTACCGTTGATGCGTATCCTGACGAACTCTTCGATCAAGGGCGGATTTTGGAGGTTCGCCTAAGTAGCAAAGAAGAGCAAAACGTAATCACCTACCCCGTGATTGTGGAAACTCCGAACTCCGATTTGAAGCTACTCCCTGGGATGACTGCCAGTCTTTCCTTTCAGATTGAAAAGAAAGAAGGCATAAAAAAAATCCCAAATGCGGCACTGCGTTTTTACCCACCGCGCGAGCGTGTTCACCCGGATGACCAGAAGATCCTGGATGGAAACGAGGAACAAAAAGACGCTGTAGCCGATTCCGCCAAAATGATGTCTGCAGATGAAAAAGCAGAAGCAAATAGATCGCAGATCAGCCGCCATGTTTGGGTTTCGGAAGGAGCATTCCTTCGTGCAAAGGCCATAAAGGTTGGCGTTTCGGATAATCGATTTACCGAACTACTTTCCGGCAATGTGTCCGAAGAAGATTTGCTCGTGGTCGGCGAAGAACTCAAGAAGAAGTAAAGTTGCAAACGGGGATAGCAAACGGGGATAGCAAACGATGAAACGAAGACAACTCCTTAAATCGTCCTTAGCGTCAGGTCTGTTTCCTGTACTGCTGGCCGAATCAACTCCAGTAGCACTCCATGCGTCATCGTCCGAGCCCATCGAAATCGGCTTGCTGGCCGACATTCAATATGCGGATATCCAGTCGAAAGGAACTCGGTTCTACCGTGAGTCGATCGCCAAGCTCCAGGAAGCGATCGACCATTTCAATAGTCTACCGTTGCGTTTCTGCGCAAATCTAGGCGATCTTATCGACATGCATTGGGCTAGCTTCGATGCAATTTCAAAACCACTTGAACACCTGAAGCATTCTGTCTACCACGTGCTTGGCAACCATGACTTCGATGTAGAAGACAAATACAAAGATCAGGTTCCTGCACGTATCGGCATGAAGAGTCGCTATTACGCGGTCTCCATGGACCATTGGAAGTTTCTCTTCTTGGATACAACCGATTTGAGTTTATACGCACAGCCGAAGGAGTCGCCCAAGTACTCGGTTGCAGAGAAATTGCTGAACGAATCGAAAGCCAAAGGGGAGAAATGGGCCCAGTCATGGAATGGTGCCATCGGAAATTCTCAATTGGATTGGATCAGCGCGGAGTGCGAGTCTGCAACCGCTCAAGGTACTAGAGTATTGATTTTCTCGCACCATCCGATCTTCCCAGACAACGAACATAACCTCTGGAACTCAAGCCGACTGTTAGAAATCGTCGGGAAGCAATCCTGTGTTGCCGCATGGATCAATGGTCACAATCATGCAGGTAACCTGGGAGAACAGTTGGGCGTTCCATTCGTGACACTCAAGGGAATGGTCGAAACAAAGAGCACGAATGCATTTAGCACTCTTCGTTTGTTCAACGATCGAATCCAGATCGTCGGGCATGGTCGCGAACCATCCCGCGAGTTCGCGATCCGAAAAAACCAAGGATGAATCATCTGAGTACGATCACGTACTCGGTGGAGTCTTGGCCGCTGGCTTACTTTCGGACTTACTCTCTGATTTGTTTTCCGATTTGCTTTCCGATTTCGTTTCACTCTTCGAATCGGAGCCGCTAGAAGAGGACTTCGAATCAGATGCTGCCGACTTCTTGTACGATTCACTGCGATAATCGGTCTGGTAGAAGCCAGATCCTTTGAACATTACAGCCCCACCCGTTCCAATCAATCGCCGGAGCTTTTTCTTCTTACAAGCCGGGCATACCTTCTCTGGTTCCGCGGAGATCGATTGGTAAAGTTCGAACTTGTGCTCGCAGGCATCGCACTCATAATCGTATGTTGGCATATCGCACCTTTGTTAAGATCCAGAACCTGTGGAAACGATCACCATGCTGGGCCGAATCACTCTATCATGCAACGTGTACCCCACCGAGGTCTCCATCATGACAACACCCGCTGCATAGTCGGCGCTCGGTTGCTGTGCGATGGCTTGATGAATGTTCGGATCGAAAGGCTTGCCCAATCCAGGAATCGGTTTGCAATGATGCTTCTCGAGCACGCCAGTCAATTGTTGCAAAACCAGTTTGACACCTTCGACTAAATTGCCGCTCTCACCCGCCTTTTGAGCAGACTCGGTCGCTCGGTTCAAATTATCGACAACATCCAACATGTCTCGAACGAGATTGCTAGATGCATATCGAAGCTGCTGCTCGGTGTCCCTCAGCAACCGTTTTCGAAAGTTCTCTAACTCCGCTTGTGCTTTGAGTTCGCGGTCCCGCAAATCAGCCACTTGCTGCTCTAACATGTCCACCATTTGTTCTGGCGACTCGTCGCCGGATTGGTTCGAGGTTTCCATCTGCTCAAGGACAGAATCGAATGGATCGTTTGTAAGGTCTTCTTTTGGATTTGTGTTTTCGCTCATGATTCGATTGAATCTCGCAATGTGTATCAATGAAGGACTATAAACTGTTCAATGGAAATCACTGGTTCGCCAATCCATTACTTGGCTTTCGCGGACTCTGTTGCTCCAAAGTAATCCATGATCCGATCCATGAATCCTTTGCGCTCAGGGGTGATCTCTTTCTCTTCCAACTCGGCAAGCTCTCGAAGGAGTTCTTGTTGTCGCTTGGATAACTTCTTCGGAACTTCGATGATGGTCTCCACCAACAAATCACCTCTCGCACCAGAATGTGGATCTGGCATACCTAACCCTCGGATCCGATAAACCGTTCCGCTCTTCGTTCCAGCTTGGATATCCAACGATCGTTTCCCGTCGAGCGTCGGAACCTGAACGGTCGTTCCCAACGCCGCTTGGCTGTAGGAAATCGGAAGCTGAAAGATCAGATTGTGCTCGTCGCGATGAAAGATCGAGTGTTGCTTGAGGTGGATGAAACAATAAGCGTCCCCACGCGGACCTCCATCAGGACTCGGTTGACCTTCGCCCGGCAACCGGACTCTCATTCCATCATCGACCCCCGCAGGAATCTTGACTTCTAGCTTTACTTCAGTGGGCTTGAGACCTTGCCCATCGCATGTCTTGCACGGTTGACTGATCGTCTTGCCACTGCCTCGACAAATCGGACATGTAGTCTGAACCCGCAAAATACCTGTCGCTTGAACCACTTGTCCTCGTCCCTGGCACTTCCGACAAGTCTCTGGCTGAGAACCTGGCGCTGCACCCGAGCCCGTGCACGTTTCACAAGCGACATGCCGCGTCAATGAAACAGTCTTGGTAACTCCCTTCGCCGCTTCCTCTAACTCGAGAACAACATCACAACGAAGATCCGCTCCTTTGCGAACTCGGTTGCGACCTCTTCCACCTCCGCCACCAAAAAAATCCTCGAAAATCGTGCCGCCGAAAACATCGCCAAAAGCTTCGAAAATGTCGCCGACATCGCGGAAGCCACCCGAGGCCTGATCGACGCCAGCGTGGCCATATTGATCATAGCGTGCGCGCTTCTGTTCATCGCTCAAGACTTCGTACGCTTCGGCCGCTTCCTTGAACTTATGAATCGCATCTTCATTCCCTTGATTGGAATCCGGATGGTACTTCAGAGCAAGTTTGCGATAGGCCTTCGCAACTTCGTCCTGGGTTGCACCTTTGGCGACCACGAGGACTTCATAATAATCCCGTTTTCCTGACACTATGAATCTCGATAGGCGAATGTTGGAAGAGCTGACAGATGACGAGTTGACGAACTTTTATCAAAACAATCATTCGAAACGAATACTCTAACTCACGGTTCAAAAGCAATGCTACTGAACCCCCGTTCATAAAAAACGGCCATTCGCATACCAAACCAACGGCAAACGAATGACCTTATTAATCTTTGCTAATCTCTTGGAGAATGCGTCTAACTTTCAAGTTGCTGTTGTCTATCGGACGCATTCGTTCGCGCCTTCGAGAGACGCGAACGAGTGTTAGGAAGGACCTTAGCTAACCGAACCTTCGATCTTGCGCTTCTTCTTGTCATCCTTGTCGTAGGTTGTTACCAACGAATCGGTTGTTAAAAGAAGGCCTGCGATACTGGCAGCATTCACTAATGCGGTTCGCACTACCTTCACAGGATCGATGATGCCCGACTTGAGCATGTCGACGTACACACCCTTGTTGGCATCGTAACCATGCGTCAAAGGCTTCTGGCTGACTTCATCAGCAACGACGCTACCATCGATTCCCGCGTTATCAGCAATCTGACGAAGGGGAGCCTCTAGAGCACGCAAAATGATGTCCGCACCAGTCTTTTCATCGTCCTTGAGACTGCTAACGATACCGCTTACGACTTCTCGGCAACGAAGCAACGCAACGCCACCGCCAGGAAGAATGCCTTCTTCGACTGCAGCACGAGTCGCATGCAAAGCATCTTCAACGCGAGCCTTCTTTTGCTTCATGTCAGCTTCGGTTTCTGCACCAACGCTGATAACTGCAACACCACCAGCTAGCTTCGCGAGACGCTCTTGGAACTTCTCCTTGTCGTATTCGCTATCGGTTTGCTCGATTTGAGCGCGGATTTGCGAGACACGCTGATCGATAGCTGTTCTATCTCCACCACCCTCGACGATCGTCGTGTTGTTCTTGTCAACAACGACCTTCTTCGCACGCCCAAGATGCTCCAAGGAGATCTTCTCCAGTTGAACACCTAGATCATCGCTGATGAAAGTACCGCCGGTCAAAGTAGCGATGTCACCCAGCATTGCCTTGCGACGATCACCGAATCCAGGAGCCTTGACTGCACAAACATTAAGAGTTCCTCGTAGCTTGTTAACCACCAAAAGCGTCAACGCTTCTGCGTCCACATCTTCGGAAATGATCAACAATGGCTGTCCGGATGCACTAGCCTTTTCAAGAACTGGCACCAAGTCCCGAATGTTGCTGATCTTCTTTTCATAAAGAAGAATCAACGCGTTCTCAAACGTGCAGCTCATGTCGGTAGGAGTATTGATGAAATATGGGGAAACGTATCCCTTATCAAACTGCATCCCATCCACATACTCGACGCTTGTGTTGGCCGTCTTGCCCTCTTCGACAGTGATTACACCATCTTTGCCTACTCGCTCGAGAGCTTCAGCTAGAAGATTACCGATCGACATGTCGTTGTTCGCCGAGATCGCGCCGACATTAGCGACTTCATCTCGATGACTGACTGGCTTAGCCATTTCATGTAGCTTGTTCGATGCAGCTTCAACAGCCTTATCGATCCCGCGACGGATCGCCGACGGATTGCTACCGGCTGCGACATTTCGCAAACCTTCCTTGAAAATGGCTCGCGCTAGAACGGTCGCCGTCGTTGTTCCGTCACCGGCAAGATCGCTTGTCTTTTGAGCGACTTCGACCACAAGCTTCGCGCCCATGTTCTCAAATCGGTCTTCGAGTTCGATTTCCTTCGCAACGGTAACACCGTCTTTTGTCACTGTCGGACCGCCGAAACTCTTGTCGATGATCACATTGCGACCGGTGGGTCCCATCGTGACAGCGACAGCGTTCGCCAACTTCTCGACCCCTTGAAGCATTCTTGCTCGGGCCTGATCATCAAATAGTAATTGCTTTGCCACGCTTAGCTTTTCCTTTTCGTTGTATTGATTATTTGGTTAACGAGAAACAATCGCTTACGCGAGCTTTGCAAGAACATCGCTCTCGCGAAGAATCTTGTACTCAACGCCATCCACTTCAACTTCGCTTCCGCCGTACTTGCCGAAAATGACTTCATCGCCAACAGCAACGCTCAACGCAGCGCGAACGCCATTGTCAAGCAACTTGCCAGGACCGACCGCAACAACCTTTCCTCGTTGTGGCTTCTCTTTGGCCGAATCTGGCAGAACGATACCACCAGCAGTGGTCGATTCTGCTTCGAGAGGCTGAACTACGACGCGATCATCGAGAGGACGGAGATTTACTTTTGCCATGTTCTGATTCCTTGGTTTGAACTGTTAAATGAGTTTAATTGATTATTTGAATGAAATTTGATTTAGAGAAACACAGTGTGCAAACGACGACTACATCATGCCGCCCATGCCACCCATACCTCCCATGCCACCCATGCCACCCATGCCGCCCATACCACCCATGCCACCCATGCCGTGGTCGTGGTCATGATGTCCGCCGCCAGCAGCATCTTCCTCCTTGGGAATCTCGGTGATCAAGGATTCTGTGGTTAGCAGCAACGAAGCAACCGACGCTGCATTGCTCAACGCTGTCTTCACAACCTTGGCTGGATCGATGATTCCGGCCTTGATCATGTCAACATACTTGTTCGCATTCGCATCGTATCCCTCGGTTCGTTCCTTCTGTTGTCGAACGCGATTCACAACCACCGCACCGTCCAATCCCGCGTTGTTGGCGATCGAACGCAATGGATAGTCCAAGATGTTTGCAATGATCTGCGCTCCGAATTGCTCGTCCCCTTCCAACTTCAGCTTTCGTACTGCTGCTTCGCACCGAAGCAACGCAACACCACCGCCAGGAACAATGCCTTCGTTCAATGCGGCTTGTGTTGCAGCCTTAGCATCATCCAATAGTGCCTTGCGCTCTTTCATCTCAGTTTCAGTCGCAGCACCGACGTTGATCTGAGCAACACCACCTGCGAGCTTTGCAAGACGCTCTTGGAGTTTCTCGCGATCGTAATCGCTGTCCGTATTTTCTATCTCGCGGCGGATCTGAGCAACGCGACCTTCGATCGCATCTTTCTTCCCGGCACCACCAATCATGACTGTGTTTTCACTGGTGATGGTAACCTTCTTGACGCGGCCCAAATCGCTCAATTTGACAGCTTCCAGGTCGATTCCAAGATCCTTGAAAATCGCCTTGCCATTGGTCAGCGTTGCGATGTCACCAAGGATCGCTTTGCGACGATCACCGTAGCCAGGAGCCTTGACAGCAGCCACGCTCAAAATGCCACGCATCTTGTTGATCACAAGCGTCGCGAGTGCATCGCCGTCGATATCTTCTGCCAAAATCATCAATGGCTTCTTGGCCTTGCTGATGGCTTCGAGAATTGGGATCAGCTTCTTGTTGTTACTGATCTTCTCTTCGTGAATCAGCAGGTAGCAGTCTTCCAATTCGACGGAAACTTGGTCTTGGTTGGTAACGAAGTGTGGCGACAGGAAGCCACGATCGAACTGCATGCCTTCGACGACTTCTACTGACGTCTCGCTGCCACGTCCTTCTTCAACAGCAATCACGCCGTCTTTGCCAACCTTGAGGAAGGCTTCTGCCAAAACGTCAC
>CAIOHR010000430.1 GCA_903858115.1 uncultured Pirellula sp. | reverse complement strand
GATGCGATCAGCAAAAGGATCAGTGCCGAGAGCAGCCCAATGTAAAGTCTGTACAAATAGTGACCTGTGAAACTACTTGGGCAACGATTCATCGTCTTGCCTTTCTGTAGTCACTGACTGTTTGTCTATTTTCTCACCCTTGATTGCGTTACGCTTTTTAATCTCAGGCTCCAGCTCAATGGAAGCTGAGCTCTGAACGCTGCCTATTTGGAATCTCTGGCTGAGGGGCCACGACGGTGCGTCTTCGGCCGACGGGTACATCGAAAAGCTAACTTGGTTTTCACGACTGACCAACGCCGCTCGCTGAGCGTCCGTCAAGAACGATGAGATCCACACGGGGCGTATCTCAGGGAGCAATGACGTGTTTTCAAAAGTAGCTTCCAATGATCTGAACCACCTGTCTCGCCACTTCTCGGACAACGTCTGTTCTACTTGTTTCATCTGAACAGAGCTCAATCGCAGCTTTTCTCCCAGGACATCTAGCATTTTGCTAATCAATGCTTGCTTGCGATACAGCATCCGGTCTGCGAGTTCCTCGTCATACTTTGCGATTTGCTCAGGAGTGAGAAACTTGGTCAACCAATCACGCATGATCCGTTCTGCAAGACTATCCAAATCGACTGCTCCATAGACGTGTTGTTGCGTACGTTTCAGGACCGACGAATTGGTTTTTGCCCGCCATTCCGATTCTGCTAGGTCAACGAGCTCTTGCTGTTGCTTGGAATCCGGTTTGCAGACTTCTAAAACCAAGTTGAGCTCGTTTTGAATCAAGCCACGCATCTGTTCAAACAAAAGCGTTTTGGCTTCCTCGGGTGTTACCACCTGATTCCGTACAGCCCTGTTGATTACTACACCGTTTTCAAGAGCCAGTCCAACGTTTGCCTCAATGACTAAGTCGACATCTTCCTGCCCCAGCGAAGGACCAGCAAGCAAGCCGGAATACAAGAAGAAGTAGGCTATGAGGTTTAGGGTTCTGCAAAAGCACTTTGCACAGACTGCTGAAAACGCTGGAGTATGCGGACCGCTATATCCAGCAAACAATTGCATCCTGGAGCTTGAAGAAACGGGCGATGACATGAGAAGATCGTTTCCTATCACGGAAGAGCTTTTCGTTCCAGGCGTTGGAAGTATTCATCCAATCCCTGGCGGTACTCTTCAGGAAAACTCGATCCGGTGGTGCCAGTTGCTTGTTGGACGCCGTGATCTTCGCGAGTTTCGTCTTTGTTGATACCGGGGCCCAGCAACGCGATTGCAGCATCCTGTGTGTCGCCACCGCCGCCACCGCCAGGAGTCGAACCACCACCTCCGCCTCCCTTAGGATTGATGCGTTTGCTCTTGAGCAGTAATTCGATCACTTCGGTTTCGGCGGCGATCGCTAGCTTGCCCGTTTCCGGACGGTCAATGATTTCGGCCGCATCGATCATCGCGCGATCGACTTCGGACATGAGTTCAAGCTCTTTGCCAAACTCTTCTTGTGCATCAGGTAGCTCTTCGATCTTTTGACGGACGGCAACGATTCTCTCTTCGAGGTCCATTTGTGTGTTTGCGAGCTCGTCGACCAAGTCCATGTATTTTTCTTTTTCGGAAACCGGCTTGGCTTGTTCAGCCACGCGTGTTCTCTCACGAAGATTCACTTCGGCTTCGAGAATCTGCATGACTTCGAGGACGATCGATGGCGGTAGAGAGCTTTTGGATTTGCTCCCTTTGCACTCACCTTTACAAGCCGGGTCGACCAAATCCTCAGCCCAGCGGTCCATCGTGTCTGACCAGTATTCGGCCTCGGCGATTGCAAGTCCCTGCGATTCGAGGATGCGATCGGAAAGGACTCGAATCCCACCAAGCACGTCTTCTTTCTTCATTTCATCGAGGACGCTTTGGAATTTGACCAATGGTCGGCGTTGATGAAACGCTTCCAGGTCATCAACAATTAAGCCAACCGTGTTGAGTGCAGTTTCTTCTCGTCCCTGGAGATCCTTAATCCGTCCCTGCTGTTCGCCCTTTAAGCGATTAAGCGTCATGCCGAAAGCCTGCTCAACTTCTTTAGACGTAGCATCGGCGATTTGCATTTGCTCACGAGCAGCTGATTTAAGTCGTTTTACCAATGTGCTTCCCTCGAGGTTTGCCATCAGTTTGTTCAACTCTTCAGCGATCTTATCGAACTCAGCCAAGAGTTCTTCTTGTTTACGAACGGCTTGTTCCACTTT
>CAIOHR010000429.1 GCA_903858115.1 uncultured Pirellula sp. | reverse complement strand
GTGAGTTGCAATAGTTATTCGCCTATCGGACTGGAGTCCTCGAAAGTGAAGTCGTCAAGCCGCTGATTTTGTTCCTTTACGATCCAGAGCGACCCGCTATCCCGGCGAATCAAATCGAGAAGGCACTGGCCGTTATCGAAAGCTGGATGGTACGTCGGATGCTCGTTCGGGCAACGACTAAATCGTACAACCAACTTGTTGCCGAAGTGATCAGGCACTTACAGGAAGATGGAAAAAGGATCGCTGCTGGCGACTCGATCGAAGCATTTCTTGCTAGCCAGACTAGCGACAGTCGCTATTGGCCAGATGATCAAGAAATCCGTGATACTCTGAAGCACTTACCAGCATATCGCCGCTTGCAACGCGGTCGGTTGCGCATGGTACTCGAGGGAATAGAAGACCATTTGCGAGGATGGAAGCCTGGCAAAGAGGGGAAGTACGCCGAGCAAGTCACCAAAGCAAAATTCGCGATCGAACACGTAATGCCTAGGAAATGGCAAACGCACTGGCCGCAAGCCGATGGAACCAAGGGGGAAGTAGAACGAGAAGCGTTGATCCATACGATAGGCAATTTGACCTTGTTAACCTCATCACTGAATTCCAAGGTTTCAAATGGCGCTTGGTCTGGAGATTCCGGAAAGCGAAAAGCTCTGGAAGCACACGATGCGTTGTTCCTAAATCGACGCTTCTCAGAAGACATATATCAAAATTGGACAGATGCGAATATCAGGCATAGGACTGACGAGTTATCCAAAACAATTTTCGAGATTTGGCCCGTCCCGGCTGGTCACCGATCGCCGCAAGGTGCGCAGCAGAACCATTTCAGCCACCGTGTTGACCTTTTGGATCTGATCAGTGCTGGGTGGTTACAGCCAGGGACTGTTTTGTACCCGAGGCAGACAAAATTCGCGGGCACAACTGCCACGTTACTTAGCGATGGCGGTCTCGATGTTGCTGGGAAGATCTACTCGTCACCATCGGATGCCGCGGGAGCGATTGTTGGTAGCGTTCGGAACGGATGGTGGTTTTTCCTGGTTGATCCGGATAACAAAAAAAGCGATCTTCGTAAAGTCCGTACGGCCTACCTAGAGTCAATCTCCGCTGACGGAGACGAGGACGACCTCGGCGACGAAGATGACGAGTGACCAATTCGACATCAGGTGTTCTTATTCAGGATCGTTCATAATTCGTCATTTAACGATGTTGTTTAATAGCTCGTTTCTTGAAACTAAGATTACCTACCGGACGATCATGGCAAGGTCAAAACGGGCTTGCTCAACAAAACTGATTCAACGTGACCAAACTCGTTCTCCAGATCTAACTTAAATTTGCCTTTGTATTTGTAATGAGGTCGCGGTAGCTTTGTCGGTTTTTCGGCTTTTGCTTGACTCCATTGCGTTGGCTTCGTAAGTCCAAATAGTTTACAGAGTTCCGGACATACTCCCATTGACTTTACAGACAGTGCTGGAAATACATAATTCATAGATGTTTTGGGGTCATCGTAGTACTCCTGGCATTGAGTTGAGAAATAACGAATACCATGGAATTTTCTAGTGTTCGTAATCCACTGAAGTAAAAGTTGCGGAAGTATGTATTCCGCATGGAATTTCGCGTTTGAGTGTTTTCTTCGAACGGAACATAACGCAATTAATGGCCAGCATGCAACGAATGATCCAATTACAGCGGTGCCTGAGTTTAATTTTCGGAATTCATCTGGTGCATCTCGAATCCACGCAGCAAGACGCTCAGGTCTATATCCGAAGTTCAAAATCTTGAGATTTGTATTTGGGAAAGCCTCGAACCTTGAGACTGTGACATCTTTGAGATCAGGTTTACCGAGCTCAAGCCAGCATACATTCGTAGATCCTCCTAAATACAGTGCTGGCAATCCTGGAATGCTGTATCGCATCGAAGCAACAATATGGCGTAATTCAAAAGGTATATGGAACAATTCGTTCGCTTGGACCGAGTCGATTATGTTTGTTCGGAAACGATACATGGGGTTCACGAACGCGGACATGTCCGCCGAAGGACATAACATGTCAAAATGTGCACCGAGTTCTACCAATGACTCATCAAGAGATTGATAGGCCGCCGCTGGGTGCCCCTTTAGGTAATGTTCAATACATTGGAGAATGCGTCTGGAGATATCTCCGACATACTTGATTCTGGTCGTGATAACTTTTTCAATCAGCGATCGGTTCTCCAATTGTCTCATTTGAAGTTGATAGTCTGATAGCATTTTTGTTGCATACTTCAGAAAATCTTCATCTGTGCGTTCTTTTGGCAATGCGACAACGTTACTTGCTAGGAATTCAACTGCGTCCATTTCCTCTCGCTTTCTTTCTCGATCAAGTGGACCCAAGAAATCCCTTGTCGGCAGACCACGTTTCGGGACGTTAGTAAAAACAAGCTTACAAAATTAAATCCCTTGATAGCCTCATTGGTCGGCATACATAAATAGAACCTCAACTGTTTTGCCTCTCTTGAAAGTGGAATTCCCTCTGATTAGGCTAACATAACTTGTTTCCTGGAGGATTCCGATGACCAAAACACGTAGGAAATTCGGCGTGCGATGGAGCACGTGATCTACTGAGTCCGTAATTGTCTCGTGATGCGTTGCAGGGGGGAATGTGGTTTTTGGACCGCAAAAACAGCCGCACACTTTTTCCCTATTTCCATTTTGGATTGACTACTGGTGTCACACCGCCCTATGAGAACATTAGCGTTCCGCGACTCTTCCTTTTGTATCGATTACGCGGGTGGCCATGAATCACAACTTCGACTCGCACCGGTCGAGCGTTTCTCGATCATCTGGCGATCCCTCGATGGAGCAATGGTCTCGACGCGGGCCGATCTTTCGCACACGGCAGTCAATCTCCAGGATTGGCTTCCCCTTGGCGGAACCAACCCTGGGCATCGATGATGGTGTCAGGTGAGAGGTCTCGGGTGGTTTTCGACGAGAGTGTGTCCCCCGCAACTGAATAAGGGAAATCAAACTCAGTTTGACCCTCCGGTTATAGCAACAGGCCGACGCCTCGAAACGTCGGCCTGTTTGCGTTTTTACGCGGTATTTTTCAGGGTTTGCACGCTCCTACCCAGTCTCAAACTCTC
>CAIOHR010000428.1 GCA_903858115.1 uncultured Pirellula sp. | reverse complement strand
GATGCGATGCATCGACGTGGCAGCACTGTTCGCCGCAGCGATACTACGACGCAACCCGGACAGCGTTGTGATTCCGTTCGATACGTCGGCTTACGATGCGAAGATGGATCCGAACGATTCGATCTTGAGCATTGCCGAGCGGCTGGCGAAGTACGGTGGAGGTGGAACAGATTGTTCGCTGCCGCTGGTAGCTGCCAACCAGAAGCATGCGAAGCGCAAGTTCGCCGGCATCGTTCTCGTTAGCGATAACGAGAGCTGGGTCGGAACAGGACGGCACGGTTCGACCGGTGTGATGACGGCTTGGGAAGCCTTCGTTGCTAACCAGCGAAAGCTGGCGGGTAAGGAAGCAAACCCGAAGCTAGTCAACATCGATCTGCAACCATACCAGACGGTTCAGGCTTGTGAGCGAGCTGACATTATGAACATCGGTGGCTTCAGTGACGCCGTGTTCAACGTGATCAGTGCGTTCCTAGCTGACAACAACCAGCGATTCGTCGCTGAAGTTGAAGCGATCGAACTGTAAACGCGAGTTGGGCTCTGGTCCAACTGCGGCATACTTGAAACTCAACACCCGCGGGTCGAATTTCCGGCTCGCGGGCGTTTTCGTTCAAACTCATTAGCCTAAAAGCACGGTGAAAAGACGTAGGTCTTTCAACAGAATGAAGCCGAGACAGCTCAAGCGAATAGCTAGTTTATGTTCGCTAAACCCCAGAGCTTCATTAGCACAACTTAAGATAAAGAGAAACAAAGCCAGATAACCGACCGAAAGTCCCTGTCCCCGATTGTGAGGGTAAATGCTTTGGTACAGAATAGCGGTAAAATTCGTAATTTCACCCCCAATACTTCTGATGCCCAATATCTTACATCGCTTTGTAACCTCTTTAGCATACGGATTTGTTCGGAGTGTTGTAACCAACCCACTGATCGCATTTTTGGTTCCATGGCTTGTCGCATTCTACCTAGGCTTCCTAGACTACTTCTCAGACCTGTCGTGGATTAAGGATTACCAAGGAATCCACATAGCGATTTACATGGTGACACTGGTTCTTCTTGGTATCGTGCAGGCTTTAAGGGCTTGGAGTGATAAACTCCGATCAAAAAACCCGATGGGAACAGGCGAGTCGATCAAAGAGCTTTTAAATTCTGTGGCTGTGATTGTTGGCGCTAAGGCTGATCGATTCAGAAGCAAGCTGAGGCTTGTGGAGACGAATCCACCATTTGAGACCATCACGAGACCAGGCGAGCAGATCGCTATCATTCTTTCCGAAACCAAGAAACTAGTGGATCGAGTATGTCATCAGAGAGTACCACCTGATGCGTTTGATGCCACAGTTATGTACAAACAGAGCAAAAACTGGGAATACCTCGTAACGTACCAAACGAATAAGGGCAAAAGCTCCGATCCAAATCTCCTTTTGAGAGTAAACTCAACTGCGAAAAAAACGTACGAAACTGGGCAAGAACAATTTTTTGCGTCAAAAAATGAAGCAGTTCGGCAAAACTGTTACCACCGTAGCGAGCGTGACAATACGGTTGGTGGAGATGGCAGTATTTACAGTAAACTGCTCAAGGTTGAGACCCCTCAAGGAACGAACGAGTTTATCGTGACGTTTGTTACATACGGCTTTTCCGTGTGCGACTACCGAGATACTGAATCTTCCGCGGCATGGTGTTTGCTCTTTAGAGAGTTCACGCGTCGAATTGAAGTTGAGTTGATACTCTTGTCGATTCGTGAATTCAGGAAGAGAATTAACCAACAACGTCTAGAGAAAGAGGAAAAGAAATGACTGAATTGCTTTCCAGGCTATTAGGAATACAGTCTCCAGCTAATGAAGTTGTACGTGACAGGCATGTAATGGCGAATTTGGCAAAACGCATGGAAACGGTCGAACAACAAGCAAAAGAATTAGTCGCAGAAGTCGAACGAAGACAGAAGGCGGGTGAACTATTCATCCGAGGATCTGATGTTCCTCGTCCGATATCCTCTGATTACTGATTGTTTTGACCGCTTTTCTAACTTTCACTCGGCTCTACTTGAGATGCGGAGGGGTGACGTATGTCCTTCTATTTTACTTTCCCCAAAGCTCTCGCTGCAGTTCCCAATCAAATAACATCGTCATTTTCTGGAACCGGCGAAGACAATGAGAGTCCCTCCCTTCAACTATTCGCTCTAAGGCGATTAGTTCCTCTTGTATTTCGGGAGCAAGCAAACGCAGATTCATGATTTGAGTTACCCTGGCACGAGTGACGTGGCCAAGCCTTGCGATCTCTGCATAGTCGTGGACAAGGCCCTG
>CAIOHR010000427.1 GCA_903858115.1 uncultured Pirellula sp. | reverse complement strand
GGTCGCTGTAGCGCCAAGGTGGATCACCACCGAGGGCCATCACTTCAAAAATGAAGGTGTGGTCGCCATCGATCTCCACGATGGTGTCACCACGTCGTGGCAACGTTCCGATAATCGAGGAAAGTAGGGCATAGGTATCGATCAGGAAATCGCGAACCTGGCTGCGAGTCACAATGCCCTCGCCATCGTCCTGGTCGTACATCGACTTGCCGATGGTTGCTTGAAGTGTGGCTCCGAGCTCTCCACGGCGATATACAACTTGGCGAGACGCATGCTGGGTGAGTTTTGAGGCAAGCCACTCCTGGCCGTTCTTCAGTAAATCGCTCATTTGTTTGGAACAACTCCCAGCGTTCGCTCAACAATCCACTCCAATCGTCTCCAGAACTTGAGTCGATCAAGCAGTGGATTGAGCAGGTCAGTCATCACGCAGTACTTCGATTCAAATGGATCAACGTGATGTTGTGCGTGATGCTTTGGAGATTGCAACAAACCTATCGATTGCAGTGCGTCGATCCATGAGGCGACCTTTCCCTTGCTATGAGCCCAAGCGTGAATCTCGTTTGCCTGACTCACAAACACAAATACTCCACAGATTGGATGCGGTACCGTTAGCAAGAACGCGATCGCTGCGGGAATGATCGTTGTTGAGTTGCGAGACCAATAACCTTGATCTAGGAATGCCAAAGGTTGGTCATGATGCAGTTGATTGGGTTTGGCAATCCAATCGCCGATCAGTGGCCACTTCACATCCGCGTAACGATCTTCCCACCAATGCCAGAAGCCAGCCAAAAGATCCGCTGACAAATAGCAACACAGCAAGTATCCAATCCAATGAAACATAGTGCAGACTTGTGTCCTAGAGCATAGAGACGAAAGACAACAACTTTGAACGGACGCATGCTACACAGGCAGAATCTTTCTTCCCGATCGTCCGAAAAGGACGCCTGCGGCGAAGGCTCCAATCACAAGCAATCCGATAAGGAGCTTGTCGCGAATCCAGCGTTGAATTCGTTCGAATAATCCCAAGACAGGTCTATCCGCAGGATTGCGTTTTCCGTCTTCGTCCCGAGGACGTGGACGCAGGATAGTTTCTTGATCAGGCTCAACGATGGAGTCAATGACATCTTGTGACGCGGGATCGCTTGTTTGATTCGACACAGCCAGAGGTTGAGTCGGCCAAGTCGCAACGTGGTACTTTTCCTGCTCATCGGAAACTTCGCGTACACCTTGTGGCAGAGCCTCGAGTGATTTCGGCAGACGGCCCTTCATGGCTTGGAGCAAGAACGGAGTCGATTGACCAAGCCCTTCGCCTCCGCCTCCCCAAGTGAGGAGCCCAACGACACGAGGACCAACATCGGTATAGTCGATCACGCTAGAACCGCTACGACCTCCAATCGCTTCGGGCTTCCAAGTAAGAATTTGTCCTTCGCTACGATTCAAGCTAAGCACTTGCAAGCTAGGCCATTCACAGCGAGGGCAGCCGTAAGTGCTGACCATTGCCCCCTTGGTTGGATAACGGTCGGCGAGCGGGATCGGGCGGACATCTTTTGCAAACTCAGCGTTGCATTTGAGCAAGGCAAAGTCGACGCTCATCCCTCGGCCATATCCGGAAGAGATGATAGCTCCTCGGCCTCGCTCAACGGAACCATCTGAGTTCCACCGTTCGAGGTTAACGGTGCGACCTCGCTGAGTGCCCGCTACGTGAGCGTTGGTAAGAACGATCGCGTTTCCATCTGCATCGCGACCGACAACCGTTCCGCTCCCACAAACGCCGCTAATGGTGACACGAACTGTGGCTCGAATGACTTGGGTGAATCGATCCTCATCACTAGCGGCCGAGCTTTCGATGGTGGATGTATCGATCTGAATCTCTTCAGTGAGAGGAACCAATTGGATAATCGAACATTGGCCATCTTTGCAAACCACCTCCTGTGCTGAGACAGTAGATGCAAGGTAAGTGAGGATCGCCAACATGGCGACGTGAATTGCGATTCTCATAGAACACGGATCCTTAAGCAGAGAAAACAGAAACATTGTGAAGTGACAACTAACGCTGGACCGCAAACGCAGGGATCGTTTGGAGAGCCGAGGCCCAACTCGTGCCCCTGGTGCGGGCCAGCGGTAGTCGTCGCTAACTTTTGAATACCACCCACAATCGCGCGTTCGTTTGAGGCGTAGCCGCAACGAATCGAATAGGCAGCCCACACATAGCCTTCATCGTGACGTAGCGTGGATTGGCCGGATCAAACAAATCGGTCTCGTAACTGGCGAGTTGGACGTTATCGCCGTTGGGTAAACGACCTTCGATGATCCATGCTGACGGAACGGACTGGTTTGCCACGCAAAAGCAACTGCGATACTCGCCCACCGAGAGCCATTGGCTGACTAGACCATTGGCCATCCGCAAGGACTGCGTTGCGCGAGCTCGATCGATTGTTACTTTTGCGATTGATGCCATCATCTATTGACTCAAACGTAAACGGACTGTGAGTGTGCCTGGCGGCGCGGCCTCTATGGCTTTGCCGATCATTGAATGTGCATATGCGTTCTTGACCACATGCCAGCTGATCTGCGACCAGTAAAGGATCGTTCCAGCGGGAATGTTTGTGGTTGGGTCTTTCACGACGTCGAAGACGCCGCGAACCGTGATGCTGCCTCGTGAGCCCGCAGTAATCCCAAACTTGGCGATGCCCACAAGCTTTCCCACGACGACGATCGAACCTGCAGGTACATCAACCTCAGGTACGAAGTCGACAGTCGTGCCGTCAGCAACGTGGATCGCTCCAATGTTTATGATTTGTGCGTTGTTGCTCACGGTGTCTCATCACTGGCTCAGGCGAACGCGGACAAAGGAATCAGTGGCGGCAGCGTCGGTGACGACTTTGCCCAGATACTTGGTGCCAACATCGTCAGCGACCACAGCCCCGTCTTCATCGACGTAGACCTTGGTGCCCGCTTCGAACTCGATTGCCAGAGCGGGGTCTTTGGGAATGTCAAAGACACCTTCCACCGCGATCGAGCCGAGCGAGCCGGCCTTGATGTCGCGCTTGGTAATCCCCACTAGATCGCCTTGGATCACGATTGATCCAACCGCGACATCAGCGGTGGGAGTGAAATCGACGGC
>CAIOHR010000426.1 GCA_903858115.1 uncultured Pirellula sp. | reverse complement strand
GGCGGTGCGGTTTCATCTCCAAAATCGTAGACGGTCTCCGACGCGCCTGCGACCTTTGCACCGTTCTTCATTCCGTAATTGTCAGGCCAAAACTCGATATTGCCCGTACCGATTTTCGTTCCCGTTTTGATTCCACCGACGTTGCTGAAAACATCCATTCCTTGGAGTGGCATTTGGAATCTTGCTTTCGACGCAGCGGTTGGAAAACCTATTTTCTTGGCATCTTCGGTAAACGCATCTACCGAGACGAAGATATTTCGCTCTTCGCCATTGGCGGTGGTCAACTCCAGCAAGTAACCGATACGATCGAATGGTGGCATGGATTCGCTGTTGTCGATGTCGTACTTGATGTTCTTGTTCAATTTGCTCAGATCCAACTCATAAACGAGTTTGTATTCTTTGGAGTTGGGAATCGAGTTGAAGAAACTCGGTAGTTCACCTCCACGACAAGCTCCGACTGGCAATCCGGTGCCTCCGCAGAGATTCGGTTCGGCGAGCATATTCCATGCAAATCGGAATGCGACCGGCGATGAGACTTTATCGGAACCCAAGGTGACAGTGCCGCCATCGATCGTAGCGGTTGCCGGTTGGAACCCACCCGACCCTGCTCCAATGACTTCGAAGTGGCTCGCCGCTTTGCCATCGCGTGTCTTGAGTCCGCCGCCAGCGTTCTTGAAACGGACCTTGAGACGGTCTCCGGTGGTTTCTAAGGATTGGAACTCTGGGCTGTTAGCGACCAGATCTTTCTTGCCGTAATCGTTCTTAAGTGCCAGCAGAGCTAGCCGATAACCGACATCTTGTTTATTGGGTGGATGAATATCGTTTACTGTTGCGATATCGTTGATGACAACCATCCCAGTCTTGGGGATCGATTGCACGGCGGCTTGTGCCTCCCAAAACTTTGCCAACGTTGTCTGATCGCGATCGCCGTAGCGGAACGGAGCGATCTGCACGTAGTAAAAAGGAAAAT
The DNA here is from genome assembly GCA_903858115.1 of uncultured Pirellula sp. GTDB lineage: Bacteria > Planctomycetota > Planctomycetia > Pirellulales > Pirellulaceae > JBKCUI01. The sequence goes on along the minus strand of CAIOHR010000426.1, from coordinate 1,308 downwards.
CTCCTTGACCCCAGAGTTCTCGCCAACCGTTGATAAGGGCTTTCTTCTTTTCAAAGTAAAGCATCCCCTCATCATGGTTGGATTCCCCTTGGTACCAGAGGGCACCTCGGATCGGGAAACCGACGAGAGCATGGATCATGCCGTTGTAGAGCATCGTGGGATCTTGGTTGCTTCCAAAAGGAGCCAACTCGCCTGGATAGCTCGGACTGGGCGGCAATAGTTCTTTGGAATTGACGGACGACTTCGCTTTGGCGGTCCAGTCCTCAACCGCCTTGATGTATGCCGACAACCGTTCTTTGTACTGCGGAGTTCCGGGAGTCCGACCGATGACCGATTGGTAAATCCCTTGAAGAGCTTCCACACGCTGGAATCCAACCGGTGGAGTCCATGGCTCAACACGGGTACCACCCCACGACGAATTAACGATCCCGACGGGTACATCCAGTTCTTGATGCAACTGGCGAGCCATGTAATAACCGCAAGCCGTAAAGTTGCCTGCAGTCTCCGGCGAGCAGCCTTGCCAACTCGAATTGAAATTGTCTAGCGGGACGTTCGATTGCACCAGCGGGACCTTGATATGCCGGATCAGAGGATACTGAGCAGCGGCGATTTCCTCTTGGGGATTTGCGCTAATGGCCACCGTCCACTCCATGTTCGACTGACCAGAGCAAAGCCAGACTTCGCCCACGAGCACGTCCTGGATCTGGATCGTGTTCGAACCTTTCACCGTAATTGTTGTGGGTACTTTGCTCGCCACCATCGGAGGCAGTTCGACTTGCCAACGCCCGGATGCATTGGGCTGGGCGGTCTCTTTATTGTTGCCAATACTCACCGTGACCGATTCGTTCGCGTCCGCCCAACCCCATACTCGAATCTTTTGTTGTTGCTGCAACACCATGTGGTCGCCAAACACAGCGGGCAATCGCACTTCCGCAAAAACCGAGTTGGCCCCAACAAGCGAAAAAATGCCCAACAACGCTATAGCAATCACAGAGGTGCGGAGTCGAAACTTCATCGTAGATGTCAACTTATCAGAGTGGTCAAAGAAATACCGCGTGCGGATACCAATATAATCCAAACGCTGGCTGTTAGGATTCTCAGGAAGATCGTCCTGGGATAATCAGGCACCCCGGGACAATCAGGCCAAGATGATAATCAGGCCAAGATGATAATCAGGCCAAGATACCGTGGATTACATTGCCATGAACATCGGTCAGGCGCATATCGCGGCCGCTGAATCGGAACGTCGATCGCGTATGATCGATCCCGAGGCAGTAGAGCATGGTTGCGTGCAGATCGTGGATCTCG
>CAIOHR010000425.1 GCA_903858115.1 uncultured Pirellula sp. | reverse complement strand
CCGAGTAATGATCGGCGAGCATGATCACATGATGCTCTTCATCGAGGCCGATCGCTTTTGCCAAAAGCTTGGCGTTCTCTAAAGGAACAACGTCGTCGAACTCCCCTGAGAACAACCATGTCTTCGATGGATCGAGACGGTGTGCAACCCTGAGTGGCTCGACATGACTCAGCAGCGTACGAAGCTGATCCGAATCAATGCCCGCTTCCGATAACTCCTGTCGAAGTTTGGCGGCATCTTTCTTTCCGCTGGCGATTACTCCGTGGATGTCGCCGCCAGACAACAGAATAAATACGCGATGAAAGGAGCCATCTACCGAGGCGGTTGTCGAAGCAACAAAACCTCCCAAGCTTGTGCCTTGGACCGAGATTCGGGTCTTGTCCACAAGCGAAAATGCCGAGATGGCATCTTTAGCGCGGCGAACGTCAGCGATACTTTGTTTCATGGCGGTGAAGACCGCTTGTCCGGTTGGTTTTCCTTCTGGACCGCGACGCTTGCCATAATAAGGCAACTGGATCATGAAGGTATGTACGCCTTTCTTTCGCAATCCCGCCGCGATCAAGCGACCGACAGTCATTCCACTTCCAGATTCATGAACGATGATGGCAGCTGGCGCTAAGATCGGATTCTTGTTTGCATCCTTGGCTTGGTACCATTCCATGGCGACGAGATCGTTTTGCGCATTTCCTGACGGCATAGCGCTCGGGAAACGAACCAACAAGTCGCCGCGTCCTTTGTCAGCCTCCTCCAAGGTGACTTCAAAATCAGAAGGCTTCCAGCAAAGACCATCGATACAAGCTTGTGCGTCACGTGTGGAATCAATTGGAGGCGCAAGACTATCTTGTGCAACGTAGGTGCTGCCGATTCGCGGATGCCGATCGTCATTCGCGGAACAAAACTGCGCAATTAACGCAACTAAAACCATGGATGTTCGAAGGGCGTATGGACCAAGCTTTCGGAAGGTAATCTGGCAGCTCGATGCTTCTAGGCGCAGTGTTTTATTGATGCGATCGTACATGCTTTGCGTTCCTAATCTATTTGAGATTTTATTTTAGTCCAATCGATTCATCGAGCATGAAATCTATTTCGCCTGTCGAGACGTTGTACATGGCACCAACAATCGCGATCTTCTTTTCCGCAACTAGTTGGCGAATCGTCTCGCTTTGCTGAGGGACTAATTTGACGGCATGCAATACATTTCGGCGTGCAACGTCGTTCACGTATTGGTTTTGCCTGGTTTCATCAAGCGATCCAAATCGAGTGCAAGAATTAGGGTCTATGGATTGCTGAATTTCGTCAACAATTAGCTCTAAGTGGTCACATCCGGTGGCTTCACGAGTTTCGCTATGTGTACACATGAGATTGACTGCAGCTGTTACTGCGCCACATTGGGTATGCCCCACTATGAGTATCAATTTAGCTCCAGCTACTTTGCACGCGTACTCCATACTTCCTAGTACCTTGGAACGAACCACATTGCCTGCAATGCGGATCGTAAAGATATCCCCAAGCCCCAAGTCAAAAATGATTTCAGCTGGCGACCGAGAGTCAATACAGGTCAGAACAACCGCTAACGGATGTTGACCAGCCGAGGTCCCATCCATTTGTTTGCTAAGATCTCTTGTTAGTTTTTGTCCGGTTCTGAATCGTTCATTTCCATCCCGGAGAATAGACAATACCTCGGCTGGAGTGAGTTTGCTTTGCAGCTGCTTGGTGGTGTAGTGCAGAAAGAGAGTTCTGTCTGGAATGCCAAATTTCTCATGAAAGCCACGGGTGCTTACATTGACGCCCCGTACTGGAGCATCGCGTTGGATAAAGTCGCGTAGCAAACTCAGAATGTCTGGATCGATGTAGTCTGTCGTACTTGCATCTAGCAACAAATGCGACCCCGCCGCCACTTTGTTTATCGCTGCATCCAAAGTTGCCTTGTTGAGAAAGCTAACTTGGTTAGCCAACTGCAGGTGCAGCACGTCCCCGCTGATATGCTTTTCGATTATTTGCTTGACTGGGCGTCGCATGTTGCTGTTTAAGATAAATGCCACACTGATCAGCAGTCCGATAACGACTCCCACAATCAAGTCTGTAAAAACGATCGCAATGAGCGTTGCCAGAAACGGAAGAAATTGAGGAAGACCTTCACGGTACATGTCCCGCATCATTTTTGGGCTAGCAAGCTTGAAGCCAGTGACGAAAAGTATGGCTGCCAAACAAGAAAGCGGGATCGTATTCAAATACTTGG